>NZ_JBQFVB010000008.1:0-190316 GCF_056539465.1 Ruegeria sp. BB1
CTGCGGTCAGCGTGGTTTTACCGTGGTCAACGTGCCCAATCGTGCCGATGTTGACGTGCGGTTTTGTACGCTCAAACTTTTCCTTTGCCATGATGGCCTCCTTTTTCGGTAATGAAGGGAGCGCGTTAGCCGCGCTCCCTCAAATCTTTGCTTATGCGTATTTCGCCTGAATCTCGTCCGAGATGTTCTGCGGAACCGGATCGTAGTGGTCGAACTGCATGGTGAACTGGGCACGACCCGACGACATCGAACGCAGAGTGTTGATGTAGCCGAACATGTTGGCCAGCGGAACAAACGCATCGATTGCGATCGCGTTGCCGCGCGGCTCTTGTCCAGACACCTGGCCCCGACGCGAGGTCAGGTCGCCGATGATACCGCCGGTGTACTCTTCTGGGGTGATCACTTCGACCTTCATGATCGGTTCCAGCAGTTTTGCGCCAGCTTTGCGCATGCCTTCACGCATACACATCCGCGATGCGATTTCGAACGCCAGAACGCTCGAGTCAACGTCGTGGAACTTACCGTCCAGCAGGGCAACCTTGAAGTCGATCACGGGGAAGCCAGCCAGCGGGCCGCTATCCATGACCGAATTGATGCCTTTTTCAACACCCGGGATGTATTCCTTCGGAACGGCACCACCAACGATGCGGCTTTCGAACGAATAGCCTTCGCCCGGCTCGGTCGGCTGGATCTCCAGCTTGACTTCGGCGAACTGACCCGAACCACCCGATTGTTTCTTGTGGGTGTAAGTGTGTTCGACCGGCATCGAGATGGTCTCACGGTATGCCACCTGCGGTGCACCGATGTTCGCCTCGACCTTGAATTCGCGCTTCAGACGGTCCACCAGGATGTCCAGGTGAAGTTCGCCCATGCCCTTCATGATGGTCTGACCCGATTCCAGGTCGGTTTCCACACGGAAGGACGGGTCTTCGGCGGCCAGACGGGCCAGACCCTGGGACATCTTCTCTTGGTCGCCCTTGGTTTTGGGCTCAACCGCGATCTCAATCACCGGATCGGGGAAGGTCATGGTTTCCAGAACCACCGGATCCTTCGCGTCACACAGGGTGTCACCGGTGGTGGTGTCTTTCAGACCCGCCAGCGCGATGATGTCGCCTGCAAACGCTTCTTCGATCTCTTCCCGGTTGTTCGAGTGCATCATCATCATACGACCGATGCGCTCTTTCTTACCTTTGGTCGAGTTCAGGATCGAGTCACCTTTGTTCATGGTGCCCGAGTAGATCCGAGTGAAGGTCAGCGAGCCAACGAAGGGGTCGTTCATGATTTTGAATGCCAGGCCCGAGAAGGCCATGTCGTCGTCTGCACGACGGGCGATGTCACGAACTTCTTCCTCGTCGCCGGGCTTGAAGCCCATGTAATCAACAACGTCCAGCGGGCTAGGCAGATAGTCGATCACAGCGTTGAGCAGCGGCTGAACGCCTTTGTTCTTGAACGCCGAACCACCCAGAACCGGAACGAACGCGATTTCCAGAGTACCTTTGCGCAGCAGGGCGCGCAGGGTCGGAACGTCGGGCTCATTGCCTTCCAGGTATTCCATCATCGCGTCGTCGTCCATTTCGACGGCCGCTTCGATCATCTTGCCGCGCCATTCGTCAGCCATGTCTTTCAGGCTGTCGCGGATCGGAGCTTTGATCCAGCTTGCGCCCAGATCTTCGCCCTGCCACAGCCACTCTTCCATGGTGACCAGGTCGATCAGGCCTTCCAGCTCGGACTCGGCGCCGATCGGAATACCAACCGGAACAGCACGTGCGCCGGTGCGGTCTTCGATCATGTTGACGCAGTTGAAGAAGTCAGCGCCGATCTTGTCCATCTTGTTGACGAAAACCATACGCGGAACCTTGTAGCGGTCAGCCTGACGCCACACGGTTTCGGTCTGGGGTTCAACACCGGCGTTTGCGTCCAGAACGCAGACGGCACCGTCGAGAACTGCCAGCGAACGTTCAACTTCGATGGTGAAGTCAACGTGGCCGGGAGTGTCGATGATGTTCAGGCGGTGCTTAGGCGTTTCTGCGGTCTGACCGTCCTCGGTGCGTTCCCAGAAAGTGGTGGTCGCAGCCGAAGTGATGGTGATGCCGCGTTCCTGCTCCTGCTCCATCCAGTCCATGGTGGCTGCACCATCGTGCACCTCACCGATGTTGTGGGATTTACCAGTGTAATACAGGATACGCTCCGAGCAGGTGGTCTTACCTGCGTCGATGTGCGCCATGATACCGAAGTTACGGTACAGTTCGAGCGGATATTCGCGTGCCATTGGTCTAAGCCTCTTGGATTACCAACGATAATGACTGAAGGCTTTGTTCGCCTCGGCCATCTTGTGGGTGTCTTCACGCTTTTTCACGGCAGTACCGCGGGACTGTACAGCGTCCAGCAGTTCACCGGCAAGGCGTTCTTCCATGGTGTTTTCGTTGCGGGCGCGTGCAGCCGAGATCAGCCAACGGATGGCCAGGGCTTCGCGGCGCTCGGGGCGTACTTCGACCGGAACCTGGTAGGTTGCACCACCAACCCGGCGCGAGCGAACCTCGACCGACGGTTTGATGTTGTCGAGCGCTTCGTGGAACACTTCGACCGGTGCGCGCTTGATCTTGCCTTCAACGCGATCAAACGCGTTGTAGACGATGCGCTCTGCGACCGACTTCTTGCCGTCGATCATCAGGTTGTTCATGAATTTGGTCAGTACCTTGTCGCCAAATTTGGCGTCAGGCAGGACTTCGCGTTTTTCGGCGGCGTGACGACGTGACATATCAGCCTCTCCTTCTTACTTGGGACGCTTCGCGCCGTATTTCGAACGACGCTGCTTACGGTCTTTGACGCCCTGAGTATCCAGAACACCGCGCAGGATGTGGTAACGCACACCGGGAAGGTCTTTTACACGGCCGCCACGGATCAGAACAACCGAGTGTTCCTGCAGGTTGTGGCTTTCACCGGGGATGTACGAGATGACCTCGAACCCGTTGGTCAGGCGCACCTTGGCAACCTTACGCATAGCCGAGTTCGGCTTTTTAGGTGTGGTGGTGTACACGCGGGTGCAGACGCCGCGTTTCTGCGGGCACTGCTCCAGGTGCATGGACTTCGAGCGTTTTACTTTGGGCTGCCGCGGTTTGCGGATCAGCTGTTGAATAGTTGGCATTCCGGTTTCTTCCCCGTTTTGCAACACACATGACATGCACGCGCGTTGCGTGCGGTTAAACTTGCTGCACTTATGCGTCCACAAGCGCAAAACCCGCGAGCGTTCCCATTCCGAGGTGAACGTCGCGGTTGGTTATCAGAGGGCGCGAACTGCAAAATTGTTCAGGCCTTGACCAGTCCATTACTGAAATCGGTTATGGGGCGGCCCCCGGTACCGAGATAGCGCGCGTAATAGGGGGAGTCGGAGCAAGTGTCAACAGTGCA
Source organism: Ruegeria sp. BB1 (assembly GCF_056539465.1). Lineage (NCBI taxonomy): Bacteria > Pseudomonadati > Pseudomonadota > Alphaproteobacteria > Rhodobacterales > Roseobacteraceae > Ruegeria > Ruegeria sp. BB1. The sequence continues at coordinate 3,409 of NZ_JBQFVB010000008.1, forward strand.
CCCGTATGGGTGTCTCACTGGTCTGTTTATGCGGGAATATCAGGCCCCTTCCGGGATTTCCAGCACCGCAGCCGTTGCGACACCCTTTTCGGGCAGGCATAGTCTGTGCAACACGCTGCCCCACGGATCAAATATGCAAATCATCGGCCTGTGCCGCTTTTCCTATCCTGCCTATGGCGGCTTTCAGGTCGAACATGAAACGATCGAAGAACGTCGGCGGTACCTTTACAACCCCGCCCGCCTAGAAGAACGCTTTCGCCTGTTCGAAACCACTACACTGCCCTGCATTCGAGAACAGACCAACGAGGATTTTCAGTTTCTCATCGTGATCGGTGATTGCCTTCCCAAACCCGCTCTGGATCGATTGCGTGATCTAACCGTCGGCATGCCCCAGGTTCAGATCATCGCCCGCGCTCCGGGTCGACATCGCAAGGTGATGAAAGAGATTCTGAATGCCGCCCGCAACGACCCCAGCGACCCTTGCGTTCAATTCCGCCATGACGACGATGATGCCGTGTCAGTGGATTTTGTCGAACGTCTGCGCCATGCCGTCGACGAGAGCAATGGTCTGATGGAGAACAACCGAACGGTCGCCATCGACTATAACAAGGGCTTTCTGGCCGAATTCGGGACAGATGGCATTCAGGCTGCCCAGGTTATGCGCCCCCTGTTGGGGATAGGCTTTGCGATGCATGTGCGTGGAAATTGCGAGCAGACAATTATGAATTTCGCCCATCACCGGATCGGGAATTTCATGCCGGTCATCAGTTATCCTGACGCGCCGATGTGGGTTCGCACGCTCAACCAGTTTAACGATTCACGCAATTCGCGTGACACTAAGACTGAGCTGTTGCCTCTGACACCCGAACAAGAAGGTGAATTCATCGCCCGCTTTGCGATAGATCAGAACTTTGTGCGTCAAGTTCACTCGGCGGGCTGCGTCTGACGTTCGCGGAATAATGTGAACAGCCCTGCCCCAACGACCAGCGTTGCCCCCAACATAGTAATCGTGTCCGGCCATTCCCCGAAAATCAGCCACCCCAGCCCCAGCGCCCAGATCAGGCTGGAGTATCGGAAGGGCGCGACGAACCCGACCTCGCCTACGCGCATAACCATGACGCTGAACAGATAACCCCCAAGTACGAACACCGCTGCCGATGCCACCATCAAACCAGCCCCGACCGGCACCGGTTCCCACCCCGTCGCAACCGTGGCAATCCCCGCTGACGCGGTAATCGTCAGGGACGTCGCCAAGGTAACCGCCAGCGAAGGCACATGCACCGACATCCGCCGCGTAATCAAATCCCGTGCCGTGACCGATGCCACCGCAATCAAGGCATAGATCGCGTATATGCTGAACCCATCGGGGCCGGGCCGCACAATCAACAGCATCCCGGCAAAGCCCAACACAATCGCCAGAACTCGTCGCCACCCGATCTGTTCGCGGAAAAACAGTACTGCGCCCAGCGTGACCGTCAGCGGCAGGGCCTGCAGCACTGCGGTCACGTTGGCTAGCGGCATATGCAGCAACGCGGTTAGAAAAAAGAACGTGGCCGACAGCTCGGCCAGACACCGGATCACCACCAGCCATTTGTCGTGACGCGGGAAATTCAGATGCAACGCCCCCAGATGACGCGCCAGCAGAAACACCAAAACCGTCGCCAAAAATCCGCGCATTGCTACCATCTGAAACAACGGCATTTCGGCGCCTGCCGCCTTGATCAGAGCATCATTGATGGTAAAGGCGGCCATGCTGCCCATCATCAGCAGCGCGCCTTGCACGTTTGGAGACATGGCTAAAGAATCCGGTCGAAAGTCGATTGCTGCATTGGCTCAATCGATCGACTTATTGTCAACGCAACTTAGTAGGCGAACAGGAAAATTACGTCTCAATTTGCCGGACACAATCTAATCGCCATCAAAATCCAAAGACGCGCCCACCGCCGATACCTTCGACGGTCACCCCAGCACTTAGGTTATGCGTCGCGATCAGCCCTCCGGACATGTTTAAAACCCCAAGCCGGTTGCCGTTTTGAAGTGCAACGTAAAGCTCACGGCGTTCAGCGTTGATCCCGAGGCCAAAGCGCTCAATCTGCAATGCCGCACCAACCGAGGGGTTGGTTGGGCGAATGACCCTTTTGGTGGTGCCGTTCAGATCAATCTCGGCAATCAGACGATTCCGAATAAACAACACGTAAAGGGTGCCGGTATTTTTGTCGAAGGCCAGCCCTCCTATCGGTCCTTGCGGTTGCGCAAGCCTGATATGGCGTACGAACTGCCCGTCGCGCGTCAATTCTGAAATCATCAGACCGTTTGGATGATCCAGGAAAAGATGGCCGTCTGCACCCCGAATAGCGAGCCCGCATTCCTTGATCGGGAAGTCGTCAGGAGTAACCCCTCCGCAACCGGCCGGTACGCGCTGCGCCGAAAAGGTGCGTAGAACGCGGCCATTTCGATCAAGTTCCTGCAACTGTGTACCGGGGAGATTGCGCAGGAAAATCCGCCGCCGCGGCTGGTCATAGGCAAGACCCACTATCGAAGCGGAAACTGGAATAAGCCGTGTGGTACCATCGGGAATTTTTACTTCCCGAGACGGCTGCCCCTGCGGCATCCCGACATAGGCGTAGTCACTGCATGCCGCCAGCAGGCCAATCCCCAAAACCGATAATGCACGAGACAATTTCAATACAGCTCTCATAATTCAAATCTCCGGTGGATTTGTGCGCGAGACGTAAAAAACCATACCATGAAAAGGGTTTTTCTAGAATAAAACTGCTCATATTAATTTGCGCCGAACCGAGCCGCACAGTCTGCGACCCATCCCTTGCCATTGTCAGCGCTTCAATCCAGGCAAAGGGCACAGGCGGCCACCCAAAGAAAAAGGCCCCGCGAAATCGCGGGGCCTGATCTTTGGATTATCGTAGTCGCTTACTCGCGGCTTTCCGGGGTTTCCACCAGAACGTCCAGCTCGTCTCCAACCATGTCGTCTTCGACAATCGGGGCAGCCAAGGCAGCGGCCGCTTCGGCCTCTTCCCGGCGGGCTTCGATCACGACGTTGTCGCGCGACTGGGCAACCTGACGCACAGCCTGGGTTGCACCACCTGTACCGGCAGGGATCAGGCGACCGACGATGACGTTCTCTTTCAGGCCAACCAGCTTGTCCTTTTTGCCTTGTACTGACGCTTCGGTCAGCACGCGGGTGGTTTCCTGGAACGACGCCGCCGAGATGAACGAACGCGTCTGCAGCGAGGCTTTGGTGATCCCCAAGAGGATCGGTTCGCCCTGAGCCGGACGGCCACCGCGCGAGAGGGTCTTCTCGTTGGCTGCGTCAAACTCCTGCTTGTCGACATGTTCGCCTTTCAACAGGGTGGTGTCGCCTGAATCCAGGATCTCCCACTTCTGCAGCATCTGGCGCACGATGACCTCGATGTGCTTGTCGTTGATCTTCACGCCCTGCAGACGATAGACGTCCTGCACCTCGTCGATCATGTAATCCGCCAGCGCTTCGACACCCATGATGGACAGGATGTCATGCGGGGCCGGGTTACCATCCATCAGGTATTCACCCTTTTGGATAAAGTCACCTTCCGCGACCGGGATATGTTTGCCCTTGGGAACCATATACTCGATCGTTTCCATCGACTCATCCGCCGGTTCGATGCTGATGCGGCGCTTGTTCTTGTAGTCGCGGCCAAAGCGCACGTAACCATCGGCTTCTGCGATGATCGCGTGATCTTTCGGACGTCGGGCTTCGAACAGTTCGGCCACACGCGGCAGACCACCGGTGATGTCCTTGGTCTTGGCACCTTCGCGCGGGATACGCGCGACAACGTCACCGGCTTCGATCTGCTGGCCATCTTCGACCGACAGGATCGCATCCACCGACATCGGATAGTGAACCGGGTTGCCCGCATCGTTGCGGACCGGTTCGCCATCTTCACCGACCAGAATGATCTCGGGCTTCAGATCGCTGCCTTTGGGGGCCGCACGCCAGTCGATCACGATCTTCTGAGTCATGCCGGTTGCGTCGTCGGTCTCATCGCGGACAGCGATGCCCGAAACGAGGTCAACGTATTTCGCAGTACCGGCTTTCTCGGCGATGATCGGCAGGGTGTAGGGATCCCACTCGAACAGCTTGTCGCCACGGGCCACTTTGGTGCCATCCTTGACGAACAGCTTGGAACCATAGCCCAGCTTGTGGCTGGCACGCTCTTCGCCGTGTTCGTCCTTGATCACCAGCTTCATGTTCCGGCCCATGACCAGACTTTCGCCTGCGGCATTGACCAGAATCTGCGGGTTCTCGAAGGAAACGACACCGTCCTGGCTGGCTTCTTGGAACGACTGCTGACCACCTTGCGCAACACCACCAATGTGGAAGGTCCGCATCGTCAGCTGTGTACCGGGCTCACCGATGGACTGGGCGGCGATGATGCCGACAGCCTCACCTGTGTTCACCATGGTACCGCGCGCAAGGTCACGACCGTAGCAGGTCGCACAGACGCCTTCCTCAGACTCACAGGTCAGAGGCGAGCGGATGCGCATGGACGCAACACCGGCTTCGTCAATGGTGTCGGCCATACGTTCGTCGATCAACTGACCAGCGGCCACGATCACCTCATCCGTACCCGGACGCAGAACGTCATCGGCAGAGACTCGGCCCAGCACACGTTCGGCCAGCGAGGCAACAACCTCACCGTCGTTCACCGCAGCTTCGGCGGTGATCGCGCGCTCAGTGCCACAGTCGATCTCACGAACGATGCAATCCTGCGCCACGTCTACCAGACGACGGGTCAGATAACCTGAGTTCGCCGTCTTCAGAGCGGTATCCGACAGACCCTTACGGGCGCCGTGGGTCGAGTTGAAGTATTCAAGAACGGTCAGGCCTTCCTTGAAGTTCGAGATGATCGGCGTCTCGATGATGTCACCGTTCGGTTTGGCCATCAGGCCGCGCATACCGCCCAGCTGTTTCATCTGAGTGACCGAGCCACGCGCACCGGAGTGGGCCATCATATAGACTGAGTTCGGTTCCTGCTCGGATCCGTCCTCTGCCCGATCCGAGGATGAGATCGTGCTCATCATCGCTTCGGTCACGCGGTCGTTACACTTCGACCAGGCATCGACAACCTTGTTGTACTTTTCGCCCTGAGTGATCAGGCCATCCATGTACTGCTGTTCAAAGTCCTTCACCTGACCGCGGGTGTCATCAACGATGCCCCATTTGTCATCCGGAATAACCATGTCGTCCTTGCCGAACGAGATGCCCGCCTTGAACGCTTCTTTGAAGCCCATCGACATGATCTGGTCACAGAAGATAACCGACTCTTTCTGACCGCAGTAGCGATAGACGGTGTCGATGACCTGCTGCACTTCTTTCTTCCGCAGCAGGCGGTTTACCAGTTCGAACGGCGCTTTGTTGTTCATCGGCAGCAAGGCACCCAGACGCAGACGGCCCGGAGTGGTCTCGTAACGCTTCTGAACTTCGTTGCCTTCGTCGTCGATCTGCGTGATCCGCGCGGTGATTTTCGAGTGCAGATGCACCTCACCCGCGTCCAGCGCGTGCTGGACTTCTTCGATCGAACCAAAGACTTTGCCTTCTCCCGGCATGCCTTCGCGTTCCAGGGTCACATAGTACAGACCCAGGATCATATCCTGCGACGGAACGATGATCGGCGCACCGTTTGCAGGCGACAGAACGTTATTCGTCGACATCATCAGAACACGGGCTTCCAGCTGGGCCTCAAGGCTCAGCGGAACGTGAACGGCCATCTGGTCACCGTCGAAGTCGGCGTTAAAGGCCGAACAGACCAGCGGGTGCAGCTGGATGGCTTTACCTTCGATCAGGACCGGCTCGAACGCCTGAATGCCAAGACGGTGCAGCGTCGGCGCACGGTTTAGCATGACAGGGTGTTCGCGGATCACCTCGTCGAGGATATCCCACACTTCGGGACGCTCTTTCTCGACCAGTTTCTTCGCCTGTTTCACGGTCGAAGACAAACCCTTGGCTTCAAGGCGCGAGTAGATGAACGGCTTGAAAAGTTCCAGCGCCATCTTCTTGGGCAGACCACACTGGTGCAGCTTGAGTTCCGGACCGGTCACAATGACCGAACGGCCCGAGAAGTCGACGCGCTTACCCAGAAGGTTCTGACGGAAGCGGCCCTGCTTACCTTTCAGCATGTCTGACAGCGATTTCAGCGGACGCTTGTTGGCACCGGTGATCACGCGGCCACGACGGCCGTTGTCGAACAGAGCGTCAACGGATTCCTGCAGCATCCGCTTTTCGTTGCGGACGATGATGTCAGGCGCGCGCAGCTCAATCAGACGCTTCAGACGGTTGTTCCGGTTGATGACGCGGCGATACAGATCGTTCAGATCCGAGGTCGCGAAACGGCCACCATCCAGCGGAACCAGCGGACGCAGCTCCGGCGGGATGACCGGGATCACGGTCATCACCATCCACTCGGGCCGGTTGCCCGACTCGAGGAAGGATTCAACAACCTTCAGACGCTTGATGATCTTCTTGGGCTTCAGCTCACCGGTGGCTTCGGCCAGATCAGCGCGCAGCTGCTCGGCTTCGGCTTCCAGATCGATCTGGGCCAGCATCTCACGAATGGCTTCAGCACCGATGTTGGCGGTGAACGCGTCCATGCCATAGGCATCCTGCGCATCCATGTACTCTTCTTCGGTCAGCATCTGGCCATAGGTCAGGTCAGTCAGACCGGGCTCGATGACGACATAGTTTTCAAAGTACAGAACGCGTTCCAGATCGCGCAGCGTCATGTCCAGCATCAGACCGATGCGGGACGGCAGCGATTTCAGGAACCAGATATGTGCGACGGGCGCGGCCAGTTCGATGTGGCCCATACGCTCGCGGCGGACTTTCTGCAGGGTGACTTCCACACCGCATTTCTCGCAGACAACGCCGCGATACTTCATCCGCTTATATTTGCCGCACAGACATTCGTAATCTTTGATCGGGCCAAAGATACGTGCGCAGAACAGACCGTCACGCTCGGGCTTGAACGTCCGGTAGTTGATGGTTTCGGGTTTCTTGATCTCACCATAGGACCAAGACAGGATCCGTTCAGGGCTGGCCAGCGAGACCTTGATCTCGTCGAAAACCTTCGGCGGCGTCAGCGGGTTGAACGGGTTGTTGGTGATTTCCTGGTTCATTTTGATACCTCAAATTTTGCGGAAGGGGGGACGGGAGGAAGAGCCGAGGCCCTTACTCCTCAACCTCCGCATCCAGGAGTTCCATATTCAGGCCGAGGCCACGGACTTCTTTAACCAGAACGTTGAACGATTCCGGTACGCCCGCTTCAAAGTTATCCTCGCCCTTGACGATCGACTCATAGACCTTGGTCCGGCCGGCGACGTCATCCGATTTCACGGTGAGCATCTCCTGCAGGGTGTAGGCGGCGCCGTAAGCTTCCAGAGCCCAGACTTCCATCTCACCAAAGCGCTGACCACCGAACTGCGCCTTACCACCCAGCGGCTGCTGGGTAACCAGGCTGTACGGCCCGGTCGAACGCGCGTGGATCTTATCGTCCACCAGGTGGTGCAGTTTCAGCAGGTACTTGATGCCCACGGTCACCGGACGCGCAAATTGCTCACCGGTGCGACCGTCGAACAGGATAGATTGACCACTTTCCGAGAAGCCCGCACGCACCAGCGCGTCGTTGACGTCTGCTTCCTTGGCACCGTCAAAGACCGGGGTCGCGATCGGAACACCGCGGGTCACGTTGCCCGCCGCCTCGATCAGGTGACCCTCGTCCATGTCGGCAATGCCTTCTTCATAGACATTCTCGCCATAGGCCAGTTTCATCGCTTCGCGCACCGGGGTCAGGTCGCCGGAGCGGCGGTATTCACCCAGTGCGTCGTCGATGTTCAGACCCAGACCGCGTGCGGCCCAACCCATGTGGGTTTCAAGGATCTGACCAACGTTCATACGCGACGGCACACCCAGCGGGTTCAGACAGAAGTCAACCGGAGTACCATCGGCCAGGAACGGCATGTCTTCCATCGGGACAACCTTGGAGATCACACCTTTGTTCCCGTGACGACCGGCCATCTTGTCGCCCGGCTGCAGCTTACGCTTCACGGCGATAAAGACTTTGACCATCTTCATCACACCCGGCGGCAGGTCGTCGCCACGGCGGACCTTCTCGACCTTGTCTTCGAAACGGGCGTCCAGAGCACGCTTGAGCACTTCGTACTGCTCGTTCAGCGCTTCGACGATCTGTGCGTCCTTCTCGTCTTCCAGCGCCAGTTGCCACCACTGACCACGGGTCAGGGTTTCCAGCAGATCCTCGGTGATTGCCGAGCCTGCCTTGACGCCTTTCGGGCCTTTGACAGCGGTTTTACCCAGGATCAGGCCTTGCAGACGCGCATAGATGTTGCGGTCCAGGATCGCCAACTCGTCGTCCCGGTCACGGGCCAGACGCTCGACTTCTTCACGCTCGATCTGCAGCGCACGCTCGTCCTTCTCGACGCCGTGACGGTTGAAGACGCGAACTTCGACCACTGTACCGTAATCGCCCGGCTTCACGCGCAGCGAGGTGTCGCGCACGTCAGATGCTTTTTCACCAAAGATGGCGCGCAGCAGCTTTTCTTCCGGGGTCATCGGGCTTTCGCCCTTCGGAGTGATCTTGCCGACCAGAATATCGCCCGGCTCAACATCCGCACCGATGTAAACGATGCCCGCCTCGTCGAGGTTACGCAGCGCTTCTTCACCGACGTTCGGGATGTCGCGGGTGATCTCTTCCGGGCCCAGCTTGGTGTCACGGGCGGCGACTTCAAACTCCTCGATATGGACCGAGGTAAAGACGTCATCGCGCGCGATACGTTCACTGATCAGGATCGAGTCTTCGTAGTTGTAGCCGTTCCACGGCATGAACGCGACGACCACGTTTTTACCAAGCGCCAGTTCACCGATATCGGTGGACGGACCATCGGCAACAACCTCGCCTTTCATGACGGTGTCGCCCACTTTCACCAGCGGACGCTGGTTGATGCAGGTGTTCTGGTTCGATCGCTGGAATTTGCGCAGACGATAGATGTCAACGCCAGCGTCGCCCAGTTCCAGATCTTCGGTGGCACGGATAACGATACGCTGGGCATCGACCTGGTCGATGATGCCGGCGCGTTTCGCCTGGATCGCAGCGCCCGAGTCGATCGCAACCTTTTCCTCGATCCCGGTACCGACCAGCGGTGCCTCGGCCCGCAGCAGCGGAACCGCCTGACGTTGCATGTTCGAGCCCATCAGAGCGCGGTTGGCGTCGTCATTTTCAAGGAACGGGATCAGCGATGCGGCAACCGAAACCAACTGTTTCGGCGACACGTCGATCAGGTCCACATTCTCGCGCGGAGCGAGGGTGTAGTCACCGGCCTGACGGGTCGACACCAGATCGTTGATGAACTTGCCGTTCTGATCCAGCGTCGCGTTCGCCTGCGCCACGGTGTGACGCATTTCCTCGGTCGCGGACATGTAGTGAACCTCATCGGTCACCTCGGCGTCTTTGACAACGCGGTAGGGTGTTTCGATGAAGCCATACTTGTTCACGCGGGCAAAGGTGGCCAGCGAGTTGATCAGACCGATGTTCGGACCTTCCGGCGTTTCAATCGGGCACATCCGACCATAGTGGGTCGGGTGAACGTCACGCACCTCAAAGCCCGCACGTTCGCGCGTCAGACCACCGGGGCCAAGCGCCGAGAGACGGCGTTTGTGGGTGACTTCCGACAGCGGGTTGGTCTGGTCCATGAACTGCGACAGCTGCGACGAGCCGAAGAATTCGCGGACAGCAGCAGCAGCCGGTTTCGCGTTGATCAGGTCCTGCGGCATGACGGTGTCGATCTCGACTGACGACATACGTTCTTTGATTGCGCGCTCCATGCGCAGCAAGCCGACGCGGTACTGGTTTTCCATCAACTCGCCGACCGAACGGACACGGCGGTTGCCGAGGTGGTCGATGTCGTCGATGTCGCCTTTGCCGTCGCGCAGCTCCACCAGCGCCTTGATGCAGGCCACAATGTCTTCGCGGCGCAGGGTGCGCAGGGTGTCCGGCGCGTCCAGAGCCAGACGCATGTTCATCTTCACGCGGCCAACGGCGGACAGGTCATAACGCTCGCTGTCGAAGAACAGCGTGTCGAACAGGGCCGAGGCCGCTTCGACGGTGGGCGGCTCGCCCGGGCGCATGACACGGTAGATGTCCATCAGCGCGCTTTCGCGACCCATGTTCTTGTCCTGCGCCATGGTATTGCGCATGTAGGGGCCAACATTGACGTTATCGATGTCCAGAACCGGGATGTCGGTGATACCTGCGTCGATCAGCTCTTTCACTGTGCCGCCGATCAGCTCGCCGTCCTTGTCGTATTCCAGGGTCAGTTCATCACCGGCTTCGACATAGATCGCGCCGTTTTCTTCGTTGATGATGTCCTTGGCGACGAACTTGCCGACGATGTGATCAAAAGGAACCAACAGGTTGGTGACGACGCCTTCTTCGATCAGCTTCTTGACCGCGCGCGGAGTGACTTTCTTACCTGCTTCAGCAATCACTTCACCGGATTTGGCGTCAACTAGATCATAGGTCGGGCGGGTGCCGCGCACTCGCTCGGGGAAGAACGGCGCGATCCAGCCCTTTTTCTTGTCCAGCTTGTAGGACACGGTGTTGTAATACGCGTCCATGATCGCTTCTTGATCCAGACCCAGCGCATACAGCAGGGTTGTCACAGGCAGTTTGCGGCGGCGGTCGATACGGGCGAAAACGATGTCCTTGGCGTCGAACTCAAAGTCCAGCCAGCTGCCGCGATACGGGATGATGCGGCAGGCAAACAGCAGCTTGCCCGAGGAATGGGTTTTGCCCTTGTCGTGGTCAAAGAACACACCGGGCGAGCGGTGCATCTGGGACACGATCACACGCTCGGTACCATTCACGATGAAGGTCCCGTTCGGCGTCATCAGGGGCATATCGCCCATGAACACGTCCTGTTCCTTGATGTCTTTTACCGACTTGGCGCCGGTATCTTCGTCGACATCAAACACGATCAGACGCAGAGTGACCTTCAGCGGCGCGCTGTAGGTCATGTCGCGCTGCATGCACTCTTCGACGTCGTATTTGGGCTTTTCCAGATCGTATTTCACGAACTCCAGAACGGAGGTTTCGTTGAAATCCTTGATCGGGAAAACCGACTGGAACACACCTTTGATGCCTTCGCCGTCAGTAGGCTGCTCTGCATCGCCGGAGCGCAGGAAAAGATCATAAGAAGATTTCTGGACCTCAATGAGGTTCGGCATCTCCAGCACTTCGCGGATTTTGCCGTAATATTTCCGAAGACGTTTCTGGCCAAGGAACGTTTGAGCCATGTCAGATGTCACCTTTCGATGTTCTCAGCGGGCAAAGACACCGTCGGGCCCCGGCGCCTTGCACATTCGAGACGACACGTCCGGATCAATTCGTGGCCACCGTCCCGAAGGCAGCCTCCCGATCCGAAAACCGCGTCTTAGAAAACGCCCCCGTTCATGAGGCCCTTTCTAAGACAGGTTCGGCTGGACCCGGATTTCTCCGGGCCCAGCCAAATATTGCGGCGCATCAGCGATGCGCCAGACAACGGGCTTAGGCCAGTTCGACCTCGGCGCCAGCTGCTTCCAGCTTGCCTTTGATCTCTTCGGCTTCGTCTTTCGACACAGCTTCTTTGATCTTGCCGCCAGCTTCGACCAGCTCTTTGGCTTCTTTCAGGCCCAGACCGGTGATGCCGCGAACTTCTTTGATCACGTTGATTTTCGAAGCGCCGGCGTTCTTCAGAACGACGTCGAATTCGGTTTTTTCTTCCTCAGCTGCGCCACCGGCGTCGCCACCAGCTGCGACCATTACGGCGCCGCCAGCTGCGGGCTCGATGCCGTATTCGTCTTTGAGGATGGTTTTCAGTTCTTGTGCTTCCAGCAGGGTCAGACCCACGATGCTTTCTGCGAGTGCTTTCAGATCAGCCATTTTATCAGCTCTTTCCGTTTACAGTGTGTGTTCCAACGTCAGGGTGTTAACCCTACGCAGATCATTCAGTGCCAACCGCTTACGCAGCTTCCGCCTTCTCTTCGATGGTGGAAAGGATGCTTGCGATGTTGCTTGCAGGTGCGCCAATCGCGCCGGCGATGTTCGAAGCAGGTGCGCCAATGCAGCCCACGATCGAAGCAATGAGCTCCTCGCGAGACGGCATTTTCGAAACTGTTTCGACGCCTTTGCGGTCCAGAGCGTTCTCACCCATTGCACCACCAAGAATCTCAAAATTCTTGTTATCCTTGGCGAAGTCCTCGGCCACCTTGGCTGCTGCCACGGGGTCCTCGGAATAGGTCAGAACGGTCATCCCTGTCAGCAGGTCGGCCATGCTTGCACACGGCTTACCCTCAAGGGCGATTTTGGCGAGCCTGTTCTTGGCAACACGCACGGCACCACCCGCGTCACGAGCACGTGCGCGAAGGTCCTGCATCTCGGCAACTGTCAAACCGGCGTAGTGCGAAACCACTACGACGCCAGAGCTTTCGAAGATTTGGCCGAGTTCCTCGACCACTTTCTCTTTCTGGGCTCTATCCACAGTTCTCTCCAAGTTAGGGGTGATACCTCACCCCGGCTCATATTTGCCGAAGGGTTAACCCCGGCGTTCAGGTCCGTTGTTACGGGATTGGCCAAAACTCGCCCGAGGATCGTGACCCTCAGAATTCTTTGGTCTTACCCGTCTCAGGCAGGGAATTAAGGGGCCGAATGGACCCACCCACCGTCTTGGACGAAACAAAATAAAGCGCACGACGAATCGCACGCTTTATTCCGCAGCTCTATTTAGGCCAGATGGCAGGGGTTTCCAAGGGGTAAATTGACCGTTCCAACCGGTTTGCTTCACCGCCCAGATCCGTCGCGCAAAACCCAAAGCCAGCCATCACAGCATTGACATGACACCAGCCCTGAGGTCCATTCGATCCGCACAGTGAAAAGCCACATAGAACGACGCATTTGAATGCTGGATCTTTCCGATACTGAACAGACAATCGCTTCAGAGTACGTGGCCGAGTTTTCACGGCGCAATCCTGTCGGGCCTGTGAAGAAAGTCGAATGCGTCTATCGCTCGCACGCGTTTCCGGATTCGCGTCTGGTCTTGAAAATCACAACCGGAATTGAAAGCTTTGCACTGAAAATCGACAGCAACTCTCCCACCACCGGAAGGCTGCGGGATGAGTTCAGCCTGCTAACCGATCTTCACCAGCATTTTGAAAACAACCCGTCATCGCAGGTTATCCGCCCGATTTACCTGTCGCCATCTGAAACCTTCTTTGTCACCGCATTCATCAACCGGCCAACCGCGGTCGACCTGATCTATAACAGCAAGAACGAAAATCAGGTTGCCCAGATTTTTCGCCGTGCTGGATCATGGTTGAATGATCTTCATGACCGCCACCCCCCGGCGAGCTATGCATTTCGGCCCAAATGGATGACAGACAGCATTCGCGACCTTTCAACCACGGTGCCCTATGATATCGAGGGCACGAGTCGGAAAATGGTGAACGTCATGCTGGCCGAAGCTGCTCGCCTGAAGGGCATTCAGGATATCCGCGTCTTTTCGCATGGTGATTTTCACGGGCAGAACCTGATTGTCGGGCAGGGAAAAACGATTGGCCTGGACTTTACTGAATCCCGAGAAAAGCTGGCCGTGTACGATATCGTCGACTTTCTAAAGGCAGATATTTTTCGCGACGGGGCCGGACCCGATGTGGATCGCAGCGGTATTCTTAGAAAAAACAAGGCTATGTTCTTTCGCCGTTATCGACATCCCATCAACATGGAAATTCTGGATTACTGCATCCGGGGCCGGTTGTTGAAGGACTGGCTGGCGCTGTGGCAACCCAACCACGACTGTAGCCCATTTGAGGAAGACAAACGACAGCGGTTGGGCAATCGCTTGAAAGTTGTGTTTCAAGGATAATGAGACTGTTGCGGCAACCGTCCCAGTTGACAATTATTTGTGCGGTATTTTGAAGAACCCGGTTGACGCATCCACCCAACCAATTTCTTATCTTTTAGCATAATTTCGCGTGGCCTTCGTCGCCTTTGGCCCAACATAACAAGTACAAAAGAGGAATAATCGCGCAGATGGTTCTCCGCAGTTTTTTCGCTCAGGACAGTGCCAGTCTCATCGCCACATTCGTTCCGGCCGGGGGCGATGCCAATGACATTGTCGTCGGTGGATCTATTATCAACAACTCAGACACACCTGACGGCACCATTTTTGCCTATTCGGGTGGATTTGGCACTACTGTCACGCTGGACGACACCAGCGGCAGCCCGGATATATTCGACGACGATCAGGAAACGGGCCATGTCATTACCGATGGCGGTGGCATCGTCACAAATGGCACACAGGTTGAATCTGAGTCCGTAATCACCGTGCGAGCTCTGGACATTAACGGAAACCCAACCGGACCCGCGATTGACATCTACGTGTTTTCCCAGAACGGGGTCACGCAGGACGTTTGGGGCTATAGCACGTCGGCCCCCCTGGTGCCGGGAACCTCTTATGTCAAAATTAGCGGCTCAAACGCGGGGTCGTCGCTCTATACGGATTTCATTACCTGCTTTGGCCTGGGAACCCTGATCGAAACCGAAGATGGTGACGTCGAAGTTCAAAACCTGAAAAAGGGTCAGCGCGTCTGGACCCGGGATGGCGGGCTGCAACCGATCCTGTGGATCGGAACGACCGAGGTTCATGGCCACGGCGCGTTCGCTCCGGTCGTGATCGAAGCTGGCGCCATCGGAAACACGCATGAGCTTGTGGTCTCGCAACAGCACAGGGTCCTGATACAGTCACCCGCAACCGACATGCTGTTTGGCTCGTCCGAAGTGTTCGTGGCCGCCAAGCACCTATGCGGCCTTCCCGGCGTTTCGATCCGTGAGACAGACCGCATCACCTATACGCATTTCATGTTCGACCGGCACCACATTGTGCGATCAAACGGCGCGCTGACGGAAAGCTACTATTACGGCGATACTGCCAAATATTCCCTATCATCGCCGCAAAGGGCGGAAATCCTCGCGCTTTTCCCAACGGTTGAAGAGATCGGAAATGCGTTCCAGCACACTGCGGTCAAGACAATCGGGGCGCATGAAGCCCGCGTATTACGCACATACCTCTGATCACGCGGACCGCAAAAATGAAAAACCCGGGTCGCATATGCAACCCGGGTTCTTTTTTCTAAGCGCTTGGCTGAAGCTTATTCGCCGGCCGCAGCCGCCACATCCAGAGTCACGCCGGGGCCCATGGTCGAGCTCAGCGCGATTTTCTTCATGTAGGTGCCTTTGGCGCCCGACGGCTTGGCCTTGGCCACGGCCGAGATGAAGGCACGGACGTTTTCGACCAGCTTGGCTTCGTCGAACGACGCTTTGCCAACGCCAGCGTGTACAACGCCGCCTTTTTCCGCCTTGAACTGAACTTCACCACCCTTGGCTGCTTCAACAGCCGCTTTCACGTCCATGGTAACAGTGCCGACCTTGGGGTTCGGCATCAGGTTGCGGGGGCCCAGAACTTTACCCAGACGGCCAACGATCGGCATCATGTCCGGGGTGGCAATGCAGCGATCGAATTCGATGGTGCCGCCCTGAATGGTTTCCATCAGGTCCTCTGCGCCGATGATGTCCGCGCCTGCTTCTTTCGCTTCGTCAGCCTTGGGGCCACGTGCGAACACAGCAACGCGCATCGCTTTGCCGGTGCCGTTCGGCAGGCCGACAACGCCACGAACCATTTGGTCCGCGTGACGGGTGTCAACGCCGAGGTTCAGAGCGATTTCGATGGTCTCGTCGAATTTCGAAGTGGCGTTGCCTTTGACCAGGGAAACAGCTTCTTCGACCGACAGGTTTTCCTTGCCAGCGACAGCTTCGCGCGCAGCGCGGGTACGTTTACCAAGTTTTGCCATCTTACTTCACCTCGATGCCCATAGAGCGGGCCGAGCCCAGGATGATCTGCATTGCGCCTTCGACGTCGTTGGCGTTGAGATCTTTCATTTTGGCTTCGGCGATTTCGCGAACCTGCTTGCTGGTCACGGTTGCCACGGTCTCGCGACCTGGGTTTTCCGCGCCACGAGGGCGGTTACGCTTGCCAACCGGCTTCAGGCCGGCCGCTTTTTTCAGGTAATAAGACGCAGGCGGCGTCTTGATGTCCATGGTGAAGGACTTGTCCTGATAATAGGTGATCACGGTCGGGCAAGGTGCGCCTTGCTCCATGTCTGCGGTCTTGGCGTTGAACGCCTTGCAGAATTCCATGATGTTGATGCCGCGCTGACCCAGCGCCGGACCAACTGGCGGCGACGGGTTCGCCTGACCTGCAGGAACCTGCAGTTTCATTGTACCAGCAAGCTTCTTGGCCATTTGGTTTTCCTTTCAACGTAGATAGGACGCGTCCTACCCGGTTTATGTTGCGTGGTCCGATCCGGGATCGCGATCCCAGCAACCTCCCACGAGAGAATCTCGCCCGAAGACGATAGAGGCGGCATGTATAGGGGAATGGTGGGGTTGGCAAGAGGTTGGCGTTACAGTTTGGCATCACCGCTTTGGGCCCGAAACACGCGTACTCATCTCTGCCTGTCTCCTCAACTGCAAGACCTATTAGCGCCACAAATTCTTCCTCGGACTGGCGTTCTGTGGCAGACTGGCACTTTCAAGGCGCAGGAGGGATCGGAAAATGAACGGGTTTGGGTCGCCGAAGAAAACACGGGAGTTTTACAACCACCACTTTGACTCCTCCATGTGGAACGATTTCGAATTTCGTAATGACGATATCATCATCGCTACCTATGCAAAGTCTGGAACGACTTGGGTTCAGCAAATCGTCGCGCAGCTGATATTTAACGGCGCTGAAGACCTCGACGTCGCCGAGATGTCGCCGTGGCTTGACCTTCGGGTCCCGCCCAAAGAGGTCAAGTTACCAGCAGTCGCGTCGCAAACGCACCGACGCTTCTTAAAAACACATTTACCGGTGGATGCGCTCGTTTTCTCAGAACAAGCCAAATACATATACATTGGGCGCGATGGGCGTGACGTAGTATGGAGCTTTCACAACCATCATTCGAACGCGAATGACACTTGGTATGAAACTCTGAATGATACGCCCGGCCGGGTAGGCCCACCGATCGAACGACCAACACGAGATACCGTTCAATACTTCAGGGAATGGCTGGAGAATGATGGTTACCCGATGTGGCCTTTCTGGGAAAATATTCGAACCTGGTGGGAGATTCGCGATCAGCCCAACGTGCAACTTATCCATTTCGAAGCGCTCAAACGCGACATGCCGGGGGAAATTCGCCGCATCGCAAATTTCCTGGACATCGAGATTGACGAAAGTCGTTGGGATGCGATCCTCACGCACTGTTCCTTTGACTACATGAAAGCACATGCAAGTAAATCCGTCCCTGGAGGCGGTATTTTTTGGGATGGCGGCGCAGAGACATTCATCCACCGCGGCGTGAACGGTCGTTGGCGTGAGATTCTCCCTGAAGAGGACAAAGCCCGCTATGAGGCTAGAGCCTTGGCGGAGCTCGGGCCGGAATGCAGCAGTTGGCTAGCCTTCGGAAAATAAGAGCATCACTGGCACCACCTCGTCGAAACCCACGAAAGGGCCATCATTGACGGAGGTCCAGAGAAGACAAACGATTGCCTCTATGTTCCCAATTACCTGATTGAGGCCCAATAACGCCTCAGCGAAGGTCGAGATTTGCGGAACAAATCAATTAATCCTAATACTTGAGTTGCTTAAGAAACGAAGGCGGGTATCTTGGTGCAACTTGGACACAAATGAGGTGGTCAGGGATGGGGTCATCTCGACTTAACAAAGGACTGCTGATCTGTGTACTGGTCGCTATGCTGCCGGGTTGTGGCAGCAAGGCCGAAGACCAAAAAGCTCTGGATGCCGAAACCAACGCGGTCACAAAATCCAATTCGTCCGTAACGACAGGGATTGATCCAGCCACCTATGCCGGTCGCTTTCAAATCAAGCTAACAAAAGAAGTACCCCTGCGCGACATTCCGGTTCCCTTTACCGTTTACGGCGGTCTAGAAGAATCCAGCCCAACCCGATTGCGGTTGAAGGCCTTCATGGATCTGCGTGGGCTACAGGAAAAAGCCCCTCAAATCCTGACTGGCCCTTTGGAAGAAACCTGCAAACGTCAGATTTACCTTGAGATCCGAGACGTTACCGCCATAGGTGACACCGTAAAGGTCGAAGGTTCCGCCCGCGCGCAGTTTACAAGGTGCAACCGGCGTGAAGAACCGGGCTTTCGTTATTTTGGAGCAACCGTGGACGCGGTCGCTGTCGCCAAGGCTGAGGTGAAAGGCCAATGCCTAACATTCAGCATTGAAAGCGCCGACCTCAGCCCGCGCGGGTTCATCGGCGCTGTTTCCAACCTCTTTGGTTTGACCAACCGCATCAACGACGCAGTTCTGGAAAAGGGTGGTGAGTTTCTGGCAGCCCATCCGGTTTGCCCGCCACTGCCCGACGAATTCTCTGTTCTCGAACCGGTCTACGAATCAGGAGGCACCCGCGAAATCGCTCCGGGCGGGATGGGGGCGGCTGTTGTCGGATCTGCCGATGTCAGCGCCGGGACAATCGTCAAAGTCCTGGGTGGGCTGAAGGAACTTGGCGTATTGGAGTTTGCTGAATGAGACACTGGTTGATTTTCCCGGTCTTAATGGCAGCCGTTCTGGACGCCCGGGCACCAAGCGCGCAACAAGTGGACTTTGTCGTCGACGCGACATTGCCAGTTCGTGATACAGAGCTGCCCTATACGCTTGATCTGAACCTCGCCGCTGTTGCGCCGACACGGATCGGGGTGGGCGCGCTTCTTGATCTGCGTGAAATACAGAAGACTGTGCCTGAGCGACTGGCTGACAACGCAATAGTCGACAATTGCGGCCTGCAAGTCCGGCTGGATGACTTGAGTTTTGGGGCCCAAGGCGATGCGATTGATCTGGATGGGGATGTAACCATCACGATCTTTGAATGCAGCCGAACCAGTGAGCGCAATTTTCAACGGGGTGAGCAAAAAAAGGCTATCCTGGCGAACATGTCCACCGAAGCGACAGTCGAACTGCGTGACAATTGTGCCTATTTCAAACTCATTGATCTTACACTGACGGCCCCCGAAGAACAGCGAGAGCAACTTCTGGATGATGATACGCTGGACTCTGTAAAGGAACTGATGCTGGCCGCTGTAGATCTTGTATTGAACGATACCCCTTTGTGTCCGAAGTTACCGGCAGAACTCGCGTCACTTGACCCGGTTTATGACAATGGCGGACCCAAAGAGATCGGAGAAGGTGGGCTTGGTGTCTTCCTTGAAGGATCGGTGGATGTCAGCCCTTCGACCATTCTCGATATTCTGACGGTCCTTCAACGGCAAGAACTGATCCCCGGCCCGCCGTAACTGCAAGGTGATCCTTGTCGTTGAGAAAACCACCTTGGACTTCTGAACTGACAACTGGTTCGCCAAAACAAAACGCCGCAGTGCTCGTGGCATCGCGGCGCTAAAATCTTGCTGAAGTAGCTATCAGCTCTGCTTTGTAACCTGCGTGAAGTCCAGCTCGACCGGGGTTTCCCGACCGAAGATCGAGACCGAAACCTTCAGCTTCTGAGCTTCGTCGTCGACACCTTCGACCATACCGTCGAAATCCTCGAACGGGCCGTCGTTGACCTTGACCTTCTCGCCCACTTCGAAGGTGATCATCAGCTTGGGCGCTTCTTCACCTTCCTGAACGCGGTTGAGGATCTGGTTCACTTCGGCATCGCGCATTGGCATCGGGCGGCCTTGCGGGCCCAGAAAGCCGGTGACGCGGTTGATCGAGTTCACAAGGTGATAGCCCTGATCGGACATTTCCATATGCACCAACACATAACCGGGCATAAAGCGGCGTTCGGTCGTGACCTTCTTGCCCCGGCGCACTTCGATCACCTCTTCGGTGGGCACCAGAACTTCGTCGATATCGTCCTCAAGGCCCTGCTCGGCCACCGACGTGCGGATCTGCTCTGCGATCTTCTTTTCGAAATTCGAAAGAACGCTGACCGAGTACCACCGTTTCGCCATGAACCTGTCGTCCTTGTTTGCCTTCGGTGCGCTGGCAATGCCGCAAGCACCGTCATTGAAATTCTGTCACGTCACCCGGAATAAAAAGCGGCGCGCAGCCCGAATCGCCGCACGCCCATTCCGAATAGTACCGCGTCAACTACTCTGACATTGCGCGCTGTGCAAGGGGGCAGTGGCGTTTCAGCCCGCCCAAACCAGTTTAACTGAATGCACCCAGGATCAGTTGCAATCCGCCGCGAATGCCCAGATCAACCAACGCAAAGAACACGGCAGTCAGCGCCGCCATGATGAACACCATGACCGTGGTCAGCAGCACCTCACGCCGGGTCGGCCAGACGACCTTTGCAACTTCGGCGCGGACTTGCTGAATGAACTGGATCGGATTCATAGTTGCCATTTGGCTTGGTTCTCTCTGCTAGCGGATGAGCCGGACATAACCGGGCATTGCGGCAATTTCAAGAGCGCTTGATTGCCACGTGTCAGGGCTTGGGCTTGTCGTCCCATTCATCGCTCAGGATGCGCCGAGAGTCACCCTCGGGGTCGTCATATTGGTTCGAGCGGACGGTATACACAAAGGCCACAAGTCCAACCCCGCCCAAAAACAGGGAAATCGGAATCAGATAGGCCAAAACTTCCATAGCAGCTACCTCAGACGCAGGGCGTTCAGGGACACGGTGATGGACGAGGTCGACATCGCCAGCGCCGCAATCAAGGGCGTGGCCAGACCGGCCACCGCCAGCGGCACCGCGATGATATTGTAAACGGTGGCAATACGAAAGTTCTCGCGAATCCGTTTGGTCGCCTTCACGGCGGTATCACAGGCAACGGCAATCGGGGCCAAATCATTACCCAACAGCACGATATCCGAGGCCACCCGCGCCGCGTCCAGCGCCGATGCGGGCGAGATCGACACATGCGCCGCTGCCAGCGCGGCGGTATCGTTCAGACCGTCGCCGACCATTAGAACATGTCGGCCCTGATCGCTCAGCTCCTGCACACGGGCGGCTTTTTCTTGCGGCAAAGCCTGCGCGACCCAGTGTTCGATCCCCAACTTTTCAGCCAGCGCCTGAACCGCGCCTTCTGTGTCACCCGAAATCAGGATGACCTCTTTGCCTGCGTCGCGGAAGGCTTGAACCGCCTCGGCCGCGCCGGGGCGCAGACTGTCCGAATACTGGAAGCACACAGGCGCCTGCCCTGCGACGGACAACCATGCTGCGGTCTGATCACCCTCTTGCGCACCCGTCCACGCTGCCCGGCCCAGACGCACGCGCTGATCTCGATAGGTGCCTTCGGTGCCGTAACCCGGAACTTCGGTGATATCTTTCAGACGGGCCGGTTTGACCCCCGCATCGCGTGCTGCGGTGGTCAATGCAACGGACAGCGGGTGCGAGGAGGCCTCGGACAGCGCCAAGGCCACTTCAAGATCAGCGCGGGCATGATCGCCCAGGTTGATCAGTTCGGGCGTGCCCGAGGTCAGCGTACCAGTTTTGTCGAACACCACCGTATCCACCTCGGCCAGACGTTCCAGGGCGGTGGAATGTTTGATCAGCATCCCCTTGCGGAACAATCGCCCCGAGGCTGCCGTTGTCACCGCAGGCACCGCCAGACCCAACGCACAGGGGCAGGTGATGATCAACACCGCAGCTGCAATGTTCAGCGCGGTGCGGATATCGCCGGAATAGATGTACCAACCCAGAAAGCTGAGCGCCGCTAGGATGTGTACACCCGGCGCATAAAGCTTGGCCGCCTTGTCCGCCAATGAGGTATAGCGCGACCGGCCCGATTCAGCGATGGCGACCAGATCGGCCATACGGTGCAGCGACGTATCCTCACCCACCGCTGTCGCCCGAATGGTCAGCGGGCCAGTCAGATTAACCTCACCAGCGCTGACTGCCATGCCCGCTTGCGCAAAAACAGGCAGGGTTTCCCCGGTCAACAGGGACCGATCAAGCTCTGACCGCCCCGACACAATTTCGCCGTCCACCGGCATACGCCCACCGGGCCGGACAAGGATCAGATCGCCAACTGCAAGGGTGGCCACGGCCACTTCTTCCTCGACACCGTAGACCAGGCGGATGGCGCGCGGTACTTCTAGTGCGGTCAGTTCTTCGGCCGCGGATCGGGCGGCATCGCGGGTGCGGTAATCCAGATACCGCCCCGCCAGCAGGAAGAAGGTCAGCGTCAGCGCGGCATCGAAATAAGCGTGTTTGCCGCTGAGCGCGGTTTCCCAAAGCGATGTGATCAACGCCAACAGGATGGCTAAAACAATCGGAACATCCATGTTCAGGCGTTTGACCCGCAGGGCGCTCCAGGCGTTGGCAAAAAAAGGCTGCGCCGAAAAGGCTATGGCTGGCAACGCAATGGCCGCGGAAATCCAGTGGAACATATCGCGCGTGGCATCCGATGCGCCCGACCAGACCGACACCGACAGCAGCATCACGTTCATCGAAGCGAAACCGGCCACCGCCAGCCGCATCAACAGATCGCGACCGGCCTTATTGGCCTGCGTCGCTGACAACGAACCTGGGTCCAGCTCGTGCGCCTCATAGCCCGCCCGTTCCAACACAGGAATAAGATCGGCTGCACGCAGATCAGGCGACGCTTTGACCATCGCCCGCTTGAGTGTCAGGTTCACCCGCGCGTCCTCGACCCCCGGATAGGCGTTCAGTTCCCGTTCGACCGTGGCAATACAAGCCGAGCAATGAATGCCCGGCAACGATAACGCAATCTGAGCATCCTGTGGGATGGGCCGCGCCGGTTCCGCCGGGCTGGCGATACAACCGGGGCAGGCCGCAGTGCCGGATGTGAACTGCGTCGTCATCCCATCACCCTTTTACGTACAACGGCACACGCTGGGCAAACTCTGCACCCGCGCTATCCTTGGCAACCAGCCGTATGTTCCAGTTGCCTTTGCCCAACGATACCGGCGTTGCATAGGCCTGACCGTCAAAGATAAATTCGGGCGAGAAATCATCCTCGACATGGGTGGCGCGACCCACAACAGCCTGCAACTCGGCCACTTCGACCGGAGCTCCGGTTTTGTCAGTGATATGCAGGATCAATAAGCCGCCAGACATTTCGGCACGAATGGTCCAACCCAGCGCCTGATGTTCCTTCAGACGGTCGTTGAACTCCTGACTGGCGACATAAGAGTTTTTTACCTCAAGCCCCGGAAAGGTTTTGACCGCGCTATAGGCCAGTACGAGGTTTACGGCGATAATCACACCAAACGCGGCGACGAAAATGGCCAGAGCGTGCTTACCGGTAAATTGACGCTCGGCCATACTAGTTCCCTCGTCCGTTGAAAGTGGTGTCTTTATAGGCGCGTTCACCGCTTTCCAGATCCTCGACCCAGATGCGCACCGAAGTTGCATCCGCAGCCGCCGGCCCGGTGTCGCCCGCAGAAACGATGTAGACGCGGGTTAATTGTGCCGTATCTGCCGTGACATTGACAATCTCACCTTCGACGCCCTCGATCTGGATCTGCAAGGCCGGATCACCCGCGAGGGACAATTGGAACGCCCGGTCCTCGCCATGCTTGTTACGCAGGCGCACATCATAGGTATTGCGGATTGTTCCGTCGGACAAAGTGACAAAGGTCGGGTTGCGCACGGGCGCCACGGTCAGATCAATATCGGACCGGATAAACAGCGCAAACAACAGCGCAAGGCCAACCAGGGCCCACAAAGCCGTATACAGGATCGTCCGCGGACGCAGGATGTGTTTCCAGACGTTGATGGGTTGCTCGCCTGCACGTTCATGAGCTTCGTCGCTCAGCGCCATATAGTCGATCAGGCCACGCGGCTTGCCGATCTTGGCCATCATGTCATCGCAAGCGTCGATGCACAGCGCACAGGTGATGCATTCCATCTGCTGCCCGTCGCGAATGTCGATCCCAACCGGGCAAACATTCACGCAAGCCATGCAGTCGATGCAGTCGCCCAGCTCGGAATCGGTAGTACGCTTACCCTTGCCGCGCGGTTCGCCCCGCCATTCGCGGTACCCGACGACCAGAGTGTCCTCATCCATCATTGCGGCCTGAATACGCGGCCACGGGCAAGCATAAATGCAAATCTGCTCGCGGGCGAAACCGCCGAAAAAGAACGTCGTACCTGTTAAGATCAGGACCGTTGTATAGGCAACCGGATGAGCGTTTCCAGTGACCAGATCCCGCATCAGCGTAGGGGCATCGGCAAAATAGAACACCCAGGCCCCGCCGGTTGCCAGACCGATCAGAAACCACGCCGTCCATTTCGTGATACGCAGGCGCGCCTTGCGGAAATCCAGCTTTTCCTGCCGGTGCAGTCGCAATCGGGCGTTGCGATCGCCTTCGATCCAGCGCTCAACCAGAATGAACAGGTCCGTCCACACCGTCTGCGGGCAAGCATAGCCGCACCACACGCGCCCCAGCGCTGAGGTAAACAGAAACAGGCCCAGACCGGCCATGATCAACAGGCCTGCCACGAAATAAAATTCATGCGGCCAGATTTCGATCCAGAAAAAGTAAAAACGCCGGTTCGCCAGGTCCAGCAGCACCGCCTGATCCGGCAGGCTGGGGCCGCGGTCCCATCTGATCCAGGGCGTTACATAATAGATGCCAAGCGTAACCGCGAGGATGATCCATTTCAGGTTTCGAAATGGCCCGGACACGCGCCGGGGAAAGATCGGCTCCCTTGCAGCGTAAAGGCTGGGGGCAGGGTCGGAATCGCTCACAAGCAGGCTCCAGATGTGGCTGTCTTTTAGGCGTCTTTTTCCAGATCACAAAAGCAGTCACTTTGACATGGGTCAAAAGCGCATCACGCAGACACCTTTTGTCACACCATACCAGCTTGCCGCCTGAGCCAGCTAACAAAAATTTTGACAGCCGGGCGCAGTGGCGCATCCCCTGTAACAATGTGGTATCCACGCGCGCCAGGTTCGCGAAACAACTCGATGATGCGACCCGCCTGAATATCAGCTTCGACAAAATGTCGCGCCGTGAATGTCACACCCTGACCAGCGCGCAGCCCCTCAAGCACCAGATTGCCGGGCAACAAGATTCGCCCAGCCCGCGGGCCGTGTTCAACCCCGCGGCGGGCCAGCCACGATGTTGCCTCTGTAGTTCCAAGCTCTTCCAACCAAGGCAGTTGGCTAAGCTCATCCGGAGTAATGGTTTCCCGGCCTCCCAGTAGCGACGGCGCAGCAACTATCACGATCGGACTTTGCAACAGAGGCTCTGCATTCACCCCCTGCCAGTATCCATCCCCGTATCGGATCGCCACATCCACACCACCCGGACGCAAACTGGCAAGGTCAGGCGAAGGGTCCAGCGCCAAGGGTATATCAGGATACTCGGCCTGAAACGCCGGCAAGCGGGGCATCAGCCAGGACGCGGCAAAAGATGCCGTCAAGGATACATGAACCGGGCGATCTTCGGCGATATGCGTCAGATCCGCTACGGCTGCCCCGATCGCGCCAAAACCCAGATGTAAGGCGCGGGCCAGCCTTTCACCCTCGACCGTCAACGTCATGGACTTACCGCTGCGGTCCAGCAGGGTCACCCCAAGGTGTTTTTCCAAGGCGCGCAATTGCTGGCTGATGGCAGCGTGGCTGACATTTAACAGGACCCCGGCCTGCACCACATTTCCTGCTTCCGCAAAGGCATGAAAAGCCTTCAGCGATGCAAGGGGTGGCATTGTCATCCAATTCATATGTAAGCCTAGGTTACATTACTCAATGGCAATTGAGTCGCATATTCCTCGCAAAACATCAATCCTGAGTGCAATCAGACCCAACTTAAGGAGAGATCAGATGCTATCGATTCTTGCACGTACATTCATGGTCGCCACCCACACGGATGGGCTAACGACACCGCAAAACCGCGAACACCGCCCCGAGGGCAATTGGTGGAGGAGAACCACGCGCGTCACACGTTCCCGTGCGAAATGACGGGCCCTCTGGACCCGATCAAAACAGAGAACTAATCTGAACTTGTAGCACCGGCTGTTCAGGAAACGCGCGAACAGATGGAACAGCCGGTGCCTAACCTTCGGGCGGCGAACCGTCCGAAGGTATTCTTTTGCCGTTACTGACCGCCACCCAATTGGTGGACATAAGCTGTGACCGCGCGAATCTGCGCGTCGGTCAGACGGTTTTCCCAGGATGGCATCACGCCAAAGCGGCTGTTGGTGACCGTTTCGGTCAAAGCCTCTTCGCTGCCGCCATAAAGCCAGATTGCATCGGTCAGGTTCGGTGCGCCCTGAGTGATATCACCGGTGCCGTCTTCGCCATGACATACTGCGCAGTTGTCCTCGAAAACAACTTTGCCCGCCTGCGCCGCCGCATCATCAGTCTGAGCGTTGGTCAGCGACATGACATACTGCACCACCTGAGTGATTTCGTCCTGTTCCAGAATCTCGCCAAAGGCCGGCATCTCAGAATAGCGCGCATCGTCGCTTTCTTCATTGCGAATACCATAGGCAACGGTCATCTCGATATCCTCGAGCGACCCTCCCCACAGCCAGGCATCGTCCAGCAAGTTCGGGAAACCCGGCGCACCCTGCGCGCCCGAGCCGTGACACTGCGCACACCAGGTACGGAACACCGCACCGCCTGCGTTCACCGCGTATTGCTGCAACTCGGCATCTTTCGAGATATCCTCCAGCGGCGTTTCAATCAGCTTAGTATTCCACGGCGCATTGGCCTCCTCGAACGAGATCATCTCTTCCTGCACAAGTGCTCGGGAAGACCATCCCATGACACCAGCCGTTGCAGACCGAACCAACGGCCAAGCCGGATACATGATCGTATAGATCACGCCCCAAACAATGGTTGCGTACAAGACCCACAGCCACCAGCGGGGCATCGGATTGTCAAATTCCTCAATTCCGTCCCAGCTGTGGCCGGTGGTATTCGGATCACCCGGCTGTTTTTCAGGTGTTTTGCTCATTTCCTCGCCTCCTTGACTTCGGCGGGTTTATCTTGATGCCGGAAAGGGATGTTGGCGGTATCCTTGTATTCTTTGCTGGCACCGGGGCGGAAAACCCAGATCACGATGCCTACAAAGAAGGCAAACAGCACAAGTAACATCCAGCTATCCGCGAACTGCCGTAAGAGAGTATATTCTTCCATCACACTCTCCTGTTATCGGCTTGCGTCCGGGGTGAAGGTCGAGAAATCAACCAACGTGCCCAGCATCTGAAGGTAAGCAACGAGCGCATCCATCTCGGTCAACTCAGATTGACCATCGAAATTGCGGACATTGACCTTGTCGCCATAGCGTTCCAGCAATCCGTCATAGTCGCTGTCCGGATCCGCCTGCGCCCGGAAATCCGCCTGTGCCTGCTCGAGCATCTCGTCTGTGTACGGCGTGCCGACCACAGAATTGGCAGCCATGACATCACCGATATACTTACCGTCGATCTTCCGATGCTCGAGGAAGCCATATTTCGGCATCACCGATTCAGGCACCACCGATTGCGGATCACGCAGGTGGTCCACCTGCCACTGGTCCGAATAACGGCCACCGACACGAGCGATATCTGGCCCGGTACGCTTGGAGCCCCACTGGAATGGGTGATCATACATCGATTCAGCCGCCAGCGAGTAGTGACCATAGCGTTCAACTTCGTCCCGCATCGGGCGGATCATCTGACTGTGGCAGACATAGCACCCTTCGCGGATGTAGATGTCACGCCCGGCCAATTCGAGGGGGGTGTATGGGCGCATGCCCTCTACCTTCTCGATGGTGTTCTCAAGATAGAACAGCGGGGTGATTTGTACGATGCCACCGATGGTAACGACCAGAAAGCTGAAGATCAGCAGGAGGGTCGCGTTGGTCTCGAGGATCTTATGTTTGTCGAGAATTGCCATTGCTCCGGCCCTCCTTATTCAGCCGGGACCGCGACGGACAGGCTGGCCTCTTTGGCCGGCGCTTTCCGTACAGTCATCCACAGGTTGTAGCACATGATCAGCGAGCCAGCGACGAACATCACGCCACCCAAAGCACGCACCACATACATCGGGAACTTGGCAGCCACGGTGTCGGCGAACGAGTTCACCAGGAAGCCGTTGGCATCCACTTCGCGCCACATCAGACCTTCCATGATGCCGGTGACCCACATCGACGCGGCGTAAAGCACGATGCCGATGGTAGCGAGCCAGAAGTGCCAGCTGACCATCTGCAGCGAATACAGACGCTCACGCTTCCACAGGACAGGCACCAAGAAGTACAGCGCACCAAAAGTGATCATGCCGTTCCAGCCCAGCGCGCCCGAATGCACGTGACCGATGGTCCAGTCGGTGTAGTGCGACAGCGAGTTCACTGCACGGATCGACATCATCGGGCCTTCAAAGGTGGACATTCCATAGAAGCCGACCGAGATCACCATCATCCGAATAACCGGATCAGTGCGCAGCTTGTCCCATGCACCCGACAGGGTCATCAGACCGTTGATCATTCCACCCCATGACGGCATCCACAGCACGATTGAGAACACCATGCCCAGCGTCGAAGCCCAGTCAGGCAACGCGGTATAATGCAGGTGGTGCGGACCGGCCCAGATATACAGGAAGATCAGAGCCCAGAAGTGGATGATCGACAGCTTATAGCTGAATACCGGACGCTCGGCCTGTTTCGGGATGAAGTAATACATCATTCCCAGGAAACCCGCGGTCAGGAAGAAGCCCACAGCATTGTGGCCGTACCACCACTGGATCATGGCATCCTGCACACCAGACCAGACGATAACCGATTTCGAACCCCAGATGCTGACCGGGATGGTCATGTTGTTGACCAGATGCAGCATGGCGACAGTCACGATGAACGCCAGATAGAACCAGTTCGCCACGTAAATGTGGGGTTCTTTCCGCCTGACGATCGTTCCAAGGAAAACGGCCAGATAAGCAACCCATACGACGGTCAGCCAAAGGTCAACATACCATTCAGGCTCGGCATATTCTTTGGACTGAGTACCACCCAGTACGTAACCGGTCGCTGCCAGTACAATGAACAGCTGATAGCCCCAGAACACGAACCACGCCAGATTGCCGCCCCAAAGGCGCGCGGCGCTGGTGCGCTGTACCACATAGAACGAGGTTGCGATCAAGGCGTTACCGCCAAAGGCAAAGATCACCGCCGATGTGTGCAGCGGACGCAAACGACCAAAGTTCAGATAGCCCTGCGCCCATTCGAAGTTCAGCGCCGGAAAGGCCAGCTGAAACGCGATGAAAGTCCCTGCAAGGAACCCGACCACGCCCCAAAAGGCAGTTGCGATCACGCCATAGCGGATGACGCCATCCATGTATTCACCCGAACGGTCTACAAGAATATCTGGCTCGTCAGTGTTTCTAAGCGTCCAGATGAACAAACCACCGGCGATCAGCATCACCAGAATCGAATGCACCTGATACGCCAAATCGCGTGCATAGTTGGACCCGATCGCAGTGAACACCACAACCAGACCAAGCACGATCAGCTTGATGTAATTTGACATATTGCGTCCCTTTGCCATGCCCCACGTGATTCTTGTATATCGCAGGACCCTTTTGACTGGTTGCCGTTTTGTCGAACGGCGGCCAGAATTACTTTGATCTGTGTCAAGACAATACACTGATTTCTGTGACAATCGTAAACTGACAACTGGGCCATAGGGCCGCAGGTACATGAGCCTGAAAGACAAGAGGTCAAAATGGCATACAAATCTCTTCTCACGGTGATGACAGACACGAACCACAGTGACGCGCCTCTGGCCCAGATGGCCGCTCTGACTGCTTCGCAAGACGCGCATGCCGAGGCTTTGTGTCTGGGCGTCGACCGCAGCCAGACGGGATATTACTACGCCGGCGCAAACGCCCTGATACTTCAGGAAACACTGAGCCGCGCGAATGCCGAAGCCGAAGAGGTACTGGCCTATGCCAAAGACTATCTGGGCAAGACTGGAATTCGCTGGTCCGCCGAAAGCGGTGTTGCTCA
Organism: Ruegeria sp. BB1; assembly: GCF_056539465.1. Lineage (NCBI taxonomy): Bacteria > Pseudomonadati > Pseudomonadota > Alphaproteobacteria > Rhodobacterales > Roseobacteraceae > Ruegeria > Ruegeria sp. BB1. The sequence continues at coordinate 33,468 of NZ_JBQFVB010000008.1, forward strand.
GATCTCGGATATCGGGCGCCACGTGGCGCACCGCGCGCGGTTTTCCGATCTTGTCATTCTCCCGCAACCTTACGGACCTGACCGCGACGCCGAGGCCGAACCCATTGTCGAAGCTGCCATGTTCGAAGGTCACGCGCCTGTTCTAGTCGTTCCTGACGATGCAACCCCGTTCGCACGACCGGGCAACATCCTGATCGGCTGGAACGAGAGCGTCGAGGCCATGCGAGCCATCCGCCGCGCCCTGCCGTTTCTGACGCAAGCCGATCTGGTGCGCATCGTCGTGATTGATCCGCCGCGCCACGGCCCCGACCGCTCGGACCCTGGTGGGATGCTGTCGCAGATGCTGGCCCGCCATGGCGTGAAATGCGAAATCGACGTGCTGAGCAAGACCATGACGCGGGTATCCGATATCCTGAACCGCCACGCCGCAGATACCGAGGCAGACATGATCGTGATGGGAGCCTACGGACACTCGCGGTTCCGCGAGGCCATTTTGGGCGGCGCGACACGGAACATGTTGGAACAAGCCACAGTACCGGTGTTCCTGGCTCACTAGTATAGGCCGTTACAGAAAACCGCCCCCTGGGGCGGTTTTTACTTTTTCACCAATCCGATCAGGAACAGCAGAATGATCGCGCCGATGGTGGCAAAGAAAATAGATGAAAAGACACCACCGCCCACAGCAAAGCCCAGCGCGGGAAAGATCAGACCGGCCAGAAACGCGCCGACGATGCCGACGATGATATTGCCCATCAGGCCAAAGCCGCGGCCTTCCATGATCTTGCCCGACAGCCACCCGGCGATCGCGCCGATGAACAGCATCGCCAGAATGCTACTGAATCCCATGACTTACTCCTGAGGTCTGCTTCAAATGACCCCAGTTAAACATGGCCAGCCGATCCAGTCACGCTGCAAGCGTGTCAGACCAGAAAACCTCCATCCGAGTCGTCGCCTGCCTCTTCCATCAGGCGGCCCATATCCGGAATCGTCACGTGGCGTTTGCCTTCCAACGTGATGACCTGATCCTTTTTCAGGGCCGAGATCTGCCGACTGACTGTTTCCAGCGTCAGCCCAAGGTAGTCCGCCATCGCCTCGCGGGTTAGCGGAAGGTCAAACACGATCGGCCCCGTGTTTCCCTTTTGATTGATCGACGCATCGCGCCGGGCGATAATCGACAGCAGGCTGGCAATCTTTTCTCGCGCAGTCTTGCGCCCCAGCACCAACATCCACTCGCGCGCGGCGTCCAGCTCGTCCAGCGTCATTTGCAACAGCCGGTGTGCAATATGCGGGGTATTGCTCATCAAGTCTTCGAACGGCTTCTTGCGAAAACAACACATGACCAGATCGGTTGTTGCCAGCACATCGTATGGCGCAGAATCGCGGCCTGGCCGCCCGACGAAATCACTGGGCAGCAAAAGGCCGACCATCTGGGTGCGACCATCTTCCATTGTCTGGGTCAGCGAGGCGATGCCTGACACGACCGAGCCCACAAAATTCATCTGATCCCCCGACCAGATGATCGTCTGACCCGCCTCAAAACTGCGATAGTATTTGATGCCTTCAAGCTCTACCAGCTCGTTCGCATCACAGTGGGCGCATACTGCACGATGCCGGATGGGGCAATCTCCGCAGTTTGTATGGTCGAATTTGAGTATCGGTGTCATGCACGTTTCCACTTGATCTCGGTCAAAGCATCTAGACGGTCCGTCCCTTAAAGCTATCGCCATGATAGTGAAACCACAATTGGCCAAGCTTGGACTATTTGACGCGAAAGTCCCGCGTTATACAAGCTATCCCACCGCCCCCCACTTCAGCAATGACGTGGGGTCAAGCCTTTATTCCGACTGGATTTCCGGCCTGAAGCCGGGCAGCGAGGTGTCGTTGTACATCCATGTCCCGTTCTGCCGCAGGCTGTGCTGGTTCTGCGCCTGCCGCACGCAAGGCACCCAAACCGACAACCCGGTGATTGCCTATGTGGACGTTCTGAAAGCCGAGCTTGACCTGCTGGCTGAACGCCTGCCTGAGGGCATTACCCTGTCGCGCCTGCATTGGGGTGGCGGCACGCCAACCCTATTGAACCCCGATCTGATGCGGGATCTGGCCGCGCGGATTCTGGATGTCGTACCGCTGGGCCCGAATGCCGAGTTCTCGGTCGAGATCGACCCGAACGAGATTGATGAGGCCCGTCTGGACGCATTGGCCGAGGCCGGGATGAACCGCGCCTCAATCGGGGTGCAGGATTTCGACGACGAAATTCAGAAGACCATCGGGCGTATCCAAAGCTATGACGTCACACGCAAAGCCGTGGACATGATCCGCGCCCGTGGGATCAGCAGCCTGAATGCGGATATCCTGTATGGCCTGCCGCACCAGACCAAATTGCGGATGACGGAAAGCGTGCAGAAACTTCTGTCGCTCAGCCCGGATCGTGTCGCGCTATACGGTTATGCCCATGTGCCATGGATGGCCAAGCGGCAGCAACTGATCCCCTCAGATGCCCTGCCGACCCCCGAAGAACGTCTTGATCTGTTCGACACCGCCCGCCGCCTGTTCATGTGGGATGACTATGCCGAGATCGGCATTGACCATTTCGCCACGCAGGATGACGGCCTGACCCATGCGCTCAAGGCCGGGCGGTTAAAGCGGAACTTCCAGGGCTATACCGACGATCAGGCCGAGGTTCTGATCGGGGTTGGTGCCAGCTCTATCTCGCGCTTTCCGCAAGGCTATGCCCAGAATGCGCCCGCAACATCTGCCCATACCAAGGCGATTCGCGAAGGGCGGTTCTCGACCTCACGCGGGCACTTGTTCAAAGGGCAGGACGTTCTGCGCGCCCGGCTGATCGAAGCGCTGATGTGCGATTTCCAGATCAATACAGCCGAGGTTCTGGGCAATCACGACATCACCGGGCCAGAGTTGCAGGCTATGTATCAGGCTGCCAATACAGCCTTTGACGGCCTGCTGCGGATCACCGAAGATGGCTTGTTCATCCCGCCCGAGGCCCGGCCGCTGACCCGCATGATTGCCCGCAGCTTTGACGCCTATGACCTGAGCTTGGCCGGCCACAGTTCGGCAATCTGACATCAAGGCAGGTCAGGGCTTGACGCGGCGGGTCGGTTTTTTCCACACTTGCAGGGCGGGCGGAACCCGCCCGCACCCGAGGCAGGCCCAATACCAGACAGTTCGCGCCAACGCATTTGCGTAAGGCTATCCCTTTCGTGCAGCCGATCTGCAATTTGAAAGAGGGACAGCACCCATGCGCGTTTTCACCGTCCTCGGCCCCAGCCAATCGGGCAAAACCACTCTGGTCGAGGCCATCAGCCGCCTCGACGGCCGGTCCACCACATTCGACGTATCCGGAACCGTGCATTTGCACGGTTTTTCTTATTTAGACGAACCCTGGTGCGCCATTGATGTCGATGGCGGCGGCGATAATCTGGCCTATGTCGGCCCTGCCATGGCAATCTCGGACGCCGCCGTGGTGGTCGTGCCGCCCGACCCGCAGGCCGCCGTTCTGTGCGCCCCATATCTGCGACTGGTCGAAGAGGCTGGCATTCCCTGCTTCCTGTTCATCAACCGTATGGACAACCCCAATGGCCGGATTCGCGACATCATTGCGGCGTTGCAGACCTATTGCACCCACCACATCGCCCTGCGCCAGGTGCCGATCCGCGAGGGCGACACGATCGTCGGTGCGGTTGATCTGATCTCGGAGCGGGCTTGGAAATATCAGGAAGGCCAGCCCTCAGCCCTGATCGAATTGCCGCAATCGGTCGAGGACCGCGAACAGGAGGCCCGCACGGAATTGTTGGAAACCTTGTCAGATTTCGACGACAACTTGCTTGAGCAATTGATCGAAGACAAGCAACCGCCCAGCGCCGAGGTTTACGATCTGGCCGCACAAGTGCTGCAGAACCACCAGTTGATACCCGCCTGTTTGGGCGCGGCCAGCCATGGAAACGGGCTGACTCGTTTGATGAAAGCCCTGCGGCACGAGGCCCCGGAGTTTGACATAGCCGCCGGGCGCGACGAAGCGGCAGAAAACGCCCGCGCGATCGCTGGCTTCGCGGATGTAAAAAAACATATCGGCAAGATCGTCGTTCTGCGCGGGCTGGGCGCAGGTGTGAAAGCGCATGAGAATCTGGGCGGCGAAACCGTCGGCAACCTGACTACGCTGGACGCCAAGACACAGATTGCCGAGCTACCAGCTGGGCAAATTGGGCTCGCCGTGAAATCCGATCACCTAAATCCCGGCAATCTCTATGACAGTTCTTCGGCGACCCCTCTGCCCGAATGGGCCGGCTCCCACCCGGCAGCGCATCGTCAGATCGTGTCGCCCACCCATGAGCGAGACGACGTGCGCCTGTCTAACGCACTAACCCGTCTGGTCGAGATCGACCCCGGCCTGCATTTGGAACAGGACGAACTTAGCGGTCATGCAATTCTGGGTTCACAAGGTCCGCAACACATGCGTCGTGTCACCGCCAAACTAGATGAGGATTTCGGGATCGAGATTACTGCCGACGCGGTCGAGACCGCTTATCGCGAAACCATTCGCGCACCCGTCGAACACCGTCACCGCCACCGCAAACAATCTGGTGGGGCTGGACAGTTCGCAGACGTAGTAATCTCGGTTGCGCCAATGCCGCGGGGTTCGGGGTTCCAGTTCGAGGAAATCGTAAAGGGGGGCGCGGTGCCCAAGAACTATATTCCATCGGTCGAACACGGCGCCAAGGATGCGTTGGTGCAGGGGCCCGAGGGCTTTCCAGTGGTGGATGTGAAAGTCACGCTTAGCGATGGCAAGCACCACAACGTGGACAGCTCGGACTATGCCTTCCGTACCGCAGGCAAGAATGCTGTGCGTGAAGCCCTGCCACAGGCCAAACCAGTGGTCCTGCAGCCGATCCTGAGTGCCGAAATCCACCTGCCGTCGGATTTTGTAGGCGATCTGGTTCCGACCATAAGTTCGCTGCAAGGCCAGGTTCTGGGCTTTGAAGGTAATCCCAACGCCTCAGGCTGGGAGATCTTCAACGCCCAATTGCCCGCCGTGGCCGAGGACGAGTTGCACCGAACCCTCGCCAGTGCCACACGTGGCACCGGTTGGGTCAAGCTGAACTTTGATCACTATGAAGAGCTGCGCGGACCACTTCCGAAAAGTGCAGCGCGCGAGGCCGCCAACGCACAGTGAAATTCTCAAAAAACCTCTGACCGGCACCCCGGTCAGAGAATACACAGGAGGGCCGCCCCGCATTTCAGGTTTGTTATTTAAAGAGGAGCCGCAGTTATGGCGTATTCAACAACCGTCCTGACGACATTTGTAGTCGCGGCCATTTTTCTGGCTGCCGGGGAAAGCCTTGCCAAGGGGAAACCCAAAGGCGCAAAACGCACTGACCCACAAACGATAGCTCAGCTCTATTCCGGCAAGACAACAAATTGGAGACTTGGAGGGTCGTTCTATTGGGCTCCTAACGGCACCTTACAGGGGATAGGGCAAAAAGAAGGCGCCGTTGGCATTGGGCGATGGTACGTCACAAACAGAGGTAAACTGTGTAACGAGACTGACTGGTACTGGTTCGAAAACGGGGCGAGGCAATACAAACGTTTCGAAGAATGTTGGGAGTTTGTGACAGCCCCGGACGGAACAATCTGGGAGAGGTTTATCCCTGAGAAGTCAAACTGGTATCGCCACAGTATCCGATCGCAAGTCAGAGGCAACCCGCACCAGAGAAAGTTCAACAAATTGAAGAAAGATCTGGGTCTATAACCCTTTGCCGCGCGGGTAGGAACTCACCCTACCCCGCTGCCGCAATCAGTTCACGGGTATAATCTGTCTGAGCATTTTCGAACAAATCTTCAGCCGCACCCATTTCGATGACATCTCCGTTCCGCATGACAATCACCTTGTGAGACATCGCCCGGACCACCTTCAGGTCGTGGCTGATGAACAGATAGGCCAGCCCGTATTTCCGCTGAAGATTGCGCAAAAGATCAACGATCTGCACCTGCACCGTCATGTCCAGCGCGCTGGTCGGTTCGTCCAGTACCAGTAGCTTGGGCCGCAACACCATGGCGCGTGCTATCGCGATACGCTGACGCTGTCCGCCCGAGAATTCATGCGGGTATCGGTCCATTGCCGCCGGGTCCAACCCCACTTCGGTCATCACCTCGGCCACCAATTCGCGCGGGGCACGGTGGGGGTCGACCTTATGGATCGCCAAGCCCTCGGCAATGATCTGCATGCAGGTCATCCGCGGGCTAAGGCTGCCAAACGGGTCCTGGAACACGATCTGCATGTCTTTGCGCAACCGCCGCAACTCTCGCGTGGACCAGCGGCGCACGTCCTGTTCGCGGAAAGTGATGGCGCCTTCGGACGCAATCAGGCGCATGATCGCCAGCGCCAGCGTCGTCTTACCAGACCCGCTTTCACCGACAATGCCTACCGTCTCGCCCGCGCGCACGCTAAGCGTGGCGTCGTTCACTGCCTTCACATGGCCCACGGTCCGTTTCAAAAACCCGCGCTGGATCGGGAACCAGACCTTCAGGTGATCGGTACGGGCGACCTCTTCGGCCTCGGGGGCGACGGGGTCGGGATGACCCGAGGGCTCGGCCCCCAGCAGTTTCTGCGTATAGGGGTGCTGCGGGTTGTTGAAGATCTCGGCAGTGGCGCCGGTCTCGACGATCTCACCATCCTTCATCACGCAAACCCGGTCGGCGATGCGCCGCACAATTCCCAGATCATGGGTGATGAACAGCATCCCCATATTCTCTGACTTTTGCAGCTCGGCCAACAACTCCAGAATCTGAGCCTGAATGGTCACGTCCAGGGCAGTTGTCGGTTCATCCGCGATCAGAATGTCGGGCTTGTTGGCCAGCGCCATTGCGATCATGACCCGCTGCCGCTGCCCGCCGGACAACTGGTGTGGATAGCTGTCCAACCGATCCTGCGGATCACGAATCCCCACCTTGGTCAGCAGTTCGACAATACGTGTGCGTGCCGCATCTCCGCTCAGACCCTGGTGCAGGGCCAGCGATTCTGCCATCTGCTTTTGGATTGTGTGCAGCGGGTTCAACGAGGTCATCGGCTCTTGAAAAATAAAGCTGATATCATTGCCGCGCACGTCCATCAGCTTGTCTTGCGAGGCGCCGATCATCTCATCACCGTCATAGGTGACCGAACCTTCGACGATAGCACTGTCCCCCAGCAACGACACGGTGGACAATGCCGTAACCGACTTGCCTGATCCGGATTCCCCCACAAGTGCGACGGTTTCCCCCCGGTCCACGGTGAACGAAACACCTTTGACCGCCGCGCTCACCTGCCCGTCCTGCTTGAACGAGACCTTGAGATTTTTCACATCCAAAAGGCTCATGAGAAGGTCTTTCTGGGGTCAAACGCATCGCGAACGCCTTCAAAGATGAAGACCAGCAGCGACAACATGATGGCAAAGGTGAAGAACGCAGTGAAGGCCAGCCAAGGTGCCTGCAGGTTCTGTTTCGCCTGCAAGGTCAATTCCCCCAGCGACGGCGCCGAAGACGGCAAGCCAAAGCCCAAGAAATCCAGCGAGGCCAATCCGCCAATGGTGCCAGTGACGATGAAGGGCATGAATGTCAGCGTCGCAACCATCGCGTTGGGCAGCATGTGGCGGAACATGATCGTCATGTTGCCCACGCCCAACGCCCGTGCCGCGCGGACATATTCCAGATTGCGCGCGCGCAGGAATTCGGCCCGGACAACGCCGACTAATCCGGTCCAACTGAACAGGATCATCAACGCCACCAGCAGCCAGAAACTTCGACCCAGAATGGCGAACATGATGATGATCACGTACAGCGAAGGGGTGGCCGACCAGATCTCGATGATGCGCTGAAAGACCAAATCCAACCAGCCGCCGAAAAAGCCCTGAATTGCACCGGCGAAAATGCCAATCAGGCTGGCGGCCCCTGTGACCATCAATGTGAACAGGATCGACAAGCGGAAGCCATAGATGACCCGAGCCAACACATCGCGCTTGGTGTCATCGGTTCCCAACAGGTTCTGCCCATTGGGCGGCAGCGGTGCGGCCCCCGGACGATCCACACTGGTGTTGAAGGAGTATGGAATCAGCGGCCAGATCGCCCAACCGCGTTCAAACCCCTCGGCCTGAAAGGTCCCGTCTTTGATTTCGTCAATGATCCCTTCGGGATCGTCGAAACACTCTTCAAGCCCGCCGCTGTCGATCAGACACTGCACCTCGGGATCGCGATAGATTGCTTCGGTTTGGAAATCCCCGCCGAATTCAGTTTCCGGGTAAAAATTGAAGATCGGCGTGTAAAACTCACCCCGGTATTTCACCAGGATCGGCTTGTCGTTCGCGATGAACTCGGCAAACAGCGAGATACCGAACAGTACCGAGAAGATGATCAGCGACCAAAAAGCCCGGCCATTGCGCCGGAAATTACGCCACCGGCGCTGATTGAGGGGGGAAAGCGCCATTTACCCCTCCCGCTTTTCGAAATCGATGCGCGGGTCAACCAGCACATACATCAGATCGCTGACGATACCGACGACAAGACCCATCAGGCCAAAGATGAACAGCGTGCCAAAGATTACCGGGTAGTCGCGTGCGACTGCTGCCTCGAACCCCAGACGGCCCAGACCATCGAGTGAGAAGATCGTCTCGATAATGATCGAACTTCCGAAGAAGACGCCAATGAACACCGCCGGAAAGCCTGCGATCACGATCAGCATGGCATTGCGGAACACGTGGCCATACAGCACCCGGCCCTCGCTCAAACCTTTTGCGCGAGCGGTCATGACATATTGCTTTTTGATCTCATCCAGAAACGAGTTTTTGGTCAGCAGCGTCAGCGTCGCAAAGGCGGAAATCGTCAGGGCAATGACCGGTAGTGTGATGTGCCAGAAATAATCCGCGATCTTGCCGATCAGGCTAAGGCTGTCCCAATTGTCCGAGGTCAGCCCCCGCAGCGGGAAGATTTGCCAGTAGGACCCACCGGCAAACAGCACCAGCAGCAGGATCGCAAACAGGAAGCCGGGAATGGCATAGGCCACAATGATGGTGCCACTGGTCCAGGTATCGAACTTTGAACCATCCTTGACCGCCTTGCGAATACCCAGCGGGATCGACACCAGATAGGCAATCAATGTGGACCACAGGCCCAGCGAGATTGAAACGGGCATTTTTTCCAGCACTAGATCAATCACGCTGATCGAGCGAAAATAACTCTCGCCGAAGTCCAACGTCATGTAGTTGCCCAACATGTCAAGGAACCGTTCGACCGGAGGTTTGTCGAATCCAAATTCCTTTTCCAACTCTTCGATAAATTCGGGCGGCAATCCGCGCGCGCCGATATAGCGGTCATTCACGCTGCTGGTTTGCTGCTCGATATCGCTGCCGCCGCCTGCGATGCCTTCGAACACGTCACCGCCCCCTTGCATCTGGGCGATCATCTGTTCAATCGGACCACCGGGGACAAACTGAACCAGCGTGAAATTGACGATCATGATCCCAAGCAATGTGGGGATGACCAGCAACAGGCGTCTTAGAATATATGCTCCCATGGGGGCGGATTACCTCAACGCGCCCGAGGATTTCAACTCGGCTTCTTTCTCGGCGTTGATCCACCACAGGTCTTCCACGCCCAACGCATAGGGTGGCAGGTTTTCCGGGTATTCGTACATGTCCCAATACGCGACCCAATATTTGCCCAGATACCATGTCGGAACCATGATCCGCTTAGCCCTCAGAACACGGTCCAACGCGCGGACATTGGCGAAAAGCTCCTCGCTTTCGGTGGCGGCAACGATGTTGTCGATCAATGGTTCAATATCGGGACCATGCGCACCCGACGGGTTGAATACGGAATACGAGGCCGCCTCGGTCCCGAATTGCTGATACAGACCAGTCGAAGGCTGCAGTGATTTCGGATACCCGCCGACGATCATGTCAAAATCCCGATCCCGGCGGCGCAGCGTGAACTGGGCATTGTCCACCCGGTTATACAGCGCGTCGATACCCATTGCCCGCAGGTTGTCGACAAAGGGCTGAACAATGCGGTCCAGCGTCGGCTGGTCCGACAAAAACTCGATCGACAACACTTCGCCCTTTTCGTTCCGGCGAATGCCGTCATCACCAACCAGCCAACCGGCCTCGTCCAACAGCTTCATCGCCGCGCGCAGGTTGCGACGGTCGTTCTGACGCGCCGGGCGCGATTCATGGGCGCTGACCGGTTCCTCGGTCAGAACGTCCGGGTCCAACGCATCGCCGAGGCTTTGCAGCACCTCCAATTCACGCCCTTCGGGCAGGCCAGTCGCCTCAAGGTGCGTGCCTTCCCAGAACGAACTGCGCTGTTGGAACAACCCGTATTGCAGGCTTTCGTTGGTCCATTCGAAATTATAACCAAGCTGGATGGCTTCGCGAACACGCGGATCCTGCAACTGTGGGCGATCAAGATTCATGATGAAGCCCGACGCAGATGGCACGTTTCCATTCGCCAACTCGTCCCGAATGACCCAGCCGTTCGCAATGGCCGGAAAATCATAGGCGGTCGCCCAGCTTTTAGAGTTGTTTTCCTGCCGCAACGTGAACGTGCCTGCCTTGAATCCCTCCATCGCGGCAATCGAGTCACTGAAGTACTCGATCCGGATGGTGTCATAGTTGTTGCGACCCACGTTTACGTTCACGTGATCGCCCCAATAATCGGGGTTGCGCTTGTAAATAATGCGCCGGTTGATGTCATAGCTGTCCAGAACATAGGGGGCCGATCCAACCCCCTGAACCAAACGCGGTTCATCCAGACGCCGGTTTTCCGGGTCTGCTTCGAACCAGGCTTTGGAAAACACCGGCGTTCCGCCCACCTGCGAGATCAATGCCCGGCGCGAGATATCCGGTGCGAAATAGAATTTGACCCTATGCTCATCCAGTGCCTCGGCGCGTGGGATACGTTTGCGCACCGCATCTGCATAAGATTTCAGCCCCTGATCCAGCAGCAGATTGTGGGAAAACACAACATCCTCGGCGGTCACGGGGCTGCCGTCGGAAAACCGGGCCTCGGGCCGCATGTTGAAAATAACCCAATCCTGACTTTCCGGGTATTCCAGGCTTTCGGCCAACAACCCGTAATAGGCCGCGGGCTCATCATAGGATGGAACCAGCAGGGTTTCGTATTGGTCAGCAGACCGCGCACCCGCGCGCCCTTTCCGCGTAAACGGGTTTAAGCTAGAGAACGTGCCCTGCGCCGCATAAGATAGCTCTCCCCCGCGCGGAGCGTCGGGGTTCACATAGTCGAAATGAGCAAAACCTTCGGGGTATTTCAGATCGCCGAATTCCGAGAATCCGTGGCTTTTGATTACCTTTTCTTCCGCAAAAAGTTGAGCCGATGTCAGCATGACCACAATCAACCCGAACATCAAAGCGTGCGACCAACCCTTAATATCCACCGAGCGCGCCTGTGCAGTAAGTCGATTGGATATCATTTTGCTCATCCTCTGGGTCGTTGTGTCTTTTATCTTGTTCGCGCCAGCTAAATGACCAGCACTGTCAGGTTCAAGTTTAGAATGCGTGAACACTTTGTGAAGTTTTTCTTAGGCAAAAAAAAGCCGCTGCGCGAGGCAGCGGCTTTGAAAATCATGCTTTGATCAAAGGATCAGTTGCCGATGGTCTGCAGATACGCGATCAGATCGGCGCGCTCTTGCGGTTTCTTCAGACCGGCAAAGCTCATCGAAGTACCCGAGATGTAAGCACTTGGGCGCTCGAGGAACGCATCCAGCGCTTCGGGAGTCCAATTGCCGCCATGGGCCTGCATCGAGGCTGAATAGCCGGTGAAGCCGTTGGCAGATGCAACCGGGCGATCTACGACACCGTACAAGTAGGGGCCGGTACCGTTTGCGCCGTCCTCCAGCTTGTGGCAGGCGGTGCATTTACGGAAGACACGGGCGCCTTTTTCCGGATCGGCGGCGGCCAGCATATCTTCGAAGACCACTTCTTCACCGTCGGCGCTTTCACCAGCGCTTTCGGTTTCGATAATGTAAGAGGCTGTCTCGCCATGCCCATCCGCATGGTAAAGAACTTCGGCACCCCATTTGGCCAGAAGAAGCACCAGGAAGGTGCCAAACAGGCCTGCGGCGGCCTTGGTAACTGTCATCGTGTCGAACATTGATCGCGAGTCCATTTCAGCTGTCTGCGGGGTGTCTAAGGCTTCCCCTTGCAAGAGGCAAGGTATAGACACCGCGACTAAACGCCCAATTCACCAACTTGTTGCACGGAATCGTCCAAATGAGCAATCGTATCGCATTTCAGGGAGAACCAGGCGCCTATAGCCACGAGGCCTGCCGCAATGCACGCCCCGATATGGAGGCCCTGCCCTGCCGTACTTTCGAAGATGTGATCGAATCGGTTCGGTCAGGCGAAGCTGATCTGGCGATGCTGCCGGTCGAAAACACCACCTATGGCCGGGTGGCCGATATTCACCGCCTGCTGCCCCATAGTGGGCTGCACATCATTGATGAGGCCTTCGTACGCGTGCACATCAATCTGCTAGCTGTCCCCGGGGCAACGCTTGAAGATATCACCGAGGCGCATTCGCATTTGGTTCTACTGCCGCAATGCGCAGGCTTTCTGAAAGAACATGACATTCGCGGCCGCGTCAGCCCCGACAACGCGCGCGCCGCGCGTGAGGTCTCGGAGCAAGGTGATTTGCATTCTGCGGCCCTGGCCAGTGAGCTGGCGGGCGAAATCTATGGGCTGAACGTGCTGGCCCGTCACATCGAAGATCAGGACAACAACACCACGCGGTTCCTGGTGATGTCGCGGCAGGCGGACATGTCCCGACGCGGCCCGCATGGCATGATCACCAGCTTCGTGTTTCAGGTGCGCAACATTCCGGCTGCGCTGTACAAAGCGATGGGCGGGTTTGCCACCAACGGTATCAACATGACCAAGCTGGAAAGCTATATGGTCGACGGGTCATTCACCGCGACCCAGTTTTATGCCGATATCGTCGGACACCCCGAAGACCGCAACGTGCAGCTGGCCATGGAAGAGCTGGAGCATTTCACCACCAATGTCGAAGTACTGGGCGTCTACCCCGCAGCGCATTCGCGCGGGTAAGCGCCTGGTTTCATCCAACTGTGTAGGCTTTGCACACAGCCCCTTCGTGTGATCTGTAATCGATAAACCCCATTGCGGCGTAATAGGCCAAACCTTCGGCGTTACTTGCCGCAATGGTGGCGTCGATGGCGGGAATGCCCTGCTCTTTGGCAACCTTCAGTGTCGCCTGAAACAAGGCCCGCCCCACCCCGCAACGCGCGGCCGAGGGTCGAATGTGGGTACCGATGATTCCCCAGCCGACTTGTACTCCGTAAGGATTGGCTGCGACCGCCCGTTTCATGGACTGGAACCCCAAAATTCGATTTTCGCTGAGTGCCAAGTCACATGTCAACTGATCCGGGTGCCCGACATAGTTCGTCAGTACAAAGCCCGGGTCACTCGGTCTTGTGCGTTTTCCGGCAGCAGTGATTTCATGCAACACGTCTGAAATGCCTTGGACGTCGTCCAAACCGGCCTGTCGGATGATCAGATTGTCCATTTGCCTCCTGTCAGGAACCGTGCAGATGGCGTTCTTCCATCTCGCGCGCGAACTCGCTGAGCCGCAGTTGGAATTGTCGTCGGAACCGCGACTGGCCCAGTCTCAGTGACTGCAGCAACAACCGGGCCGGCAGAGTTTTCGCCGCCAGCGCCATCTCGACACTCAAGCGGGTGCGGCGCTGCGACAAGGCCAGAAACTCGACAGTTGTTGTCCCGTTCATGCCCTTGCTTGCTGCCTGAAACCGCATCAAGGCAGGCGGGTCGCATTCAGCCATCTCAATCGCAACATGGCGGGGCTTGCCACGCAGGTTGAACTCGGTTTCCCACTGCGTACCGGGCACAACACCCATATGACCCGACATGCGCCTTACTTCGATCCCCCGGCGCATGGCCATGCGTTCGAACCGCTCAAAGTCAGCGACCATTTCGAACACCGCATTGATCGGGGCTTCGATATCTTCGCGTGCTGTAAACTGCATGATGGTTCGTGGGTCTCTTGTCTATTGGCCTAGTATTTTGTCAGTCCAGCGTATCCGCAAGCCAGTTTTGCAGCAGGAAATGCGCAATGGCCCCCTTGCGAGCTGGCAGCAGGACCGGGTGTTCCCCGGCAAAGGCCTGCATCATCTCGGGCTTGCTGACCCACATTGCATCTTCGATTTCCACCGGATCAATGGTGATCTCGCGCGACAACGCCTCACCCGCGCAACCAAACATCAGCGAGGCCGGGAATGGCCAGGGTTGGCTGGATAGATAGCTGACCGGGCCAACCGGCACGCCTGCCTCTTCCATCACCTCACGTCGAACCGCTGCCTCAAGCGTTTCTCCGGGTTCGACAAATCCAGCCAGCAGGGAATACATCCCTTCGGGCCAGCCCGGTGATCGCCCCATCAAAACCGAATCCCCATGGGTGATCAGCATAATGACCACCGGATCGGTGCGCGGAAAATGCTGCCCACCGCATTCGGCGCAACTGCGCTGCCATCCAGCTTGGGATACTTCGCTGGGTGCGCCACAACGGGCACAGAACCGATGCGTTTCGTGCCAGCCAATAACGGCCTTGGCGGCCGCAGCCAATTCCGCATCGCGGGCAGACAGTCGGGTCATGATCCGGCGCAACTCAGCAAAGACATGGCCTGTTGGCAGGTCCGGGTGCTGCTGTTCCGACGGGTCGATAAAGGCACCGACCTGCGACATGTCCAGCCCCTCGGGGGACCAGCCCGAGATATCCAGCGCAAAAACCGGATCACCGTCTGAAAGTCCCAGAAATACAGGTTCTTCAATACTACCGCCCGGGCCGTTTTGTACCAGTCCGTGGGTCATGGGAATCAACCCCAGGCGGTCCAGTGCTTCCCCCTGAACCAGCGGCTTACCACGCCACAGCAACAGGCAGGTCGCTTGCGGATGCGCGCGCACCTGCGCCAAATGGTCTGCATTCCCTCGAATATGCGCCGCGCGATCAAGGCCCGAGCTGCCAAATGTCACCAGTTCCGCGTGTTTCATAGGATTTCCCTTGGGTCGTCGGCACAGGGCTGCCACGGCTGCCCTTTTGTTGCAATGCCAATGTTGCAATGCCAATTCGCACCACCCGAAAACTTGAAGCCGTCAATTGACTAAAAGCACGCTATGCAAGTTGCATTTAGTATACTTTTTGGAGAAAATGATTAGCATATAACCGCCAGAAGTAGAAATTTGACACATCCCCTTCTCCCGTCCCGCGCGCCACTGAAGATACGGGTTCTGGCAACATCCGATCTGCATATGAATCTATGCGGCTTCGATTATTATTCGGACACCCCCGACCCCTCAATCGGCTTTACCCGCACCGCCAGCCTGATCCGCGCAGCCAGGTCCGAGGCCGAAGCGCAGGGTGCTCTGGTGGTTCTGTGCGACAACGGAGATTCACTGCAAGGCACGCCACTGGGGGAATGGGCGGTTCAATCCGAAAACGCACCACACATCCTGATGCAGGCATTTTCCGAGCTGGCTTATGACGCAATCGGGCTCGGAAATCATGATTTCGGCTTTGGACTGGAAACGCTGGGCCGTGTGATTGCAGATGCTGCGTGCCCGGTGATTTGCAGCAATGCACACCGACAAGACGCCCCCTCCTGCTGGCAAGATCATGCGATTTTGAATCGAAAAATAAAATTTTATGATCAACATGTTACGCTGAAAATTGGTGCGTTCTCAGTCCTGCCACCGCAGACAGCCAAATGGGAAGCACACTTGCTGCAAGGCAAGGTCGTCATCGAAGATATCCTGACCTGCGCCGCACAAAAAGTGACGAATCTGAAAGCGCAGGGTTGCGATTTGATCCTTGCATTGGCGCATACAGGGATAGGGTCGGCAGAACCGGAAACGGGTTTGGAAAATGCCGTCATCCCGCTGGCCGGTATCGAAGGAATTGATGCGCTGATTGCCGGGCATTCACATCTGACACTGCCCGGAAACGCACATGACGGGATTGAGCACGTCGATGCAAATCGGGGT
Organism: Ruegeria sp. BB1; assembly: GCF_056539465.1. Classification (NCBI taxonomy): domain Bacteria; kingdom Pseudomonadati; phylum Pseudomonadota; class Alphaproteobacteria; order Rhodobacterales; family Roseobacteraceae; genus Ruegeria; species Ruegeria sp. BB1. Next base: position 49,541 of record NZ_JBQFVB010000008.1, read on the forward strand.
CTGGTTCACGGAAAGCCGGTGGTCATGCCCGGTGCGTCCGGGTCATTTCTGGGGGTGATCGACCTGACATTGGACAGGGCGGGAAATGGCCATTGGACCGTTCAGGATCATCGCGTCAGTCTGCGGTCGATATGCCCAACCAAACCCGACGGCTCACCCAAGCCTATCCAGGAAGACCCTGTTTTGGCGCGCCTTTTCGCCCGGGGCCATTCGGAAACTCGGCGGCGCACGGCGCAACCCGTTGGCCAGACCGATAAGCATTTGCACAGCTATTTCAGTTTTTGCGCCCCGGACAGAGGTTTGGTTCTGACCGCCGCGGCCCAGGCAGCAGCCCTGCGGCCCTATCTGCAGGACACGTCATTTGCGGATTTTCCTGTTCTGTCCGCGACCGCGCCTTCAAAGTTCGGGGGGCGTGCCGGCCCCCGGTTTTTCACCGACGTCCCGCCCGGCCAGATATGCCTGCGCCATGTCAACGACATGTATGCGTTTCCCAATGAGCTGCAGGCGGTAGTTGTCACCGGAGAGCAGATCAGCGACTGGCTTGAGATGTCTGCAGGCGTGTTCAACCAGATTACGCCGGGACATCAGACCACATTGGTCGACATCAACAGGGCGGGGCATAATTTTGATATTATACAGGGGCTTACTTATCAATTTGATCTCTCTCAACCGGCTCGGTTCGACGCTAGCGGTCACTTGATCGACCCCGTCAACCGGCGCATTCGCAACATTCGCTTTGACGGCCAACCGATGGCGGCCGATCAACGGTTCGTCGTCGCGCTGAACAATTACCGTGCCAATGGCGGGGGTCACTTTCCCTTTGTTGATCAGGCCGAGCCCATCGCGCTGCCGAACCTGCCTGTTCAGCGCGTCTTGCAGGACTATCTGTCCGGCGCACTGCCGCAAGATCCCTTGCAGTATGCGCCCTATCCATTTGGCTTTGCCCCGATGCAGGGCGCGACTGCGCTGTTAAGAACCGGTCCGAAGGCACAAACCCACATTGCCGAGCTTGAAGAATATGACCCTCACGTCGTCGGAGAAGACGATGAGGGCTTTTTGCTGTTCCGTTTGACGCTCTGACGGGTTGTGTTTCCAGCGCCCGTTGCCTATATCAGACCCCGAGAGGTTGGCGCGGGCGAGCGCCTCGCCAACCTGGTCAGGTCCGGAAGGAAGCAGCCACAACGAGCCCCGCTTGGGTCGATGTCCAACCTCTCACTTAAACTCCCGACATTGAATTGTTGCGAACAGGCCTAGGCAATCAGCCGTGGCCAGACCGCCGCGTTGCGTCGGGCAAATGCACCGATATGGCCAACCTTGGACAGGCCGAACTCGCCCGGAGACAACAAATGGCGGTGTGCGTTGGGCCCGTACAGATCAGCCAGCCGCCAGACCGCGTTCTTTGGCACCAGATCGTCATCCTCAAAGCTGAACAGATCCACTGGTGTGTCTGACTGTGCCCAGCGGGCCTCGGGCAAGGACACGCCAATTTCGGGCAGGTAGTTGCGCGGCGCAGTACACCAGCGGCGCCACTGCCAATAGACGCTGGCAGGCAGGTTCGATCCGAATCCCAGTGCCTTGCCCGGCAGGTAACCCAGCGCTTTTACGGCCAGGGGCGCGTGTCCGTACCAAAACAGCAAAGCCAACGCCCGATAAGGCCAGGGATGGTCCGACACAGTCACCGGCCCGGCGCAGACGCAGATCATACGGTCGATCTGATCAATATCGGGTTGAATCGGCCCCAGCATACCGCCGACGGAATGGCCGATGCTCCAGTGCTGCGCGTCGGGGTATCGCCTGCGCATCTCGGCCCGAGCCGCAGGCATGTCGATCAGCGCCCAATCCGCCATCGTGGCCTGAGCTGACTTCAATGGCCTGCTCTGCGATTGACCGAAATCGCTGTAATCATAGGTCAGACAGGCCATGCCATGTTCCGCAGCCAACCAGCGTGCGAAATGCTGATAATAGTCGCGCGGCACTCCGGTGGCGCTGTGGATCACCACGGCGATCCCAGGTTCGGCCACCGGCAGGTACAGCCGAGCCGACAGTTGGGTCGAACCAGAAGGAAACTGAAAATCCTCGGTTAAAACAGCTTGTGCGGTATCCAGCATGGCGCCCTCAATCTGAACCGATTAGTTCACCACCCCAAACGGCATCTTTTGCCACCCTAAGTCAATCCTGTTTCCGCATGACCACGCGTCCACTTTGCCCCACCAAAAGGCGGCTTGACTCAGGCCACCCCTACCCGCTAGCGATTGGGTGATGGTTCTCGTCCCCGGTCCCCGGGGCGGGATGAAAAGGGAACACGGTGCGGTTCTGCCCGGAATACCGGAACGAACCAAGGCCGCGACTGCCCCCGCAACTGTAAGCGGTGAGCAATGCCGAAACACCACTGGCCGCAAGGCTGGGAAGGTCGGCAACGCAACGACCCGCAAGTCAGGAGACCTGCCATCGAACAAGAAACCGAAACTCGGGCGGGGTGTCCGGGCAGGTCGTCAGCACGCTGTCACACCTGATCCATGCCCCCGTTCCACGCGCGGAGGGCGCAATATGATCTGGAAGACAAAGACGAACCAGTATTCCGCAACCGTTTGCCAACGCACCGGAAAAACCTGTCCGGCGCTGGCACAGATGGCGCGCGCGATCGTGCAGGCGATGGACGCGGCCGTTCCTGCGACGACGTTTGATTTTGAGTTCGACGGCAGCACTGAGCTGGTCTATTGCACGCAAGGATGCAGCGCACGGTTTCGCGCGCAAAAAGACCTGATCCGGGTCTTTTGTGGAACAAGCGAGGATGCGCCCCTCGAGTCGCTGGATGCTTACGCAGATATGATGTTCGGCCCGGATGTGACCATGCGCCCCACAGGCATGCTAACCACCCCACCCTGCGCCATGCTTGAGGTCACAGCGATCCCGCCCAACCCGGTAGCACAGGCAGAACGACAGGTGGCGCTCTGATCTAGTCGCGCGTCCGCCCAAGGGCGGCCCATTCCATCTGGCCGCCGGTCTCGACGGCGCAGGACCGCACCGCCCGCAAACGGGTCAACGCTGTCTCGGGGTCTTCGCCATGCTCGACCATAAGGCGCAGCACGATCATCCCGGACCGGCCACAGCCGCCCCGGCAATGCACCAGCACCCGCCCCCCGCGGGACAGAATATCAGTCGCCGCAGGGCTGACACTGCCCCACGCCGCGTCAACCTCAGGAGGCGGCGTACCGAAATCCGCTACCGGCAGATGCACCCATTCGATATTGAGTGCGTGCAGGTCTTCGCCAAGCCCACTTGCGCCCTCTTGCAGTATTTCGACCTCGGTGGTCATCGAGATCACAAGATCCGGCTGCCAGTCGCAGATCGTTCCCAAGTCCCGCGTATACCCGCCACCGCGCCCCGGAAGGGGCGACAAGGCAACGGTGCCGTTTCCAATCTGAACTGAATGAAGTGCGAACTGGCTCACTACGGACCCTCCCTGATACTCGCTTCTAAGGCGTGCAAATTGTGCTGCAAACCGAAATTCACCCAAGCCTGCTGTGGACGCGGGCGGCAGGGGTCTCTACGCTGCATCGGAACCCGAATCCGACAGAGCAGATATGAACGACACGCCCAGCCCCGCCTATCAGGTTCTTGCCCGCAAATACCGCCCGGAAACCTTTGCCGATCTCGTCGGTCAGGACGCAATGGTGCGCACGCTGAAAAATGCGTTCGAGGCCGACCGGATCGCGCAGGCTTTCATCATGACCGGCATTCGCGGCACCGGCAAAACCACCACGGCACGGATCATCGCCAAGGGCATGAACTGCATCGGCCCCGATGGTGACGGCAAACCAACGATCGAGCCCTGCGGCCAATGCGAACATTGCGTGGCCATTATGGAAGGCCGCCACGTTGACGTGATGGAGATGGACGCCGCCAGCCGTACTGGTGTGAACGATATCCGCGAGATCATCGACAGTGTCCGCTATCGCGCCGCCAGCGCGCGCTACAAAATCTATATCATCGACGAGGTCCACATGCTGTCGACCAGCGCGTTCAACGCGCTGCTCAAGACGCTTGAAGAACCGCCCGAGCATGTGAAGTTCATCTTTGCCACCACCGAGATTCGTAAAGTGCCAGTGACGGTTCTGTCGCGCTGCCAACGGTTCGACCTGCGCCGGATAGAACCCGAGGACATGATCGGCCTGCTCGGCAAGATTGCGGCGGCGGAAAACGCTCAGATCGCGGATGACGCGCTGGCGCTGATCACCCGTGCAGCCGAGGGTTCGGCCCGGGACGCGACCTCGCTGCTGGATCAGGCGATCTCGCACGGTGCGGGTGAAACCAGCGCCGATCAGGTCCGCGCGATGCTGGGCCTGGCTGATCGCGGTCGGGTACTGGACCTGATGGACATGATCCTGCGCGGGGACGCTGCAGGCGCACTGACCGAGTTGGGCGGGCAATATGCCGAAGGAGCCGATCCGTTGGCCGTGCTACGCGATCTGGCCGAGATCACCCATTGGGTCTCTGTGGTTAAAATCACGCCAGACGCAGCCAATGATCCCACCGTATCCCCGGACGAACGCGCGCGTGGTCAACAAATGGCCGAGACCCTGCCGATGCGCGTCCTGACCCGGATGTGGCAGATGTTGCTTAAAGCGCTCGAAGAGGTCTCGGCGGCCCCGAATGCCATGATGGCAGCTGAAATGGCGGTGATCCGACTGACCCATGTGGCCGACCTGCCCAGCCCGGAAGAGTTGATCAAACGTCTGCAAGACACGCCCCCACCGCCAAATGGCGGACCCGGTGGCGGGATACCGGCGCCATCGCATGCCGCGGTTCAGACGCAAGCGCCGGTGGCATCTTCTTATGCAGCTCCCGCCCATGGTGGGGGCGGCGGCGCACCCAGCGCGGCGTTGGCGCAGGATGTGCAGGCTGCCCTGGCACGCTATCCGACCTTCGATCATGTGGTCGAACTGATCCGCGCAAACCGGGACGGCGTGCTTCTGGATGAGGTCAAGCGGTCTTTGCGGCTTGCAGCCTATCAACCCGGGCGTATCGAATTCCAACCGACCCAGCGTGCCTCGGCCCAGTTGGCGCAACGTCTGGGGACCGCCCTGCAGCGATGGACCGGTAACCGCTGGGCAGTCACTGTCGTCAACGAAGGCGGCGGCGAGACGATCTATGAAAAGGAAAACGCGGCTGAGGAAGCACTGAAGGCAGAAGCCCGCGAACACCCGCTGGTGCAGGCGGTTCTGGCCCAGTTCCCGAAGGCGCGGATCAAAAGCATCGAAACGCCAGAGCAACGCGCAGCCAAGGTCGAAACCGAAGCCCTGCCCGAGGTCGAAGACGAATGGGACCCGTTCGAGGAAGACTGAGCCACTTCAACACACACCCCCGAAATCCTCCCGCGCCCGCCACGGGCCATCGGCTGACGCCGATCGCCCTGAGCGGCCTAGGGCCCAGCAGCGCGGGCTTTGCCCGCGCTGCTGGGCCCAACGGGAGGAAAGGTCTTTCAAAGACCTTGACGACGGGCGGGAGCAACCCCACCCCCTTGTGCCACACGGGTACCGCCCGTATTTAGGCGACAAAGCGATACACAGGAGAATACCGATGCTCAAAGGACTCGGCGGTCTGGGCGACATGGCCAAGATGATGAAATCCGCGCAGGACTTGCAGGCCAAGATGACCGACATGCAGGAAGAGCTGAACAACATGATGGTCGTTGGCGAATCCGGTGCAGGACTGGTGAAGGCCACCGCCACCGCAAAAGGTGAGCTGAAAGGTCTGGACATCGACCCATCGATCTTTAACGGCGACGACAAGGAAGTGGTCGAGGACTTGATCCTGGCCGCCATCAAGGACGCACAAACCAAAGCGACTGAACGCGCACAGGCCGAAATGGCGAAGCTGACCGAAAGCATGGGCCTGCCCGCAGACATCAAGCTGCCGTTCTGATACACCCTCCCGACGGATCATCGGCCGGGCGCCCCTGCCCGGCCCATTTGCAGGAGCGCCCTCGGTGAGTTCGAACAGCGATATCGACAACCTGATTGATCTGATGGCCAAGCTGCCGGGCCTCGGCCCCCGCTCGGCCCGCCGCGCGGTGTTGCACTTGATCCGCAAGCGCGCTCTGCTGCTGAAACCACTGTCGGACGCCATGCAGCAGGTTGCCATCACCGCCCGCGAATGCCTGAACTGCGGCAACGTCGGCACCACCGATATCTGTGACATCTGCGACAGCGAGGACCGCGCGACCGGGGAGCTGTGCGTGGTCGAAGACGTGGCCGACCTGTGGGCAATGGAACGCGCAGGCGTATTCAAGGGCCGTTATCACGTTCTGGGCGGCACGTTGTCGGCACTGGACGGTGTCGGCCCGGACGAACTTCGCATTCCTCGCCTCAAGGACCGCGTGACAGCCGAAGGGATCACCGAGATCATTCTCGCCCTGAACGCCACCGTCGACGGTCAGACCACCGCCCATTATATTGCCGATCAGTTGGAAGGACAGGTCCGCCTGACCTCGCTGGCGCAAGGCGTGCCGATTGGCGGAGAGCTGGATTATCTGGATGACGGGACGATCACGGCTGCGTTGAGGGCGCGGAAAGAGCTTTGATCTTGTCAGGTGTTCCGTTTGACAAGTGCTCAAGCTAATTTCTGGTGATATTGCATTGCGCCAACCATTCATACGGCAGAACATTGACCGCGACGTTGTTCGGCAGTTGATAAAATGACATGCTCCGATAACTCCAAGCATATGGAACGCAGTCTTTTAGGGCTGCTGCATGTAAATAGAACTGAAATTCTCTTGGCGCATTTCGAAGCGTTTGAAAGAACGAATTCCTAAACTCTACGTCCGTACCGAAGGCATTGATTTCTCGGGCACGTAGAAAGCTTGTATACGACCCGACAAACACGCCTGAAAGGCTCATAGCCATGACAATAAACACCGGCAGGGTCACTTGGGACTTGAAACCAAGCTTACTTAAGAACGCACCAACAAAAAAACCAAAAAAACCGCCGAGAAACACAAAAGCCAACCAAAATGGGGCACCCAATCGACCGTTCCAAATCGTAATAAATGCTATTGGCTGAAAAACACCTCCGAACAGGAATAGAGAAGTCATAGAGTATGCGAAAACGCTGAATAGCGCGGTGAGCAACAGCTTCATCGGCTCCAAGTCACTGTAATTTCTTACAAAGAAGTTATACCTTTGTAATTCAATAAAAAATTAATAACGTCAATAGAACCCTATTAGTTTGAGAGTTGTTTGATGACCCGCCTTCTCGCCCTCACAATCGCCGCCTTCACCGCAACTGCAGCTTGGTCGCAGGAACTCATCGACAAAGGCTTTGTCGAAGGCTGGAACATCATGATGGACCCCGCGCTGGGCAATGGGTGTCTGATCCAGACGATCTATCAAGACCTCTCGGTGGTGCGTATCGGCTATGACGCGTTGGACAATCGCGGGTATTTCGCCGTCTACAACAAGGCCTGGGGCGATATTGAGCAGGGTAAGAGTTACCCAATCCGCTTCGAACTCGATGGTAAAAGCTTTGATGCCACTGCCATCGGCTTCAATCAGCGTGACGTGCCGGGCGCGACAGTGTTCTTCACCGACCGCAGTTTCGTTAACGCCATCGCGCAGAACAAAACCATGACCGTCTATAACCCGGCAGGCGAAGTGGTGATGGCAATTGATCTCAAGGGCACCGCCAAAGCGCTGGACTATGCCCGTGACTGCCAGAACCGGAAGCTCTAACGAATCGGATCGAACAGCGCGTCTTTGGCTGTGCAATCGCGGATAACGTCGCGACCACAAGGCACCGGATTAAGGTCGCGCGACAGGCACAGACGGACCTCTTCAATATAGCCCTGCTTGCAGGTGATTGTGATCATGTCCCGCTCTAAACCGGGATTGGCCTTCAAAAACGCCTCTTCGACCACCGAGGCGGGTAACTTGACCGATGTCTCCAATTGACGGAACACTTGCGGACGCACGACTCCGTCATAAGCCTGCCGAGACAGCGCGAAATAGTCCGGCGCGGACAGCCCCGAACAGGTTCCGTGCTTTTTCCACTGGTGCCACGCCAAACCCGAAGAGCCCTGAATATCCGTCATTTCGCGTGTCATGCGGCGCGTTGGCGGTGCCTCAGCCGTGCGACAGAACGCTGGCCAACCCTGGTGATATTGCGGCCACAACCCATGCAATATCCAACCGTGATCATGGCGCGCATCGCATTGGTCTGATCCACGCGCATCGCCTTCGCGGGCGCACCAGTTGGGCGACCAGCTCAGCGACAGAACGTAGTAGTCGAACTCGCCAGCCTTCTCTCCGTCTGCCAGTGCGGCGACCGCGCTCAAGACCCACAAAATCACCCAGCGCATTCGCCTCTTCCCTTCTTGCCTTGCCGCGACTATATAGGCCCCAAGTTCCCCGACAACGGAAACCTGCCCCAAAGCCACGGGGCCGCCGAATTCCGGCGACGGGATAGATGTATTTATAGGAGACGGGCTGATGGCAAAACCGCTTATGGCCAAGGCAACAGCCGTATGGCTGGTGGACAACACCACGATCAGCTTCAAGCAGATCGCGGATTTCGTGGGCATGCACGAGTTGGAAGTGCAAGGCATCGCCGATGGCGACGTAGCCGCGGGCGTGAAAGGGTTCGACCCCATCGCAAACAACCAGCTGACCCAGGATGAGATCGACTCGGCGCAGGGTAATCCGCTGCATAAGCTGAAGCTCAAGTTCAACCCCGCTGCCAGCGGTGAAGAAAAACGTCGTGGTCCGCGCTATACCCCGCTGTCCAAACGGCAGGACCGTCCGAACTCGATCCTGTGGCTGGTAAAGTTCCACCCCGAGCTTAGCGACGGTCAGATCGCCAAGCTGGTCGGCACCACCAAGCCGACCATACAATCGATCCGCGAGCGCACCCACTGGAACATTTCGAACATGCAACCGATCGACCCGGTTGCGCTGGGCTTGTGCAAGCAATCCGAGCTGGACGCCATCGTTCAGAAAGCCGCGGCCAAGAAGGCAGCCGAAGGTGGCGTCATGAGCGATGACGAACGCCGCAAGCTGGTTTCGACCGAACAATCGCTGGAAATGGACGCAGCACCCAAGATCCCAACCGCCATCGAAGGTCTGGAAACCTTCTCGCTGTCAGACGAGCCTGTGGAAGAGAAAGAAGAAGAGCCGGTCATCGACGCCGACAGCTTCTTCAACCTGCCCAAAGGCGGGGCCGAGGATGAAGACGAAGACGATCTGCGCCCCTAAGGCACAGATGGCCCCAGTCCGAACAGGCAGGGGCTTTTTTCCCGCAGGGATTCCATGCTGACCATCCTGTCCAAAATCTTTGGCCCGCACCGCGCCGTATCAATCTATGCTTTTTTGAAGACATGGGGTTTGTTGGCGGTTGCAATCGTCGGCACCATCTCAATTGCTACCGCATTGCTGGTTTTCAATGACAACGGCGCGCACGAACATGACTCGTACCTGACCGTTTCGGTTCTGTCGGCAACCCCCGTGAACGGTGACTTGAAGAACGGTGTCATAGCCTCGATTCAATTGCCGGATGGGTCGGCCACCTCCATCAACGAACCCAAAGAGCATGTCGCACGAACAGTAGGCACCACAGCCTGTGTCGAAAAACGTGTCTACGTAAACAGCGGAGAGGCACGGTACAGGTTCAAATTGCCGAGCCTGTGCGAGGCCAACCAATAAGCAAAACCGCCCGGAGGTATCTCCGGGCGGTTTTTCCTTTAGATCATCTGAAACAGAATACCAGCAATGATCGCCCCGGTAATCCCAAGACCCAGATAGGTGGCAAAGACCCGTGGTTTGACCAGTGACCACACCGCTGCCATCGCCGGGATCGAGCTGACCGCACCCGCGATCATGAACGACATCGCGGCCCCCGCACTCATCCCCTGTTCTGTCAGCCCCGCTAGCAGTGGCGGCGCGACGTAGGAATTCAGATAGGCAGGCATCCCGACCAACGCCGCGATCACGATGGGTACGACACCTTCGCCCCCCACCACGCGGGCGATCAGATCGGCCGGAACATAGCTGACCAACAGCGCCTCTAACACATAAGCCAGGGCCAGCCATTTCAGCAGGAACAGCCCGTTGTGAACGAATTCCGACTGGAACCGCTGACGACGCTCAGCTTCCTGCCAGAATCGCCAGACCGGTTTGTCATCCTGTTTTGGGCCACCACAAGCGCTGCAACCGGCCGGTTTGTAGTCGCGCAGCGGTTGGGCAAAGGCGCCCGAGCGCTTCAGGCCGCGCACAACGAAACCGCCGAACAGACCCAGCGCCACCGCAGCAATCGCCTTGCCTATCGCAAAGGGCCATCCTAACGCACCGGCGGTGATCAATAGGGTTGGCGGGTCAATCAACGGAGAGCTGAGCCAGAACGCCATCACCGCAGACAGGGGCGCACCCAGCGCCAGCAATCCGGCAATGAACGGGATGACCTCACAGGAACAGAACGGCGCCAATCCACCAAACACCGCAGCAAGGAAGATCATCCGCGTCTCGCGCCCTTCAAAGGCGCGCGCGACCATCACCTCGGCCCCGGTCGCCTTGAGGTAGGACAGCAACAAAACGGCAAACAGGATATACTGGCCGGTATGGATCAGCGCCTTACCAGCAAAAGTCACGACTTCAACCCAATTACCAGGGTCCAGAACAGCCACGGCGGCCAGGATTGCAACGATCAATGCCCAAGGGGTTTTGATCAGATCAAGCGCTTTCACGGGCACTTTGGGATTTTGCGTCAGTTCAGCCATCGTTCGCGGCCTTTCCCACTTCGTCCGCGCAGCATTCGGCAAGGATGAACTGCGCCAGATTTCTCAACTCGTCATAGCAGGCACGGTTGATCGTGCTGCGCCCGACTTTCTCTTGTTCCACGACACCGCCAGCGGCCAAAAACCGAAGGTGATGCGCCAAGGTTGACGGTGCTATTCCCGTCCGCTCTTGAATTTCACCAACCGTCAGGCCCGCCTGCCCGGCGCGGACCAAAGTTCTCAGAACCTTCAACCGGGCCTCGGACCCCATGGCCGAAAATCCTGCTGCAGCAGTTTCCCACATATTCGATTCTCCATTAAACTAGATTTCTAGTTATTTAGGTTAATTGAAACCCACCGTCAACCACGGCAACGCGGGAATTTTTGGAAAAGTCATAAGTCCAGATTGCTCATCTTTTAGGTCCACCCTATAAGACCTCATGGCAATATCGGTCGACACATTCTTTCTTGAGCTGAACGGGCAAGGTACGCTGCAGGCGCAGATCCAGCAGATGATTGCCGAAGGCATACTGTCCGGCAGGTTTCATGTCGGGGAAAAGCTGCCCTCATCACGCAAACTGGCCGCCCATCTGGGTGTCAGCCGGATTACGGTGACGCTGGCCTATACCGAACTGCTGGCCAATGATTATCTGACGGCAAAGGGGCGTTCGGGCTATTTCGTCTCGCAAAACGCACCGGTGCCGCCGAAATACACACCCCTTCAGCGCGGTGCCGAAACCGTGGATTGGGATGCTGCGCTGGCCCGCCGATTCTCGGGCGGGGACATGCTGTCGAAACCACGGGACTGGCGCAGCTATCGCTATCCATTCATTTACGGGCAAGCGGATCGCAATCTTTTTGACCACGCCAACTGGCGCCTGTGTGCCGTACGCGCCCTTGGGCACAAGGATTTCGAATCCCTCACCACCGATTACGTGGATCAGGATGATCCGTTGCTGGTCGAATTCATTGCCCGTCACACCCTGCCCCGCCGCGGCATCGCCGCCCGCCCCGAAGAGATTCTGATCACCATGGGCGCGCAGAACGCACTGTGGCTGGCCTCACGAATTTTGCTGACCCACAATCGCACCGCGGTGATCGAAGACCCATGCTATTACTCTCTGCGCAGCCTGCTAGAGCATTGGGATTGCGACGTGACTCCGATACCCGTCGACCGCGACGGGCTGCCCCCTGAGACATTGCCTGACACCGCCGACGTTATCTTTACGACGCCCAGTCACCAAAGCCCAACCACTGCAACTATGCCCGTTGAACGCAGGCACAAATTGCTGGAACGCGCGCACGACCTGGACGCAATGGTGGTCGAAGACGATTATGAGTTCGAAATGGCCTTTCTGGGCGCGCCCTCTCCGGCGTTGAAGTCAATGGACCGCGATGGCCGCGTGATCTATGTCGGCAGCTTTTCAAAATCGCTATTTCCGGGATTGCGCCTGGGATACATGGTCGGCTCGGAACCTTTCATCCGCGAGGCGCGGGCGCTGCGTTCGTTGGTGTTGCGCCACCCGCCGGGGCACATCCAGCGCACCGCCGCCTATTTCCTGTCATTGGGCCATTACGACGCGCAGATCAGGCGCATGTCCAAGGCTTTGGCGCGCAGGCGTGAGGCCTTGGACCAAGCGATCGACAAACACGGGCTGACAGTGGCCGGGCGTGGCATCATGGGCGGATCATCCCTGTGGATGTCTGCCCCTGAACACGTCGACACAACGCAACTGGCCCACACGCTGCAGGGCCAGAGCGTTCATATCGAACCCGGCGCGCCGTTCTTTTCGGGGCCGGATCAGCCGAAGAATTTCTACCGTATCGGCTATTCCTCGATCCGGCAGGACCGTATCGAACCGGGTGTGAAATTGATCGCAGAGGCCATACGCGGCTGTTAGCGCCATACTGGACATATTCCGCAAATCCATCTGGCCCTAACGCAGCCCTCCCCCATAGGTCAAAACCGTATGCAAAGGCGGGGCACCGGGCCCGGCCATTCCACACATGCGCGGAGATCACACACATGAAAATGACGACTGAAGAAGCATTCGTTAAGACGTTGCAGATGCACGGGATCGAACATGCGTTCGGTATCATCGGCTCGGCCATGATGCCGATCTCGGATATTTTCCCGAAGGCCGGAATTTCGTTCTGGGACTGTGCGCACGAAGGGTCCGGCGGCATGATGGCCGACGGCTACACCCGCGCGACCGGCAAGATGTCGATGATGATCGCGCAAAACGGTCCTGGGATCACCAACTTTGTAACGGCTGTTAAAACCGCATACTGGAACCACACACCAGTACTTCTGATCACACCACAGGCCGCGAACAAAACCATCGGTCAGGGCGGTTTTCAGGAGATGGAGCAGATGCGCATGTTCTCGGACTGCGTGGCTTATCAGGAAGAACTGCGTGACCCGTCGCGTGTCGCCGAAGTTCTGAACCGGGTAATCCTGCAGGCCAAGCGTGCCTCGGCACCGGCTCAGATGAACATCCCGCGCGATATGTGGACCCAGGTTATCGACATCGAGCTGCCGAAGATCGTTGAATTCGCTCGCACCGCAGGCGGTGACGAGGCACTGCAGGAAGCGGCTGACATTCTGTCGGAAGCCAAGTTTCCCGTCATCCTGAACGGCGCTGGCGTTGTTCTGTCCGGCGCGATCCCCGCATCTGCCGAGCTGGCCGAACGTTTGACCGCACCGGTCTGCGTTGGCTACCAGCACAACGACGCCTTCCCCGGCTCGCACCCGCTGTTTGCCGGTCCTTTGGGCTATAACGGCTCGAAAGCTGGTATGGAGCTGATCGCCAAAGCAGACGTCGTACTGGCTCTGGGCACCCGTCTGAACCCGTTCTCGACCCTGCCCGGCTACGGCATCAACTACTGGCCGACCGACGCCAAGATCATTCAGGTTGACTTGAACCCTGACCGTATCGGCCTGACCAAAGATGTCACGGTTGGCATCGTTGGCGATGCCAAGAAAGTTGCCGAAGGTCTACTGGCCCGTCTGGGTGATCATGCTGGTGACGCAGGTCGAGAAGATCGCAAAAACACCATCGCCACCACCAAATCTGCTTGGGCGCAAGAGCTGAGCTCGCTGACCCACGAGAACGACGATCCGGGCACCACCTGGAACGAGCGCGCCCGTGCCGCCAAGCCCGACTGGATGAGCCCGCGCATGGCGTGGCGCGCAATTCAGGCGGCGCTGCCGACAGAGGCAATCATCTCGTCCGACATCGGCAACAACTGCGCCATCGGCAATGCGTATCCGTCGTTTGAAGAGGGTCGCAAATATCTGGCTCCTGGCCTTTTCGGCCCCTGCGGCTATGGCCTGCCAGCGGTTATCGGTGCCAAGATTGGCTGCCCCGATGTTCCGGTTGTCGGTTTCTCAGGTGACGGCGCATTCGGCATCGCAGTGAACGAGCTGACGGCGATTGGTCGCGAAGAATGGCCTGCTGTAACCCAGATCGTTTTCCGCAACTATCAGTGGGGCGCGGAAAAGCGTAACTCGACCCTGTGGTTTGACGACAACTTCGTGGGCACAGAGCTGGACCAGCAAGTATCCTATGCGGGCATCGCGCAAGCTTGTGGACTGAAGGGCGTTCAGGCGCGCACACAGGACGAGCTGACTGCGGCGCTGAACCAGGCGATCATCGATCAGAAAAACGGCATCACCACGCTGATCGAAGCGATGATCAACCAGGAATTGGGTGACCCGTTCCGCCGCGATGCGATGAAGAAGCCCGTCGAGGTCGCTGGTATCGACGCTGCGGACATGAAGCCCCAGGCCGGAGCATAATTACGTGAAGCCCCTGCGCCAAATACTTGGGGCTGCGACCAGTTCCAAAAAGATCATCGCCCTTGCTGAGGGCGATGATCCACGTGTGGTGGAAGGTGCGCTGAAAGCGCGTGCCGAAAATGCCGCCGATATCATCCTTGTGGGCGATCACGCCAAGATCACCGCCTTGCTGGCGGAAAAAGGCGGATCCGATGTGGACGGGATTACCATCCATGACCCCGCGACATCCCCCCATACAGATCGGTTCGCCACGACCTATTATGAGCTGCGCAAGCACAAGGGCATGACGCCAGAGAACGCGCAGAAACTGATCAGAAGCCGCCTGAACTATGCCGCCATGCTGGTCCACCTGGGACTGGCTGATGGCACCGTCGGAGGGGCGGTTGAAACCACCTCGGACACTGTGCGCGCCGCTTTGCAGATCATTGGCAAAGCGCCCGACGCCCATATGGTGTCCAGCTTCTTTCTGATGATTTATGACCGCGACCACCACGCGGTTCAGGGTGTTCACATCTTTGCCGATTGCGGTCTGGTTGTTGATCCCGACGAACGGGAACTGGCCGAAATCGCGCAGGCATCGGCGGCGTCGTACCACGCACTGACCGGCCAAGAACCCCGTGTTGCCATGCTGTCCTTTTCCACAGGCGGCAGCGCCAACCATCCCAAAGTTTCCAAGGTGGTCGAAGCCACCCGGATCGCCAAAGCCGCAAGCCCGCATCTGCTGATCGACGGAGAGCTGCAGTTCGACGCCGCCTACGTGCCCGAAGTTGCCAGCAAAAAGGCCAAGGATTCGCCGTTGAAGGGGCAAGCCAACGTGTTTGTCTTCCCGAATCTCGATGCCGGGAACCTCGGCTACAAGATCGCACAGCGTATTGGCGGGGCCGAGGCCATCGGGCCGGTTCTGCAAGGACTGGCGAAACCAGCAAACGACCTGTCACGCGGCTGTTCGGCAGATGATGTTCTGCACATGATTGCAGTGACCGCTGTTCAGGCCCAGCACGACGATGCCGAGCCCGAGACATGCTGATCCGGAACCAGCATAACTTCGGCGGCATACTCGCCGATGACGCCGCTGCGTCAGGAAGGACCGTCGAATAAATGCTGGCCATGACCCAGATTTCAAATCTTGTCGGTGTAAACGCCACCCAAAAGGCCCGCACCCTTTTCCCAGGCATTCTGGTGGCGATCATCGTTGCCGTATCTGCCAAATTCCTGTCTGAGCATTACGCAACGCCAGCCATGCTGATGGCTCTACTTTTGGGCATTGCGCTTAGCTTTTTGGGGGAAGAGGGTAAAACCGTCCCTGGTATCGGCTTTGCCGCAAAATCCCTGCTACGCCTGGGCGTGGCGCTGTTGGGTGTTCGGGTTTCAATGACGCTGATGATGGGGCTGGGCTGGGACCTGATCGCTCTGGTCGTGGGCGGGGTTCTAGCAACAATTGGCTTTGGCCTTCTGGTTGCCCGATTCTTTGGCCACAAATGGCGCTTTGCCTTTCTGACCGCCGGTTCTGTCGCGATTTGCGGGGCCTCTGCCGCGATGGCCATCAGCGCCATTCTACCCAAGGATGAACGATCCGAAGAGCGCCTGATTTTTACCGTTCTGGGCGTCACCGTTCTATCGACCATTGCGATGATCGCCTATCCGATCTTAGTGCGCATTCTGGGCATGAGCGATGTCGCAGGGGGCGTGTTTCTGGGCGGTACGATCCACGACGTGGCGCAAGTGGTCGGCGCAGGCTTTTCGATCTCGGAACAGACCGGCGATACCGCAACGCTGGTGAAACTGATCCGTGTGGCGATGCTGGCCCCGGTGGTTCTGGTCGCGTCGCTGATCATTCGCGGCGTTGCTGAAATGGATGAAACCGGCAAACGGCCCCCGATCCTTCCGGGCTTTGTCCTTGGATTTCTTGTTCTGGCTGCCGCCAGCTCATTTGGCCTGATCCCTCCTTTCATCACTGAACTGCTTAGTCAGGCATCGCGGTGGCTGCTGCTGATCGCCATCGCGGCGGTCGGCATGAAGACCAACCTGAAACAAATCTTGTCGGTCGGCGGCGCAGCCATTGCCCTGATCGTCTTAGAAACTCTTTTCATTGCAGGAATTATCCTAGCCGGAATAACTTTCCTGACCTGATCCGCCCCGACAGAAGGACGCCAGATGACCATCCAGCAACCGAAGATAGACACCAGCCCTAAAGTCTCGGACGAGGTTCGGCGCACCACCTGTTACATGTGTGCCTGCCGCTGTGGCATCAACGTTCATATGAAAGACGGCAAGGTCGCCTATATCGAAGGCAACCGCGACCATCCAGTGAACAAGGGCGTTTTGTGCGCCAAGGGCTCGGCCGGGATCATGCAGGTCAACGCGCCGTCGCGGCTGCGCAAGCCGCTGCGCAGGGTTGGTCCGCGCGGCTCGGGTGAGTTTCGCGAGATCGAATGGGACGAAGCGATCAGCACTGCCGTTGGCTGGCTGAACGAGCTGCACGAAACCGCGCCGCAGAAACTGGCCTTCTTTACCGGTCGCGACCAAAGCCAAAGCTTCACCAGCTTCTGGGCGCAAAATTTCGGCACCCCCAACTATGCGGCCCATGGCGGGTTCTGTTCCGTCAACATGGCGGCGGGTGGCATCTACACCATGGGTGGCGCGTTCTGGGAATTCGGTCAGCCCGACTGGGATCACACCAAGCTGTTCATGCTGTTCGGCGTGGCCGAGGACCATGACAGCAACCCGATCAAGATGGGCATCGGCAAGATCAAAAAGCGCGGCGCGCGGGTGATCGGGGTGAACCCGATCCGTTCGGGATATAACGCTGTGGCCGATGATTGGGTCGGGATCACGCCGGGCACCGATGGGCTGTTCATCCTGTCGCTGATCCACGTGCTGATGAAGGCGGGCAAGATCGACCTTGATTACCTCAGCCGCTACACCAACGCGCCGGTTCTGGTGAATGCCGCCGAAGGCCCCGAGAAAGGCCTGTTCCTGCGCGACGCCGATGGAAAACCGCTGGTGATCGACCGCACCACAGGCGAGCTGACCGCCTTTGACAAGCCGGGTGTGCGCCCTGACCTGTCGGCGACTTACGAAAAAGATGGCGTCACCCACCGCCCGGTCTTCCACCTGATGGCGGACAAATACCTCAGCGACGACAACGCGCCCGAGGCCGTGGCCGAACGCTGTGGCATCCCGGCGCAACGCATCCGCGCCATCGCGGCCGAAATCGCCCGTGTTGCCTTTGACGAAGCAATCGAACTGGACCACGAATGGACCGATTTCCGGGGTGAGAAGCACTCCAAGATGATCGGTCGTCCGGTCAGCTTCCATTCGATGCGCGGGGTATCGGCCCATGCAAATGGGTTCCAGACCTGCCGCGCGCTGCACGTTCTGCAAATCCTGCTGGGCACTGTCGAAGTGCCCGGAGGTTTCCGTTTCAAACCGCCCTATCCCAAACCGGTCGAGGCGCACCCGACACCGCATGGCGACCGCCGTCCGGGCCGACCGCTGAACGGGCCGCATCTGGGCTTTCCACGCGGTCCCGACGATCTGCTGCTGGACGATGACGGCAGCCCCATTCGCATCGACAAGGCGTTCACCTGGGAAAACCCGATGTCGGCCCACGGGCTGATGCATATGGTGATTTCAAACGCTGCTGCGGGTGATCCCTACAAGATCGACACGCTGTTTATGTACATGGCAAACATGTCGTGGAACTCGTCCATGAACACCAAAGGCGTGATGGAAATGCTGACCGCCAAAGATGATGACGGAAATTACGTCATTCCGAACATCATCTATTCCGATGCCTATTCCTCGGAAATGGTGGCCTATGCCGATCTGGTCTTGCCCGACACCACCTATCTGGAACGGCATGACTGTATCTCGCTTCTGGACCGTCCAATCTGCGAGGCTGATGCCGCCGCCGATGCGATCCGCTGGCCGGTGATCGAACCCGATCGCGACGTCCGCGGGTTCCAGTCGGTGTTGATCGAACTGGCCAACCGCATGAACCTGCCCGGCTTCACCAACGAAGATGGCAGCGCCAAGTGGAAGGACTATGCCGACTACATCGTCAACCACGAACGCCGCCCGGGCATTGGCCCGCTGGCCGGTTTCCGTGGCCCAGATGGCGACAAGGAAGGGCGTGGTGAGGTCAACCCGGAACAATTGAACCGCTATATCGACAACGGCGGCTTCTATGTCGCGCATATTCCCGAAGGTGCGGATTACTACAAACCTTGGAACGCAGCCTATCAGGACTGGGCCGTGGGCATGGGTATCTATGACAGCCCGCAACCTTACCTTTTCCAGCTTTACTCGGAACCGATGCGCAAATTCCAACTGGCGGCCGAAGGCCATGGTGAGAGGCAACCACCCGAGCATCTGCGCCAGCGCATCAAGGACACGATGGACCCGCTGCCGATCTGGTACGAGACCGATCAACAAGGCAACGAAGGTTTCACCGTCAACGCCCTGACCCAACGCCCTATGGCAATGTACCATAGCTGGGGCACCCAGAACGCTTGGCTGCGCCAGTTGCACGGGCGCAACCCTCTTTATGTCCCGACCAAACTGATGCGCGAGCACGGGCTGCAGGATGGTGACTGGGCCAAGGTCAGCTCGCCGCATGGGGCAATCACGGTGCCGGTCATGGAAATGGCAGCGCTGAATGAAAACACCGTCTGGACCTGGAACGCCATCGGCAAGCGCAAAGGCGCCTGGGCCCTGCAAGAGGACGCGCCCGAGGCCACCAAGGGCTTCCTGCTGAACCATCTGATTCACGAGCTGATGCCGCCGAAAGGCGATGGCATGCGGTGGGCCAACTCCGACCCCATTACCGGTCAGGCCGCCTGGTTCGACCTGAAGGTCAAAATCGAAAAAGCCGAAGCCCCGGGTGACGCCGAAAGCCAACCGGAATTCGATCCTATAAAATCGCCGGTGGGAACCGGCCCGAAAGATCTGGCGTGGAAGGTAGGCAAATGACCCAACTCCCCCAATCCACCGAACGTAAGATGGGTCTGGTTATCGACCTGGACACCTGCGTTGGCTGCCATGCCTGCGTGATTTCCTGCAAAGGCTGGAACACCGAAAACTATGGCGCGCCGCTGTCGGATCAGGATGCCTATGGCGCCAATCCGTCGGGCACCTTCCTGAACCGTGTGCATTCCTACGAAGTGACACCGGATGAGGGTCACGCACAGCTGATCCATTTCCCCAAATCCTGCCTGCATTGCGAAGACGCGCCCTGCGTCACCGTGTGCCCCACCGGGGCCAGCTATAAGCGGGTCGAGGATGGCATCGTTCTGGTCAATGAAAGCGACTGCATCGGCTGCGGCCTATGCGCGTGGTCCTGCCCTTATGGCGCGCGCGAGCTGGATCAGGCGGAAGGTGTGATGAAGAAATGCACCCTGTGCGTTGATCGCATCTACAACGAGAACCTGCCCGAGGTGGATCGCGTCCCCTCTTGCGTGCGCACTTGCCCCGCCGGGGCCCGGCATTTCGGTGATCTTGGCGATCCTGACAGCGACGTCAGCAAACTGGTGGCTGAGCGTGAGGGCATGGACCTGATGCCGGAAATGGGCACCAAACCCGTCAACAAATATCTGCCACCCCGGCCCAAGGATCAGATCGAGGATCAGATCGACATTCTGGCCCCGCTGCTGGCCCCGGTCGCCGAAGAACCCAAAGGATTCCTTGGCTGGCTCGACAAAACTCTGGAGAAGCTCTGATGCATCCCGCACCTTCCGTCATCGTCTTCACCACCCTCTCGGGCCTGGGTTTTGGCCTGCTGTTTTTCCTCGGCCTCGGCTTGCCCGTCGTCACCGGCTGGGTCGCCTTTGCGCTTTTTGCCATCGGCTTTGGTCTTTCCGTCGGCGGCTTGCTGGCCTCGACCTTCCACCTGGGCCACCCGGAACGCGCGATGAAGGCCTTCACGCAATGGCGGTCAAGCTGGCTCAGCCGCGAAGGCTGGTGCGCAGTCATCGCCCTGGTCCTGATGGGGCTTTACGCCATCGGCGCGGTGTTTTTTGGGCAGCGCTGGGGCGCTCTGGGCGTTCTCGGTTCCTTGTTCTCACTCGCAACAGTGTTCACGACATCGATGATCTATACCCAGCTCAAGACCATCCCGCGCTGGAACATGAAGCTGACACCCGCCATGTTCCTCAGCTTCAGCCTTGCGGGCGGGGCGCTTCTGTCCGGGCAACTTGCTTGGGCGATGCCGTTGTTGTTGATCGCCGGCGCGGTGCAACTGATGTACTGGCGGCAAGGGGACAAGGCCTTTGCCCAATCCGGCACTGATCTGGGCACCGCTACAGGCCTGGGCGGCCGCGGTTCGGTTCGGGCGTTTGAACCACCCCATACCGGCACCAACTATCTGCTGCGCGAGTTCGTCCACGTGGTCGGGCGCAAACACGCCGAAAAGCTGCGGATCATCTCGTTCACGTTGGCCATTTTCGTACCGCTGATCCTGTTGATGCTGCCATTCCATCACATACTGGCATTGCTCGCCGTCCTATCCCATCTGACCGGCGTTGCAATTTCCCGATGGCTATTCTTTGCACAGGCCGAACACGTCGTCGGGCTGTACTACGGAAAACGATAATAAAAGGGGGCTCTCAGCCCCCTTCTTTTTTAGCCTGACAGGCCAATCCATCTTTTCCAAGGGATTGCCAACCGGGTGAAAACATCCGGCCAAGCCGGGCTCAAATCAGACCGGCATGGGCCATTGCGGCATCAATGGCGGCCTTGGTGCTGTTTTCCAGCGGTGTCAGAGGCGAGCGGACCTCGTCACTGCACAGACCCAGTTTGCTAAGCGCGTATTTTGCCCCGACCAGACCCGGCTCGAGGAAAATCGCCTCGTGCAAGGGCATCAGGCGATCCTGATATTCCAGCGCCTTGGCAAAATCGCCTGCCAACGTCGCCTGCTGGAACTCGGCGCAAAGCTTCGGTGCGACATTCGCGGTCACCGAGATGCAGCCAACACCGCCATGCGCGTTAAAGCCCAGCGCGGTCGCGTCTTCGCCGGACAGCTGGCAGAACGCGGGCCCACAGGCCGCACGCTGCTGGCTGACGCGCGCCAGATCACCAGTGGCGTCCTTGACGCCCACGATGCGCGGCAGTTCAGCCAGTTCACCCATGGTTGCCGGGGTCATGTCGACGACCGACCGACCGGGGATGTTGTAGATGATGATCGGAATATCGGCGCAATCATGCAGCGCACGGAAATGTGCCACCAGACCCTTTTGGGTCGGCTTGTTGTAATACGGCGTCACCACCAGTGCTGCATCGGCGCCGATCCGTTCTGCGAATCGCACAAAGCGGATTGCCTCAACCGTGTTATTCGACCCCGCCCCGGCGATAACCGGAACACGACCGGCGGCCGCTTTGACCACCTCTTCCACAACGGTTTCATGCTCTTCATGACTAAGGGTCGGGCTTTCACCGGTGGTGCCCACAGGAACCAGCCCGGTCGAGCCTTCCTGAATCTGCCATTCCACCAAGTGTTTGAGCGTCTTCAGGTCCAACTCGCCGTTTGAAAACGGTGTGACGAGGGCTGGCATTGAGCCTTTGAACATGACACGCTCCTTAGTGTGCAGTTTGTGTTTTTTGTGCCCAAGGATCGTCACAATCATGGCGATGTGAGTTGATACCGTCGGCACAAGGTTTATCCTGAATGGCTCTATCCTTGGTTGGTTGGGAAATGCAAGGCATGACACGCGTTCTAGCGCTTTTGATAGCAATGATTCTTGGGTCAATGGGGCAAGCGCAGGCCGACTCGGTCGGTGATCTGCGGGCCGGGATGAACGAAATGCGTAAGGGCGACTGGAATGCCGCCCTGCGGGTTTCGGGCAATCGGGGGTCGGTCAGCCGCGATATCATCGTCTGGCACTGGCTGCGCGAAGGCTATGGCAGCTCTGGCGATGTGCTGGTGTTTCTGGAACGCCGACCGGATTGGCCGGGTCTGGCCTGGCTGCGGCGCAAAAGCGAGCCGGTCTTTACCGGTGCTGATCCCGATCGGGTCTTGAAATTTTACGCCGACGTACCGCCGCAAACCGCCGAAGGGGCGCTGAACTATGCTGTCGCCTTGATGGCCAAGGGGCGCGAAGGTGATGCCGAGGCTGACATTGTGGCTGCATGGCGCACCATGCCGATGGGTAAGGGTCTGCAGAAGAATTACCTTGAGAATTTCAGCAAGCTGCTGAAACCCCACCACGCGGCGCGGCTGGACCGGATGCTGTGGGACAACCATCTGGTCAGCGCGGGGCAGATGCTGCCCTTGGTCAGTGCCGATCAGCGCAAGCTGGCCGAAGCGCGGATTGCCCTGCAAAAACGCCTGCCCGGCGTCGATGGCAAGGTTGCGGCGGTTCCGAAATCCCTGGCCGACGCGCCTGGGTTGGCCTTTGACCGTTTTGTCTGGCGCGACCGGAAAGAGCTGGACGACAGCGCAATTGACCTGATGTTAGCACGCTCGACCGGGCCTGAGGCGCTGGGTGAGCCTGACAAATGGGCCGAGGGCCGCCGCCGTCTGGCCCGGCTTGAGATGCGCAATGGCGACGTGAATCGCGCCTATCAGATCGCTGCGAACCATCACATGACGCCGGAAATGGGCTATGCCTATGCCGATCTGGAATGGCTGGCGGGGTTCTTGGCCCTGCGCAAGCTGAACGATCCGGCCACGGCCGTGCGGCATTTCCAGAACTTTTCAGGCGCGGTGCAGTCTCCGATCTCGAAAGGGCGCGGCGGATACTGGCTGGGCCGGGCCTATAGCGCGCAAGGCGATGCCGACAAAGCCTATGAAGCTTATGCGATGGGCGCGGATTACCAGACGTCGTTCTATGGCCTGTTGGCGGCTGAACGCATTGGACGACCGTTTGACAGCGAATTGGCCAACCCTCGCCGCGCGCCGCATTGGAAACAGGCCGAGTTTGCCGACTCCAGCGTCTTGGAAGCCGGGCTGCTGCTGTTGCGTGCGGGCGAAGATAACCTATCCGAACGCTTCCTAACCCATCTGGTAGAAGAACTGGATCAGGTGCAGGCGACGCAATTGGGCGATCTGGTGATCGAACTCAAGGAACCGCATCTGGCGGTGATGATCGCCAAACGGGCGGCGAAAACGGGCGTTGTTCTACCCGCCGCCTATTACCCGGTGCATCCGGTGGCCGATATGGGCCTGCCCATGGCGAAAGAGATGACCTTGGCCATCGCCCGTCGCGAAAGCGAGTTCGATCCGGTTGTGATCAGCGGTGCGGGCGCGCGCGGGCTGATGCAGGTGATGCCCGCCACCGCACAGCTGGTAGCTAAGGAGCTGGGCATTCTCAGCGGTCATAAGACAATCAAGCTGACCTCGGACTGGCAATACAACGCCAAGCTGGGCGCCAATTACCTGTCCGGGCTGGCAGAGGATTTCAACGGCAATGTGGTGATGATGGCCGCAGGCTATAATGCCGGGCCGCGCCGTCCGATATCGTGGATGGATCGATATGGCGATCCCCGCGCCGGTGAGATTGACGTGGTCGACTGGATCGAGACAATCCCGTTCAGCGAGACACGCAACTATGTGATGCGTGTGGCCGAAAGCCTGCCGGTCTATCGCGCGCGCCTGGGCCAGCCCGCTCTGCCGATCCCCTTCTCGCAGGAATTGGTCGGCTCAACCCTGGCGGCGTTCGCGCCATAGGGTGAACAGACCCGCCGCCACGACCAGAGCTGCGCCCAGAACGACCTCTGGCCGCAGCGCCTCGCCAAAGACCGTGATGCCCAAAATCGTACCCCAGACCAGGTGGAAATAGGCAAAGGGCTGCACCGCGCTGGCCTCGGCCATCTCATAGCATTTGATCAGCAGCCAGTGGCCTAACACGCCGCTGACACACAACACCGCCATCCAGACCCAGTCCGGGCGGGCCATCGGTTCCCAGAACCACATTCCCACCGAAGTCATCGCAACAGCGCCCGCAATTCCAGTCCAGAAAAAGCTAGTGGCCGCACTGTCCTTACGGGCAGCGAACCGAGTCAGTAGACCATAGAGTGCAAACATCAGCGCGGATATGAGCGGAACGATGGCCCACGGGTTGAACACCCCGACCCCGGGTTGCAGGATGATCAGAACCCCAATGCAACCGACACCAATAGCGGACCAGCGTCTCCAACCTACTTTCTCACCAAGCACCGGTCCGCTTAAGGCTGCGACCAGCAATGGATAACAGATAAACACAGCCATCGTGTCGATCAGGCCAAGAACGGTGAACGCAAACACGGCCACGCAAATCTCTGCCGCCAGCAAGACGCCACGAAACACCTGTAGCCCAAGCTGGCTCGTCTGCGCTGCGGCCCGTAACCCGCCCGGCGCGCGCGCTGCCAGCGCAATGACAAACGCGGCGAAGAACCAGTAGCGGATCATCACAACCATGTAGGTGTTGTAGGTCCCGGCCAGATGGCGCGAGATACCGTCCTGCAAGGCAAACACGATGGTGGCCGCGATCATCAGGCCAATTCCGGCCCGCACGTTATTCTGCTGCGTCATGGCTTGCGCGCCCGGGTCATATGGCGCTTGCGGCCATAGCCGGGGGTTCGGGCGACGGTAAAGCCCGCCTCTTCCAGCCCGCGCCGCACAAATCCGGCGGCAGTGTAGGTGGCTGCCGTGCCCTCGGCTGCCGTATGATCCGCCACCTGCTGCATCAGATCAGCCCCCCACAATTCAGGGTTCTTTGCCGGGGAAAACCCGTCCAGAAACCATGCATCTGCCCGACCAGCCCAGTCAGGCAATGTCTGACGAGCGTCGCCCTCGATCACTTCAAGGCGCAGGGTCCCCAGATCGCACCCGCCACTCTGCCACTGCGCCAGAAAACGGTCGCTCCACGGTGTCAATTCGGGGAACGATGCCATTGCGCGGGACATGTCCTCGGGCGTCATCGGAAAGGCTTCGAAACTGGTGAAGGTCAGGGGCGTGGTTTGGCCAGATTTCTCCCATTCGGACCACACAGTCAGCATGTTTAGACCCGTGCCAAAACCCAGCTCGGCGATACGAAACCCCGGCGCAAATCGCGCGGGCAGATCATTACCCGCCAGAAAGACATGCCGCGTTTCCTCCAACCCGTTCTGCAACGAATAATAAGGATCGTCGAAACGGTCCGAGACCGGGATCTGATCCTCCGTCCATGTCAGTTCGGCGCGCTGGTCTGCCATCGGGGAATCCTGTAGCTAAGCGGCGCGACACTGAACAAGGATAAGGGGAATGGCAATGGTCGATGTAACGGTGCGCGGCGCGGGCATCTTTGGCCTGTCCATTGCCTGGACCTGCGCCCGGCGCGGCGCCAAGGTGCAGGTTGTCGATCCGTTCGGTCCCGGATCAGGCTCCAGCGGTGGTTTGGTCGGCGCGTTGGCCCCGCATGTGCCCGAAAACTGGAACGCCAAGAAGGCCTTTCAATTCGACAGCCTGATCCTGGCCGAACCCTTCTGGAAACAGGTCGAAGCCACCGGCGGGGTTTCCGCCGGGTATGCGCGTCTGGGCCGGTTGCAGCCCGTCACTGACGCCCGCACCTTGGAGCTTGCCCATGCCCGCGCGGCTACGGCGGACAAGCTGTGGCAGGGTCACGCCGAATGGCGTGTTGTTGCGACTGATACGCTTGGGTCATGGTGCCCACCCAGCCCAACCGGTTTCGTGATCCACGATACGCTAAGTGCCCGGATGCACCCCCGCCGCGCCTGCGCTGCGCTGGTTTCTGCGCTTGCGGTGATGGGTGTCGAGGTGGTGACAGACGCGCCGAACAAGGGGCAGGTTGTCCATGCCACTGGTCTGGCCGGATTACTGGAACTTAGCCAAGCCTTCGGCAAAACCGTCGGCAATGGCGTCAAGGGACAGGCTGCGCTGTTGCGGTTCGATGCTGGGGAAGTGCCACAGCTGTTTGCGGATGCGATCCATATCGTCCCCCATGCGGATGGCACACTGGCGATCGGCTCGACCTCGGAACGCGAATATGATGACCCGGCCAGTACGGATGCCGCGCTGGATGATGTGCTGGATCGCGCCACCCGCGCGGTGCCTGTATTGCATGGGGCAGAGGTCATCGACCGCTGGGCCGGTGTGCGCCCCCGCAGCAAAAGTCGTGCACCGATGCTGGGGGAACACCCGCTACATCAGGGGCAGTTCATCGCCAATGGAGGCTTCAAGATCGGCTTTGGCATGGCACCCAAAGTGGCCGAGGCCATGGCCGATCTGGTTCTGGACGGACGCGATAACATCCCCGACGATTTCCGGCCTGAAGCCTCACTCTGACCGGGCAACAGCTTCGGCGATCATACATTGCCGCCCATCGGGGCCACTCACCCACAGGGTTTTCCCTTCCCGGCACAAGGTCGCGGTTTCAAAATGCATCAACGGCGCGGTTGCACGGAATGAGAACCGCGCCAAAGGCCCCATCAATTCTTCGGCAAACAACATCAGCAGCTGCGCCAGCAGCGGGCCATGCACGACCAGTCCGGCATAACCTTCGACATCGCGGGCATAATCCAGATCGTAATGGATACGGTGGCCATTGAAGGTCAGCGCCGAATAGCGAAACAGCAAGGTGGAATCGAACGTGACCTCGCGCCGGTCGGTTTCATCGGTGCGCGCCGTGGGTGGGGCGGGCTTGACCTGATCTGGCGAAGGGTCTTGACGGTACACCAGATCCTGCCATTCGGTCAGACAATGGGTATCCCCCTGCCAGATTTCATGCCGTAAAGTCACAAATCCCAGCGGCCCACTGCGCCCTTTTTTTGAGGTTGCACTGTCGCAGATCGACCGACGTTTGGCACTGCGGCCCGCAATCAATGGCGCATTAAAATCCAATCGCCCTCCGGCCCACATCCGGCGTGGCAGTCCCATATCGGGGATCAGCCCGCCAACCTTGGGGTGACCATCACGACCCAATTCGGACGGCGGGCGAGGCGACCAGAAATAGAGCTGATGAAAAAACAGTGGTAACGGCGTTCCGTCGGTCACCGTCCCCTCCTGCCCCAGCGCCACCTGAAATGCTGCGGCACGGGCCGGGTCAATCACATCGGTCTGAATTTCCTCTGCCATGGCCGTAGATTAGGCAGCCCGACCTGTGTGAACAAGCGTTAGAACCCCGCCTCGGCCCGCAGCTTCTCCATCAGGGTTCGCAAGCTGCTTTCATAGCGGTCGCTGGTCAGTTTTCCATGTTCATCAAACTCGTTAGAGCTGTTGGCCAGATGGATCTCGGGCCCTTGCAGGATGCGCGGCTGGAACGGCACCATATAGCCACGCAACACCATCTGCGCGCGCTCACCCCCGGCACGACCCGCCGCCGCCGACATCACGGCGACCGGCTTGTCAGCCCAGGGGCGGCCCTCGGTTCGGCTGACCCAGTCCAACGCGTTTTTCAGCACGCCTGACGGGCCTTTGTTGTATTCGGGTGTGGAAATGATCACCGCATGCGCCTGCGCGATCTGATCGGCCAGAGTTTGAACAGGCGCGGGAATGCCTTCACCATCCTCCAGATCGCCATCATAGAGCGGCAGGTTCAGGTCGGCTTCGATATGGGTGCCGGGGTCGAACAGCCGCGCCGCCTCGCGCAGAAGTTTGCGGTTGGTGGCGCTTTGACGCAGCGAACCGGACAGGCTCAGAAGGATTGGTGCGGACATTGGGGAACTCCGGTTTGGGTTTCCCAACAGCTAACCCAAAGCACGCGCGCACCAAAGCCCATGTGACGCGCAGTCAATGTGCGAAAAAGGGGCACCCGCAGGTGCCCCGTTTCGTCAGGTTTGGCCGCTGGGGACAATCTCGATATCAACCCGGCGGTTGCGAGCCTTGCCTTCGGGCGTCAGGTTCGACGCAGCGGGGCGGTTTTCCCCCAGCCCGATAGTCGTGAGACGGGCGCTGCTCACCCCATTGGCCTGCAGAATATCTGCCACGGACCGTGCACGGCGTTCGGACAGGGCCTGATTATAGGACGCCTCGCCATCGCTGTCGGTATGGCCGATGACCTGAATGTTCGAGTTCGGATACCGCGTCAGGTTCTGCCCTACCCGCACCAGATCGGCGCGCAGCGCCGGGCGCACGGTCGCGCTGTCAGTGTCAAAGCTGATATCATTCGGCACGGTGACGATCAGGCGATCTCCGGCATTGGTGACGGTGATGCCCTGATTGGCCAGCTGCTGACGCAGTTCCGCCGCCTGCTTGTCCAGTTGGTTGCCGACCAGACCACCACCTGCAGCACCGATGGCACCACCTGCCAGCGCGCCCAACAGCGGATCCGAGTCGTTTGCAATGGCGCCAACTCCGGCCCCGACCAGACCGCCAAGAATCGCACCTTGTCTGGTGTTCTGATTGGGGTCGGATGGCAGGTTCAGCGTGCCAGGGTCCGTACAGGCCGCCAAGACCAGAGCCGAGGATAGCCCGGCAGACAAAACAAATTTGGAAATCGTCATGATATCACCTTCTGCTCCGGCGCCCGTTCTTCGGGCGCGTATTGTTTGGCGCAGTATATCGCGTTGCCCGCAGGTGGGCTCAAGCAACAATCAAGTGAAATCGGCAAATACCTGCCAATTACGACGTACCTGTGGGGACATCCCAGTGATTCTGTTCCTGCCAGATCGCGCGCAACGGCTCACCCTGCCCGCAAAAGTGATCGTCAATCAACTCGCAGGCCCAGATACGGTCGGTACGGAAGTGGCGGAACCCGTTCCGCAACTCGCACCACGCGGCCAGCATGGTGCACTCGATATGATAGATCAGCGCAACGGGCCGGACGATCCGTTCGGTCCGATCTTCGTTGGCGTTGACATAGGTGATGCGGATTTTGCGCTCGTTCCGTATGGCCTCGCGATAGTTCACAACCGGTACGCAACCCTTTTCAGGATCATCCATCGGCGCCCCCCATGGGGCAACCTGCAACCAGTCTGTCGGCACGCGCAACGCCTCGATCTTGCGGCACACACGGTCGGCGGCCTGCTGCAGCGTGCTATCCCCGGTCCGTGCCAGCATCGACAGGCCGACCCACAGGGCCTCGACCTCTTCGGCATCGAAATTCAGCGGTGGCAGGTCATAGCCGCGTCGCATCAGATAGCCGACACCAGCCTCTCCCTCGATCGGGGTGCGTTGCGCCTGAAGGGCCGCAATGTCGCGATAGACGGTGCGCGCGGACACCTCCAGCTTTTCTGCCAACATCTCGGCCGTCACCGGCGTTTCGGCTGAACGCAAAATCTGGATGATTTCAAACAGGCGTGTCGAACGACGCATGGGGGTCTCCGATTGATCTGCTGACACACTAGCACACCCCCCTGACAGGGTGGTGTCAGGAGTGATGGGCCAGACTTGGGATCAGTTGAAAGGAGAATTCCCATGCCAAGCCGCGACAATCACGTGATGATGACCCTGAAATTGGACCGCTGGGCGCAGGATCACACCCTGCGTGCCTTTGAAATCGAACGCGAAATCATGGCCGCTCGCCGACCTTGCGCCCCTAAGAAACGAGCGAAGCGGTTTTCACTGGGCAATCTGAAACTGTTCTGGACCAGCACGGCTTAGGATCAGAAATCCGCCTTGGCGCGAAACTTCGTTGCAACCCCGCCTTCGGGGCTTTTCAGGCGTAGCTCTTCGGAATGCAGCATCAGGCGCGGGAATTGCCGCGCCGCACCTTCGGCATAGAACGGGTCACCCAGGATCGGGTGACCCAGCGCCTGCATATGTACCCGAAGTTGGTGCGACCGGCCGGTCTTTGGAAACAGCCGCATGCGGGTTGTTTCGCCTTCATGCTTGACCACGCGCCAGTCGGTGACGGCCGCTTTGCCGGTCTCATGACACACCATCTGAAGCGGGCGGTTGGGCCAGTCCACGATCAGCGGCAGATCGACGGTTCCGGTCTTGTCCTCGACCCGCCCCCAGACGCGCGCCACATAGGTCTTGCGGGTCTGACGATTTTCGAACTGCATGCTCAGATGCCGCTGAGCGTGGGGTGTCTGAGCAAAGACCATGACGCCAGAAGTGTCCCGATCCAGCCGATGCACCAACAGCGCTTGCGGAAACGTCGCCTGAACCCGCGTCAGCAAGCAATCGGCCAGATGCTCGCCCCGCCCCGGCACGGACAATAAGCCCGAGGGCTTGTTCACCACAATTAGCTGCGCATCCTCGTGCAACACGTCCAAGGGGGTCATCGGGGGATCATAGGTCTCGCTCATGCGCGCCTGCCTATCGCAGCGCGCGACCTCCCGCAACGTCGCGCTTGCCTGAACGGAACGGTTCAGCAACTCTCGCTCCAATACGGAAGGAGAGACCATGCACCCCACGATCAAACACATGCAAGAAGTGGTGGCCAAGGGCGATGAAAGCCTGATCCACGAGTTGCTGGCCGAGGATGTGCGGTTTTCACCGCCCACCTATTACAGTACCTGGACAGGGCGCACACCGGTGGCGGCGGTACTGGGGCACGTGGGGCAAGTGTTCTCGGACTTCCGCTATCGCCGTGTGCTGGGTGCGGGCAAGGACTGGGCGTTGGAGTTTCAGTGCAAGGTCGGTGACCTGGATGCGGTGGGTGTCGATCTGATCACCCTGAACGATGATGGACTGATCCAGGAATTCGAGGTCGTCATGCGCCCCCACAAAACCATCGGTGCCCTGCGCGAGGCGATGATGGCGCGGATCATGACCGATGCGCGGTTCCTAGAATTCAAGAACGCGCTCAACTGACCATGCCTTTTGCCCCGGATCAGCTGTTGCGTGTGCCCTTACTGCCGGTTCTGGCGATGCAGGGCCTGTCGGTGCGCCGCAACGCCCAATTGCTGCCGGAACCAATTGGCCCGCGCGAAGGGCGTGACGGGCGTGGGCCCCGACTGCGTTTGCTGATCACGGGCGACAGCTCGGCCGCCGGGGTCGGTGCGGGGACACAGGCGCAAGCGCTGTCCGGGCATCTCGTGTCCCGACTGGCCAGTCACTACACGGTCGAATGGCGGCTTGAGGCCACCACTGGACACACAACTCAGGATACGATTGACCGATTGCGCGGCCTGAGCGGCCAGTTCGACATGGCAGTGACAGCGCTCGGTGTAAATGACGTGACGCGCGGCGTGACGTACAAGCGCTTCGTGGACCGCCAGACCCAATTGTTGAAGCATTTGACCGGCCCTCTGGGCGTAAAACGATTGGCCGTCACAGCGGTACCGCAGATGAACCGGTTCCCGGCCCTGCCGCAGCCGCTGGCCTGGGTCTTAGGCCATCAGGCAAGACGGTTGGATCAGGGCCTACGGCATGTTGCGGCCAGCTTCGCGCAGGCGCGGTATCTGGCGATGGATCTGGCCGACGATCCGGCACTGGTCGCGCCGGACGGATATCACCCAAGTCCAAAAACCTATGCGATCTGGGCCGAAGAGGCGGCCCGTCTTCTACTTCAAGCCTGAGTCCGCATCTGCCGGATCATCGGAATCGAATACACCACCAGAGCCGTCCAGATCAGAGGAAATGCAATCATGCGTCCTCGGTCAATCTGTTCACCAAACACGGTAATGGCGGTGATGAAAATCATGGTCGGAGCGATGTATTGCAGAATACCCATGGTCGACAACCGTACCAGCTTGGCCCCATTGGCATAAACCAGCAGGGGCACCGCCGTCACTACCCCTGCCGCAGCCAGCAGCAAGGTGTCCGATGCACCCACCCCAAAATTGCCAGTACCTTTCACACCCAACCACGTGACGTACATCAACGCCGGGATCAGCAGGATCAGGACCTCAAGCAAAAAGCCTTGGTTGGGGCCAATGGGCAGTGACCGCTTGAAAAAGGCATAAAATCCCCACGTTACCATCAACCCCAGTGCTGGCCACGGCAGGCTACCCGCCTCGATGATCAAAGCCAGCACTCCAAGGGCCGCAATCGCCACTGCCATCAGCTGCGTTTTCGTCAACGGCTCGCGCAGCAGAACCGCGCCCAGCGCAATGCTGAACAACGGGTTGATGTAATATCCCAGCGCAGCATCCAAAGCCCGGTCATTGGCAATCGACCAGACATAGATTGCCCAATTAACCGAGATCAGCGCTGCCGTCAGGCAAGCCATCCCTAACATCTTTGGGTTTACCAGCGCCGTTTTCAGATCCCGCGTACGCCCCAGCGCCACAAGCAACAACCCGGCCACAGGCACCGACCAGATGACGCGATGCGCAACAATCTCAACCGGGCCAACGTGCGACAGTGCCTTCATATACAGGGGCAAAAATCCCCACAGGACATAGGCCGTCACAGCCAGCGCAAGCCCTTTGGGCGTGTCTGCATTGTTCGATGCTAGGGGGGCGTCTGCCACGGCGGGTCTCCGACTGATACCGTATTTCTCTACGGCAAATCAGACTAGCTTGGAAACCGCGAAAACTGTGAAGAGGGTCATCAGGAAATCTGATACGTCGTGCCAATACAGGCAGGCACCAAAATCGAGCGGGGCGCCGCAGCGCCCCGACAATTTGATTACACCTTAACGCGTTCGGATTTCGGGTCATACATCGGCTTCAGCGAAGCCTCTGCCTTGACCTTCACACCGCACACGTCGATCTCGTAGGTCGAGGCCAGCACATCTACTGCCTTCTCACCCTCACACGGGACATAGCCCAGACCGATGGCACCACCCAACGTGTGGCCATAGTTGCCTGAACTCAGATAGCCCACATATTCGCCATCCCGGATGATCGGTTCGTTGTGGAACAGCAGCGGTTCGGCGTCCGTCAATTTGAACTGGACCAGGCGATTTTTGGGCCCGTTTTCCTTGCGCGCAATCACCGCCTCGCGGCCGATAAAGTCGCTGCCCTTGTCGACCTTCACGGCAAAGCCCAGGCCCGCATCGACCACGTGATCCTCACAGGTGATGTCATGACCGAAATGGCGGAAGCCCTTCTCGATCCGGCAGCTGTCCATCATATGCATGCCACACAGTTTCAGACCCATGTCCTGCCCGGCCTCATGCAGGGTTTCAAACACGTGCCCTGCCATGTCGGATGAAACATAGATTTCCCAACCAAGCTCACCCACATAGGTCACGCGATGCGCGCGGGCCAGACCCATCCCGATCTCAATCTCTTGCGCGGTGCCAAACGGGTTGATTGCGTTCGAGAAGTCGCTTGGCGAGACCTTTTCAAGCAGCGCGCGCGCATTCGGGCCCATAACGGCCAGAACGCCCTCGCCCGCGGTGACATCGGTGATGACTACGTTGAAGTTGCCTGCGTGACGCATCATCCAGGTCTGGTCCGCCAGACGGGTCGCCGCCGGAGTGACCACCAGATAGGAAGTTTCCGTCAACCGGGTGACAGTCACGTCCGCCTCAATCCCGCCGGTGCGGTTCAAAAACTGAGTATAGACGATCTTGCCATTCGGCACCGCATAGTCGCCGCCGCCGACATAGTTCATGAACTTCTCAGCATCCGGTCCTTCGACGCGGATTTTACCGAACGAGGACATATCGTACATGCCCACATTCTCACGCACGGCGTGGTGTTCGGTGGCCGAGTTCTCGAACCAGTTCTGGCGCTTCCAGCTGTAATGGTATTCTCGCTCTTGCCCTTCATTGGCAAACCAGTTGGCGCGCTCCCAACCAGCCAATTCGCCCATCACGGCGCCCTGTTCCAGCAGATGATGGTGGAACGGGGTCCGCCGCACACCCCTCGCGGAGGCTTTCTGGCGATAGGGATAGTGGTCGGCATAAAGCAGGCCCAGCGTTTCCTTAGAGCGTTCAAACAGATACTGCTTATTGCCCTGGAAAGGTTGCATCCGGCTGATGTCCACATCGCCCAGATCAAACGGCTTCTCGCCCGTATCCATCCATTCAGCCAGCGCCATACCCGCGCCACCGGCGGACTGGATACCGATCGAGTTGAACCCCGCGGCAACCCAGACATTGTCCATCTCGGGCGCGAGGCCCAGATGGTATGCATCATCGGGTGTGAAAGACTCCGGTCCGTTAAAGAAGGTATGGATACCGGCCTCGGCCAACATCGGCATCCGTTCACAGGCAGCTTCGAGGATCGGTTCGAAGTGATCAAAATCTTCAGGCAGCTGGTCAAACTCGAACGTGTCAGGGATGCCGTTCATCGCCCAAGGCTTGGCGTTGGGCTCAAAGGCCCCTAGCAGGATTTTTCCTGCGTCTTCCTTGTAATAGGCGCATTCATCCGGCACCCGCAGCACCGGCAACTGGGTCAACCCGTCAATACTCTCGGTGACGATATAGAAGTGTTCGCACGCGTGCAGCGGAACATTGACGCCCGCCATGCGACCGACCTCATGCCCCCACATTCCCGCACAGTTCACCACCATGTCACATTCGATATGACCCGAGGCACTGCCGTCATCCGCAACCCAATCGACACCGGTCACCTTGCGGCCCTGCTTGACGATATCGGCAACCTTCACCCGCTCTTTGACAACCGCACCGCGTTGGCGTGCGCCCTTGGCCAAAGCCAGCGCAATGTTCGCCGGATCGCCCTGCCCGTCCAGCGGCAGGTAAACCGCGCCCGTCACACCTTCGAGGTTGATATGCGGATACAGTTCCTGAACGCGTTCGTTGGAAATCTCTTCGACTTCCACCCCAAAAGCGCGAGCCATGGCGGCCTGGCGATAGATTTCTTCCTTGCGCTCTTCGGTCAACGCCACGGTGATCGACCCGCAGCGTTTGAAACCGGTGGCCACACCGGTCTCTTCCTCAAGCGAGCCGTAAAGCTCCTGACTGTATTTCGCCAACTTGGTCATGTTCGCCGTGGCGCGCAGCTGCGCGATCAGACCGGCGGCATGCCATGTGGTGCCGCTGGTCAGTTGCTTGCGCTCCAGCAGCACAACGTCGTTCCAGCCCTTCTTGGTCAAATGATATGCGACCGAGCATCCGATGACGCCGCCGCCGATGATGACCACTTTGGCCTTGCTGGGAAGATCAACCATCCTGAGAATCTCCGATGTGTCAGGTTTGCGCCAAAATGCCACGGAAGATCGACAATAAATGCGCCAAAACCGTCACTGTATTGGCGATTTTCACCGTTGTATCGCGGCCCGTTTTTCCCGCCTTACAACAAAGGGCGTAACCCCGAAGAAGCTTTTGTAGACAGAGGAAAAACCGTTGGGAAATCCGCAGGCAAGCCCGATTTCACGAACGCTCATTGTGGTGTTCAGCAGCAGGTTATTGGCCTTGGCCAGTCGCATTTCACGATAGAATCCATTGGGCGTGGTACCGAAAAAGGTTTTGAACTTCCGCTCTAGCGACC
This sequence comes from Ruegeria sp. BB1, assembly GCF_056539465.1. Lineage (NCBI taxonomy): Bacteria > Pseudomonadati > Pseudomonadota > Alphaproteobacteria > Rhodobacterales > Roseobacteraceae > Ruegeria > Ruegeria sp. BB1. The sequence goes on from NZ_JBQFVB010000008.1 coordinate 85,312, forward strand.
GGTTCGACAGGTGCAGCGACTCGACGATCTGATGGATTGGCATCGGGTCTTCAATGTTGGCCTGCATCAGCTTGATGCACTGATCCAGTCTGGCGTCGCCCGTCGCGGTCAGTTTCGCCCCGGAAAACGGCTGCATTGATGAAAAATCGCGGATGTTTTCATGTAGCATGATATCGGCCACCGTCATCTTGGCAGGTCCCGAGATATGGCGACCGATCACCGCCAGCGCCACATCTGTTGTCGCCTCCATCCCGGCACAGGTCACCACCGCGCCCTGTTCGGTGGCAATGGACAGCTTGGCCTCGAACCGTGCGCCGCGCTCACGCAGGAACGAGGCGTTCTCCCAATGGGTCGCCATGTCGCCCGTGCCGTGTTCGTTGATATAGCGGCTGGCGGCCTCGGCCAGAAGGAACACCTTGGCCCCGCGGAACGTATAACTCGACACGACACGCCCCAGTGAAAGGTCAGGGTGATCCGGGTCAGAATTGCCGATCACGAACAGGTAATCCGCCTTGGGCTGCCCCGGGATAGGATCAGTTTGAACCATCGCCTCGCTGCTGCTGGAAATCGGGCCGCCTTTCAGTGACCGATAGGCATAGGTGAACGGAGGGGTCGGACAGACGCGGTTGGCCAGTCGCAGAACTTCGACCAGCGAGGCCAGTTCCAACAACACATAGCCGGGTGCCACAAGGATATCGAAGTGCTGCTGTGTCTGCGGTAAGTTGTCCGAGCGTGTCCGCATCGCCTTTTCCTCAGACAATCCGGTGGCCGGCTGCGCGCAGCCGGCCGGCCAGCGTTTCGATGTGATCCGGGCCAACTTCGCAACAGCCACCCACAATCGTCGCCCCCTGCGCCACCCAGGCCATGGCGTGATCGGCATAGGCATCAGGTCCAAGATCCTGACGTTGTTCCAATGCATCGACTGTGGGTGCGTCTTTCAGAAATCCTTCTGATATTCCGGTGAACCCGTTGGCATAGGCCCCGAACGGGCTGCCCATCTGCGCAATGATCGGCAGCGCCGCGGGAATCGCCTCGGGACGCGAACAGTTGATCAAGATGGCGTCGGGCGCAAAGCGTGCCACAACCGGTTCGATATCCCTCAACGGCTCGCCCGAGCGTAGGCGGGTTCCGTCCTCATCCATCACCGACAGCCCCAACCAGACAGGTTTGCCGCAGCCTTCGGTGCCGCGCAAAGCACCTTGGGCTTCCTGCACCGAACACACCGTTTCAATCAGGAAAAGATCGACGCGCGTGGCCATCAGCGACACTAGCTCCCGAAACTTATTCGCCGCATCTGTCGGGTCAGGGTTCAGGTCGGGCCGGTACGAAGCCAAAAGCGGCCCTAGAGACCCGGCAATACGTCCCTCAGTTCCCGCACGGGCCCGCTCGGCCTGCGTTAGGGCGGTGTCGATCAGGGTCGGCACCTGATCCTCCATCCCCACCCGCACCAGACGCGAGCGGTGGACGGCATAGGTGTTTGTGGTGGCGACAGTCGCACCACGACGAAAGTAGTCGTTATGTACGTCACCCACCAGTTCGGGATAGTCGATCATCACCCGCGTCGACCACAGTGGCGTGGCCCGGTCCCCGCTGCGCTTGACCAGTTCCTGTCCGATTGAGCCATCCAGAAGAGTGATATCCGCCATATCTCATCCTATTCAGGGAATCAGCACAAGTTTGCCCGCAAACGCCTTGGATTGAAAATCAGCCTGCGCGGTTGCGATGTCCTTTAGCGGATAAGTCTTTGCGATCAAGGGCATGATGCGCCCGCCATTGATCATCTCAACCAGCCGTCCGAACACCTCGAACGCCTGATGCGTACAGCCGTGAATGGTGATGTCGCGCAAATAGATATCTCGCAGGTCGGCCTTTACGATCGGGCCGGCGATGGCACCGGAAACCGCGTAGTGTCCACCCGGTTTCAACGCCAGGATCAGGCCGGGCCATGCCGGGCCGCCCACAACGTCGATCACCACGTCGAACATATCGGCTGGCAGTGCGGCATCACGGTCGAACGTATCCGCGGCGCCCTGTAATTTGACCACTTCGGCCTTGGACGGGCTGGTCACGCCCCAGACGGTTGCCCCCCGCAACACCGCCAGCTGTACGGCCGCCAGACCGACGCCACCTGACGCGCCGGTGATCAGCACCTTTTGCCCCGAGGTCACACCTGCGCGGGCCAGCAGGTTCTCGGCCGTGCCAAAGGCGCAGGGGATGGCGGCGATTTCCACGTCAGACAGGGGCGAGGCGCTGACGTCGTACAGATCATCCGCCTCAACCAGACAGTATTGCGCAAATGCGCCGTCCAACTCCGAGCCCAGCGCAACGAAACCGGTCGGATGACCGGGTCTGGGGCGGGGCAGGTTGATCGGGCAGGTCACGCGTTGGCCCGGTTGGAACGCCACCCCTGAACCCACTTGTTCAACGACACCACACAGATCACCACCCTGAATGCGTGGAAACTGCAGCGCACCGCCCCAACCTCCGGCATCGACGTTCTGATCAACAGAATCCGTCGCGCCTGTCACATCCGAGGAATACCAGCCGACCCGCGTATTGATATCCGTGTTGTTCACCCCGGCGGCCAACACCCGAACCAGCGCCTGCCCCGGACCCGGTTGCGGTACCGGAAGGTCGTCGCGCCATTCCAACGCCTCGGGTCCGCCGTGTTGGGTCAGAAAAACGCCGGACATGACTGTGGGTGTCGTCATCAGATACTGCCTTTATGCCTGATCGTCTGGATGCGACGGAACGGGACCCATCGGGATGATGTCATAGCGGGCGTTTAGTGCTGCCATCTTAGCCTCATCAGCGAAATCGGCGTTGGTCATAGTCGAAAGTTCTGCAAGGAAACCGTCAAACCCCGAAGGCTGAAAAATCATCAGCATCCGCGCCGGTGCCCCATCGGCCACGCGACAAGCATGCGGAACCCCTGGCGGGACATGCATCGTGGTACCCGGACCGCATCGATGCCAGTCACCGTCGACATAGAAATCCACTGCACCTTCCAAGAAATAGAAGGACTCGGCATGGGTATCGTGGCGATGAAGGCCAAGCGCGAAGCTGGCCTTCAGATTGTCTTCCATGAGCGTATAGGCGCCATTCGTATCCCGGGCCGAAACCTTTACGAACGTATGGTCGTTTTCCCAGTCATAGTTGGGACCCTCACCGGGCCCCAATTTGGAATATCGCTTGCTCATGGCTCCTCCGACAGGGGTTAGGCGCGCAGCCGCTCGTTCTGAGGATCCCACAGCGGTTGATCCTCTTCTACCACGGCGCGGCATTTCCGGCCGTAAATTTCGACCTCAAGTTCGGTGCCGGGGTTGGCAAGCTCGGCCTTGATCATGCCCAGCGCAATGGATTTGCCAACACGGTAGCCCCATGCGCCCGAGGTGGTTTCGCCAACGATCTCACCATTCTGCCAAATGCAAGACATGTAGGGTGCGTCGCAATCGCCTGCGTCCACAGTCAGGGTGACAAAGGATTTCTTCACGCCCTGCTGTTTTTCGTTCTGGATCGCGGCCTTGCCGGGGAAGTCCTGCGGCTTGTCCAGCTTGACGAACCGCCCCAGTCCACCTTCCAGCAGCGAATAGTCGGTCGACAGGTCGCCTTTCCAGGCGCGATATCCCTTTTCGATCCGCAGCGAATTCAAGGCATACATACCAAACGGCTTGGCCCCGGCATCAATGATCGCGTCATAGATCGCAGGCATATGCTCGTTCAGGGCATGCACTTCCCAGCCCAGCTCGCCGGCAAAGGACACGCGGATCAAATAGGCAGGTTGCCCGGCGACGGTGGCCGCTTGGTGGGTCAGCCAACCTGTGGTCAGATCGGCATCCGTCAAACCCGACAGGATATCCCGCGATTTCGGTCCGGTGACGATCAGTGTATCGCGTGTGGTGGTGACATCCTCGACCGAAACACCAGCAGGCATCGCATTCACCAGAATATCGCGGTCATGCCATTGCGCCGTTGCGGCCGTTATCATGACGAACTCATCCTCGCCCAAACGCAGGCAGGACATCTCAGTCAGGATCCGGCCCCGATCGTCCGAGATATAAACCAAATTGATGCGGCCGACCTTGGGCAGACCACCCGCGACCAGCCCGCGCAACGCCTCGGCCGCGCCCTCGCCTTTGACCATAAAGCGCGAAAAGCCCGGCAGATCCAACACACCGCAATGGTCGCGTACAGCCTCGCATTCTTCTTTGACGCGCTGCTCCCACGGGCCCGAGCGGCCCCAGGTATGGGTGGCTTCAAGCGAGGTGTCATCGCCGGGTTGTGCGAACCAGTTGGCCCGTTCCCAACCGTTATATACTCCCATGACGCCGCCCAGTTCCTTCACCTTGGCGTGGACCGGCGACAGTTTCTTGTCGCGTGCGGCCGGCCATTCGTGTTGGGGATAGTGCATGGCGTATTCGTTGCCATAGACCTCAAGCCCTTTCTGGTTGCAGTAATCCTGATCGGTGTAATCGGTATAGCGGCGCGGATCGACGGCCCACATATCCCATTCGGTGTGACCATCGACAATCCATTCGGCCAGCACTTTGCCTGCACCACCGCCTTGCGCGATGCCGAAGGTAAAGGTGTGCGCCTCGAACGCGTTTTTGACGCCCGGCATTGGGCCAATCAGTGGCAGACCGTCCGGCGCGTAAGGAATCGGGCCGTTGATCACGCGACCAACGCCCGAGGTTGCCATCAGCGGCACCCGCTCCATCGCGTCGGTGACGATGTCCTCAATCCGATCCAGATCGTCATTCCAAAGCTGGAACGAGAAATCTTCGGGCATCGGGTCGTCTTCGCTCATCCAGTGGCCCTTGCAGTTGGGCTCATACGGGCCAAGGTTGAAACCGTGCTTCTCTTGCCGCAGGTAGTACGAGATATCTACGTCGCGCAGCAGCGGCAGCTTCTTGCCGCCGTTTTCCTTGGACCATTCTTCAACCTCGGGGATTTCGTCGGTCAGCAGGTACTGGTGACTCATGACCATCGCGGGCACAGTGCGGCCACCGTAAGGCTTGAACCACTCACCCACGCGTTGCGCGTAATATCCAGCAGCGTTGACCACATAATCACAGGCGATATCGCCCTTGTCAGTGTGTACGGTCCAGGTGCCGTCATCATGCTGGGTCACGCCGGTTGCCGGGCAGAACCGGATGATCTTTTGTCCCATGTCGCGGGCACCCTTGGCCAACGCCTGTGTCAACTGCGCCGGGTCAATGTCACCATCGGTCGGATCATACAGCACGCCCTCAAGATCATGCGTTTCAAGGAAGGGATAGCGTTCCTTGGCCTCTTCTGGGGTCCACATCTCCATCGGGATGCCCTGGTACAGGCCCATCGACATGGCACGCTCAAACTCCTGCATCCGCTCTTTGCTGTGCGCCAAACGGATCGAGCCGGACTGATGATAGTTCATCGGATAGTCGACTTCTTCACCCAGCCGCGCATACAGCTCGGTCGAGTACCGCTGCATGTTCATGATCGCCCATGAGGTCGAGAAAGTCGGTACGTTACCCGCCGCGTGCCAGGTCGAGCCTGCGGTCAGCTCGTTCTTTTCCAGCAGAACGCAGTCGGTCCAGCCTTTCTTGGCCAGATGGTACAGCGAGGAGGCTCCCACCACACCGCCACCGATAACAACCACGCGGGCTTTTGTCGGAAAATCGCTCATTGGTCTTGATCCTTGTTACTGTGCCCGTTGGGGCAGATCGTCTGTGATGTCGTAGTAATCGCCCTTGTCAGCGACAAAGATATGCCGGGCGAGGTGCAGTCCTGTGGGCTCATCCAGTGCGCCCATGGAAATCGAAATCGTGTCTTCGTCATTGTGCTGCCAAAACAGGAACGAACCGCAGGCGTTGCAAAAGCCACGCCGAGCAATGTCCGAGGCACGGAACCAGTTCAGCGTATCGCTGGCAGCGAAGCTGAGGTTGTCCTGATTGGTCGAGGTCGAAGACCAATAATGCCCTGATTGCTTGCGGCACTGACCGCAATGGCAGGCCGAGGGCGGCGACAACTCTCCGTCAATCGTGAACGCGACCGCGCCGCACAGGCAGGAACCGGCTTGCATGTCATTACCCCCTTGTTGCGGGCGTGGAGCTGGCCCCCAGCAACACGCCATAGATGATGAAACAGGTCGCCATGACCCGGCGCACCCAGATGTTGAACACCGCCCCCAGTGCCGCCTTGCCCATCAGCGCACCCAGCAAGGTGAACCCGGTATAGCTGAGCGTGGTGATGACCAGCGCGGTGGGCATGATCACCCCCATCTGCTGCCAGATCGGCACCTCGGGCTGCACGAATTGCGAAAAGGCCGCCAGATATCCAGCCACGCTTTTGGGGTTGATCGTCGCCACGGCCAGCGCGTGCAGATAGACATGACGTGCAGGCCGTTCCGAAACTGGCGCAGGTTTCGTAGCATTCATCCAGCCACGAATACCCACCCAGATCAGGAAACCCGCGCCCACCAGCTTTGCGATGAAGAACCCGGTTGGAGAGGCCGCGATCAGCGCGGTCACACCCAGCGCTGACAGGATCAGAAACGCGCTGGCCTGCGTCAGGATTGCCAGAACGCCAAGCATCGCCTTTGGAAACGGCAGGCTCATCCCATTCGAAATACAATTGACCGCATTCGGCCCAGGCGTAGTTACGAACACTACCCAAAACAGCGCGAATATGGTCCAGGCCTCGAAACTCATCAGTACACCGGCGGGGCGATGACCCAGATGGCCACGGCGGGCTCATCATAGGGGTTGTCCCATTGATAGGGTTCATGCCGGATGCGGAAACTGTCACCCGGCCCCACCGTGAACTGGTTGGAGCCTATGGTCAGATCCAATCGGCCAGAGATCATGTAACCAACCTCTTGCGTCGGCCGATTGGCCGGTTTCTGCATGCTGGAGCGTGGCTCGAATGTGGAATGTACCATCTCGAAATCATCAGTCAGATCGGGCGAAAGCAATTCTTCGATCAACCCTTCCTCACCCGAGCCCATCGGACGGCGCGATCCGGCGCGCACCACATAACCCTGTTCGGCCACCGGCACCGAGGAATGCGCAAACAGCATCGACATCGGCACACCCAGACACTCAGCAATCTGGCGCAGGTCCGAGATCGAGGGATCGGACATGTCGCGCTCAACCTGGCTGAGCCATCCGACCGACCGGTTCAGCCGCGCTGCAATCTCGGTCAAGGTCAACCCTCGCGCCTTGCGCAGGGCGCGGATATCCGCACCAAGTGTCGCGCTGTGGGGGGCTTGGGTATTCACCAGGGCCGCTCCGATTCTTGTGAAAATATCCTCTCCTTTTTCACGATGGCTGAGAATCATGAAATTTCCAAGAGTTTTTTCATTTCACTTGATCAGTTTGCTTGGTATGCCTTTCGCATGTGGATTGCAGTGATCTATTTATGGGGGATCAACACCCTGACACTATTGGCCTTTGGCTGGGACAAGGCCCGCGCACGACGGCGCAAAAACCGGGTGCCGGAACGCCGCCTATTATGGCTGGCCGCGCTTGGTGGCAGCCCCGGCGCAGTGGTCGGGCGATGGATTTTCAGGCACAAAACCCGCAAACGCGGGTTCTCAGTCTGGCTGTTCGCGATAACTGGAGTTCAAATGATTCTAGTATTCTTGGTGGTGACCGAAGCCTCGGAAAAACTACTCTAAAAATATTATATTCACCTAAATCAATATCTAACCATATCGCCAACTGTCTGTTACAAATAGGTGTCTCTGTGCGCAGAGATTTCTATTTTTTATGCAAAGGGTTGGATGAATATGGAAAATGGGATCGGTTTCTTCGATATAGTCTGGTCAATCTTCTGGTTGTTCCTGATGGTTGCCTGGTTCTGGGTGATGATTTCGGTCGTTGCCGATGTCTTCCGCTCAAAGGACCTGAGCGGCGGTGGCAAAGCGTTGTGGATCGCCTTTGTGATCCTGATCCCCTGGTTGGGCGTGCTGTGCTATCTCATCGTGCGCGGGGATAAGATGCACCAGCACAATGTCGAGACCATGAATCAGATAGAAGAGGCGCAGAAGGATTACATCCGCTCGGTCGCGAGCGTATCCGCCGCGGATGAATTGGAACGGCTAGCCAAGCTCAAGGAGAGCGGCCACCTGACGGAAGAGGAATTCGCCGCGCAAAAGGCCAAGATCCTGGCAAGCTGATAAATCGCGACCCTTTTTGAACATCAATCAGCCGGGACATGTCCCGGCTGAATTCATCTTGCAAAAACGTCGGTCAGAATGGCGCCAAGCGCTGTGGCGTCCTGATCGGTAAATGCGTCCGGCTGATTGCTGTCGATGTCGAACACCGCTATCACCTTTCCCGATGCGTCCCGCACTGGCAGCACCAATTCTGACCGGGTGGACGTCGCACAGGCGATGTGACCCGGAAAGGCTTCGACATCCGGCACAAGCTGCACTTCGCCAGTCCGCGCGGCAGCACCACAGACGCCCCGGTCGAACGGGATGACCAAACAGCCGTGCCCACCCTGATAGGGACCGATCTTTAACAAACCGGGCTGGGTCACGCGGTAAAAGCCAGTCCAGTCGAACCGGTCATCGGCGTGATGCACCTCGCAGGTAATTGTCGCCATTAGGGCAACCTGATCCGTTTCACCTTCGGTCAGGGCGGCGATGGTTTTAGCAAGCGTGTCGTAATCGGCGGTCATGATTGAGCTCTTTGGAAAAGGTTCATCCCGCAGTATGTGGAATAAACCCAAGCGTCAAACGCGTTCGATGGCGATGGCCGTGCCTTCGCCGCCACCGATGCAGATGGCAGCCACGCCGCGTTTGAGGTTCCGCTTTTCCAGCGCGTTGAGCAGAGTGACCATGATCCGCGCGCCCGAGGCGCCGATTGGATGCCCCAAAGCGCAGGCCCCGCCATTTACGTTCACCTTGTCGCGCGACAGGCCCATTTCGTGCATAAAGGCCATGGGTACAACGGCAAAGGCCTCGTTCACCTCCCACAGGTCGACGTCATCTTTGGACCAGCCGATATTCGACAGTAGTTTCTGTGCGGCCGGAACCGGCGCGGTCGTGAACAAACCCGGGGCCTGCGCGTGGCTGGCATGACCAATGATCCGGGCACGCACAGTCAGGCCCTGCGCTTCGGCCGCCTCAGCCGAAGCCAGTAGCAACGCGGCTGCCCCGTCAGAAATCGATGACGAATTGGCTGCCGTGACCGTCCCATCCTTACGAAAGGCAGGTTTCAGCGTCGGGATTTTATCTGGCCGGGCGGATTGCGGCTGTTCATCTTGGGCAAAAGTGACCTCGCCCTTGCGGGTCTTGGAGGTAACAGGTGTGATCTCACCCTCGAAGGCACCACTTTCCTGTGCAGACAGGGCGTTGGAAAGCGACTGCAGCGCATATTCGTCCTGCGATTCTCGCGTGAATTGATAGGCTTCGGCGCAATCCTCGGCGAAGGTGCCCATCAGGCGGCCTTTGTCATAGGCGTCCTCGAGGCCGTCCAGAAACATATGGTCAACCACCTGACCATGCCCGATGCGCGCACCGCCGCGCATTTTCGGCAACAGGTAAGGGGCGTTGGTCATACTCTCCATGCCACCTGCGATCATCGTATCAGCGTGACCCAGAGCAATCTGGTCAAAGGCAATCATGGCAGCCTTCATTCCCGACCCGCACATCTTGTTCAGGGTTGTTGCGGGCACCTCTTCACCCAATCCCGCCGCAAATCCGGCCTGTCGTGCCGGGGCCTGGCCCTGACCGGCGGGCAGAACACAGCCCATCAGCACTTCGTCGACCGTTTCAGCGCCCGCGCCGTGCAGCGCAGCACGAATGGCGCTCCCGCCCAATTCAGCAGCGGCAATACCGTCGAACATACCCTGAAACCCGCCCATGGGCGTCCGCGCCGCCCCCGCGATAACAACCTGTTTCATCGCGATGATCCTCCTCTTTCAGCTTTGATGGATACCGAATGGTAAGAATTGTCGTCTAGCGTATTTCTACTAGCGAGTTTCATATTAGAGGACCGTCGCGCATGGCCTTGACCAGCACAACGACCGACGCAACCCAAATTATCAAAGTGCATTCCGACCGGATTGATGCGGCCATGGCCATCCAGTTCAAGGAAGATATGCGCAATCAGGCCGAAGGCGGGGCCACGCGCGTAGTGCTGGACCTGACCAGTGTCGAGTTCATAGATTCAAGTGGCTTGGGTGCTATCGTCGCCTCGATGAAACAGCTTGGAAATGAGCGCAGGCTGGACCTGGCTGGGCTGCACCCTTTTGTTGAAAAGGTATTCCGCCTGACCCGTATGGACACGGTGTTCAAACTGTATCCAACCCTGGATGATGCCCTGTCGATCTCCGCGGATTGACCTAATTGACTATCTGAATAGGCGCGATGCCCATGTACAACGGCAAGTGTTTAGATCTGAGCTTCGCAGCAACTGAGACTGAGGCCAGTGACGGGATCGCGCAACTCAGCCGGGGGTTGGCGACGCATGGGCTTCCGGCGCACAAGGCGGGTGATGTAAAAATCGCGCTGGCCGAAGCAATCAATAATGTGGTCGAACACGCCTATGCCGACATAACTCCGGCCAAGGTGAAGGTTCGGTGCCGCCTGCATCAGAACTGGCTTGAGATTCTGATCTCGGACACCGGCAACCCATTGCCCGGATTTCGGGTACCTGACGGCATCCCGGCATCATTGGGATCGACCATCGAAGACCTGCCCGAAGGTGGGTTCGGCTGGTTTCTAATCCATGAACTGACCAGCGATATCCGCTATGAACGAAGCAATGGTTGTAACCGTTTGTCGCTGCGCTTTGACTTTCCAGAACCTGTCTGACGGCAAGAAAACGTCACAATAAGGCCCAGATCGAACCATTGTAACGCCCCAAACAAAGGGCAAAACAGTACCTGTAGCTCAGATAGCTTCCCTCGGCGCCACGTGTCACAGCCCCCACCCAGTGAACGGCGCCGAGGAACTTCCCTTTGATTTGACTGGACAACCCCGGACTGCGCGATACCTTCGGCGCGTTCAATCGGGGAATAATGTCATGCGGGATTTTCACTCACCGGGTCGATCCGAAGTTCTGGCGACCGAAGGGATGTGCGCCACGTCGCATCCCTTGGCCGCAAAGGTCGCTGTGGACATTCTTACTCAGGGTGGCAACGCAATGGATGCCGCCATCGCCGGGGCGGTGCTGCTGGGTATTTGTGAACCTCAGATGACCGGGCTGGGCGGCGATTGTTTCGTGCTGTACAACCGGGCGGGTGAGGATCAGATACGCGCCCTGAATGGTTCGGGCCGCGCGCCTGCAGCAGCTAGCGCAGAAAAACTGCGGTCGCAGGGGCTGACAAAAGTGCCTTTGAACACAGCAGACGCTGTAACCGTTCCCGGCGCCGTCGATGCGTTCTGTCATCTGGCGCAAACCGAGGGCAAACTGGGGCTTGAGGCCATTTTGCAACCCGCCATTCACTATGCCGAAGCTGGGGTGCCGGTTGCCCCAAGGGTGGCGTTTGATTGGGAAACAGGGGCAGCCACTCTACAGGGGGCCGCGCGGACGCAATACCTGATCAATGACAGTGCTCCTAAAACTGGGCAGGTGTTTCGCTCTCGAGGGCAAGCCGAAGTCTTGCGCCAGATTGCTCGTACCGGGCGGGATGCGTTTTACTCCGGTGACATCGCCGAGGACATGGTCGCTGCACTCACCCAACTCGGCGGCGTTCACACGATTGAGGATTTTCTGGCCACCGCATGCACTGAAACACAGCCTGTCAGAGGTGACTACAATGGGTTGGATTTGGTTGAACATCCACCAAATGGCCAGGGCGCCACGGCCATTCTTTTGCTGAATATCCTCAAGAACTTCGACCTAGCCAGCATGGACCTGTTCGGGGCGCAGCGTTTGCATATTGAGGCGGAGGCTTCGAAACTCGCCTATGACGCGCGCAACCGCTTTATCGCCGATCCCGATCATACAACACATGCGGATCGGTTCACGGATCAGGATGTGGCCGACAGGCTGGCCGCGCTAATCGACCCGAAACGCGCCATGCCCGCCGCCGCCCCGCTGACCGAGGCGATTCACAAGGACACCGTCTATATCACCGTTGTGGATCGGGACAGAATGGCGGTTTCGCTGATCTATTCCATCTTTCACAGCTTCGGTTCGGGGATCGCATCCGAAAAATACGGCATTCTGCTACAAAACCGAGGCGCAGGCTTTACCCTGCAATCGGGTCATCCGAATGAACTGGGCGGCGGCAAACGCCCCATGCACACAATCATTCCGGGGCTGTTGACGCAAAAAGGTCGTGTGCTGATGCCGTTCGGCGTGATGGGTGGCGCCTATCAACCCACCGGCCACGCCCGGTTTGTGTCAAATTTGACGGACCACGGGTTGGGCCTTCAGGCCAGCATCGAGGCACCGCGCGCCTTTGCCGACAATGGCGTATTAAAGCTGGAACGCGGAATTTCGCCCAGCACCATCCAACAATTACGTGATTTAGGGCACACTGTAGAGATTCCAGAAACGCCGTTGGGCGGCGCACAAGCCATTCGAATCTGTGAGGATGGCGTTCTTCAAGGCGCAAGCGACCCGCGAAAAGACGGGTGCGCCCTTGGGTACTGACGGGCCGACACCCGGCCAAGCACCCTTAGTTCAGATGGAAGTGGAGCGGATAGGCGCCGTTTTCAAACGGACCGAACATATCGGGAATATCGGGGTGTTCAACCGGCTCACCCGATTGGTCGGCGACCAGATTTTGTTCAGAAACATAAGCCACATAGAAGGATTGATCGTTTTCCGCCAACAAGTGGTAAAACGGTTGGTCCTTGATCGGGCGGCTGTCTTCGGGGATGGCCTGATACCATTCTTCCGTGTTCGCAAACTCGGGGTCCACGTCAAAAATCACCCCTCGGAAGGGATGTTTTTTATGACGGACGACCTGTCCCAGGCCATACTTGGCGTGTGTCTTCAGCATAGTTTATGCCCCCATTGAACTTACTACCTCTTTCCGGGCGGAAATGCCAATCATTGATCCGTAAATAAGGGAAACAGTCTGTGAACCTCTTGCTGACAGTATTCGAAATCGTGGCCCCGGTCTTTGTTCTGGCGGGCATCGGCTTTGCCTGGGTCAAGCTGGGATTCGAGTATCGCCTGCAATTCGTCACCCGCTTTGCCATGACCCTTGCTGTGCCCAGCCTGATCTTTGTGGCGCTGATGCAAACCGACATTCCGGGCGGCGATCTTTCCCGTTTTACCGTTGCGACAATCGTTGCCAATCTGGTGATGGCAGCGGTCTTTTGGCTGATCGTCCGGGGGCTGAAACTTGAACAGCGCACCTATCTTTCGCCGCTGATATTCGGAAATACCGGAAATTTGGGTCTTCCTTTGTGCATTTTCGCCTTTGGCCAGGCCGGGTTGGGCTATGCGGTCATTTTCCTGTCAGTAACAGCGTTGTTTTCGTTTACGTACGGCATCTACCTTGTGGCCGGAAAAGGCGCGTTCGGCAAAGTCGTGCGCGAACCGATGGTCTGGGCCACCCTATTGGGGGCGCTGTTTTTGTGGCGCGGATGGCAGACGCCCCTGTTTCTGACTAACACATTGGAATTGTTGGGCCAGATGGCAGTGCCCCTGATGCTGATAACGCTGGGCGTGGCGGTTGCGCGGCTGACAACGCACCGGCTGGGTCAGGCGGTCTGGCTGTCATTTCTTAAACTGGCTGTCTGTTTCGCCCTGGGCTGGTCTGTTGCGCTGATCTTCAAACTCGAAGCCGTGGCCTTTGGCGTTCTGGTGCTGCAGATGTGTACTCCGGTGGCAGTAACCTCTTACTTGCTGGCCGAGCGGTTCGATGCCGATTCCGACGCGGTTGCCGGGATGGTCATGGTCTCAACAGCGTTGTCCGTGGGCGCATTACCTATAATTCTCGCGATTATTCTGTAGCGATTGTGATTCCCTAAACGCTCAATCTGCGCTAGAATAAAGAAAAAAGGCACGAGGCACATGAGCAGAATTCTTATCGTACTCTTCGGGGTGCTGCTTTTGGCATCCTGTGGTGGTGGGACCAAGCAACCACCCAGCAAATTGAATGACGCGTGCAGCATTGCGCGCGAACGGCCCGATTATATGAAGGCCTTTAAGAGCACCGAGCGCAAATGGGGCGTCCCGGTTCATGTACAAATGGCGACGATCTATCAGGAAAGCCGCTATAAGCATGACGCACGCACGCCGCATAATTACGTTCTGGGTGTGATTCCGATGGGCCGGCAGAGCAGCGCATATGGCTTCAGTCAAGCGTTGGATGGCACCTGGGATGAATACCAGCGCGAGACCGGCAAGCGCCGGGCCAAGCGTGACCGTATCCGCGATGCGTCTGACTTTATCGGCTGGTATATGAACAAAAGTTATCAGCGGAACGGCATTCACCCCAGCGACACCCGCAACCAGTATCTAGCCTATCACGAAGGCCACACCGGCTATGCCAGGGGCAGCCACTATAGCAAGACCTGGTTGCTGAATGTCGCCAATGATGTGGATGCGCGCGCCAAACTTTACCAAGCGCAACTGTCCGGTTGCCGCTATTGACCAGAACGCGGGTCAGCGATTGCCTGACCCGCTTCTTTTCGCTTTGGTAAACAGATCTCGGCTCAGGCTGCTGTCTGTATCCAGTTGACCCAACAGCACAGTTGTTTTCGTACCCGCATTGTCATGGATCACCCATTTGCGCAGCTCAACCGGGTTGTCGGTGAACATCAGCTCGATCCGTCCGCTATCGGGGTTTTTCGGGTCTTGGGCGGTGACAACTGTGGCGGTGCCGTCGAAGTCATGAGCCACAACCATATTTGCCTGCCCCAAGTTCACGTTACGCGCCAGCACCAGTGACAGCGGTGTCCGATTCAGCGGGTATTGCTCGGGCGGCTGGTTCGACTTGGGGTCAAAGATTTGCACCGTGCCCGTATTGGCCAGAACAACGGCACTGTTGGGCGGATCATATTCGAACCGCATCTTGCCCGGCCGCTGCATCCACAGCTTGCCGGTACTCAACGAGCCGTCATCATTGACCTGAGTGAATGTCGTCTCAACGGTATTCAGACCGTTCAGATAATTGGATATCTGCGACAATGGCAGTTTGTCGGCCGCCCAAGCGGCAGGTGCGGCCAGGGTCAGAGCAAGGGCAAAAGCAATCTGTTTCATAAAACCCAGATAAGCGCTTTGCCCTTGTTATTAAATATCCTACTGCTCGGGGACGAGGATTTCCCGCTTTCCGACGTGATTTGCAGAAGAAACAACGCCTTCGTCCTCCATCTGCTCAACCAACCGCGC
This sequence comes from Ruegeria sp. BB1, assembly GCF_056539465.1. Lineage (NCBI taxonomy): Bacteria > Pseudomonadati > Pseudomonadota > Alphaproteobacteria > Rhodobacterales > Roseobacteraceae > Ruegeria > Ruegeria sp. BB1. The sequence continues at coordinate 100,602 of NZ_JBQFVB010000008.1, forward strand.
GGCCTTGTTGTAGCCAATGGCAAGTTTCCGCTGGATGTATGAGGTCGAACATTTGCGATCTTTGATCACAATCGCCACGGCCTGATCATAGAGGGCATCTTCGCCGTTCGTATTGCCACCCGTGTTCAGACCCAGAACGGCATCGATATTGTCAGCCTTCTCATCTGCCGGTCCATCGACAACGCCGCTCATGTAATCCGGCGGGCCGAACTGTTTCAGGTGGTTGACGATTTCTTCGACCTCTTCGTCCGAGACAAATGGCCCGTGGCAGCGGGTGATCTTGGCCCCACCGGCCATATACAGCATATCGCCCTGCCCCAACAGTTGCTCGGCGCCCATTTCGCCCAGAATGGTGCGGCTGTCGACTTTCGAGGTCACCTGGAACGAAATCCGGGTCGGGAAGTTCGCCTTGATCGTACCGGTGATCACATCGACCGAGGGACGCTGCGTAGCCATGATCAAGTGAATGCCCGAGGCCCGCGCCATTTGCGCCAGACGCTGAATGCAAGCTTCGATCTCTTTGCCCGCTACCATCATCAGGTCGGCCATCTCGTCGACGATGACAACGATATAGGGCATCGACTCGGGGGCGAATTCTTCGGTCTCGAACATCGGTTCGCCGGTTTCGTCATCGAACCCGGTCTGCACCGTGCGGCTGAACAACTCGCCCTTGGCCAACGCGTCCTTCACACGGCCGTTGTAGCCCGCGATATTACGCACGCCCATCTTGGACATCTTGCGATAGCGGTCCTCCATCTCGCCCACGACCCATTTCAGGGCCACAACCGCCTTTTTCGGGTCGGTTACAACGGGCGACAGCAGATGCGGGATGCCGTCATAAACTGACAGTTCCAACATCTTCGGATCGATCATGATCAGGCGGCATTCGTCCGGTGACAACTTGTACAACAGCGACAGGATCATCGTGTTGATCGCTACCGACTTACCGGACCCGGTGGTCCCCGCGATCAGCAAGTGAGGCATCTTGGCCAGGTTCGCCACAACGGACTCGCCACCGATATCCTTGCCCAACGCCAGAGGCAGCGCATGGTTACCGTCACCAAAATCTCGGCTGGCCAGAATTTCGCGCAGAACCACCATCTCACGGTTTTCATTCGGCAGTTCGATCCCGATCACCGAGCGGCCCGGCAGAGTCGAAACCCGGGCCGACAACGCCGACATCGAACGGGCAATGTCGTCGGCCAGACCGATCACACGGCTGGCTTTCAGGCCCGGCGCCGGTTCCAGTTCGTACATGGTGACAACCGGGCCGGGGCGGACGCTGGTGATCTCACCCTTGACGCCATAGTCATCCAGCACGTTTTCAAGCATCCGCGCGTTTTCTTCCAACGCCTCGTCGCTAAGATGATGGCGCTGAATGCTGGCGGGATTGGACAACAGGCTTAGCGGCGGCAATTCAAAATCGGAATGCCGTTCCTCGAAGGACAAGGTCGGCTGTGCCTCGGCCTGAGCGCGGCGCGAGGGCGGCGGGGTCCGGCGCACGGGCTGTGCCACCACCGGTTTGCGCGGCTCGGCCACCGGGATTTTCATCGCAGGGCGCTGCTGCGACGCGGGTTCAGACTGTGGCGCATCCTCGAACACGGCTTCGTCTTCGAAATCCGGCTCGGACGCAAAATCCTGATGCAGCGGTTCTTGCTGCCATTCGGGCGCAGGTTCCGCTGTCAGCATCGGTTCCGGCGGCAGTCCAGCCGAGGTCATCGGCGGTTCGGGCGGTAGCTCGTCGCCACCTCTGGGGTTCAGGATCAGCGGATCGGGCCCCCGGCCCCGCCCCTTGGTCAGCGGCAGGTTCGGATCAGGCTCGGGGGTCATTTCGCCGATCGCGACCTTGCGGTTGCGCACAGCGGCAGAGATCTTGGATCGGATACGATCCTCACCCGGCATTTCGTCAAAGCCAGCAACGGGTTCAGGATCGACCAGCTCGGGCTCGATCATCGGATCGGGACGGCGGATCAGGCTGGGCATCCGCGCCAACAAGCCCGGCTTTGCGGGCTCGGGTTCTTCATAGTCCGGCTCTTCGAACACGGGATCGGCATAGGCCAGATTATCTTCAAACACAGCTTCCGCCGCTTCCGTACGGGCGGCCTTGCGTTCCTCCCACTGCGTGCGACGGTCGCGAGCGGCCTGCGCGGTGGCAGTGGCCCCACGGCCCAGCAGGTTCATCAGCATGTCATAGGACATGACCAAGCCCAGCAAGAAGGCGCGGAAGCCCTTGCGCACATCCGCTTTGGTGAAACCCAGCACAAAAACACCCAGCGCCAACATCCCAGCAGCCATGGCCAGTGACATCAGCTTGACCATGAAATGCGAGGAAATCGGCAGCAGCGTCAGAAGCGCGCCCATTACGGTATCGCCAAACAGGCCACCCAGACCAAAGCTGTGGGTCGCACGCCACGCCTCCCCCGGCACCAGCGTCGCGGCATAGACCGAGACTATAGCAATCCAGATCGGCGCAAAGATCAGGCGGCCAACCGCGCGCTCCTCGCCGAAATGCCCAGCAAAGCGCACGCCCCAGCCGATCAGCACCAGCGCGATACTCCAGCTGCCCCAACCTACGATCATGAACAACGGTGCGGCGATTGAGGCACCAATCCGCCCCATCCAGTTTTGCACCGGCGCGTCCGTTGAAACCATCCAATTCGGATCATCCGGCGTGTAGGACCAGATCATCGCGGCGGCGGCCAGCCCCAGCAGGATCAGGGCGATCCCGATCAGCTCTTTGCTGCGCCGCTCAATCGCGGCCTGAGTCGTGCTGTCCAGCAATGGATCGCGGTTGCGCGCGTTATAAGATGCCATTTTGCCCTCGTACCTCACGAATAGATGCAGTCGCGGAGCGTGATCAGCCCGCGCTTCATCTCTGTTTTTGGGGCCACCATGGCGACCCGGATAAATTGTTCGCCCGGGTTTTGCCCCGGATCGCCTTGAGAAAGATATGCGCCCGGCAGCACCCGTACCCCGGTCTGCTGCCAAAGCTTCAATGCGGTTTCTTCGCCGTTTTCGACAGGTAGCCACAGGAAAAACCCCGCCTCTGGCGGCATGTAACCCTGAACATTGGCAAATACCTCATCGGCAATCGCGTATTTTTCCTGATACAGCGCGCGGTTCTCAGCGACATGCGCCTCATCCGCCCAAACCCGTGCCGCTGCGGCCTGCAAGGGGGCTGGTAAGGGCGCGCCCGCGTAACTGCGCAACTGCTTGACCCGTTTGATCGTCTCAGGCCCGCCCGCAATCAGGCCGGACCGCAGCCCTGCCAGATTGGACCGTTTTGACAGCGAGTTGAACAGGGTGACCCGTTCGGGATCAGCCCCCAGTTCCTGCGCTACGGTCAAGGCCCCGGCTGGGGCATCATTGCGGTAAATCTCGGAATAACACTCATCCGCGAAGATGCGGAAATCGTATTTCTCGGCCAATTGGATCAGCTCGGCCCAATAATCGCGCGAGGCCACGGCCCCCTGCGGGTTGGCGGGTGAGCAGATATAGGCCACAGCGGTGCGGTTCAGCACGTCCTCGGGCAATCCAGCGTAATCGGGCAGATGACCGGTCGCGGCGGTCGCAGGCACAAAGACCGGCTCGGCCGCAACCGAGATCGAGGCGACCATATAGACCTGATAAAACGGGTTCGGGCACAGGACGACCGGTTTTTGGCCGTTCTTCTGTTCCGGGCACAGCGCCATGGCGGCGTTATACAACCCTTCACGCGTGCCGTTCAGCGCCATCACGTTGGTTTCGGGGTCCATCGCCACGCCATAGCGGCGCTTGATCCAGTCGGTGATCGCGCCGCGCAGCTCGGGCGAGCCTTCGTTTGGCGGATAGCCCTGAAACCCAGCAGCGTTTTCCATGATCACATCCGTCACCCAAGCCGGGAAGTCATGCATCGGCGCGCCGATGGTCATGTGAATCACGTCTCCGCCCGGCTGGTGGTGGTCCAGCAGGGTGCGCAGACGCGGAAATGCGTATTCCGGTAGGTTCGAAAACCGCTCGGGGAAATTCATAACTGCTGCCTCAATATCGGGATCATTTTCGCCCCGTTTTTTTAGCAGATTACAGGCCGCACCCCGCTTCGTCCAGACAAAGAGGTGCCGAATCAGGGGATTGTGGCATTCAGGCCAATGCTGCTTCGGCTGCTGATCCAAGTCGCAAAAGCACTTCTTCCGAGCCCGGATAACCTAACATCATCAGCCCACAACCGGGGGTGCCGGTGGGCAGGGTCAGGGCTGCAAGCCCCATCAGGTTGCCAATCCGCGTATTGCGCAGCGCCAGCAGGTTTTCGGTGACGTAATAGTCGTGATCCGTCATCAACCGCTCCAGATTCGGTGGCAGAATGGGGGCTGTCGGGGCCAGAACGGCGTCAAAGCCAGAGGTTGCCGCATCCCAAGCGGCCCGGCAGGCTTTCAGTTTGGACCATGCGGCGACGTAATCGGGGCCAGAGGTATCCTTGCCTGCACGGAACCGAGCCAGAATTTCGGGATACATGGCGTCAGGGTTCGCCTCGATCACGTCGCGCCACAAGCCATAGGCTTCGGTGGTGTAGAGAATGCCCGAAAGCCCCATCGCCTCATCCAGTTCGGGCACTTCCAATGGCACGATTTCCGCGCCAGCATCGCGCAACCGGTCAACAGCGTCGTCAAAAGCTTTGCGGGGCGCATCGCGTAGGTCGTCCTTGGCGACGTTCTGCAGATCAGCAAAGCGCCGACCTTTCAGGCTGGCCCCCCGCAGGTCCGCCGGTGTGCCTCCTTCCAACAGCGCCAGCATATGCGCGGCATCCTCAACCGACCGGGTCAGCGGACCGGCGGTGTCGAATCGCAGGCACAAGGGCACTACACCTTCCAGGCTGATCCGTCCGGCGGTGGTTTTAAGCCCCACCAAGTTGTTCCAGGCCGCGGGGATGCGGACCGATCCGCCGGTGTCCGAGCCGATCCCGCCAGCCGCCAATCCCCAGGCCACCGATGCCCCGGCACCAGACGAGGATCCACCCGGCACCGCCTCTACATCATCGACGCAGGGCGGCGTGCCAGTAATTGGGTTCAGGCCAAGGCCGGAAAAAGCCAGCTCGCTCATATGGGTTTTGCCCAGACAGACCGCCCCCAATGCGGTGGCGTTGCGCACCACGACCGCGTCAGTTTCCGGCACCCGACCTTTCAGCAAGGCCGACCCGGACTCGGTTCCAATACTGGCAGTGTCGAACAGGTCTTTCCAACTGATCGGCACCCCATCCAAAAGCGACAGACGCTGCCCATGCTTGGCGCGGGCTTGCGCCGCTGCCGCCTCAGACCGGGCGCGATCATGGGTGACACGGGCATAGATTCGGTCGCTGTGGGGATGTTCGTCGATGGCCGACAGGTATGTTTCGGTCAATTCCACCGGGTCAATCCGCCCCATACCGATGCCCCGACCCAGATCACACGCCGTCATGGTCAGCCAATCCTGCATCACCGCCCCCTTGAAAAAATTGCGCTTTGACGGACGGTAGCGACAGGACCGCACATGGACAATCCCGAATGGGCGCGCATATTGCGGAGCATGGAACAAACCTCGGATATCCTGATCGTGGGCGGCGGCCTGAACGGCCCGGCATTGGCTTTGGCACTGGCGCAGACCGGCCATTCGGTCACCGTGATTGACGCGCTGGCGGAAAAAGTGCGCAAGAACGCAGCCTTTGATGGGCGTGCCTATGCGCTGGCGCTAGCCTCGCAAAGGTTGTTGGATGCGATCGGGGTCTGGGATCGCGTGGCCGAACACGCCCAGCCGATGTTGGAAATCAAGGTCACCGATGGGCATGCGGGCGTTGGGCCATCCCCGTTCTTCATGCATTTCGACCATGCCGAGATCGAAGAAGGTCCGATGGGCTATATGGTCGAAGACCGTCACCTGCGCCGCGCCTTTATGAACGCCATGGCCGAGGAAAAAGGCATCAAAGAAATCAGCGGCAGAACCGTTGTCGCGCAGGATTGCGATGCGACCGGCGTGACGCTGACCTTGGACGACGGAACCACACTGACAGGTTTAATGCTGGTCGGTTGCGACGGTCGCCGCAGCGGGACCGCCACGCGGGCGGGCATCAAGCGTACTGGCTGGGATTACGGCCAGACCGCACTGGTCTGCGCCATCGAACATGACCTGCCCCACCACGGCGTTGCCCACCAGTTCTTCATGCCACCCGGCCCGCTAGCCATTCTGCCCCTGACCGGCAATCGCAGTTCGATCGTCTGGAGCGAACGGACCGAGACGGCCCAGCACATCAACACCCTGCCCGAAGACGAGTACCTGCAGGTCCTGCGCCCCCGGTTCGGAGATTTTCTGGGCGATATCCGCCTGCAGGGCGACCGGTTCACCTATCCGCTGAACCTGACCATCGCCAATTCCTTCATTGGCGACCGAATGGCCCTGGTCGGAGACGCCGCCCACGGCCTGCACCCCATCGCGGGGCAAGGCCTGAACGCGGGTCTGCGCGATGTCGGGGCTCTGGCCGAGGTGCTAACACTGGCCGGACGGCGCGGCGAGGATATCGGATCTGTCCTGGTGCTGGAACGCTATCAGGAATGGCGGCGGTTCGACACGGCGGCGCTGGCTATTGCGACAGACGTGTTCAACAAGCTGTTTTCCAACGACAACCCACTGCTGCGGATCGGACGCGACATTGGAATGGGAATTGTGGGATCGCTGCCCGGCCTGCGCCGTGGCTTCGTGCGTGAGGCCGCCGGGCTGACCGGAGACCTGCCAAAACTGCTGCAGGGTCGCGCGATCTAGTCTAGTTCTCGCGCCTCATCGACCAACATCACCGGAATCCCATTTCGGATCGGAAAGGCCAGATTGGCCGCCTTGGACACCAGTTCCTGCTTGTCGGCATCGTAGTGCAAAGTCGTGTGTGTCTGCGGACAAATCAGAGCCTCAAGCATATGCCGGTCGAAAGGATGTTGGGGCTCGGTCATTGCAGTTTTTCCTCATTCGTGCCGCCGCGCATGGCGAATTCTATCAGTGTCGTTAGTGTCTCGCGCCGGGTGCGCAGACAGGGGGCCTCAAGCAGCGCTTGTTTTTCCTCGGGATCGAAATCCAGCAGCATCGACAGTGAATTCACCAGCAACTCATCATCTGCATCTTTCAACGTATCCCAATCGGTCGAAAGCTGGCGCGAGGCGAAAAACCGTTCCAACAAGCCCAAAAATGCGCTGCGGTCGAAACTATCGTCCATCTCGGCCCGGCCCAAATCCCGATCAAACCCACCCCACGACACGGCACAGCGCCGGTAAGGCGTAAAGGCGTCCAACTCGGATTGGACGCGGAACCGTGAAATCCCGGTCAGGGTAATCAGGTAACGGCCATCTTCGGTTTCCGAAAATTGCGTCACACGCCCAGCACAGCCGATCTGGTGCAGCTTATCTTCGTTGCTGTGACATGGGTTCGGCTGCACCATGCCGATCAGCCGCTCCTGCGTTTTCAGTGCGTCGTCCAGCATCTGCAGATAGCGCGGCTCGAAAATATGCAGCGGCAGGCGCGAGCGGGGCAACAACAGCGCCCCCGGCAATGGAAAAACGGATACCGTTTCCGGCAGATCAGCGGGATGCATCATGTATCCGAGTGTAGCTCTGATCCCGAATTAGGCAAATATCATCGAGCTGAGCTTGCGCCGCCCGTTCAGAACGATCGGATCATTGGGTTTTAGCGCGTCGAAGATGGTGAACAGCTGGGCCTTGGCGGCACCGTCATTCCATTCGCGATCACGGCGGAACAGGTCCAGCAACTGCGCCACGGCCTCCTCCACATTGCCATTGGCGTGCAGTGCCTGCGCCAGATCGAAACGGGCCTGAAGGTTGTCGGGATCAGCCTCGACCGCAGCGGTCAATTCGGCCACCGGACCGGCATCAGCGGCCTGCTTGGCCAGTTCCAACTGCGCATGCGCCGCTTCCACCTCGGCCGAGGTGGAAATCTCGGCAGGTGCGCCGTTCAGAATGGCTTCGGCCTGTTCCAAATCGCCTGACGCGATATGTGCGCGAACCAGCCCGCCGTAAGCCCCGGCATGGTTCGGATCTTCGCCCAAAATCGCAGCAAAGGTTTGGGCCGCATCAACAGCGGCGCCATCGGCCAGCATATCTTCGGCAGCTTCGACCGCGTCATCCAGCTGCCCACCGGGGCTTTCGCCGCCCGCGGCTTCGATCACACGATCAACAAAAGCCTTGATTTCCGAACCCGGCTGAGCGCCCTGAAACCCGTCGATGGGCTGACCTTTAAAAAAGGCATAAACGGTCGGGATCGACTGAATGCGCATTTGCGACGCGATCATCTGCGCCTCATCCACGTTGATCTTGACCATCTTCACCGCGCCCTTGGCAGCGGTTACAGCTTCTTCCAGGGCGGGCCCCAGCGTCTTGCATGGCCCGCACCACGGCGCCCAGAAATCAACGATGACAGGCGTTTCCTGAGAGGCCTCGACCACGTCGACCATAAAGGTCGCCTCGGACCCGTCCTTGATCAGATCGGTGGCCTCGGGGCTGGCTGCGGCGTTCAGAAGATCCATGGTTTTCACTCTCCGGTTCGAACTTGCGCCCTATATGCAACCGCTGGCAGCGGAAACCAAGGGCAGAGTTGCGCAATTACAGGTCAAAACTGGCAAAAACGGGTGCGTGGTCGCTGGGTTTTTCCCATCCGCGCGCGTCGCGCAGGACGCGGCTGGAGTGGCCCGCGTTCGAGATATCGGGCGTGGCCCAGACGTGATCCAGCCGCCGCCCCTTGTTAGCGGCGTCCCAATCGCGCGCGCGATAGGACCACCAACTGTACAATTGCCCCTCGGGAATATCCTGGCGGGTGATATCAACCCAACCACCCGCATCCTGGGTTTCAGCCAGCGCTTCGACCTCGATCGGTGTGTGCGAAACAACCTTGAGCAGTTGTTTGTGCGACCAGACGTCATCCTCGCGCGGGGCGATGTTCAGATCCCCCACCAGAATGGATTTTTCCGGCTTTTCCGCATGGAACCAATCGCGCATGTCGCTGAGGTAATCGAGCTTTTGCCCGAACTTCTCATTCTTTTCGCGGTCCGGCACGTCGCCACCTGCGGGGACATAGAAATTGTGGATGGTAACCCCGTTTTCCAACCGTCCGGCAATGTGTCGCGCGTGACCGAGACCCGCGAAATCCTTGTCGCCGACCTCTTCCATCGGCAGCCGAGACAAGATCGCGACGCCGTTATACCCCTTTTGCCCACGTGCGATCATGTGGGTGTAGCCCAGCTCGGCAAACCCCTCGGTCGGGATCTTTTCGACCGGCGACTTGCACTCCTGCAGACACAGTACATCCGGCGCTTCCTCCTGCAGCAATTTCAGCACGATAGGCTCGCGCAGGCGGACCGAGTTGATGTTCCAGGTGGCAAGTGTAAAGGGCATGGGGGATTCCTCTGTCGCAATTGGCGCAGGTTAGCGTGGCGTTTCCGCCGGTGCCACGAGAAAAAATTGTCCTGAGCCAGTTTTTGGTTTTGAGGGCAAACGGGTTCAATCCACCACACCGTTCGCAACATAAAGCGCAGGTTAAATCCTGTTTATGTTTCGTCGCCAGCATGGAAATCAGATCAGCGGTTCCCAACATTTGTGACTAGAAAACGGAGGAAACCATGACCAGATTCAAGACACTTGGCGCCGCCGCGCTGGCCAGCACCCTTGCCTTTGCAACCCATGCAGTTGCGGAAAACACACCTGATTTGCGCGGCGTCTGGAGCGGCACCCACACCGTTGCGGCCCTGCCCAACGAACACAGTGATGGAGCCCCGCGTTTTAATCAATCTGAGTGGGTTCTTGAGATCAAAGAACAACAGGACAATGCGTTCTGGGGAACCAGCAAATGGAGCCGGATCGGCTCGGACCGGTGGAACGAAGGTCAGGTTACCGGGACAATCAGCCGCGATGGCACTGGTTCAATCGCCATGGTTGAAACCCGGGTCGGAGAAGACCGCCAGGTCAACGGGTTGATCGATGCCACATTTGAAGATGGCAAGATTTATGCTGATTTTCGTAGCCTGCGCAGCGGCATAACCTACGGTACCGTTCTGGAAAACGACGGCACCAGCTAAACTGTGTTTGAGGGAGCAAATCTGGCCATCGGATTTGTATCTTCGACCCAGCTTGTTTCAAAAAAAGGCCGGGCCATCAGGCCCGGCAGTCCAACAGGGAGGTGCATGTCATAACCCGGACATGCGCGGGTTGGGAGTAATCTAATTACGTATCCAGAGTATCACTTTGATCCACGTCAATCCACCCGAGTTAAGAGACCAAGCGATATCCACCCGATTCTGTGACCAAAAGGCGCGCATTTGACGGATCGGGCTCGATTTTCTGGCGCAGACGATAGATATGCGTCTCTAACGTGTGGGTGGTGACACCGGCGTTATAACCCCAGACCTCATGCAGCAGAACGTCGCGGGCAACCACGCCATCGGTCGAGCGGTACAGGAACTTGAGAATATTGGTTTCTTTTTCGGTCAGCCGGATTTTGCGATCTTCTTCGGTGATCAGCATCTTCATCGCAGGCTTGAACGTGTACGGCCCCAGAACAAACACCGCATCCTCGGATTGCTCATGCTGGCGCAGCTGGGCACGGATACGGGCCAGCAGCACGGGAAACTTGAACGGTTTCGAGACATAGTCGTTGGCACCTGCATCCAGGCCCAGGATGGTATCTGCGTCGCTGTCATGGCCGGTCAGCATCAGAATCGGGCTTTTTACACCTTGCTTGCGCATCAGGCGGCACAGCTCGCGCCCATCGGTATCCGGCAGACCAACGTCCAGAATGACCAGATCGTAAATCGCTTCACGCGCCCGTTCCATCGCAGACTGACCGTCATGGGCTTCGAACACGTCGAAATCCTCGGTCATCACAAGTTGCTCGCTAAGCGCCTCGCGCAGGTCTTCGTCATCATCCACCAGCAGAATTTTCTTGAGCTGAGCCATGTGCGGTCCTCCTAAGCCTTTTCCACCACTTGCGCGCGGAAGATGCAATCAACAAGGTTTGCTGCAATTGTCTCACGCCCTCGTGTCCAAGGTAGAGGAAATGTTTCACATTTCTGCCGTATCAGGCTACAGGAAGGCTTGAACGTTACAGGGTAACATAAATGAGTCTGATCCCGGATATTTCAGAATTGCTGGCGCGGGCCCGCGCCGATCTGCGCATGGGGGTTCCCGTCGCATTGACCGACGACAGCGGGTTCAGCGTGCTGGCCATCGCGGCTGAGACCCTGAGCGCGCAACGGCTCGCGGATCTGCGCGGGCTTGGTGGCGAACCGGTGGTTGCTGTCACTGTGCGGCGGGCGGAAACGCTGAAGGCCCGGTCTTATGATGGCGATCTGGCGCGTGTGATTATCCCTGCCGATGCCGATATGACCTGGGTGCAGGCGGTGGCCGATCCGTCAGACGACCTGAACGCTCCGATGAAGGGCCCCCTGATGACCGAACGTCAGGGCAACGCCAACCTGCACCGCATCGCAATCGCCCTCACAAAGTCGGCGCGATTGCTACCCGCAGCCGTTGTGATGCCCATTGAGGATGGGCGCGGCTTTGCTGCGGCACATGGCCTGACATGCATTGACCACACCCGCGCTGCGCCACATCTGGCCGATCGCAGTGAGCTTCATGCTGTGGTTGCCGCCCGCCTGCCGATGGAAGTATCCGAGGCCGGTCGATTGCACGTTTTTCGCCCCGAAGACGGTGGCGAGGAACATTACGCAGTCGAGATCGGCCGCCCTGATCGGGATAAACCGGTTTTGGCCCGTTTGCATTCGGCCTGTTTTACCGGAGACCTTATGGGCAGTCTGAAATGCGACTGCGGTCCGCAATTGCGTGGTGCGCTGGCTCAGATGGGTTCGGAAGGGGCCGGGGTGCTGCTGTATCTGAACCAGGAAGGGCGCGGGATTGGCCTTGCCAACAAGATGCGCGCCTATTTCCTGCAGGATCAGGGGTTCGACACGGTCGAAGCTAATCATCGTTTGGGTTTCGAGGATGATGAGCGGGATTTCAGGCTGGGTTCGGACATTCTCAAATCTCTGGGGTTCAACTCGGTCCGGTTGCTGACCAACAACCCGGCAAAAATCGCGATGATGGAGAAGACCGGTATCGCCGTGACCGAGCGCGTGCCGCTGAAGGTTGGCGAAACCGCCCATAACCGCGGATATCTTGCGACCAAAGCGGCCAAGTCCGGGCATCTGCTGTGACGCCGAATGATCTGGTCCTGACACCGCGCGGAGTACGATTTGCCGGGCGTGTTTTTCCCTGCACAATCGGCAAAGGTGGGTTGAGCCACGCAAAACGCGAAGGGGATGGCGCCACGCCCACGGGTGTACATCACATCGTGGGGATGCTGTACCGGCCAGATCGCATGGCCAAACCGGCCCCTTGGGCGATTCCCATCGGTCCGCGCGATCTTTGGTCGGATGACGGGCGGGACGACCAGTACAATAATCTGGTCAGCGCGCCCTATGACTTTAGCCATGAAAAGCTGCGCCGCGCTGATCCGCTGTATGATCTGGTGTTGATCACCGATTGGAACTGGCCCAATGCCATACCGGGTCACGGATCAGCGATCTTTATTCATCAATGGCGGCGCCCCGGATACCCGACCGAGGGCTGCGTTGCCTTTCGCCGTGATCACCTGCATTGGATCGCGCGCCGCGTCTCGCCGGGCACGAGTTTGATCATTCCTGCGGCCTGACCCGTTCGCCAAAAATGGCCGAGCCAACGCGCACATGGGTCGCCCCCAATGCGATGGCTTGTTCGAAATCACCGCTCATACCCATCGATAGACCAGTCAGGCCGTTGTGCTCGGCTATTTTCGCCAGCAGTGCGAAATGCAGTGAGGGTTCCTCATCGACGGGTGGGATACACATCAATCCCTGGATCGGCAGGTCCAGCCCCCGGCATTCTGCAATGAACGTATCCGCCTCGGCAGGCAGGATACCGGCCTTTTGATCCTCTTCCCCGGTATTGACCTGAATGAACAGATCCGGGCAGGTGCCGACCTCTTGTGCCAGCCGCGCCAGCGTTTTGGCCAGCTTGGGCCGGTCCACCGAGTGGATAGAGTTGACCAGCTCAATCGCTTGACGGGCCTTGTTGGTTTGAAGCGGGCCAATCAGATGCAGATCAATGTCGGCGAACTGCTCCATGAAACCCGGCCATTTACCTACGGCCTCTTGAACCCGATTTTCACCAAAACACCGATGGCCCTGCTCCAGAACAGCCTGCACACGTTCGTTCGGCTGCACTTTTGATACGGCGATCAGTTTGACAGAACCGGCAGGCCGCCCGGCGGCAGTTTCGGCTTTGGAAATACGGGCAGTGATATCTTGCAGCGACATAAGCTTCCTCAATCTGCTTTCAGCGCAGGAAAACACCATGTCGGCAAAAAAGAAAAGGGCAGGTCCGAAGACCTGCCCTTAAACCTTGCGGTTCAACCCAACTTAGAAGTTGAAGATTGCACCAAAGTCAGCCTGGATGGAGTCTTCGCAAACCGAACAATCGTTGCGGCCGATACCACCGACCAGCGACGCGCCGCCGCCCAGGTCATAGCTTGCGCCGATAGCAATCTGCTGAAGGTCAGCGTCCGCGCTACCGTCACCGTAGGTGAACAGCAGGGTGGTTGCTGCGCCCAGGTTATAGGCACCCGACACACCCCAAGCGGTGCCGTCGGTTTCATAGAAGCGAGTACCGATCAGAGCAGGAGCGGTATTGTCTTCGTCAGCCACGAACAGGGTACCCGAGAAGTCGCCGAATTCAGCACCCAGGGTGAAAACCAGCAGTTCTGGATCCGAAACACCCGAAACACCAGCGTCAGTTTGACCATAAGCAATAGCTGCGGTGATGTTGTTGAAGGTGTAGGTCGCGCTCACGTCCCAACGGTCGGCGTCGATGGTGCCGCCCAGGCCGTCGTTCAGGAAGATGGTGCGCTGGTCATACGATGCGCCGAAAGCGAAGTCGCCAACAGCGTACTGGAAGAACACTGCGTTCGCGCCCGAACCGGTCGAGGTGTACGACAGGAAGCTGTAGTCAACACCCGAATACTGACCTGCGAACAGTTCCAGACCAACTTCGTTACCGTAGTAGTTTGCCAGGTTGTCGAACGAACCGGCAACGTTGCCGGCGTCAACACGCAGACCACCGTAGATAACCGAGAAGCGCGCGCCGTTCAGGCCAGCGGAGTTGGCTTCGCCGGTCGACGAGTTTTCGTCGGCTTGCAGACGAACACGGCCTTCAAAGCGAACGCCACCGTCGGTTTCAGTGAAACCGTCGATGTTCAGACGGAAGCGCGATACCAGGATCGCGTCGTCGGAATCAGCAAAGGTCGGGATGACACCTGCTGTAGTTCCGCCGTTCACGGTGGTAAGAGTGGCAGCAGTTACGCCGGTCGCATTGGCGCGATCTTCAACGTAGCCAATACCGAAACGGCCATAACCGCTCAAGTTTACACCGGAATCAGCCGCTGCAACACCTGCGGTTGCAATCAGAGCTGTCGATGCGAAGAGAACTTTTTTCATCTTGTTTCCCTCGGTTTCAAAAGTTTTTCTACTCGACACATGCCTCAGCACATGTCTCAGCACGGGAACCGTTTCGCTCTTTTTGCCCCCAACACGCAAGCTTGGCATAAATGACTCGGCTGCATTGAGGGAAAATTGGTGCAAGGATGCCACAGTCTGTTTTTGGGCATCGGTAAGCCCTACGACCACTGATATGTGACAATAATAGGGTTGTTGCTGAACGGGTCCTTGTCTAGGAGTAACAATTGACAACGTTGACCAAAGTGAACAGGACCAGTCGATAATGCGCCTGCAGACGATTTTCGGTTTGATCATAATGACTGCTGCCGTGTCCGCCTGCGGACAGAATCGGGCCGCACCAACCGAGTACACTACGAATCTCGATGCGGGTAAAACCGATGAGCGCCAGCTCAACGATCCGAATCGCGAGACCATCTGGGATGTGTTCAACACGGCCAATGCTGAACAGATCACAAATGTGAATCGCTATCTTTGGACGGCGTCGCTGGATGTATTGAATTTCCTGCCGGTTCAGGAAGTTGATCCCTTTACCGGGATAATCGTGACCGGGTACGGCACACCTCCGGGTGGAGGGCGGCAGTATCGCGCGACAGTTCACATCAGTGACCCGGCCCTGGCGGCGCGGTCTCTGTCGGTCTCGCTGCAGACCAGCGGTGGCGCCCCGGTCAGTGCGGCCACGACCCGCGCAGTCGAAGATGCAATCCTGTCCCGCGCCCGTCAGTTGCGCATTGCGGACAACAAGTTCTAGCAACTCGTCGAAAATCACACTAATACCACGCCGGGTTCCTACCCGGCGTTTTCATTCACGAAGGACCGTACGATGTCTCGCTACTCGGCCAACGAAATCGAAGCAAAATGGCAAGAGGCCTGGGACAAGGCCGGAATCTTCACCGCCAACCACAAGGCGGACAAGCCGAAATACTATGTGCTTGAGATGTTCCCTTACCCGTCGGGCCGAATCCATATGGGACATGTGCGCAACTATACGATGGGCGACGTGATCGCGCGACACAAACTGGCGACCGGCCACAACGTATTGCACCCGATGGGTTGGGACGCCTTCGGAATGCCCGCGGAAAATGCCGCCATGGCCATCGGTGGCCACCCCAAAGACTGGACCTACGGGAACATCGCCGACATGCGGGGGCAAATGAAGCCATTGGGCCTGTCGATCGATTGGTCGCGTGAGTTTGCAACCTGTGACCCAGAATATTACGGCCAGCAACAGGCGTTGTTTCTGGATATGCTCGATGCTGGGCTTGTTTACCGCAAGAACGCCGTTGTGAATTGGGACCCGGTCGACATGACCGTTCTGGCCAACGAACAGGTGGAACAAGGGCGCGGCTGGCGCTCGGGCGCGTTGGTTGAACGCCGCGAGTTGACCCAATGGTTCTTCAAGATCTCGGACTATTCAGAGGAACTGCTCGACGCACTGGACACGTTGGAAAACTGGCCCGCAAAGGTCCGCTTGATGCAGGAAAACTGGATCGGCAAGTCACGCGGCCTGCAATTCGGGTTCGAGCGCACGGACGGAGGCGAACCGATCACCGTCTATACGACCCGCCCCGACACGCTGCTGGGCGCGTCGTTTGTGGGCATCTCGCCGGATCACCCGATTGCCAAGCAATTGGAAGCCGAGAACCCCGAAATTGCTGAATTCGTAGCTGAATGTCGCAAAGGTGGCACCACCGAAGAAGCCATCGAAACGGCTGAAAAGCTGGGTTACGATACCGGGATCCGCGTCAAGCACCCGCTGGACCCAAGCTGGGAACTGCCAGTTTGGATCGCCAACTTCATCCTGATGGACTATGGCACGGGCGCGATCTTTGCCTGCCCCGCGCATGACCAGCGCGACTTGGATTTCTGCCGCAAATACGGCCTGCCCGTGGTCGATGCGTTCTTTGCGCTGGATGACGCCACTCCGGTCGACAAGATCGCCTTTGTCCCGCCGAAAACCGAGAAAGTCCGTTGGGTGAACCATTTTGCGGGCCTGACCGAGGCGACAGGCGACGAGGCTATCAACGCCACCGTGGATTTTGCCGAAAAGGCAGGCTGGGGCGAAGGCGTCACCAAATACCGCCTGCGAGACTGGGGCCTTTCCCGCCAGCGCTATTGGGGTTGCCCGATTCCCGTTGTCCATTGCGACAGCTGCGGTGTGGTGCCCGAGAAGAAAGAGAACCTGCCGGTCCGCCTGCCCGATGATGTCACCTTTGACAAACCAGGCAACCCGCTGGACCGTCATCCGTCCTGGCGCGACTGTTCCTGCCCGAACTGCGGCGCCCCGGCCAAGCGCGAAACCGACACGATGGATACGTTTGTCGATTCGTCGTGGTATTTCGCCCGCTTCACCGCCCCGCGCGCCGAAACGCCCACTGATCTGGCCGAGGCCGAATACTGGATGAATGTGGACCAGTATATCGGCGGCATCGAGCACGCGATTCTCCACCTGCTCTATTCCCGCTTCTTCGCGCGGGCGATGAACATCACGGGCCATCTGCCCAAAAAGGCCATCGAACCCTTCGATGCGCTGTTTACCCAAGGCATGGTGACACACGAGATTTACCAGACCCGCGACGAAAACGGCCGCCCGGTCTATCACCTGCCCGAGGATGTGACCGACGGCAAACTGTCAGACGGCACCCAGGTCGAGATCATCCCTTCGGCCAAGATGTCGAAATCCAAGAAGAACGTGGTCGACCCGGTCAGCATTATCTCGGCGTTCGGTGCCGACACCGCGCGCTGGTTCGTGCTGTCCGATTCGCCGCCCGAGCGCGATGTGGAATGGACCGCGTCCGGGGCCGAGGCCGCCTATAAGCACCTCAACCGGGTATGGAACCTCTGCGACAAGATCGGGGCCATGAACCCAGCAGCCGAAGGGGAAGGCGATCAAGAGCTTTTGCGCGAGATGCACAAGACCATCCACGACGTTACCCTTGGCGTTGAGAGCTTTGGCTTCAATGCAGCGATCGCGAAACTCTACGCCTTCACCAATACGCTGGCAAAATCCAAGGCTGGCGCTGCGGCGCAAAAGCAGGCAATAAAAACGCTGGCGCAGCTAATGTCGCCGATGACGCCGCACCTTGCAGAAGACATCTGGGCACATCAAGGCGGCGAAGGCTTGGTGGCGGTAGCCCCATGGCCCGTTGCGGATCAGGCGATGCTGGTCGACGACACGGTGACCCTGCCGATTCAGATCAACGGCAAGCGCCGCGCGGAAATCAGCGTGGCCAAGGATATGGCGAAGGACGAGGTTGAAAAAATCGCGCTCAGCACCGAAGCTGTGCAAAAGGCGCTGGATGGCAATGCGCCTAAGAAGGTTATTGTTGTCCCGGGCCGGATCGTAAATGTCGTTGTTTAACCGCAGAATCCTGTTGATGATACCGCTGGTGTTGGCTGCCTGCGGCTTTGAACCGGTCTACGCGCCCGGTGGTTCGGGTGCGGCCCTGAACGGCAAGGTCGCCGTTTCAGCGCCAAACTCGGTCGACACCTATTTGCTGGTCCAAAATCTGGAACAGCGGCTGGGGCGCAGCGCGACCTCGGGCAGCGAATACAATCTGAATGTAAACGTCTCGATTGCTTTCCAGCGGTCAGCGATCACTTCGACGAACGAAACCAACCGCTATACCATCGAAGGCAGGTCTAGCTACACGCTCAAATCAAACGAGACCGGTCAGGTCATTGCCTCGGGCACGGTCGAGAATTTCGTCAGCTATTCTGCCGCCGGATCAACAGTGTCCACGCTGGCGGACGAACGCGACGCCCGCAAACGGCTGATGGCGATCCTGTCGGATCAGATCGTAAACGAACTCTATGCTGCGCCAGGCCTTGGTTCATGAAGCTCAGCCCGCGCGAGGCTGAAGGGTATTTCGCCCGGCCCGACGCGGACAAGGCCGGGCTCTTGATTTATGGTGCGGATACGATGCGCGTGGCACTGAAACGCCAGCAGGTTCTGTCGGCACTTCTGGGCGCCAATGCCGAAGAGGAAATGCGCCTGACCCGCATTCCGGGCACGGATTTGCGCGGCGATCCCGCACTATTGTTGGATGCGGTCAAGGCCGTGGGGTTTTTCCCAGGCCCCCGCGCCGTATTCGTCGAAGACACCACCGACACCGCCGCCCCCGCAATCATCGCCGCGTTCGAAGACTGGGCCCCTGGTGATGCCCAGATCATCGTCACCGCCGGGCAGTTGAAACCCAGCTCGAAAATCCGCAAAGCGTTCGAGGCGCATCCCGCTGCCTATGCTGTCGGCATTTATGACGATCCGCCCTCACGGGCCGAGATCGAACGGATTCTGACACAGGCCGGGTTGCAGAACATCCCTCGCGATTCGATGTCAGCCCTTGCTGAGCTGGCCACTGGGATCAGCCCCGGAGACTTCACGCAAACCATTGAAAAACTGTCGCTCTATAAACGTGGAGACAGTTCCGAACTGGCCATCGAGGATATCGAAGCTTGCGCGCCCCGCTCGACCGAGGCCGCGTTGGATGATGTTTTGAACGTGGTGGCTGAAGGCCGCGCCGGAGAGATCGGTCCGCTGATCCGACGGCTGCAATCACAGGGCACCAATGCGGTCAGCCTGTGTATCGGCGCAACCCGGCACTTTCGCACATTGTATGCCTGTGCCTCGGACCCCGGCGGGGCGGCACAGGGCATCGGCAAGCTGCGGCCACCGGTCTATGGCAAACGCCGTGACCGGATTTTACGGCAGGCCCAGGGCTGGGGAGCACCGAAGTTGCAAACGGCTCTGACAGTTCTGACTGATACTGACCTGTCACTGCGCTCAGCTGGGCAGACTGCGCCTGCCATGGCGCTGGTGGAACGGGCAATGATCCGTCTGGCTATGCTGGCCCGATCCCGCTAGCCGGTGCGCAACCAATCCACAGCCGAACGCCCGGCCCATCGCCCAGTCGCCATGCAAGCGGTCAGCAGATAGCCCCCGGTCGGAGCTTCCCAATCCAGCATCTCTCCGGCACAGAACACGCCGGGCATTGCGGTCAGCATTAGCCCCTCGTCCAGCGCTGTACATCTGACCCCACCCGACGTTGAAATGGCTTCATCCATCGGGCGCAAGGCAGCCCCGGAAACAGGAAGTTGTTTGAGTGCAGTGGCCTCAGAGGATTGCGGCAATCCACAACGTTTCGACATCTCATGGAACAACGCAATCTTTTGCCGCGGCAGCTTCAATGACTTCTTCAGCCATTGTGACAGTGTGGTCTTGGAATTCTTTGCAGCCAACCGCGACTGTAGCGCCACTGCGTCCAGATCGGGCACAAGATCGACTAACAGATCCGCACCGGCGCGCAAAGCCGGGGTCAAAGAATACAACCCGCCGCCCTCAAGCCCCGTTGCCGATATCGTGGCTTCTCCGCGGCTGTCCAGCTCTCCCGCCATCCAACGCACCGATTTCAGCGCCGCGCCGAAATGCGGGGTCATGTGGGGGCTCCAGTCAACGGACAAGGCGGAATTCGCCGGGGCGAAGGGTGTCAGCGCGACGCCTTTCTGTTGCAAGATATCCGCCCATTGACCGTCTGACCCCAACCGCGCCCAGCTGGCCCCGCCCAGCGCCAGAATGGTCACATCCGGCTTCAGGCTCTGTGTACCTTCAGACGTATCGAAAATCAGCGCATCGCCGTCCCATCCCAACCAACGCCAGCGGGTTTGTATCCGAACGCCCGCGCCCTCAAGCCGCCTCAGCCATGCGCGCAACAGCGGCGAGGCTTTCATCACTGTCGGGAAAACCCGCCCGGTCGAGCCGGTAAACAGCTCTTGCCCCAAGCCCTGCGCCCAGTCTTGCACCCCAGCGGCGTCGAATTCGGCAATCATCGGGCGCAGCCAACCAGCCGCCTCTCCGTAGGACTGCAGGAAGGTTTCGAACGGTTCTTCCTTGGTCAGGTTCAGACCCGACTTGCCCGCCATCAGAAACTTGCGTGCGACTGATGGCTTGGCCTCGGCTACCAGCACGTCATGGCCAGCAGCTTTCAATTCCCCTGCCGCCATCAGGCCTGCGGGTCCGGCCCCGATCACCACTGCCTGCGTCATGTCTGTCCCCTTGCCTTTCACGCCATCCAGCGCAAATTTGTACCTGCCATGTCAGACAGCGATCCGATCTGCCCGCTCTGTGACCGCCCCATCCCGGATGGGGGCGGCAGCCTGCACCATCTGATCCCAAAACTCAAAGGGGGCAAGGGCGGACCCACGGTTTTGCTGCACGTGATTTGCCACAAAGAGATCCACGCCACCCTGACCGAGGGCGAATTGGCCCGCGCGTTCAATACGGTCGAGGCTCTGCGCACCCACCCGCGTCTGGAGAAATTCCTGATCTGGGTGCGCAAACGACCACCCGGATTTTGGTCGAAAGTTCCGGGCAAGCGACGTGGGCGCTGATCAGCCAGGCCGCACCGGATCACCAAAAGCATCCCTCAGGGACGTCGACAGCCCCTGAACCTCTAACCCCCTGTAATCCGGCGCCGGCGCAAACTGCGCCCCGGCGATATGTTGGAATTCCAGCGTGGTATAGGGACGTTTCCAAAGCCATTCGCGGTTCTCAACGGACCAAAGGTCCGGATTAGGCGGCACATCATCGGTGAAGGCATAGAAATGCAGGTCGAACCCGTATTGGGCCACATCCTGCACTGAAAGCAGTCGCATGCCTTGCGCCCGACAGAACGCATCCTCGGCGGCTATGTCCCCTGTCCGCAAGGTGATCTGGCCGATGCAGGCTTTGGCGAATGGTGCGGCAGGGTCGGCTGCGTTGTCAGGACGGTTGCCCTGAAAGTCGTGTTGCAGCAGCTCGATCACAAACCCTTCGGGGTCTTTCAGGTGGCACATATAGCCGATGTCGCGGAACTGTTTCGGCTCCGAGACCTCGACGCCTTTTTCACGCAGACGAGAAACAGCCAGGTCAACATCGGGCACGGTAATACCGATCTTCCAATACCGCTGTCCACCATCGTGGGCATATCCGCCCCCACCCGGCATCAGCAGCAGGTCCGCGTCCTGCCCACCATAGCCAATGCGATAATTCGCCCCCTGCGCACGCGCCGTCATACCCAGAACATCCGTATAAAAATTAGTCAGTTGCTTGGGGTCGGCAACACGCAGCAGCACGGCGGACAATTTCATTGGCACATCCTTGCGATTCCAGCGGCAATTCGGGGATCGGCGGCCAGACTGTCTGCCACCAATTCATGCGCCGTTGGCATCAGTTGATCAGGGTCGACAACCCGGTCGACCAGACCGAAACCGTACGCTTCCTCTGCCGTGATCTTTTGCCCGGCCATCAGAATCATCTTGGTGCGCGATGACCCGATCAGGGCAGCCATACGCACCGGGTCCGAGGGTTGCGGCAAAAATCCTAGCTTCATCACCGGATAAAAGAACTTGGCTTGCGGCACCGCGATTCGGAGGTCACAGGCCAGCACCATCCCGTTGGCACCGCCCGCCAGCGTCCCGTTCAAAGCAGCCACCGTCAGACACGGCAAGGCCGCGATGGCGCCTGACAACCTCTCCCAAAGATCCGAGGTCGCCAGCCCTGCACGGACCTCATCCAGATCGGCCCCGGCGCTGAACACCTTACCCTCACCTGTCAGGATCAGGGCCCGCGCCTCATTAGCAGCTTCGGCGATCTCAACCAGTTCACTCAGCATCGCCTCGGTCAGTGCATTGGCCTTTTGCGGGTTGTTGAGTGTGACCGTCCACAACCCGTCCTTCTTGGTTAGTTTGATCACGTCAGCCCTACCCTTTGCCGGATATCTTCGCGTCGCAGCGAGATTTCTGAGCCCAGAAACTCATCTGCATCCGTCGAACACATCCACAGCAATGCCCGTGCAGGCCAATCGGCGGGAATGTGATCATCCCAATCCAGCTGGCTAACGGCATTGATGCCGCTCGCCTTGATCACCCGCTGCATATCCGTGGCCACGGTGCCCGGCGACAGGCCCATAGAACGAATGCCGTGCATTGAATTTTCAAGATGCAGGCATTCGGTCAGCATTTTAGCCCCGGCTTTCGAGGCGCAGTAGTGGCTCCACGCCTCGATCGGGTTTGTCGCCGCGCCCGAAGAAACCGTGATCACCGTGCCCCCGCCCGCCGCGCGCATAACCGGTAACGCGGCGCGCATTCCGTAGAAGACACCTTTGAGGTTGATGTCGATTGCCTGGCTCCACGCGGCGACATCGGCATTGGACAAGTGAAAGATCGGATCAATGACACCCGCGTTGCCGATCAAAACGTCCAACCCGCCAAAACGGTCGATACAATCCGCGACGGCCTGTTCGACCTGCGCAAAATCGCTGACATCGCATTGCAGCGCGATAGCATTGTCACCCAATGCAGCAGCCAGCGCATCAATCTGGTCGAGGTTACGGGCCACTAGCGCGACATTTGCCCCCGCTGCGGCAAATACGCGCCCCGCCTCGGCCCCGATGCCACGACTGGCCCCTGTTATCAGTACGGTTTTACCCTGCATATGGACCCTGTACCTCCGTTGTTTTTAGATTGTGTGAATCTTTACCGTGCCAACGGGGAAAGGGTCCAGCCCTTGCCCCTTGACGCCTGCGGCCTCAGGCACGACGATGCCGGCAAATTTGATCAAGAAGGGTTCTCAAATGTCCGCTTTCCTCCGCCGCAGCAGCGGCGCAGTTCTGGCCTATGCCGTTGTCACTCAGGGCGCGTTCGCCGATGTCACCGCCCAGCAGGTTTGGGATGATTGGCAGGCCTACTTGTCCCAGATGGGCTATACGGTGTCGGCGGAACAATCCATCTCGGGCGGGGTGACCACGATCACCGATATGAATGTTGCCTTGTCTTCGCCGGACACGGACGGATCGTTCAAGATGACCGTCCCGCAGATGACCCTGACTGAAAATGGTGACGGCACAGTCAGCATCGGTTTTCCAGAAAGCTTTCCCATGACCCTGTCCGGCGAGGAAGAGGGCGAGGCGTTTTCCGTTGATATCGAGTACTACCATACCGGGCTTGAGATGGTCGTTTCGGGCCAACCGGACGATATGACTTATGACTATTCCGCGCCCACACTTGGTCTGAAACTGGGTGGCGTACAGGTCGAGGATGAGACCCTGCCCAACGACATGCTGGCCATGGATTTCAAACTGACCGACTTGTCAGGAGATTCGCGGATGAAGATCGGCGAAACCCGCACAGTGGACCAGAAAATGACCGCAGCCGGGCTGACCTATGATCTGGGATTCACCGATCCCGAAGGGTCAGATGATGGCAAGATCAACGGGTCGATGAACCAATTGACCTTCGAAGGCACCAGCGTGATCCCCGAAGATTTCGACGGCACCGATCCGCAATCCTTCTTCAACGGCGGGGTCTCATTCTCGGGTCTGTTCACTTACGCTTCGGGTCAGACCGCGATTGAAGGGACGAGCGAAGGTCAGGCATTTTCGATGGCCACCCAATCCGAAGGTGGCCGGTTCGGCGCCAGCTTGGACGATCAGCGTCTGGCTTATGATGTCGAACAAAACAGCGCAAACCTCGCCGTGACTACGGCCGAGCTGCCGTTCCCAATCGAGATGGCAATGGCCAAGACGGGGTTAGGGTTCGAATTCCCGGTGCAGCAATCGGAAGAAGAGCAGCCCTTTGGACTGTCGGTCAACGTAACCGATTTCACCATGTCGGACGTGTTGTGGAGCATCTTCGACCCGGCAGGCGCCCTGCCGCGCGACCCGGCAACGATCGCGCTGGACGCCACCGGAACCGCAAAAATCCTGACGAACTT
Organism: Ruegeria sp. BB1; assembly: GCF_056539465.1. NCBI lineage: Bacteria > Pseudomonadati > Pseudomonadota > Alphaproteobacteria > Rhodobacterales > Roseobacteraceae > Ruegeria > Ruegeria sp. BB1. The sequence continues at coordinate 124,892 of NZ_JBQFVB010000008.1, forward strand.
CTTCGATCCGGCCGCCATCGAGGCTCTGGAAACATCTGGCGAAGCACCGGGTGAGCTGAACTCGCTGAAGATCAACGAATTGCTGGTCTCAATGGTCGGAGCTAAATTGACGGGTGACGCGGACTTTACTTTTGACAATTCCAGCACCGAGGAGTTCGACGGGCTGCCGACCCCGGCCGGCGTGGCGAACCTTCAGCTGGCGGGCGCCAACGCATTGATCGACACGCTGATCACCATGGGCGTGATCGGCGAAAGCGACGCGATGGGTGCGCGGATGATGATGGGCCTGATGGCCGTACCCGGCGACGAACCGGATACGCTGAACTCGAAAATCGAGTTCACGGAAGATGGCCAGATACTGGCCAACGGTCAGCGCATCAAGTGATGTTGGGGGGCGAAGCTCAATATTACCAGAGCTTCGCCCGCTAACTGACTCAGGTCTGCAAATCCAACTCGTGGACTAGAGCTCGTGCGATACGCCGTCCGGCGGTTCGACCATTAAAATACGCGGGTGTCGGCAGATCCTTAGCAATGCTCTGCATGTGGAACCGGTACATCCCCTCATAAAATTTGAAGTTGGTCTCACACAGAAAAAATTTCCCGGTTTCTGCGCATGGAAGAATGTCATGCGCGTAAAGCCCGACGCCCACAGCATTCTTGACGCTTTTCGCGATGTCGCGGATTTGGTCAATATTGGGTTTGATCAGTAGGTCGTGAAAATGTGTTAGCATTTCAGCATCGACCGGCGTCCCCCGAGTTCGGACATTGAGTCCTTTTCCGGCTCTTATCCACGAAAACAGGACCTGTTCGCCTACCGCCATGGCACGAATGGATACATGCCAGGGCTTACCTTTGTATTCGTATTTGCAATTGATGTAATCGGTGTTGTACCGCGTGGAATCCAATTCCCTTTCGTCACTCACGAGTTGGACCGGAACATGCGCGTTTGACACTTCGTTCGAAAAAACAGTTCCGAAACTGTCACCCGCCTCAATCAATCTAGGCATGGGAACGCCCGCGGCCGTCAAAACCTTGTTCTGGCGGACTTTGTGGCCAATGACGCGCCCATGTTCAACGGAATGCAGTACCTTGTGACCCAGAGCAGCAAGCTCTGTTTCACGTGCACGCAGCCAGTCTACTTTTTGATGCTGAACGACGAAAAGCTCGTTGTAGTGCAGCAAAACATAGCTTTTCGGATCTGTTGTCGGGCCGCGCTCAATCAGTTCCCGGAAAGGCAAAACTTCAGCAGGGACTTGCAGCTTGGTAAGAACCCTTGTGAAATGGCTGATGATATTGCTCGACCCTTTGCCCGCGGCAACGACATGCGGCTCGTCAAAATCAACTACGAAAAACTGAGCCAAGCCAAGCTCTCCTATTTGCCTTCACTTGCCCGGGTGAAAGATTCAATCTGTTGTGATCGTCACCCGGAAATCTGTAATGCGTCCCAACTAATGAAAGTTTATACGGTAATGTAAACCCTTCGGCTGCCCCATCTGAATTTGGGCCAAACTAAGGGGTCTGACCTGTGATCTATCTGCCCAGAGGTCTTGCGGGACGGGCGGTCCAAGGCTAGGTCCAATGCAATACAACCGGAGGCCGCATGACCCTTACACCAGAAGACATCAGCCAATCCTTGATTGACGCGGCCCGCAATGCCGGGGCCGACGCGGCGGATGCTATTGTGATCGATGGCTCTTCGGTTTCAGTCGAAGTGCGGAGCGGGGCGCTGGAACATGCCGAAAGGTCCGAGGGTACTGACCTTGGTCTGCGGGTGTTCCTGGGGCAGCGGCAGGCGATCGTGTCCAGCTCTGACAGCCGCCCGGAAACCTTGACCGCGATGGCCGAGCGCGCCGTGGCCATGGCCCGCGAAGCCCCCGAAGATCCGTTCACCGGGCTGGCCGATGCGGCGCAGTTGGCCACGGATTGGGATCTGCCCGCATTGGAATTGTTCGACCCTACCCCGGAACCAGCGGCCGAAGGCCTGCTGCATGACGCGCTGGCCGCCGAAGCTACGGCACTGGCGGTTCACGGCGTATCGCAAGTATCCGATGCAGCGGCGGCTTATGGCACGCACCGTGTACATCTGGCAGCAACCAACGGTTTTTCCGGTGGCTATGCCCGCAGCAGCCGCTCGACCTCATGCGTGGCGATCTCGGGCGAAGGTACCGGGATGGAGCGCGACTATGACGGCGACAGCCGCACCTTTCAAAGCGACCTGCGCAGCCCCGAGGAAATTGGCCGCACCGCAGGTGAACGTGCTGTGGCGCTGGTCGGGGCTCAGAAACCCGCCACCGGCACATTTCCGGTGCTGTTTGACGAACGCATCTCATCCTCGCTGATCGGTCACCTGCTGGGGGCCAGCAATGGTGCGGCTATCGCGCGGGGCGCGTCTTGGCTTAAGGACTGCCTGGGCGAACAGGTGTTACCTGACCACCTGTCGCTGATCGAAGACCCGCACCGCCCACGCATCGCGGGCTCGCGCCCCTTCGACGCCGAAGGACTGCCAACGCAGCGGCGCGCCATTGTCGAAAACGGCGTGCTGACCGGCTGGACGCTTGATCTGTCCAGCGCGCGCAAGCTGGACATGACCTCTACCGGCAACGCCACGCGCGGCGTGTCGGGGCCACCTTCGCCCAGCAACTGGAACCTGAGCCTGACCCAAGGCACACACAGCCGCCAGGACCTGCTGCGTGACATGGGCACCGGGCTGCTGGTGACATCTATGATCGGCTCGACCATCAACCCAAACACGGGTGACTATTCACGCGGTGCATCAGGGTTCTGGGTCGAGAACGGAGAGATCACGCATCCGGTCAACGAATGCACCATCGCGGGCAACCTGCGCGATATGTTGAAACGGATCATCCCGGCAAACGACGCGCGCCCGTATCTGTCGCGGGTGGTTCCGTCGGTGCTGATCGAAGGAATGACACTTGCCGGCAGCTGACCTGCAACTTTTGATCGACGCCGCATTAGAGGCCGGAAAGATCGCCACCCGATACTCGGGCACAACGGCGCAGCGCTGGGATAAACCCGACGGCGCCGGACCGGTGACCGAGGCCGATCTGGCCGTCAACGCCATGCTGGAACAGAGCCTGCCCGCCGCCCGGCCAGGCTATGGCTGGCTGAGCGAAGAAACCGAGGATTCCACTGACCGGCTGACGAAGGACCGGGTGTTCATCATCGATCCGATCGACGGCACTCGCAGCTTTGCCGAAGGATCGCGCACCTGGGCACACTCACTGGCCATTGCAGAACAGGGCGAAGTGATTGCGGCTGTAATTTACCTGCCCCTGCGCGATCTGCTGTATACTGCGGCCAAAGGACAAGGCGCGTTTCTGAATGGGGCGGCGATCCACGTCTCGGGCGTCACGACGCTGGACACGGCGCAAATATTGGCGGCCAAACCCAATATGAAGCCACACCATTGGCGGCAGGGTCAGGTGCCTGACTTTGAACGGGTCTATCGCCCGTCACTGGCCTATCGAATGGCGCTGGTCGGACAAGGGCGTTTCGACGGGATGCTGACGCTGCGGCCCAGTTGGGAATGGGATATCGCCGCGGGCGACCTGCTTATCCGCGAGGCTGGCGGCCGCTGTTCCGACCGGTTGGCGCAACCCTTGCGGTTCAACAACGCCCATCCGCGCCTGAACGGCGTGATCGCAGCCGGCACGCCCATTCATGACACCCTGCACGCACAGCTTGACCCGGGCAGCACCGGAATCCGCCCATGAGCCGACCGCGATCCCTCAGCCTGGCAGCCTATCGGGTTCTGTCCTGGGGCGTGTCCAACCCGAGCAGCCAACCCGAGATCCAGCGCCCTGAGGGCGAGTTGCTATGGGTCCATATCAACGCGCAGGATCGCCAGCGCGCGGTCGTAGACTTCTGCCATAGACTGCAGCAGGTTCGACCCACTTTGCATGTGCTGCTGACAGTGCCCGCCGAAGCCGACCTGAGCCTTTGGGAGCAAGGAGACTACCCGCTGGTGAACCTGCCCTCGGAACAAGCGGGGGCAGCACGCGCGTTTCTGGACCATTGGCACCCCGAAATCGGCCTGTGGGTCGGGGGCGGGCTGATGCCTAATGTTATCACGCGCGCCGAAGAGCGCGGTATTCCCCTGATCCTGATCGAAGCACGGGTCGATATAAAGATCGCGCGCGGCGCCCGGTGGCTACCAGACATCACCCGTTTTACTCTAGACTGTTTCAAAACCATCCTGACCACGAATTCGGAAACCACCCGGACAATCCGTCGCCTTGGCATCACGTCGGGCAAAGTCACCGACTCTCCACCATTGTATGTCAGCCCGAACCCGCAGCCCTGGCCCGAGGATGAACTGATCGAAACCAATCACGCACTGGCGGGGCGTCCGGTCTGGTTGGCAGCAAGTGTGCGGGACAAAGAGTTCATCTCGATCCTTAGTGCCCATCGCCAGGCATTGCGGATGTTGCCCCGGCTGACACTGGTGCTGCATGTGGCAGACACCGCCGAGGCAGAACCACTGCAAAACCGCCTTGAGACTATGGATCTGCGTTGTACCAATTGGGACACCAGCGGTCAGATCGAAGACAACACGCAGGTTATCCTGTCCGCCCACTCCGAAGATCTGGGCCTGTGGCACCGGGTCTCGCCAGTCACATTCATGGGCAGTTCCCTAGAGCGCGACGCGGGTGGGCGCGATCCACTTGTTGCCGTTGCCCTTGGGTCGTCCGTCATCCACGGCCCGTTTGTGCATCGTCATCAGCAGATGTACGATCAACTGGATCGGGCTGGGGCTGCCCGCATGGTCAGATCCGCAACCGAACTGGGCGACGCCGTGGTCGAGCTGCTATCGCCTGACCGGGCTGCAGATATGGCGCTGGCCGGGTGGCAGATCGTATCCGAAGGCGCACCACAAGCGGATCAACTGATCGATATGGTGCAGGATTGCCTGGATCAGCGGAGTGCGGGTTGATGCGAGCACCTGGTTTTTGGAACACCGCCCCCAACCGGCTGGATATGCGTGCCAGACTACTGGCACCGCTTGGCCGTATTTATGCCGCCGCAACCGCCCGGCGGGTTGCGTCGGAACCGGGGGTTAAACCTGGCGTCCCGGTCATCTGCATCGGCAACCTGAACGCGGGTGGCACCGGCAAGACCCCAACCGTGATCTGGATGATCGAGCAATTGCGCGACGCCTGGCACGAAACGCATGTGGTGACGCGTGGCCATGGAGGTTCGTTAGAAGGGCCCGTGCAGGTTGACCCATCCAAACACACCGCCGCGCAAGTCGGGGATGAACCCCTGTTGCTGGCCGCATTTGCTGAGGTTTGGGTGGCCAAGGACCGCGCCGCCGGCGCGCGCGCGGCGGCCGAAGCCGGGGCCAGTGTGATCCTGCTGGACGACGGGTTTCAGAACCCCTCGGTCGCCAAGGATTTCTCGGTCATCGTGGTCGATGCGGCGCGCGGATTCGGCAATGGGCTGTGTCTGCCTGCCGGGCCTTTACGTGAACCTGTTGAAACCGGATTGCAACGCGCCGATCTGGTACTGTCGCTGGGTGATACCGACGCGCAATCGCAATTTACCGATCGCTGGGGGGCGAAATTGACCGCTCCCCACGCCACCGGCGCGGTTGAGCCCCTGCAAACAGGTATGGATTGGGCAGATACGCCGGTTCTGGCCTTTGCAGGGATCGGCCATCCTGAAAAGTTCTTTGCCACCTTGCGCCAACAGGGCGCGACACTCTTGCGGGCCGAGGCACTGGACGATCACCAACCGCTGACCCCTGCCCTTATGACCCGGTTAGAGAACGAGGCCCGCCTGCTGGGCGCGCAAATGGTGACAACAGAAAAAGACGCCGTGCGCCTGCCACCGGCGTTTCGCAGCAAGGTCATCACCCTGCCTGTGCGTTTGAATGTGAATGAGGCCGACAAGGTGCGGCAGATGCTGCTGCAAATCGCCCCGTCGCCGTAAAGTGCGACCGGTCCATGCAGAACCGGTCGCAACAGGCAATCAGCTGCCCAGTTCTTCTTCGATCAGCTTCTTGAAATCGGCATAAGATTGGTTGTCGACCTTCTTGCCATTCACAACGAACGAAGGCGTGGATTGAACACCGTCACGTTCGGCGTTTTCCTGATACCAGGCCACCAGTGTCTGCGCGCGGGTGCCGTCCTGCAGGCAGGCTTCAAGCTGGTCATTGTCAATACCAGCCAGACGCCCGATCTTGCGCAGCTCGTCCACGATTTCAGCTGGACCACCCGCGCGGGTCCATTCGGACTGACCTTCATAGATCAGGTCGGAAATGCCAAAGAACTTATCGGGGCCGTCACAACGCGCGACCATCGAAGCCCACAGGCCATATTTGTCGAAATACACCTCGCGGTAGATGAACTTGACCTTGCCGGTGTCGATGAAATCCTTCTTCAGCTGCTTATACGCCCCCGTATGGAAGTTGGCGCAATGCGGGCAGGTATAGGATGCATATTCGATGATCTCGACCGGCGCATCTTCGGCCCCCTGCACCATCTCGACGATGGTCGAGGTGTCAATATCGGCCTCTTGCGCCTCGGCACTGCCAATCATCGGATAGGAAGTAGAGGAATTCGACAGCCAATAGCCGCCAGCGGCGATAGCTACGGCCGCGCAGATTCCGGTTGCAATACGGCTCATTTCTCAGCCCTTTCTCAGCGTTTTTGCTTGGATAATACGTTGCGGCCCAGACGTTCAAGGGCCGCGCGCAGATCACCGTCATTGACGTCGCGCGCGGTCCGGTCCGCCTCGGCCACGATTTCGGGATCGATTTTGGGTTTCGCCGCTTTCGGTTTGTGATCGAAGCTGGCCTGCCCCTCGGCAAATCCTGTCGGCGCGGTCTGGGTGATACGCACCCGGCTGATGGCGTTATAGCCATAAACAGCATTCACCTTGTCGCGCAGCTGTTCCTTTTGCATTTCAAGCATCGGAGCCTGCGGGCCAGTAGTCAGCACCGTCAGCGTCGCGCCGATCCCGCCCTTGCCATAGCCCACATTCACCGGTCGCGCGATGGCGGCCATATCCTGGCCCACGATCTCGGCCCAATGGGTCAGCAGACGCGAAACGGCAAAGCCCCGGCTTTCCCCGGCGCGCCTGATCTGGCCGTTCAGCAATGTCGCGGTGCGTTTGAACCCGCGGGTCGAAGAACGTCTGCGCTGCATCTGGTTTCCAACTCCTGCGCCGCTATTGTAAAGGGCATGATATCGGACGCCAGCGAAACCCGACAGAGAGATAGATAAAACTTGCGTGACACTATTCAATATGACCTGAGCGGTGCGTTACTGGCCTGGTACGACCGCCACGCTCGCACGATGCCGTGGCGTGTTAGTCCAGCCGACCGGGCGGCGGGCATGATACCCGACCCCTACCGGGTCTGGTTGTCCGAGGTGATGTTGCAACAGACCACCGTGGCCGCTGTCCGAGATTATTTTACGCGATTCACCGCGCGCTGGCCTACGGTTCAGACGCTGGCGGCCGCACCGGACGATCAGGTCATGGGCGAATGGGCCGGGCTGGGCTATTATGCCCGTGCCCGCAACCTCTTGAAATGCGCGCGCGCGGTGGCCGATGAACATGGCGGCGTTTTTCCCGATACCTATGACGCCCTGCTGAAACTGCCCGGCATCGGCCCCTATACGGCCGCCGCCATCTCGGCCATCGCTTTTGACCGGCCCGAGACGGTTCTGGATGGCAATGTCGAACGGGTCATGGCGCGTCTGTATGACATTCACGACCCTCTGCCAGGCTCGAAACCCCTGTTGAAAGAAAAAGCCGCTGCGCTAACGCCCGACCTGCGACCCGGAGATTATGCACAGGCCGTGATGGATCTGGGGGCCACGATCTGTACCCCGAAATCTCCGGCCTGTGGCATCTGCCCCCTGCGCGACCCTTGTCAGGCTCGTGCGGCCGGAACCCAGCCCGACCTGCCGCGCAAGACACCGAAAAAGCAGAAACCCACGCGGTATGGCCATGTCTATATCGCTCAGCGTACGGATGGAGCCTTGCTGCTGGAGCGGCGCCCCGACAAAGGGTTGCTGGGCGGCATGCTGGGCTGGCCGGGGTCAGTTTGGTCAGATGCGCCAGCAGACTCCCCTCCCTTTGCCGCTGACTGGCAAGCTTTAGCAGGTGAGGTGCGCCACACCTTCACCCATTTTCACCTGATCCTGTGTGTCTGGACGGCTACGTTGCCGACGGAAACGACCCTCGATGATCTGATCGTTTTGGAAAAACACACTTTCCGCCCCAGCGACCTGCCGACCGTGATGCGCAAAGCATATGACCTCTGGCGCAACCGGTAACCCATTGTCTGTCCTGCCGGACTGTGGCTAATGTGCGCGCAGTCATCCGGAGCCACCCAATGACCGCAACAGATACCTTACCCCGTTGGCAATCGGCCCTGCCGTTCTGGATCTCATTCCTGCTGATCCCGCTGCTCTGGTTCACCGCAATGGCTGGCGGTTGGTGGGTCTTGCTGGTGCCACTTTCCACATGGTGGGCCTTTGCGTTGCTCGACCGGCTCACCGGGCTGGATCTGACCAATGCCAGCCCCGATACCCCCGACTCGGTGTTGCACTGGTACATCCTGCTGACAAAAGCCTGGGTTCCGGTGCAATTCCTGACCCTTTACGGGCTGATCTGGTACGCCACGCATACCGACCACCTGTCAACCTTGGCTAAGGTTGGGCTGTTCTTCGGAATGGGAGTAATCTCGGGCACGATCGGCATCAACTACAGCCACGAGTTGATGCACCAAAAAGGCCGAGTCGAACGCTGGTTGGGCGATATCCTTCTGGCGATGGTGCTGTATTCACATTTCCGCTCTGAACATCTGCTGGTGCATCACCGCTATGTCGGTACGCCCCGCGACCCGGTGACTGCCCGCTATAACGAGGGGTTTCATCGGTTTTATCCGCGGGTGCTGAAACAATGCCTGTTCTCGGCCTTGCGGGCTGAACGCGAAAAACTGGCCCGTAAAGACCGCCCGTGGAGCGACCTCTCCAACCCGTTCTGGCGCTACTGGGCATTACAAGGTGCAATGCTGGTATTGGCCTTCGTGATCGGAGGTCTCTCGGGGCTCGCACTGTTCCTGATCCAGGCGGGCGTCGCCATCTGGCAGCTAGAATTGGTTAATTACGTCGAACACTATGGCCTGACGCGCAAACATCTGGGCGCAGGCAAGTATGAGCATGTCCAACCACGCCACTCATGGAATGCGTCACAGAAAGCGTCGAACTGGCTGCTCATCAATTTGCAGCGCCACTCGGACCACCACTATAAACCCAACCGCCGCTTTCCACTGTTGCAACACCACTCCGAGGACGCCGCCCCGCAATTGCCCTATGGCTATCCGGTGATGACGGTCGCCGCGATGATCCCACCGCTGTGGCGTCGCATCATGAACCCGCGCGTCCGCGCTTGGCGGCGCCAATACTATCCCGAGGTCGCGGACTGGACGCCCTATAACAAATTGCAAAACCCGCTGCCACGTGCCTGACCGCAGCACGCGTCAGCGTGCTGCCCGGCCCAACGATCCGCCTTGCATCTTCGATGCATGGTTGTTCGGCGGGAGCCCTCACCCGGTCATCACCCATACATCCATCGGGGCCTCCACCCCCCGGACCGCACGATTTTCGTGTTTCGCAAACCCCGCCATCAGCTCGGATACGTTGCGGCCTTCTTCCTCCAAACGGCTCCGAACTGCGTCGCTCATGATGACTTTTGCCTGAAATTCGCGGGTCTGCGCCTCAAGCTTTGCGGCCACATTCACCGCATCCCCTATCACCGCAAATTCCAAACGGTTGGCGCCGATATCCCCCAGAACGACCGCGCCGAAATGGACCCCGATCCCCACACGTATCTCAGGCTCGCCCGTACGGCGGCGTTCCACGTTCCAACGGTCAATCACATCGATCATCCCGCGCGCGCAGGCCACTGCATTACTCGCATCCTGCGGTGTCGGCACCGGCGTCCCAAACGTGGCCATCAACCCGTCACCCAGGTATTTGTCCAGCGTTCCGTGATGGCGGAACACTTCGGCCTCCATTCGAGCGTGAAAGCCGCGCAGAACCTCGATCACTTCGTAAGGGTCGCGCCCGGCGGCATATCTGGTGAATCCGACGATATCGATAAACAGGACGGCAATTTCCTCTTTGCGCACCTGCTTCAGCGGCTCATCATTCTGGCTCAGTTCATCCACCACGTTCGGTGAGAAATACCGCGACAGGTTTGCCCTTTCACGCTCCAACCCCGCATTTGACATCAGCAACCGATTGAGCCGCCGCATCGACACGCCCAATGTCACCGCCACCATCATGAATACGATCACCTGTTGAATACGCTGCGCTGGCATAAAGCTGTTGGGGTCCAGCAATTCTGCCACATCGGGATAGACAGCCAATGCCTCAGCCACACGCTCGCTGAGACCGGGCATCGGGGTTGCGACCCACCAGGCGATGATCCATCCAGCCGTCCAGACCCCTGCCGTCCATGATCCGATCGCAATCACCGTGCGCCAGGAATAGGCCAACGTACCGGCCGCCAGAATGATGAAGAAATACTGGAAATTGTCGAACCGGTACTGCATCGCCAACGGTCGGACATCGTCGCTGAACGGGTTGGGCACAATCATCCCCAGTGTCATGATCAGCAGGTCCACAAAGATCAAAAGCAGCTCGGTCCGCGATTGCCCCACACGCCCCGCGCGCCTGATAAACCAGCCGTTGGCGCAGATCAGCAGCAAGATGAAGTGATACCACAGCACTTCCCATTGCGGATTCAGGTAGATCAGCAGCACACCAGTCAGCGCCATCGCGATCCAGCGAGCGCGGACCGCAAGTTCAAGCCCCTCGCGCTTGTGTCGTTCCATCGCGGCTTCGGTATATTTGTTTTCCAGATCGAAATTGTCCGGGCGGGTCACAAAGAACCGGTCAAAGCGGGACTCGCTGGCTGTGGTATCCGACATTGCACAAGCTCCTTCACTTCACCGCAGGATACAGAAGGCCCGTTTCGAAACCAGATGTTGAAAAACAAAAGACCCCGCCGAGATCGGCGGGGCAAGGTTTAGTGCCTTGTGTCAGGCCACAGGCACCGGCGGTGTTGGTAAATTCAGTTCATCTCGGCCCGGATCTGCTGACGCAACACGTCAATCGGCACCGTTTTGCCGTCGCGTTTAAAGCACCAGTAGGTCCAGCCGTTACAGGACGGCGCGTTTTCCAGCTGCGCCCCCACTTGGTGGATCGAGCCCTTGACGTTGTTGCCCACCAGCGTGCCGTCGGCACGGACCTTGGCCTTGTGGCGCTGGTTCATGGAATACAGTTCTTCACCCGGGCGCAGCATCCCACGTTCGACCAGTTGGCCGAAGGGCACGCGCGGCTCGGCACGTTTGCTGGCGCTGACCTCCAGCGCCTCACGGTCGAACTTACGGACCTTCGAGATGCGCTTTTCAGCGACCTTGCGATAGCTTTCCTCGCGCTCGATGCCGATGAATTCGCGGCCCAGCATCTTGGCAACTGCACCTGTGGTTCCGGTACCGAAGAACGGATCAAGGATCACATCGCCCGGATTGGTCGAGCCGATCAGCACACGGTGCAACAGCGATTCCGGTTTCTGCGTCGGATGCGCCTTGTCGCCGTTTTCATCCTTCAGGCGCTCGTGCCCGGTGCAGATCGGCAGCACCCAGTCACTGCGCATCTGAACGCCCTCGTTCAGCGCCTTTAGGGCTTCATAGTTGAACGTGTACTTTGCCCCTTCGCATTTCGACGCCCAGATCATCGTCTCATGCGCGTTGGTAAAGCGTTTGCCGCGGAAGTTCGGCATCGGATTGGATTTGCGCCACACGACGTCGTTTAAAATCCAATAGCCCGCGTCCTGCAGGGCCGAACCCACACGGAAGATATTGTGGTAAGACCCAATCACCCAGATCGCGCCATTTGGTTTAAGCAGACGACGCGCTGCCTTCAGCCATTCGCGGGTGAATTGGTCATAAACGGCAAAGCTGGAGAATTGATCCCAATGATCGTCAACCGCATCTACCTGGCTGTTATCGGGGCGGTGCAATTGACCCTTCAACTGAAGATTATAGGGCGGATCCGCAAAAATCAGGTCCACCGACGCCTCGGGCAGACTGTTCATCACATCGATGCAGTCCCCGGATAGAATCGTGTTTAAAGGGAGCGCTTTTGCGCCCTTTTTAGTGGTTGTTGTCATTTGTACTGCCTCAAGTATCCACGGCGCTTTTGCGCTCATTTGGTTGAGACAAGGATGAGTCAAAGTCGATTCGCCGTCAATTTCTTTTTTGAATCAGCGACTTACAATTTACTCTTGATACAAGATATTGTGTACTGGCTTGAAGGAACGTCTATGGTGTGGGGTCACACCAAGATTTTGCAGCGCGTCCTTGTGTTGTTTCGACGGATAACCGGCGTTTGTCTCCCATCCGTAGCCCGGATGCTGTTGCGCCAAATCCACCATCAGTTGATCGCGCCAGTTTTTGGCGACGATCGAAGCCGCCGCAATCGACACAGAATGCGCATCGCCTTTGACCACCGCCCTCGCGGGGATCGTCAGGCCTCGTGGAATCATGTTCCCATCGATCAGCAGGTAATCAGGCGGCGGGTCCAGCGCTGCCACCGCGCGCTCCATCGCCAGATGCGAAGCCCGCAAGATATTGTGTTCGTCAATCTCGGCCACTGACGCCTCGGCAATTGCGATCTCGGCCTTCTCACGCAGGGCTGCCTCTAACGCGGCGCGCCGTTTCGCCGTCAGCTTTTTGGAATCGTTCAGCCCGTCGGGAATATCACTGGGGTTCAGAATCACGGCTGCGGCAACCACCGGTCCGGCCAGCGGTCCGCGCCCAACCTCGTCGACACCTGCGATCCGCAGAAATCCACGCGCCGCTGCGGCCTTCTCAATTTCATAATCCGGAGTCGTCATACCCCCGGAAAACCGCGTTTTGCCACCCACCGCAAGAAAAAAGGAGAGGGCAGCTTGCGCCGCCCTCTCCCGCACAGCGCTTCTGTGGCGCCGCTCCTGCTCGAAAACCGTTACTTGTAACTAACGCGGTATCCTTTCTGGCGCAGACAGCCGGGGTGGTATGCCCGCTTGACCTTTTTGCCATTCCAGAACCTGACCTTGCACTGGTTAGGCAGGCTATTGCTGTATTTGTAATGCTTGCCCAGACAGGTCTTCCCCAACAGTCGTTGATTGGGCGAATACCCTTTGAACGTGCGCAAGCATCGTTGCGGCAGGCTGTAACGCGCAACACGCGGGGGCAGCGGGCGTACGTGATGTGGCCGGTGCTTTGGCCGGGTGTGTACGTGTTTCTGGGGCGCCTTATATATGTGATTGTAGTTGTGCGTCACGTTGTTCTTTTTGCTCTTGTCGTCGAAATGCTTCACAGCGGCGCCAATCAGCGCAATGGCTGCAAGCCCGCCAAGAATATCCTCGACATCCGCGGCCCGCGCCTGAGACGCGGAAATACCGGTGATGGCAACTGCCGAGGCCACGATCAGGGCAATGAATTTCTTATGCATGGTGCTTGTCCTTCAGTAGTCTTGAGGTGACCCGGTGGCGGGCCGTGTTGATGACCCGACACTGGCCGCGCCTCGTTCAGACAGGCAATAACGGGCCGGTGTTATCCGATATCAGGCCCGCGAAACCCCTTAGGTTATTGAATATCGTGCCAACACATGCGCAGGATGCGGCCTATGAAACAGATCCTCTCTTCTCTGGCCCTGTTGGCCCTGATATCGCTTGGCACCACCGCTTCGGCGGCCGATTGCTATGCCGACTACAAGGCCAAGCAGGACAATCCGCTGCGCCTGCACTACGGCGTCATGCAGGTATCGGCTTGCGGCAAAGGGCAGGCTAAAAAAGAAGTCGCCCAGCGCCTCAAGGGGTCGGGCTGGACCCTGCTGAACGTCATGTCCGTGTTCGGGCCGGAAGGGTTGGATAAAAGGAAGGTCAATGCCGGAAAATTCTATCTCCGTTACTGAGGCCCGCCGATCTGGTGTCAGACTGGTCGGCGCGGGCATCGCGGCGATCGTGGTGATTCTGGTAACAGCGGCCATCTTTTTATTCTGGACCCTGCCCGATGCGAACGCATTCAACGCCCGGGTCGAACGATTGTTCATCGAAAGCGATCTAACCTCGCAAACTGAAATCCGCTTGCTTGAGATATTGGCGCAATCGGGCACCGCTTTTGCCGATACACTGTCCAGCTACCGAATGGTGATTTTCGTGTTGCTGGTTTTTGCCACTGCTATGCTGGTAACGGCGCTGGTGTTTCTGGTAATGCTGGTGTTGTTGAACCGGCGAATGGCACAGATCGAACGCACCGGCATTCAGGTCACCTCGCTGTTAATCAGCCGCGAGGAAAATACCGTCTATCTGAACAACATGGATTTCAAACTGACACCCGCGGCAATGGAGACCTTGTCGGTGCTGGCCGAATCCCGGCTGGACGACGAGGTCCTGTCCGGCGTCCAGATCGAGTCGATGATCTCGGGCAAAGACACCGCCGATTGTGACGAGGCCGCAGGTGCCACACGGATCAAACGGCTTCGCGATGCCTTGGGCAATCAGATGGTCAGTGAGTTGCTGGTCAAGAATATCGCCAAAAAAGGCTATATGTTGTCGATCGAAAAAGATGTGATTCAGATGGTCTGACTTTGCCGCATCGCACAAGGTATGTGTGATAAAATGCCGGTTATCCCCCTTGGAATGCTTGCCCCAAAGGCCCATCCTAATACCAAGCGGGTCAGGGAAACTGATGATGAACGTCCATACCACACCGCCGACTAAAGGCTACGGGATATCGGTCGAATCGCTGAAAGGTCGGATCGCGATCTATCGGGATGACACCCTGTTGGCCGAAAGCACCGACGCGAAAGTCATGTATGAAACGCGGCTGCCGGCCACAATTTACGTCCCGCGCACGGATATCTGTGTCGATCTTGGTGCAGAAACCGAGTTGCAGACGTTTTGCCCATTCAAGGGAACGGCGACCTATCACGATGTCTTCCTGGATGGGCAACGGCTGGCCAACTCAGTCTGGGCCTATGAAGAAGCGCTGCCTGAAAGCGCCGCCATTCAGGGCTATGTCGGGTTTATGCCCTCGGCCTATACACGGGTCGACTTGGGCGAAAACCAACTGCGAGATACCGAGGATGGCAATATAAGCGGGCCTCTGATTGATTGGCTGATGCGTGGTGCATCAAACCTCAGCACGCCGGAAGCCTTCACCAAGGCATTGGCCGAAAAGATGTTGGAACACGGCATCGCGATTCAACGGCTCAGCATTCTGGCCTGGTCTCTGCATCCGCTGATCGCGGGCAAGCATTATATCTGGGAAAAGGGTGAGGCCGAGATTTCGACCAACGTGCCCACGTATGAAATCCACGATCACCCGGCCTATATCAATAGCCCCCTGCGTCACGTCTCGAACGGGCTGGGCGGCGTGCGCCAGCGGTTGAACGACGAAAACCCCCAAAACAGCTTCCCGATTATGGAGGATCTGCGGGCCAAGGGTGCCACCGATTACGTCGCCATGCCATTGCCGTTCTCGGACGGGCGGACAAATGTTCTGACCCTGACCTGCGATCATCCTGACGGGTTTACAACAGAAAACCTCGGGTTGGTGTTCGAGTGCTCATCTGTCATTGCCCGCTTTTACGAAGTTTTCATGCAGCGCGAGAACGCACAGGTGTTGCTTGAGACTTATGTCGGCAAACGCTCGGGCGCGCGGGTGCTGGGCGGTGAAATCCGGCGCGGCGACGGAGATGAGATTGATGCGGCCATTATGTTCTGCGACCTGCGCAATTCGACCAGCCTGGAAGAGCAGCTTGGCCGTACCGCCTATATCAACGTGCTGAACGACTTTTTCGAAACCGTGTCCGATATCGTGCATAACAATGGCGGCGAAGTATTGAAGTTCATCGGTGACGCTGTTCTGGCAGTCTTTCCCGAGGGTGAAGATTCCATGGTCGCGCGCCGAAACGCGCAACGCTCAGCCGTTGAAATTGTCGAAAAACTTGGTCAGTTGCGCCAATCTGGCTCAGACGTTCATTGCGATTGCTCGATCGGGGTTGCCTATGGTCGGGTCACATATGGCAATGTCGGATCGCGCGAACGGCTGGATTTCACCGTCATCGGACAGGCCGCAAATGTCGCGGCCCGGTTGGGGGAATACAGCAAAACGATCGGTCAGCGCATTGTCGTCTCGGCCGATATTCAGCCTGCATGCGCGGATGCTTTGTCATTGGGCGAGGTCAAGCTGCACAATGTGTCCCAGCCAGTGACCGCATTTGCACTCAGAACTTCGGCGGATGCCGTGTTGAACGCCTGAGTTTTCGAATAGTTATCTGTGTCGCGCCTAGGTTACGCCCCCAGCAAAATCAGCGCCGTTTGAGCAGGGGAAATCGTGTTTTGCAGCTGTGCAATCTGGCTGCGTGCAAGATATTGGTCTGTCAGCCGGGCCACCGACGCCTCGTCGGTAAATTGGGCCAGATCGTCTGATCCAGTCAGGCCCGACAATCTATCCTTGAAAACCTCAAGCTGCCTGTCGATGTCCAACTGCGCGAAACTTGTTGGCAGCCCCAGCGCCGTCTCCATCATGCTTCGCAGCGGCGGTTGCCCCATCAGGTCGAACCACTTTGTGTCCGAACTGCTGTCCTGCGCGGCCAGATCCGCCAAGGTATGTTGCGTATAAAGCGATATGCGCATCGTCTCATCGCTCTCACCCACAGCGATTTCGAACCGAGACACGACATTGTCCTGCGCAATTGCTTCCATAAAGGTGGTCAAACCCGTTCTGCGCACCTCGCCCGGACCCAGGCCGAAGGCTTCGGAAAACTCCCGATACCGCTTATCGGCCAGACGGTTGGACAATGCATCCTCGGCGCTTGTCCCATCGGACAGAATTTTCTGGATGAAATAGCGATTGTTGATGTCATCCTCTAGTCCGAAGGCGCCCAGCGCCACTTGCAGCAACCGCCTATCCGAAACCAATTCCTCAGCCGTCTGTACCTTGCCGATATTGTCCAGAAAGTACTTTGTCTCTCGTTCATTGACTGGCGAGGCCGAAAAGCTTTCGAGCTGCGTATCATAGGTACGCTGCAAAAAACGCCAGCCGACAATACCATCAGAGGGGATGACAGGCCGGAATGTCATTGCTGATACGCCATCAACCGTTCTTCACGCGGTAACAGCGCCCGCAGGGATTTCAGGCATTTGTAATACTGTTCGGCCAGTAAAGCCTCAGTAGCTTCCGACAGAACACGACGACTGTCGGAATCGGTGAAGACCTGGCTCAACTCTTCAACCCGCCGCAAAAGCTGTTGCCGCGCCCGCTCAGGCTCCATATCGCCGGACAAAACAAGCTGGGCGGCATAACACACCCGCCGCACCGGGGTAGTCACCTCATCCGGATGAATGGCATCGCGCAGGCGCAGGACATTTGCGTCCGGCGTCATGATTGAAAAACGGCTGCGGCGATCTCCGTTTTCGACAACCACGCCGTTTATCAGCACCCTCTCTTTCGGTGCCAGTTTCAGAACCAGCCCCCCCATCAGGTAGCACCCATCTGACGCAGGCCGCGCAGGACGGCCATATTGATCTCAAGCAGCGGTTCAACGGTCGCCTTATTGCCCAGAACCTGACTGCTGTGTTGCTCGGTGAATTCTGCCAGATAGAAGATTCGCGCACGCAATTCATTGGGCAGCGCGTTGTCCGAGTCGGACACGCCAGTTGCCAGAACGGTCCACAAGCGACGATTTTCGTGTAGCGCGTGAACGAACCCTCCGAAATCGGTTTTACGTCGGGCCGCCGCAACCTTGAGCCGATGCGTGATCTTCGAAATCGCCTCGTACTCGGTATCGCGCGGGGTGCGGGTCGGGGCGGCGGTCTGCGCGTAGGCACGTTGTGCAAGAGTTTGCTGTGTCACTTGAAATCCTTCCAATAGGCCGTCTTTTGGCGGTCAGAGTCGGGGCGCGTCTGGGCGCCCCGACCAGGTTCCGAAAATTAACGGAACAGCGACAGGATCGACTGCGGCGCCTGATTGGCAATCGACAGCGATTGAGTGGCCAGCTGCTGCTGAACCTGAAGAGCTTGCAGACGAGCCGAGGTCTCTTCCATATCGGCGTCAACCATCGAACCGATGCCGGACTTGAACGAGTCGGTCAGTTTGGAAACGAAATCCTGCTGTGTTTCGATACGGCCCTGCGCCGAACCAAAGGCTGCCGCTGCATCAATCGACGTGTCGATCAGTGTTTCGATGGTGCCCAGTGCGGCTGCCGCGCCTGCATCTGTCGAAACGTCAATCGAGCTGAGTGCGCCAAGCCCACCGGAACCAGCATTAGTGAATTGAGCCGACACGGTAATGTCCTGATCCGCATCCGCACCAGCCGTTGCCGTACCTGTAGTAAAGGACAGGGTGTTCGGCGATCCCGAGTCATAGTCGACTGCAACACCTGTGATGCCCAGCGCATCAACCTGGTTCTTGAGGCCAACAGCAACAAGAGCATCTGTATAGGCATCGTCATAGGTTCCAGAGGGATCCAGATCGCTGGCTTGAATGGTGTACGACACATCCTGATCACCGACTCGGATCGAGACACTATCACCGACTTCAAAGTTGTCAGTCGAGCTGTCGATCACAATGTCACCTGACCCGCCGGCTTTATCCATGGTAAAGCCTGCAACATCATTGTCGGTGGTCGCGCCTCCCGAACCTGCAAGTACGCCTTTGGCAGTATAACCGCCAATGGACAGGTCCTGACTTGCGACCGAAATCGACGACGAATTCACTGCACCAGTGCTATCCCGATCAAGTGAGGACAAGATCGAAGCAGTACCGGCCGAGCCGTCCACAAGGTTAAGCCCATTGAACTGTGCCGCACCAACAACCGACGCAATCTGATCCCGCAGAGCGGTCACATCATCGTTGATCTTGCCGCGGTCAACGTTGTCCTCCTGCGCGGCGACGATTTTCTCTTTCATCTGCGTCAACAGATCGGTCACGGTTTCCGACGCGTTCCGCGCCACCGCAACGGTCGATTCACCCAGCGCCAGGCTGTCTTTGATCGCGTTGAAGCCCTTGACGTCCGACTCCATGACTTTGGAGATTGCCCAGACGGCCGAGTTGTCCTTGGCAGTTGCGACGTCCTTACCGGTCGAGATCGCGTTCTGGGTCATCTCCAGATTCTTGTTGACCGATTTCAGGGTTTGCAGCGCCACCATTGCGCCATTGTTTGTCAGAATGCTGGACATAGCTTTCTTCCTTTTCCGTTCGGGCCCTTTGCGCCCATGCTTACCCCGCACCACACGCGGGCTTTGACGTCTTTCTGATCAATGCGATCCGCCGTCGGGCTGTTCGCGCCACCTGTTGTTTCAGATGCCCGGCCACCTTTGCCCCTGATCCCCTAACGGAATGCTAAAGCCCCTCACTCAGAAACTTCGGATTTGAATCAAACCCGCTCCTATGCCCGTTTTTCCAGTTTCGCATTGCGACGCACGGCGTATCCGTTGCGCTGCCCGTCCGCTCCGTAGGTGCTGAACTCCTGCCGAACGCGCCGCAATTCGGCCATACAGCTGGCAACGGCCCGAATCCCTTCGGCGGCACTGTTCAACAGCGCCTGGTTCCGTTCGACTTTCTGCTGCAGGCGAATCAATTCGGCGCTGTCCAGAACCTGCAATTCATTGATCGCACCGATCAGCTTTTCCTTTTCCGGCGCCATATGGCTCAGCCGGTCCAGATCCCCGTCGACAAGCGCGGATCGCTCAAGATCCAGCACTTCCTCAAGGGATCGGATCAGGTCGGTTTCAGAATTGGTCGGCATCGGTTTTCTCCATCATGGACTGGAACAAAATTTCGGACAGGCCAAGGCCGCCGGATGCGGCCAACGCACGCGCCTGATGTTGCACGAGGAAGGACGAAAACTGATCTTCGCCGGCACCGCCGCCAAAAGATTCGCTGGCCTTGCCCAACCCAGAAGACTTGAGCATTTCCGCCAGAAACGCGGCCTCCAACTCGACCGCCGCAGCCTGCAATTTCTCGGCCGTGGTGGGGGGCTGCGCGGTAGGAAGGGTTGTGGAAATCTTCATCACTTTCTCCGAAATTTGCATCGAACTTTCTTGATCAAAGGCGAAAGCGGTTAAAATAAACGTAACCTCCTGCGGGCAGATTTCCGTTCACACAAACGGAGTCGGAGCAAAATGCCCAACCCACTTTCAGCACTGTTGTCTTCGTCGGGCACCGCCGCGAAACCCGATGCAAAACCGCAAGAACCTCGTGCGTCCAAAGGGGCCGCGTCCTTTCAAATGGTCATGGATCAAGAGGCCGATCCGCAGTCAGCCGAGCCCGATCTCACCGACCTTTTGGTTCAGGACCCAGACTCGGTGTCAGAGGTGGACGACATCGCTGCAAACGTTGAAATTCCGGATGTTTCCGATACCCCCGAGGATCAGCCGCCTGCCGAATTGCATGCGGCTGTGCCGGAAGTTGTTCCGGCTCCGGTTGCAAAGACGATGGCTGAAAAACCAACCATGACGTCATCAACTGTTGAGGAGGAGACTGAAACGGTAGACGAAACGCACCCGCCCCCTCAAAAAGCCGACAGGTTGGAACCCGCGGCGGGCTCTGCTCGGCGTGCGGTATCTCCAGCCGTTCAAGCCATGCTTTTCGATACAGTTTCGCCAAGAAGAACGCCCCAGGCGGCCACCAATCCGCCAAGCTTTCCCGCCGGGCTTGTAACACCGAACATGCTCCCAAAAGAGATGTTGGATCATTCGCCCATCATCCGACCCGACCTGGGCGGACCAAGTGTCCCCGCGACGCCACAGGTGGCGCAATCGCAAGCGGTGGTGCCTGATCGGGCGCCAACACTTGCACAAATGCAGCTTTTGGCCACGGATCAAACCAACACGCAGACCGAGCTTCAGACCTTTCCAGAAATCGAAGAAATATCGACCACCAGAGAGACCCCGACATTGTCCTCTGCCCGAGATTCGGCACCATTAACACAGACCATTACATCGACGGCGCGCGCTGAAACGGCACGCGCGGTTGCCAATCAAATGGCAACCGTTGTTTCCGCGCGTGGACAGCAAGGCACAATCGAGGTCGCGTTAAACCCCGAAGAACTGGGACGCGTTTCGATAGTCTTGAATGGTCGCGAGGATGGTCTGCACGTAACAATCTCGGCGGAACGGCCGGAAACACTGGATATGATGCGCCGTCACATCTCGGTGCTGGAGGCCGAATTCCAGAACTTTGGGCTGGGCGACCTGTCCTTTGATCTGGGCACCTCTGCAGACGCACAGCAGGATAGGTCTGACTCGGGCGACGGCACCCGGCTTGCGAAAACGCAGGACGAGCCTGTCACCGAGGCAGGTCCCGCCATTCCGAAACTAGGCCCCGACGGCCGGATCGACATGAGGCTTTGAGCATGATCACCCCAACCCAATCGACGACGCAAGCCAATACCCAGGCCCAATCAGCATCCCAGTCACAGGCAACCTCGATCGCGTCGGATTTCGACACTTTCCTGTTGCTGATGACAACCCAGGCGCAAAATCAGGACCCGTTGGAGCCGATGGATTCGACCGAGTACGCCTCGCAATTGGCGCAATTTTCGATGGTTGAACAACAGGTTCAGAGCAACGAGCTTTTGTCCGAACTGGCGCTGTCTCTGGGCGGTATAAAGCTGGAGGATCTTGCCAATTGGGTCGGTATGGATGTCCAGACCACCGCAGCGTTCCACTTTGATGGCGAGCCTGTGACCCTGTCCGCGCAGGCTGAACCGGCGGCAGACAGTGCGGTGATGGTGATCCGGGACAGTGACGGCACCGAGATCGAAAGGATTTCCGTACCGGTGACCCAGACCGAATTTGACTGGGCCGGGACAACTAGCGATGGCAGCCCTTTGCCGACCGGCAGCTATTCAGCCACATTGGAAAGCTATGACGGGGAAGAGTTGCTTTCAGGCCAGCCTGTCTCAACCTACAGTCAGGTGGTCGAGGCACAGGTTGGCGAGGATGCTGTCGTGCTGACGTTGGAAAGCGGGCAGGTGGTTCCGGCAGGGATGGTGACCGGGGTCCGAACCGGAACTTGATCTGCAGGGCGGGACAGGCCAAACCAGTGCAAACTGCGACTCGTTTTTTTGGTGAACCCACTGCCCGCCCCGACACTCCCCCCTTTGGATCTTGTTGATGACCTGCGTCACCGAAGGCTGATCGCACCTGATGCTCAGTTTCAAACCCTGTATGGCGGTCGGACCAATAAGGTCTGGAAAGTGCTGGAAGAGAACGGCGGCAAGGTTTTGAAACTGTACCGAACAGGGTTGCGCAATCCATTGTTTCGCAACGATGCCGAGTTGGAAGCGCAGTGCCTAACCGCGTTGGAGCCGACCGGGTTTGCCCCGCGTCTGCGCGCGGCGGGTCAACATCAAAACGGTCGATGGGTGTTTTACGATCACGCGCCGGGTACGCCCTGGCGTAAGGACACAACCGACGTTGCCCTATTGCTCGGCAAACTACATGGGCTGGATGTGTCGGTTCCGGCGCCCCGCGGATGCAATGGCAGTGCGGATCTGGCCCGGCACGGCCAGAGCATCCTTAACGGATGCACCTCGGCCATGCGGCACCAATTGGAACAGCTAAAACCTGACGAACAGGTACAGCCGACCCAACAGACTTGCCTGATACACGGCGACCCGGTTGCGGGGAACATTCTGGTTGCGCCATCCGGGCTGACCCTGATCGACTGGCAATGCCCGGCGCAGGGCGATCCGTGCGAAGACATTGCACTGTTTGTGTCGCCCGCCATGCAGCACCTGTACCGGGGGTCAGCTATGACACCTGAGGAAGAAGATCAGTTTCTGTCCTCGTACAGACGCGCAGACATCGTGACCCGGTTCAAATCGCTGCGTCGTTGGTATGCCTGGCGGATGGCGGCCTATTGTTTGTGGCGGATAGAAAACGGGTCACCGGACTATGCCACGGGGTTGGAACTAGAACGCGCGGTGCTAGAGCGGTCATAAGTCCAATAGACCCATCATGGCATAGGCCGGCGGCATCAATGCGCGCCGCCAGCGTCCCAGCGGAAACCGCGCTGGGACACGTGTTATGGGTTCAGGTAGCCCGGTCTCTTGCTGCAAAACCATCCGGGCCAGCGCCCGTCCGCAATAGGTCCCCATCGCCACCCCGTTACCGTGATAGGCAAACCCGGCGAACATCCCCGGTTGATCCGTCACGGGACCCACAAACGGCGTTAACCCTCGCGACAGGCAGACCATACCGGACCACATATGGGTGACATCGACCGACGCCCATTCCGGGAACATCTGCCTGAAATCGTTCAGAGCCTTCCGGCGAATGGCCGCCTCAGCCTGCGGAGACGCGCGCAACCCGCCTCGCATTCCGAACAGAAACCGTCGGTCGGGCATCAGGCGGAAATAATGCAGCAAATGGCGGGTATCGTAAGACATCTGGTCAGATGTCCAACCCTGGGTTTGCAATTCTTCCTGCGTCAGAGGGCGCGTCACCAGAACCGTGGATTGGACAGGCATATACCGGCCAGCCAGCCAGGGCGGCACGTCCTCGCTGGAGTAACCATTGGTGCAGATCAGAACGTTTGCGGCGCTGATCCGACCCGAGGCTGCCTCCAAGTCAAAGCCAGATTGCGTCTTCCGAATTGTCTGCACCGCACTGTTCTGAAACAGCTTGGCGCCCAGTGTCTGGGTCATTTGCGCCAGCCCGAACAGGTATTTTCTGGGGTTCAGTGCAAATCCGACCGGGTTGGTGTACCCGCCATAAAACCGACCACCAAACCCAAGTCCGGGAAGATCATCTGGGGTGTGCAAAGTGCCCGTGGCCTCGGCCCGTTTGCGCAGCCTTTCCATCGCACGGGGGGTGTGGGCCAGTTGGGTTTCACCCTGTGAATGCACATCCGCATCTATGGCTTTGGTTTTCAGCAGATCAGCGACAAGGTGAACCGCGTCCATTTCAGCTTGATCATAACTGTGCGCGGCCGCCTCACCGAATTGGCGGACCATTGCGCTGTAGCTCAGTTTTGATCCGCCCAGACAGCAAAAGCCACCATTGCGCCCCGAGGCGCCCCAACCAGGTGTCCGGGCCTCAAGCACCGCAACCGAAACACACGCGTTTGCCAGATGCAGCGCCGCTGACAGCCCGGTGAAACCGCCACCAACAATGGCGACGTCTACCTTCTGTTCACCGTTGAGAACCGGCCAGTCGGGGCTGGCAATCGTTTCGTCCCACCAGCAGTTGGTCCGGGGGCCGGGCCCATAGGTGTAATCCGGGAACAGCCGCTTCATTCGGTACGCGCAGCAGCCATTTCATCCTGCTTTTGCCGCACCATCGCACGTTTTGTGACCAATGATGCGGTGATAACGCCCACCGTCACAATCGCGATCATGATCGTGGACAATGCATTGATCTCGGGGCTGACACCCAGGCGCACGGCCGAAAAGATCTTGATCGGCAGGGTTGTCGCCGACGGCCCAGAGGTGAACGACGCAATCACCAGATCATCCAGCGACAGAGTGAAGGCCAGCAACCAACCCGAGATCACCGCAGGCGCGATGATCGGCAAAGTCACCAGCCGGAACGCCTGAGCGGGTGAACAGCCCAAATCCAGCGCAGCCTCTTCCAAAGATTTATCGAAGGTCACTAGGCGTGAAGACACGACGACCGAGACGAAACACATCGAAAAGGTCGTATGCGCCAGAACGATGGTCAGGATACCCCGATCCAACCCGATGCCGATGAACAGCAACAGCAGCGACAGCCCGGTGATAACCTCGGGCATCACCAGCGGCGCGTAGATCATGCCGGAAAACAGCGTGCGACCAAAGAACCGCCCACCACGCACCAACACATAGGCCGCGGCGGTACCCAAGATTGTCGCCAATGTGGATGAGAATACCGCGACGCGCACGGTCACCCAGGCTGCATCCAGAAAGGCCTCGTTCTGGATCACTTCGCCATACCATTTGGTCGAGAACCCGGCCCAGACTGTCACCAGCTTGCTCTCATTGAAGCTGAAGATGATCAGGATGATCATCGGGATATAGAGGAACGCAAATCCCAGCGTCAGGGACACCGCGTTGAACCAGCTTAGCCTGCTCATTGCTCGGCCTCCGTCTGCTTTTGCTGGTTGCGCTGGAACAGCACAATCGGGACGACAAGGATCAGCAGCAGTACCACCGCCACGGCGCTGGCCACCGGCCAGTCGCGGTTCGAGAAGAACTCTTCCCACAGCACCTTGCCGATCATTAATGTACCCGAGCCGCCTAGCAATGATGGGATCACGAACTCACCAATCACCGGGATCATCACCAGAAAACATCCCGCGATGATGCCAGGGCGCGACAGCGGAACAGTCACCAGCCAAAAGGCCTGCAGACGTGAGCAGCCCAGATCCTCAGCCGCTTCGATCAGGGACCCGTCCATACGCTCCAGTGACGAATAAACCGGCAGGATCATGAACGGCAGATACGTGTAGACGATGCCGATATAGACCGCCCATTGCGTGTTCAGAATGGTCAGCGGGGTCGAGATGATGCCCAGCCACAGCAGAAACTGGTTCAGATAGCCTTCGTTCGACAAAATCCCCATCCACGCGTAAACGCGGATCAGGAACGAGGTCCAGAACGGCAAGATCACCAGCATCATCAGCGTCGGCCGCCACTCGACCGGCGCGCGGGCCATGCCGTAGGCAATCGGATAGCCCACCAACAGCGTCAGAAAAGTCGAGATCACCGCGATCTTGACGCTGGACAGGTAGGCTTTCCAATACAGGTCATCCTCGGTCAGCCAGACGAAGTTTTCGAAATCCAACTGGCTGAAGAACTCTTTGATCCCGGCCCAGCCCTGCGACAGGTCCAGCGTTGGCGTGTAGGGCGGAATGGCCAGTTCGGTATCCGACAACGAGATCTTCAAAACAATGAAGAACGGCACCAGAAACAGCGCCAACAGCCAGACATAGGGAACGGCAATCAGAAATGCGCGGCGCATCAGCTGGCCAGCAGAACCGCGGCCGTCGCTGTCCAGGACAGCCAGACCGGGTCTTCCCAGGTGAACGACCGGCGCGAGATTCGACGGGTATTGGCCGTCTGCGCCTTGATGATCGTGCCGTTTGCAAGCTCGACATGATAGGTAGACAGGTTGCCCAGATAGGCGATGTCATGAACCTTGCCCTGCACTGCGTTGATCGCATCTGCCGGGCGATCCGCCGAGATCGTCACTTTTTCGGGCCGGATCGCCAGATGGCAGGTCTGACCGCTAGAAAACCCATTTGCTGAGGTTGCCGTCAGCGGTGCCTGCCCCTCGGCCCAGTCGATCTGATAGGAGTCTTCGCCGTTGGCGGACGCCCGGCCCTCGATGATGTTCACATCCCCGATGAAATCCGCAACATAGACCGAGTTAGGGTTTTCATAGATGCGATCCGGCGTTTCCACCTGCATCAACCTGCCCTGGTCCATCACCGCGACGCGGCTGGCAACGGTCATCGCCTCTTCCTGATCGTGGGTCACGATCACAAAGGTGGTGCCGGTCTTTTCCTGAATATCCATCAGTTCAAACTGCGTGTCCTGCCGCAGTTTCTTGTCCAACGCGCCCAGCGGTTCATCCAGCAACAGCAGCTTTGGTGCCTTGGCCAGCGACCGCGCCAGCGCCACACGCTGACGTTGCCCACCCGAGATCTGATGCGGCTTGCGGCGGGCAAATTGTTCCAGCCGGGTCAGGCGCAGCATCTCTTCGACACGCTCTTCCAAGTCATGCTTGGGCATGTTGTCCCGGCGCAGGCCGAAGGCAATATTGTCCCAGATACTGAGGTGCGGGAACAGGGCATAGGACTGGAACATCATGTTCACCGCCCGCTTGTTCGGCGGGATCGGGTCGATGTCCTGACCGCCCAACATGATGTGCCCTTCGGTCGGCGTTTCGAACCCTGCCAACATCCGCATCATGGTGGTCTTGCCGCAGCCCGAAGGCCCCAGCAAAGCAAAGAATTCTTTTTCGAAGATATCCAGAGACAGGTTGTCGATGGCCGTGAATTCACCAAACCGTTTGGTGACATTCCGGAACTGGATCAAAGGTTTCGCCTGTGGATCATTCCACGGCTCAAAGACGTCAGAGTTCAAAACGGCCCCCGTGCATCAATCTGGGAAATGGCACAGGGCGGGCCAATCCGCCCTGTGCAGATAACCGGTCAGGTGCCCGATTTGATCTTGGTCCACAGACGGGTCACCACCCGTTGTGTTTTCGACGGGTATGGCGTCGTGATGTAGAGATTCTGCATGGTAGCATCATCAGGATAGATCGCCGGATCACCGATCACGTCTTCTACAAGAAACTCCTGTGACGCCTTGTTGCCATTGGCATAGTAAACGTAGTTCGATGCAGCGGCCATGTTATTGGCATCCAGAATAAAATCCAGGAACTTGTGTGCACCTTCTGGGTTCGGAGCATCCGCCGGAATTGCCATCTGGTCGAACCACATCAACGAGCCTTCGGCAAATGGGTGGTATTCAATGTTGACACCGTTGTCAGCCTCTGCTGCGCGATCGCGTGCCTGAAGAATATCGCCCGACCAGCCGACGGCTACGCATATATCTCCATTGGCCAACGCGTTGATATATTCCGAACTATGGAACTTTTGGATGTGAGGGCGGACGCTAGTCAGAACCTCTTCGACTTTCTTGATGACGTCAGGATCGTGGCTATCAGGATCTTCGCCTATGTACTGCAAAGTCATTGGTATCATCTCGGCTGGCGCGTCCAAGAAGTGAACCCCACATGAGGCCAGCTTTTCCATGTTCTCAGGCTTCAGCACCAGATCCATGCTATTGAGGGCGACGTCATCACCCAGCGCTTCTTTGACTTTGTCGACATTCACGCCGAGTCCAGTGGTGCCCCACATGTAGTTTATCGAATACGCGTTGCTGGGATCATAACCCGCGGTGCGTTCCTGGATTACGTCCCACAGGTTGCCCGCGTTGGACAGTTTGGACGAATCCAACTCCTGAAATGCACCAGCCTGTATCTGGCGCTGTAGGAATGTTCCGGAGGGCACCACAACGTCATACCCCGAACCACCGGCCAACATCTTGGTTTCAAGAACCTCATTGCTGTCGAACACATCATAGATCAGCGTCAGGCCGGTTTCTTCCTCGAACTTGGACAGCAGTTCCTCATCGATATAGTCAGACCAGTTGTAAACGCGCACTTCTTCGGCAAAGGCCGCCGAAGTCCCCAGCGCGATGACCGCTGTCATGGTCAGCGTTTTGATTGTCATTTTCTTCTCCCTGCAAGTGTACGGGTATAATCCCGTTTTTTTGGATTTGATCAAGTTTTGCGTTTTCCCCCGATCCCGCGTATGGTTTCACGAGGCCTGAAACCTGGCAAGACATCATCACTGGAAACGGGGCAAACCAATTGGATTTGATCAAAAATAAGGCATCCAGCGCGAAGGTAGAGACCGAAAAACGACCCGCGCACGAACAGGTCTATCAAACCCTCAAAGCGCAGATCATGTTCGGTGACTTGGTGCCGGGACAGCCCGTCACGATACAGGGACTGACTGATTCGCTGGGGGTGGGAATGACCCCCGTGCGTGAGGCGATTCGCCGCTTGATCTCGGATGGCGCATTGATGTTTCAGGGCAACCGCAGGGTCAGCGTACCGCTGTTGTCGGCGGGAGATGTCGAACAGATGATATTTGCCAGAATTTCAATAGAATCAGAGCTTTCAAGCCGCGCAGTTGCGAATATGAACAGCGCGGATATCGAAAATCTTGAACGAATCGATCAGCGGCTTGACCGCACAATCGCGGACGGCGACGTCAGCGGTTATCTGCATCTGAATCACACGTTTCACGAAACCCTCTATTCCTACGCTGACGCCCCAATTCTGCTTGATCTGACCGAGCGGCTCTGGCTGAGATTCGGGCCGTCTCTGCGTGTGGTCTGTGGCCGTTTCGGCACGCAGAGCCTGCCGGACCGGCATAAGGACATTATCACCGCGCTGCGCGCAAAAGATGCGAAAATGGCAGCAAAAGCCACGGCTCAGGATATCGAACAGGGGATGGAACTTATGGCCGACGCCCTGACCGACGGTTAGAAATTTGCGATTCGATTGACAGGGAAAAATTTGATCATATTGTAAATGCCAACCGCTTTTGCAGGAGACGTCCGGATGTCCACCATCACCAATCACATGCCCACCGCTGAATTGCAGGCGCTGGATGCTGCCCATCACATGCACCCGTTCTCGGCCAATGGTTCGCTTGGCCAGGAAGGCGCCCGCGTCATCACCCGCGCCAATGGCGTCTATCTGACCGACAGCGAGGGCGAAGAGATTCTGGACGCCATGGCCGGTCTGTGGTGCGTCAATATCGGCTATGGTCGCGATGAACTGGCCGAGGTCGCCGCCCGCCAGATGCGCGAGCTGCCGTATTACAACACTTTCTTCAAAACGACCCATGTGCCTGTTATCGCGCTCGCCGCGAAGCTGGCAGAACTGGCGCCGGGCGATCTGAACCACGTCTTCTTCGCCGGTGGCGGATCCGAGGCGAATGACACCAACATCCGTCTGGTGCGCACCTATTGGGCCGAAAAAGGCCAGCCCGACAAAAACATCATCATTAGCCGCCACAACGCCTATCACGGCTCGTCCGTGGGGTCCGCATCGCTGGGTGGTATGGCAGGGATGCACGCGCAGGGCGGCATTCCGATTCCCAACATCCACCACATTAACCAACCGAACTGGTGGGCCGAAGGCGGCACCATGACCCCCGAGGAATTCGGCCTTGCCCGCGCGCGCGAGTTGGAAGACGCCATTCTGGAGCTGGGCGAAGACCGCGTCGCCGCCTTTATCGCCGAACCCGTGCAAGGTGCGGGCGGCGTGATCGTGGCACCCGACAGCTACTGGCCCGAGGTTCAGCGAATCTGCGATAAATACGATATCCTACTGATCGCGGATGAGGTGATTTGCGGATTTGGCCGCACGGGCAACTGGTTCGGCTCAGAAACCGTAGGTATCCGACCGGATATCATGACCATCGCCAAGGGGCTCAGCTCGGGCTATGCGCCCATCGGGGGGTCCATCGTCAGTGATGAGATCGCCAAGGTTATCGGCGGCACCGAGTTCAACCATGGCTACACCTATTCCGGCCACCCGGTCGCGGCGGCCGTAGCGCTGGAAAATCTGCGCATCCTCGAAGAGGAGAAGATCGTCGAACACGTCCGCGACGTGGCCGCGCCCTATTTGAAAGAGAAATGGGAGGCGCTGGCCGATCACCCGCTGGTCGGTGAGGCCAAAATCGTCGGCATGATGGCCTCGATCGCGCTGACGCCGGACAAGGCCAGCCGCGCCAAGTTTGCCTCGGACCCCGGCACGGTCGGCTATATCTGCCGCGACCGCTGCTTTGCCAACAACCTGATCATGCGCCATGTGGGTGACCGGATGATCATCTCACCCCCGCTGATCCTGACCCCTGCGGATATCGACGAGATGTTCGTGCGGATTTACAAGTCGCTGGATGAGGCACATGCCGAAATCATCGCGCAGGGCTTGATGAAGGTGGCGGCATAGGTCGGCGTTCAGAGTAACTACGAAACGCAAGGGGCGGTTGGATTAACAACCGCCCTTAGCTTTGAAGATCCGAGTCTTGCTCTGCCTCATTAGGTTATATGTGACAGAGCTAATTTTCGTCCGGAGAATAGACACTCCGGCTCCAGCTATCATCGTACTCTCCCAAAACTCGGGACAACCCCAATAGTGACACAAAAAGTCGTGCGTAAAAATCCCGCGACATGAGTGGCTCGTTTTCATCCAGCAACTGAACAAGTTTGGCGACTTCTGTGGCAAAGACATCATAGACCTCTTTGTCCGTGGACGTTGGATCCAACGTCCAGATGTCGTGTTTGTCATAGTACTGCGCTGGTTGTGGTGTGTCTTCGGTCATAGTGCGGCCTCATCATTTGAGGCACACTTGGGATTGATGAAGCTATCGGCAATATACGTGGCGGGTAGTCACAACAAAATGGCGGCCGAGACCATAAGATTCAGACTAAGACACCTCAGTGACGTTAGTGTTTGAAGCCGCCCTTGCATATTCAAGCTGACGAAATCATCCGGCAGTAAATTCGGCACAGTTGGTACGTTCGTACGACGCCGGTCGTGTTTGGCTCGGTTCACCCGTGTCTATACCCTGTGTATCAGTTCCAGCCTCTGTCAGGCGTGCTAGCAGTTTTCAGCGCTAAGCAAAGCTCAGCACACGAGCATTGCAACCGCATCGCGCGGGAATATAAAAATTGTCGCGCGATAAAAAACTTGATTTGATGCATCTTAGGTTCAAATATATGAATGCGATCCAGTTTTTTATTACCTCTACTGGCGTCGCGACCCGCTAAACTGCTGGGTCCACCTCCCGCCTATCGTAGTGAGTGCCGGTAGTCGGGAGGTTACTCATCCCATAAAGCCGAAAACTGAGAGAATGTCCGCACCACGCACCTAAACACCGTACAGGACCCGTTCGTTATCACCGCAACAGCTCTAATAGATTCAAACTGGCATATCCATCCGGGAGCAGCCCCTGCGCCAACTGATATGCGCGGACGGCGTCGGTCGTGTTTGGTCCGGTGCGCCCGTCGATGCCCTGCGTATCAAAGCCAGCCTCGGTCAGGCGGGATTGCAGTTCCTTTTTCTCGGTGAAACTCAGCACCCGGTCACCGCGCGGCCAGTTGGCTTGAAACGGCGCTTGGCCGGCCAGACGGTCGGACAGATGGCCGATACCGATCACATAGGCGTCGGCACCGTTATATTTCTCGATCACGCCGAAATTGTCGAAGATCATCAGCGCCACGCCCTGCCCTCCGGCGGGCAATAGAATGGCCGCCTGCCCGTAATCCGGCACCGGCTTACCATTGCGACCCAACACGCCGCGCGCGGCCCAGTCAGAGGGCATCAATGTATGATCCCGCTTGGCCACGGCATAGTCGAACCCTTCCGGCAAACGTACTTCGACACCCCAAGGCTGACCCTTGGTCCAGCCGTGCCGCGCTAGGTAGGCGGCGGCAGAGGCCAACGCGTCGGTCGGGTCCTCGGACCAGATATCGCGCCGCCCGTCGCCATCGAAATCCACCGCGTGATCCAGGTATGAGGTCGGCATGAACTGCGTGTGACCCATCGCGCCCGCCCAGCTGCCGACCATATTCCCGGCACTGACATCCCCGGCCTGAACGATCCGCAAAGCCGCGATCAACTGAGTTTCAAAGAACTGCGCCCGCCGCGCGTCAAAGGCCAGTGTCGCCAGCGAACGGATGGTCTGATCACTGCCCCTAAACGTCCCGAACGCTGTCTCGAGCCCCCAGATTGCTGTCACAACCTCTTTCTCGACGCCATATTGCGCCTCGATCCGGGTCAGGGTTGCGTGATGGCGTTCCAGCCCCGCGCGGCCGTTGCGGATCCGCGTGTCTGACACAGCGGCATCCAGATACTCCCAGATCGGTTTTGAAAACTCGGCCTGATTGCGATCCCGTTCGATGATTTTCTTGTCATAGGTCAGGCCCGCCAGCGCCCGATCCAGCGTCGCGGCTGAAATGCCCTGTTGTTCTGCCCGTTCGCGGAACGCTCCCAGCCACGCCTGAAACCGCGCGTTTCCTTCGGTCGACACCCGATACTCCTTAGCTGAAGGCCGCACGACCGGTCGGAGGGACACGGTCATATCAGCCGAGGCCAGCTGAAAGGTCTGTGACCTATCCGCTGAATTGTGGGATTCCGCCTGCACAATGGATGCCCATAATGCTGCGGCTATGATGCCACTTACGCATTTACGCATTCCGAAATTCCTGATTACTGCTCAACCTCAGGATAGCGCAAAGTGAGAGATTCACAAAGCACTCAGACCAAAATACCTGACGCGCCCGGCCAAACCGAATAAGCTGCTGAGATGACACCCTTTGACGATCCAAAAGTTGCCGCGGCATTTGACGCGCTGCCATTTGATGCTCGTGTCGGGGCGCTTGCCCTGCGTGACTTGATCTTTGACACTGCCGCGTCCTTGCCCGACGCGCAGCCTTTGCAGGAATCGCTGCGCTGGGGTCAGCCCGCCTATCTGGCCCCAAAGGGTTCAACAATCCGGATCGGCACGCATAAGTCCGCGCGATTTGCACTGTATGTGCATTGCCAAAGCCGGTTGATGGGTGATTTCACCTCGGCCTTTCCCAGCGAGGATCGGCTGGATGGCAACAGGGCCGTGTTGTTTGACGACCCCGCGCAGATCGACCCGACGCGCCATGGCTGGCTGATTGCGCGGGCGCTGACCTATCACCTCTGACGGCGTTTGCGTTCGACCTTGCGTTTGATCTTGTCTTTCTTGCGCTTGTTGCTAACCGCTTTGCGTCGGGTTGGCCGCCCTTTCGCACCGCGTCCCCGTGGCAGGGCCTGATCGTCAATGGACAACAATTCCAGTTCCAAACCGCCGGTCACAGGCGTCGCCGCGGTAAGACGCACGGTGACACGCTGTCCGATGGCGATGATCAGCCCGGTGTCCGATCCCATCAGCGTCCCTGCCTCACGGTCGAAATGGAAGAATTCGCGCCCGAGTGATCGGACGGGCACCAGACCATCCGCACCGGTTTCGTCCATTTTCACAAAGGCCCCGAACCGGGCGATACCACTGATACGGCCACTGAACTCATTGCCTACGCGCTCGCTGAGATAGGCAGCCAGGTAGCGATCTGTCGTATCCCGTTCGGCCATCATCGAACGCCGCTCGGTGTCCGAAATATGGGTGGCGGTTTCTTCCAGCCTGGCGATTTCATCCTCGGTCAGACCGTCGTCACCCCAACCATGCGCCGTGATCAGCGCCCGATGCACGATCAGGTCAGAATAGCGTCGAATGGGCGAGGTGAAATGCGCATAGTTCCGCAGTGCCAGGCCAAAATGACCGAAGTTTTCTGGGTTGTAATACGCCTGCGCCATCGACCGCAATGTGCTGAGGTTGATCAACTCGGCATCCTCGGTCCCGGCGGCGGCGTTCAACAGCGCATTCAGATGCCGGGTTTGCAGAACCTGGCCCTTGGCCAAATTAAGACCGGCGGCCTGCGCCGTTTCCCGCAGACTTTCCAGTTTCTCAGGCGCGGGCTCTTCATGCACGCGGAACAGCAGCGGGCGGCGCTTGGCAATCAGGGTCTCGGCGGCGGCGACGTTGGCGAGGATCATGAACTCCTCGATCAGCTTATGGGCGTCCAACCGCTCGCGGAACGCCACGCTGGTCACTTCGCCCGCATCGCTGAGAACGATCTTGCGTTCCGGCAGGTCCAGCTCCAGCGGCTGCCGTTCGGCGCGCGCCTTCTTCAGGGCCGCATAAGCGGCGTAGAGCGGTTTCAGAACAGTTTCCAACAAAGGTCCGGTGCGGTCATTCGGGTTACCGTCAATGGCGTCCTGCACCTCGGCATAGTTCAGCGAAGCTGCCGAACGCATAAGGCCCCGCACAAACCGGTGTTCGATCTTGTTGCCGTCTGCGTCGATCTGCATCCGTACGGCGATACAGGCGCGCGGAACGCCTTCGTGCAGCGAACACAGATCGCCAGACAGGCGATCCGGCAACATCGGCACCACACGATCCGGGAAATAGCTGGAATTACCACGCTTTCGCGCCTCGCGATCCAGTGCGGTTCCCGGCTGCACATAAGCAGCAACATCCGCGATGGCGACCCAGATCACATGGCCGCCGGGGTTTTTCGGGTCCTCATCCGCGTGCGCATAACAGGCGTCGTCATGGTCGCGCGCGTCCGAGGGGTCGATGGTCAGCAACGGCATGTCCCGCAGGTCTTCGCGCCCTTTCAGGCCGACGGGTTTGGCCTTATCGGCCTCGGCAATCACCTTATCAGGGAAATCGTCGGGGATACCGTGCTGGTGGATCGCGATCAGCGACACCGCCTTGGGTGCCGATGGGTCACCCAGCCGCTCGACGATACGGGCGCGCGGCAGACCCATGCGGTTCTTGGGGCCTGCCTGTTCGGCCTCGACCAGTTCGCCATCCTTGGCACCCAGCACCGCACCGTCATGCACCAGCCATTCGGTCGAGCCGGTCTTGTCGATGGGGACGATCCGTCCACCCTCAGCCCCTTTACGGAAGATACCGACGATCCTGCGCGGATTGGTTCCGATACGTCGAATCAGGCGCGCTTCGTAGTTGTGGTCTTCTTCATGTACCACCGTCAGGCGAGCCAGAATTCGGTCGCCCTCGCCCAGCGCCGGATCGCTGGCGCGCGCAACGATCAGAACGATGGGTTCAACGCCTTCACCATGCCATTCCAGCGGGCGCGCGAACAGGTCACCATCGGCATTCGGAGCCTTTACTTGCAACACGCTGACTGGCGGCAACCGGTCCGGGTCACGATAGCTGCGCTTGCGCTTTTCCAGATGCCCTTCGGCCTCAAGCTCTTTTAGGATACGCTTCAGATCAATTCGATCTGCACCCTTGATGCCAAAGGCCTTGGCGATATCGCGTTTCGAGGTCAGGGTGGGGTTCGCCGAGATCCAATCGAGGACCTCTTGCTTGGTAGGGATGCGAGTCATAAGTCCGGCGTATCACGGGGATGCGACGGCGTCATGACTAAAAAAGATCAGGGTTTCAGATCGGCAACCGTGTCCACGTCACGCAGATGATCCAGAAAAGCCACCCGCGTTCCGGGGATTGAGACCAGAGTATCGGCCAGTGCGTGTTCCGTGGACCAGCGTACATCGCGGAACAGGTTCGTGGACATTGCCCCATAGCGTTGCGCGCCAACCAGCCAGTAGCCCCCGTCCGGCGCAGGCCCGAACACCATTTGCGCCGAGCCCAGCGCCTTGAACGCCCGCGCAATATGCCCCCGCGTGATGCCGGGAATATCCGCACCAATTAAACAGATCGGACCTTTTGGCATGTCCCGCAACATCCGGCCCATGCGATCGCCCAGATCACCGTTCCCCTGTGGCACTCGCAGCAGATCCACCGGCCAGATACGGCTGTTCAGCCCCTCGCGGTCCGGGGAGACCGCCAGGACAATCTGCCAGCGCGGATCGCGTAACCGCCGGATCAACGACTGTGTCTGATGCCGAAACCACCAGGCTGCGCCGACCATGCCAATATCGCGACCCAAACGGGTCTTTACCCGCCCCGGGCGCGGTTCCTTGACCATGATGACCAGAGTCCGCTGCATGGATCAGGCGAAATAATCCTGCAGGATGCGCATGTAGATCGCCTTGAGCTGGTCGATCTGCGCCACCTCGACGCATTCATCCACCTGATGCATCGTGCGACCGACCAGGCCGAATTCGACCACCGGGCAGTGGTTTTTCACAAACCGCGCGTCCGAAGTACCGCCGGTCGTGGACATCTCGGGTCGCAGGCCCGTTTCCGCCTCGACCGCTTGCGCCACCAGATCCGACAGTGGGCCGGGAGGGGTCAGAAAGCTTTCGCCTGAGATTTTGATTTTGATATCGACCTCGACGTCATATGCCTTAGCCACACGTTGCGCATCGGCCCGCAACCAGTCGCTTAGGCTTGCACCCGAGTGCAAATCGTTGAACCGTATATTCACTGCCCCACGGCATTGCGCCGGGATCACATTGGTTGCTGTATTTCCGGTATCGATATTCACAACGGCCAGCGTCGAGGCATCGAAATGATCCGTGCCCTGATCCAACTCATGACTGGCCAGGTCGTGCATCAGCCGCGCCATTGCAGGCAGCGGGTTTTTGGCGCGATGCGGATAGGCCGAATGCCCCTGTACACCGGTCACCGTGAACCACGCCGTCATCGAGCCACGACGCCCGATCTTCATCATCTCACCCATCGTGTTCGGGCAGGTCGGTTCGCCGACCAGACAGACCGACATCCGTTCATCGGCGCGGTCCATGTAATCCAGCAACGCGGTTGTGCCGTCCACGGCATCACCTTCTTCATCCCCGGTGATGGCCAGAATGACTGCACCGTCTGGTGGCGTATCTTGCACGAAATCCACCGCCGCTGCCGCAAAGGCCGCCACGCCGGATTTCATGTCGGTCGTCCCCCGCCCGTACATCACGCCGTCGCGGATTTCCGCCCCAAAGGGCAGCATGGTCCAGGCGGCTTCATCCCCGACCGGAACAACATCAGTATGGCCATTGAACCCAAAGCTGCGCGCATGGCCCTTTTTGCCCCAGCGCGCGAACAGGTTGGCGACACCCCCGCGATCGACCCGCGTGCAATCGAACCCCGCATCCGACAATAACTTTTCCAACAACACCAGCGCGCCACCTTCTTCGGGTGTGACCGATGGGCAACGGATTAGGTCCGCTGTCAATTCTACCGGATCTGTCATGGTGAGACCTCTTTGCTTCATTCGGGCGCTGGTTCGCGCACAGATTCAACGAATTGGGCCGATTGCCAACCCCCGCACGCCCGATTCCACGGGCTTTTTTCTGTTTGTATCGCGCCGATACCCCAATAAAACACGGACCTTGACCCCGCGACTACCTTGCCGCACCCGTCAAAATTGCGTTAGAGCCGCGCCAAACAGGTAAACTGACGATGATACGCGCCCTATTCGCACTGATCTGCCTGACC
Organism: Ruegeria sp. BB1; assembly: GCF_056539465.1. Taxonomy (NCBI): domain Bacteria; kingdom Pseudomonadati; phylum Pseudomonadota; class Alphaproteobacteria; order Rhodobacterales; family Roseobacteraceae; genus Ruegeria; species Ruegeria sp. BB1. Next base: position 162,516 of record NZ_JBQFVB010000008.1, read on the forward strand.
TTCGCCACGCTTGCACAACAAGCCCAGGCGCAGACACTGGACGTCACCACCGTGACCCGCCCTCCGTTTTCCTATGTCGAAGACGGGGCACAGACCGGTTTTTCCATGGATCTGCTGGCGGCGCTGGCCCAGTCGCTGGATTGGGACTATTCGGTCAACCGGGTCGAGGCGTTCAGCGACATGCTGGGTGCAGTGCAGGACGGTACCGCCGATCTGGCCATCGCCAACATCTCGATCACCGCGGCGCGCGAAACGCAGATGGATTTCAGCCAGCCGATCTTTGAGGCCGGTTTGCAGATCATGGTCCCGTCCGAGGCCGCACGCCGGCCCTCGCTGCTGCATGCGTTGCTGTCGACCGAATTGTTCATCGCCATTGGCCTGGCCTTTGCCATCCTGTTGGGCGGTGGCATGCTGATGTGGGGGTTCGAGCGCCGCTCGCAGCCCTATTTCGACCGCAAATTGAATGAGGCATGGTTCCCGTCCTTCTGGTGGGCGCTGAACCTGGTGGTCAATGGCGGGTTCGAAGAACGCATGCCGCGCACCCCGTTTGGCCGTGTGCTGGGCGTGGTTCTGGTGGTGTCATCCCTGTTCATCGTGTCGGTTTTTACCGCGCGCATCACCTCGGTCATGACGGTGGATGCGATCAGCGGCAACGTGAATTCGGTCAACGATCTGTATGGCAAACAGGTGGGCACGATTTCGAACTCGACCGCCGCCAATTTCCTGAACCGGCGCGAGATCGAGTTTACCGGATATTCCGGTCTGGATGAGATGCTGACCGCCTTCAAGGACAAAGAGCTGGACGCGGTTGTTTTTGACGCGCCGATCCTGTCTTACTATGCCTCGCACGAAGGACGACGGATCGCATCGGTGACCGGCGGCGTGTTCTTGCGAGAGAATTACGGGATCGCCTTCCCGACGGGATCACCCTTGGTCGAGGACGTCAATCAGGCGCTGCTGTCGCTGCGTGAAGACGGCACCTATGACGAGATATACCGCAAGTGGTTCGGGGTTCGGAACTAACCCTGCTCCTCATCGCCGAAAAACGGCGTCATCTGCGCGACTATGACCGCGTTTTCATCCAATGCCCGCTGCATCAGCGCGCGCTCGTCGGCGTCAATGTCATGGCCCTGTGCTTCTCGCTCGGCCAATGTACCATAGCCGGTGACGTCCAGCGGCGCGGTGTCTGCCTGTTTCAGGATCGCCACGGTCTCGCGCACGGCTTCGGCCTCATCCACGCCACTGGCGAAACACATCAGCGCCGCGCCGGTCGCGCCGTCGGGCAGGCCATCGCCATCCTTGCGGCCGATCTGCACAAGCAGGGTATAGACTTGCTGACGCGAGGGTTTCTTTTGCTTTTCCATGGCGCCTGCATTACGGGCGCAACAAGGCATGGTCAACTGATAGAACGATCCGGCAGCAAGACCTGATTCGATTTGTGGGCAACCGAAATACGTTGCATCAAAGCCAACAGGCTTCCGCCTTCATGCAAAATTGACACACGTTACTAGCAAAAATTTCCCCACTGGATTGACAGGAATATTATTGAGAATCCGCATGGTTGAAATCGGTACAATTTCGCCGACAGCCCGGGTTTATTTGCGCGGAAATTAGCTTACGGCAGCGCCACATCTTTAGGTCGATACGAGGTATGGCATGCGAAATTTAGAATACCCAACACTATTGGTCGCAATTTTTTAACAAAGGAAAGTTCAATGAGTACTTTGTCTAAACTCCTAACTACCGTGGCAAGTGTGTCCGTTCTAGCTCTGGCTCCCGCAGCTTTTGTTGTGACAATCGCATCCACCAACTCTGTGCAAGCTGAAGCCAGCGGCGGCGGCGAAGAAGGTGGCGGTTCCGGCGGCGGCGATGAAGGCGACAGCTCCGGTGGCGGCGATGAAGGCGACAGCTCCGGTGGCGGCGATGAAGGCGACAGCTCCGGTGGCGGCGATGAAGGCGACAGTTCCGGTGGCGGCGATGAAGGCGACAGTTCCGGTGGTGGCGATGACGGCGACAGTTCCGGTGGCGGCGATGAAGGCGACAGTTCCGGTGGTGGCGATGACGGCGACAGTTCCGGTGGTGGCGATGACGGCAGTGAACCCAATGACGGCGGTGAATCCGGCGGTGACGATGGCAGTGAACCCAACGATGGCGATGACGGCAGTGAACCCAATGACGGCGATGACGGCAGTGAACCCAATGACGGCGGTGAATCCGGCGGCGGAGACGACGGTGAATCCAACGGCAGTGGCTACACTAGCGGCGAAGAAAATGGCAGCGCAGTCGAACGTCCAGGCGAAGATCGCTAACTAAGCTTATCTGGTGTTGGTCAGATGACGAGAATATAGCTCGCGGACGCCAACAATCAGATCGCTCGATAACCGAGCTTAAACAAATGAAATGCCCGAACGTGGTTCGGGCATTATCTTTTTTCTTACCTGTTAGTCCCGCAACAATTCATTGATCCCGGTTTTCGAGCGGGTCTTTTCATCCACACGTTTCACGATCACCGCGCAGTACAGGCTGATATTGTTCTTTGATGGCATCGATCCGGCAACAACCACCGAATAGGGCGGCACTTCGCCATATGTGACCTCGCCGGTTTCGCGGTCAACGATCTTGGTCGACCTGCCGATGAACACACCCATGCCCAGAACCGAGCCTTCGCGAACGATGCAGCCTTCGACCACCTCAGAGCGCGCGCCGATAAAGCAATTGTCTTCGATGATGGTGGGGCCTGCCTGCATCGGTTCCAACACACCACCGATGCCGACGCCACCCGACAGGTGTACATTCTTGCCGATCTGTGCGCAGGACCCCACGGTGGCCCAGGTGTCGACCATGGTGCCCTCGTCGACATAAGCGCCTAGGTTCACGAAAGACGGCATCAGCACCACGCCGGGCGCGACATAGGAGGATTTGCGAACCACGCAGTTCGGTACGGCGCGGAACCCGGCGGTGCGCCACTGATCCTCGCCCCAACCCGCGAATTTGCTGTCCACCTTATCCCACCAGCCGCCGGCCTGCGGACCGCCCGACTGAATCTCCATGTCCTTGATGCGGAAGCCCAGCAGAACCGCCTTTTTGGCCCACTGGTTCACATGCCAGTCGCCGCTGTCCATCTTTTCGGCCACACGCAGCGAACCGCTGTCCAGCGCGTTCAGCGTATCTTCGATCGCCTCGCGTTGTTCGCCTGAGGTGGCGGGGGTGATGGTATCGCGTGCCTCCCAGGCGGCTTCGATAGCGGCTTCCAGTTGCGCGTTGGACATTTGGCGGCTCCCTGCAGAATCTGTTCACGTTGGTGTTGCCTATACGCAAGCAGGGGACAGGCCGCAATGCGACGCAGAATGCGCGCTTTGCGGCTGATTGCTGCAGTTTCAGCCGTTCAATGGGTCCGGCGAGAGGTTCCCACCACAAACCAGCACCGCCACACGCTCATTGGGTTCCGGCTGATAGGCACCAGACAGCAGCGCAGCCAATGCGGTCGCGCCCGCTGGCTCTACCAAAATCCGATGCGTGCGCCACAGAACCTGCTGGGCTTCGGCGATGGCCTCGTCATTGACCAGAACCGATGCCAGCCCCTGCGCCAGTCCGAAACAGATCGACCCGATCCGCCGCGCGCCCAGCGCATTGGCGGCAATACCCGAAACGGTAACATCCACAGGCTCTCCGGCCTGAAGTGCCGCGTTCAGCGCGCATGAGGTTTCGGGCTCGACCGCCACAACCTTGCGCGCGCCCTGCAACCAGCCCAGCGCGCCCGCGATCAAGCCACCGCCGCCGACGGCAATCAGAACCGTGTCGGCCTGCAGACCCTGCGCCTCCCACTCGGCGAAACAGGTGCCCTGCCCGGCTACGGTTGCGGGCGCGTCATAGGCGTGGATTTGCATCGCACCTGTTGCATCCTCATGCGCTTGCGCCCTGGTCAGCGCGTTAGCGTATTCGCCCGGCACCACGCTCAGATCCGCGCCCGTCCGTTCGATCAGCGCGATCTTGGACGGCCCCGCTATTTCCGGCACGAAAATCTTTGCCGGATACCCCAATGCGCGCGCTGCAAAGGCCGCCGCCGCACCATGATTACCGCCAGACGCTGCAACGATACCCGCCTTGGGCACATCCTGGCTCAGCAATGTATTGAACGCCCCGCGCGCCTTGAAACTGCCGGTATGCTGCAGGTGTTCCAGCTTCATCTCAACCGGGTAACCCAACCCCAAGGCCCGGCTTTCCATCACTGGCGTCACCTGCGCATAACCGTTGATCCGGTCGGCAGCCGCCAATATTTCACTCTTCCAATTCATTCTTGTTCTTCCGTGACTGGCACTCTGCCCGCGAACCCTATAGCTGTTTCAAGAACACGCAAGCAGGGAACCATCACTCATGAGAGAAGACCGCCTCAGCCCTTTCCGCGACGCGCAGACCGACCGCTCGACCGCGAGCGAGGTGCCGGACACGCCGCAAACACGCTCGCCCGCGTATCGCCTTGCCTTTGCTGATGACGATTTCCTGTGCCGCGATGAGCTGCGCCCGGTTCGCCTGCAGCTGGAACTGCTGAAACCCGAGATGCTCATGACCGAGCGTGAGATCACCTCGACCATCGTCATGTTCGGTGGTGCGCGTATTCCCGAGCCGTCGCAGAAACACACCGCCCGGACCCAGACGCTGGCCAACCTGTCGGAGTACTATGACGAGGCCCGCGAATTCGCCCGGCTGATGACTGAGAAATCCAATGAAACCGGCTGCCGCGAGAACGTCATCGTCACCGGCGGTGGCCCCGGCGTGATGGAGGCGGGGAATCGCGGCGCGCAGGATGCGAGCGGCTGTTCCATCGGCCTGAACATCGTGTTGCCGCACGAACAAGCGCCGAACGAATACGTGACCCCCGAGCTCAGCTTCAACTTCCACTATTTCGCCATCCGCAAGATGCATTTCCTGATGCGCGCCCGCGCTATCACTATCTTTCCCGGCGGGTTCGGAACCATGGATGAGCTGTTCGAATCCCTGACCCTGATCCAAACCGGTCGGATGGAGCGCGTGCCCTTCCTGTTGTTTGGCCGCGAGTTCTGGGAAAAGGTTATCAACTGGGAGGCGCTTGCGGACGCGGGCACCATCTCGGACGAAGACCTTGATCTGTTCCGGTTTGTCGACACGGCGCAAGAGGCGGTCGAGATCATCGAGAACTGGGAACCCGCCCCGCCCCGCGACGAAATACCGGGGCGCTGAACCATGGCCCCGAAGACCGGAGAGATGCTGCACCTGCGCGGCAATGCCTTGAACGCGGGTGAGCCGGTGACGCTGCCGCTGACTCAAAGCAGTATGTATCATCTGCCGGGCGTGACGGACGGCCTGCCCACATACGGCCGAGTCGACAACCCCACTTGGGAGCATCTGGAACATGTGCTGGCCCATCTTGAAGGTGCGCCCTGCCTGACTTTTCCGTCTGGCATGGGGGCAATTTCAGCCGCATTGTTTGCAACCCTGAAGGCCGGGTCGCACCTGCTGATTCCGTCAGATGGGTACTATGTCACGCGCGTGCTGGCCGATCAGTTCCTGTCCGGGCTGGGTGTAACGGTCACCGAACGCCCAACGGCCACCTTTACCGAGGGCGGGTTTGACGGCTTTGATGTGGTCTTTGTCGAAAGCCCCTCAAACCCCGGGCTGGACATGCTGGACCTGCCTGCTATCGCCACTGCTGTACGTGTAGCGGGCGGGATCACGATTGCTGATAACACGACCCTGACCCCGCTGGGCCAGCGCCCGCTGGATATGGGCATCGACGTGGTTGTGGCCTCGGATACGAAAGCCATGGGTGGGCATTCCGACCTGTTGATGGGCCACGTGGCCAGTCGCAATGCACAGATTATGGAACGGGTAGTAGAATGGCGCCGCGTTTCTGGGGCGATCCCCGGCCCGCATGAGGCTTGGCTGTTGCATCGCGGACTGGAAACGCTGGATGTGCGGTTCGACCGTATGTGTTCCTCGGCGCAGGTGCTGGCCGAACGGTTGGCCGTCCACTCGACGGTCAGGCAAATCCGCTATCCCGGACTGCCTAGCGATCCATCGCATGCGCTGGCCACGGCACAGACGTCGCGGTTTGGGTTCCTGCTGTCGATCACGCTTGAGACCGAGGCTAAGGCCGAGGCCTTTATCAACGCCTGCCCGATGTTGCGTCCCGCAACCTCCTTTGGTGGCGTCCACAGTTCAGCAGAACGCCGCGCGCGCTGGGGCGACGATGTCGACCCCGCCTTCATCCGCCTGTCTGTCGGCTGTGAACCGGTCGAGGAACTGTGGCAGGCGATTGAAATCAGCCTGAACGCGCTATGATTTCTTCTTGGGCTCACGCAATTCTGTAAACACATAGATCGGCAGCACTATGCTGGCGATCAGCGCCCCCAGCCAGACCAGAAGCGTGGCCGCCAACAGGTTCGAGATACCTCCAACCGTCAACCCGGCAGTGACAAGATCGGTTGTCAGCAAGCCCACAAAGGTAACGATCAGCGCGATGCCGCCTTTCAGCGCGGGTGCTTTTTTCTCGCCCAGCTTCAGGATCAGCGGCTCGGCCACCACCTGCACCAGCGTAAAGACGATCACCACGACGATGAAAGAGATCGGCTTGATCGCAAACCCTGACAGCAGCAGCGTGGCCAGTAGCAACCCGATGGCATTGCCGGCCAGCAGGGCCAAGGCGGATTTGATTCTGCGCGTCATGGGGGTCTCCGTCAGAAAATAATTCGAAACGTGCATATGTTAGCAGACTTTCGGGGTTTTGCGAGCGGTTTCAAAAGCCTCTTCCTTTTGGGTCCTTGAAATCGCATGATAAAACCAACCTGTTCAGCCCGACCCGCGAGAGGTGAGATGAGCGACGATCCCTATTCCGCCCTTGGTGTCGCCAAAGACGCCAGCGCCGCCGAAATCAAAAAGGCTTATCGGCGTATCGCCAAGGAATGCCACCCGGATCTAAAGCCCGGCGATGCCGAGGCCGAAGCCAAGTTTAAGGCGGCAGCCGCCGCTTACGACTTGCTCAAAGACCCCGAAAAGCGGGCGCAATTCGACAATGGTGAGATTGACGCCTCGGGTCAGGAACGCCCACAGCAGCATTATTATCGCGACTACGCCGAGGCCGCCGGGAACCCTTATCGGGGACAGGCTGCAGACCCCGATGACATGTCGGACATCTTTGCCGAGTTCATGCGGGGCCGTGGCGGATACGGCCAGCGCACCCATGAATTCCACGCGCCGGGGCACAATCGAGGCTACAGCCTGCAGATCAGTTTTCTGGATGCGGTTTTTGGGGCCAGCCAGAAACTGACCCTGCCCGATGGCGACCGGATCGAAGTCAAGATTCCCGCTGGCATCACCGACGGCCAAACCATCCGCCTACGCGGCAAAGGCGATCCGGGCTTTGGCGACGGGCCGCCGGGTGATGCTCTAGTGACCGTCTCGGTTGCCAAACACCCCGTCTTCGATCGTCAGGGCGACGACATACATATCACTCTGCCGATCACGATTGATGAGGCCATTCTGGGCGGCAAGGTCCCTGCACCCACCATCGACGGTGGCGTTAACGTCAGCGTTCCTGCGGGCACCAGCAGCGGCAAGACACTGCGCCTGCGCGGCAAAGGGGTTAAGAAACGCGGCTCAACCGAGCGCGGCGATCAGCTGATCGAACTGACCATCGCGATGCCCGGACAGATCGACGAAGACCTAAAGCAATTCATGGAGACATGGCGCGAGAGCCACAGTTATGATCCGCGTAAAGGAATGCCGTCATGACCCGCACTCTGACCGAAGAGCAGCTGATCGCAACCGTCACCCGCCTGACCTCGACCCGGTTGACCGAATACTTGGCCGCCGAGATCGTGATCCCCGAACAAACCGATCAGGGCTTGGTCTATCACAGCCTTGACGTCGCCCGTCTGGAACTGGCCTGCGAATTGCATGAGCAATACGAGATGGAACCCGACGCGCTGTCGATGATGATTTCGCTGATCGACCAGATGCACGGCCTGCGCGCAGAACTGCGCGAGGTGCTGAACGCGGTTGAGGCGCAGCCCGAACCCGTGCGTCAGACCCTGATCGAGGTGATCGGAGCCGCCCGCCTCAAGCGCAGTTGATCAATTGCCGACGATGTATTCTTCGGGTACGAAAAAGGTGTAGTCCCGGTCGGCCACTGCCTCGTGGCAATCATGGCAATAGGCGACCGAATTTGCGCGCGCACCCATCGTGTCCCCGAACAGCGATCCGTCTGGCATCACCATGATATAACGCCAGTCACCCGTGTCGGGGCTTTCGCCTTGGGCCAGTTTTTCCATTACGAACAAAGCGCCGGGATGGATATTGCCTTCATCCGTGACGGTCACGCTGTCCTTGGCCAAAACCGAGCCTTTGGGCAGCTTTTCCCCCTCGGCCAGCGTTCCGTAGTTATGAGCCATGCGATTGGCATAGCTGTTCACATACCGCTGACCATGGGTGGCCGAGATATAGGGCGCATCGTTGAACAATGGCCAGTTCTGATAATTCAGGAGCAAATCCAGCTGTGCAGCGCCATAACCCCGCGCCATGCGCCGCTGCAGGGATTCATAGATGCGCAATGCTTCCTCCTTGGACAAATCCGCTGGATTCTCGATGGCAATATGCGCGTCCTCACCAGTTGATTGCGCAAACCCGTCGGTTGCGGACAACCCCGAAATTGACAGCACTGTCAGTGAGATCGAAAACACACGTTTAAATCGTAAAAACATATGGATGGCCTACCTGTTTCTTAAGGTTCGCCTGAAAGCCGCCTATCATGTTTGAAATAAGATAGCGGCCCTGAACAAACGCGCCACGGCCAGACCACGGCTTTCACCGCTTTGTGCGCAAGAGTGACATGCGCCGATCCAGCCCCGACGCTTAAAACATACCAAATTTCGAATGCAAAGAACAGCAAGGCGAGAATTTATTTATTGTCGACCACTTGGCGACAATAACACGCCTCAGCTTTTCACCCCGGCTTCGGCCTCGATCTGTTTGCGCGATTTTCGGGCGCGTTCCGTGGCCGATTTCAATTGACCACAAGCCGCCATGATATCCTCGCCCCGCGTCTTACGGATGGGTGAGGCGTAACCCGCCTGGTAAATGATATTCGCAAAGGCCCGGATGCGATTGTTCGAGCTGCGCTTGTACGGCGCGCCCGGCCATTCATTGAACGGGATCAGGTTGATCTTGGCCGGGATGTTATGACGCTTGATATGGTCGATCAGGCGATGCGCATCCTCGTCTCTGTCGTTCACGCCATCCAGCATCACATATTCAAAGGTGATCCGTTCGGAATTCGATGCGTTCGGGTAACTGGCCAGCGCACCCAGCAGTTCCTCGATATTCCAGCGCTTGTTGATCGGCACCAACACGTCACGGGTTTCATCCGTGGTGGCATGGAACGAGATCGCCAGCAGACAACCGATTTCCTCAGCCGTGCGCGCGATTTCAGGCACAACACCCGAGGTCGACAGGGTGATGCGGCGGCGCGACAGGGAAATCCCCTCGGGATCCATGGCGATCTTCATCGCGTCGCGGACGTTTTCGAAATTATACAGCGGCTCACCCATGCCCATCAGAACGATGTTCGACAGCAGACGGGTTTCGTCCTTGGGCGCGCCGGGAACCGGCCATTCCTCAAGATCGTCGCGCGCCATCATGACCTGACCGACAATCTCGGCCGCGGTCAGGTTGCGCACCAGTTTCTGCGTGCCGGTGTGGCAGAAGGAACAGGTCAGCGTGCAACCCACCTGAGACGAGATGCACAGCGTGCCGCGATCTTCTTCGGGGATGTACACGACCTCAACCTCGTGCCCGCCCGCGATACGGCACAGGTATTTGCGGGTGCCGTCCTCGGACACCTGACGCGTAACAACCTCAGGGATTTCGATCACGAAGTTTTTGGCCAGTTGTGCGCGATAGGCCTTGGCCAGATTGGTCATCTCGGCAAAGTCGCGCACACCCCATTGATAAATCCATTGCCAGATCTGACCGGTGCGCATCTTGGCCTGCTTTTCCGACGTGCCATGTTCGATCAAAACCTCACGCAGCTGGGCGCGGGTCAGGCCGACAAGGTTAGTCTTCCCCTCGGGCAATTTGCGGGGGATGGTCATGACATCTTGAGTGATCGGCGCTTTGGGCGACATGTGGTTATCTCAACGGATTCTGGCTTGGGATGCGCCTCTATATAGGATCGCTAGCAAAGATCAAAAGGAATCGTATCAATCAATTCGCAAAGCGCAGCAACTCGTCCACACGCGCGCGTCCCAGATCGACCCGGCACGCGGTGATGGCGATGCCAGTACCGGACCCTCCGCCATAGGAAGCGCCCACCGCTTCGCACTGCGCATCGCGGTAGCTTGCCCAGGCTGATTGCGAAGCTTCCAAGGCGGGCTGCGCCACCACCCGCTCGGTGATCTCGTCCAACTCTTTGGCCGATTGCATGGCAAATCCGTAGCTCTCCTCCAGCGCCAGACTGACCCGATCTTCCATCTCGCCAACACACGCCCCAATTTCCACCTGAGAACTTGCGTCTGAACATTCCAACGTTGGGTCTGCCAGTGCCGCAGAGGAAAACAACAATGTGATCAATACATACCGCATAACTCGCTCCTGCCAGAGGTTCCCACTGCCGACGGTAGCACGCGAACTACTGCGCCCCAAATACAGATTGGCCGCACCGTCAACGCCGATGCGGCCGAAATCAATGCTATCAGGTAAGCCGCTTCAGATGCCCGCTGGCAGGATATCGCAATCTGCTGCATCCAAAGTTTTTACCGGATCCTCTGGCCCACATTGCTCACCGGATACGGGGTAGGTTTCAGAATCTTTTTCACACGCGCTCAACAACACGGCGACTGCCATCATCAGCGCAACAATAGGCTTATTCAGCATTCGTAAGCTCCTTCTATTCAGCTGAACTAATTAGTTCAAAAATGTCGGAGGCTCGCTTTGATACGGATCAAACTTGCAGACAGACGTGGCGTAAAGCCGACACTTGGCGCTTCAAAAAAAAGAAAACCCCGCCAAATGACGGGGTCTCGCGTGTCTTCAGATACGTATCAGTTTGTGCAGCGTTTCTCGGCGTCTTCGATCGCTGCCGTGAAACCCAGCAACGAGAATGTGTCCTTGGTCTGCGTCCCACGCTCGGACCGGGCGGTCAGAACAGCCTCAGTGCCCCGCTTCATCGCTGCAACCACCTTGAGGTCTTCGCCTTCGGTTGCAGGCCAGGCCCATTCGCCTTCGGTGATCAGTTCAAACTCGGTCCCGTCGATTTCAAGATTGACGGTTGAGCCTGCCGCGAACGGATAGCCGCCGGTAAAGGTCACTTGCCCCTTCACCTCGGCGTTGGGACGATAGAACACGAACAGCAGGATATCGCTGCGGCGGACCGAGACCACCCGGCCACCGCGTGTGTTGACGGTTTCCTTGGGTGCAGACACGCTCCAGCATTCGGTGGGATCGTCTTCGACGAACACGCTCCAATCGGTTTTGGCTGCCACACGGTTGGTGCTTGACGCCTGCTGAGCGGTTGCCGTAGTGGCCATCCCTGCCATGCACAGGCCCGCGATTACACGGACGAGTTTCAATCCCATCTGTCCAGCCTCCTAGCTCGACCTATTACCTCATACCCATCGGAAATGCCTGCGCACCCTGCCGGTTCGTCTGTAAGTTGCGTATTCCGATGATTGTCGACATACACACACTAACGCAGGTTTCGCCACAGGCGAAAGGGCGATTGGCAGAATTTTGCGCATATTACGGAGAGGCCTGATGACGCAGCCGGTACCAATGACAGAACTATGGCGCGGCCCCTTGTTGGAAAGCCTGCATCTGGGCCATGCAGTGATCTGTGATGACAGTGGCCAGATCGTACAAAGCTGGGGTGATCCAAGTGCGATTATCTACCCACGATCTTCGGCCAAGATGATCCAAGGTCTGCCGCTGATCACCTCAGGCGCCGCGGCGAAATATGGGCTGAACAGCGAGCATCTGGCACTGGCTTGCGCCTCACACAGCGGCGCGCATATCCACACTGACCGCGTGACCGCCTGGTTGGACCATCTGAACCTGTCCGAACATGATCTGCGCTGCGGCCCGCAAGAGCCGCAGGATATGGCCGCGCGCGACGGATTGATTCTGGCCGACGACACGCCTTGCCAGATTCACAATAACTGTTCGGGCAAGCATTGCGGGTTCCTGACCGTGGCCCAGCATATGGGAGCCGGGCCGGAGTATCTGGAAATCGACCACCCAGTTCAGCAGGCCTGTTTGTCAGCCATCGAAGAAACAACCGGTGAGGCCAGCCCCGCCTATGGGATAGACGGATGTTCAGCGCCGAACTTTGCCACCTCGCTGGTGGGGTTGGCGCGATCGATGGCGTGGTTTGCCTCGGCCACCGACCGGTCGGACCGGGCCAGCGACGCGGCGCAGCAACTGACCGCCGCGATGATCAAGCATCCCGAACTGGTTGCCGGCGAAAGCCGCGCCTGTACCGAACTGATGCGCGCGATGGAGGGCCGCGCCGCGATCAAGACCGGGGCCGAAGCTGTTTTCATCGCCATCATTCCGGAAAAACGCATGGGCGTGGCACTGAAGATCACAGACGGCACCACGCGTGCCGCTGAATGTGCCATCGCATCCATTCTTGTCCATCTGGGTGTGCTGGAGGCCGAAAACCCAGCCACCCGCAAATTCATGAACGCCATTCAGTACAGCCGCCGCGGGCTGGAATGCGGCATCATCAAGCCTGCGCCGGGTTTCCCCGGCTAAGGCGATCACATCTCGATCGGATGAATCTCGGCCACTTCGACCGAGCCTGATCCGTTGACGACCATGGGGCAGCCCTTGGCCATCTCGTTGGCGGCGTCGATGCTGTCGGCCCTGATGACCGTGAACCCCGAGGCCGGGTTGGCACCGCCATTGTCGACGACACCGCTGTTGCTGACGGTATAGGACTGGCCCACCGGGTTGCCGGGGATGTCCAGCGCATCGCCCATATTCTGGAACCATGCGCCCCAGGCGGCCATGGTCGCTTCGATTTCGGCGGGGTCTGTTGGGGTGTGACCACCGTGATAGACAAACAAGAACTGAGGCATTTCTCTTCCTCCCTAATGAAAATCTTAAAACTGAGCTTCCAGCTTGCGCAGTGACGAAGTCCAACCCTGATTGTGGTTGGCCGCGACCTCGGCATCGGCCAATTCGCGGTGATCAAGAACCAGCTTTGCACCAGCTTCCGTCGCTGTGACCGTCAGCGTCACGTGGCTTTCCGCTCCGCGCTGATCCTGATCGTCATGCCAGCCCCAGGTGAACCCCACAGAATTCGGCGGATCAACATGGGTCACCTGCCCGGATACTTTGTATCGCTGCCCTTCGGCATTCACCATGACCGAGTGCCACGGCCCAAGGCGTGAAAAATCCAAATCATGTTCGGGCACATGCATCCCTTCGGGGCCCCACCACTGCAACAGCTTTGCACCATCGCTGATCCAGGCAAACAGGTTTTCCTGGGATGTGGGAAACGCGCGTTCCAATTTCAGGTCGGCCATGAATTCTCCCTTTCAATCAAATCGTTCAAACGGTCGAGGCTGCTTTCCCAGAATTGCCGTTTCGAGATGGTCCATTCCGCGATGGTCCGCAGCCCCTCGGGCTGGATGGAATACATGCGTTGACTGCCCTGCACTCGCTGCTGCACCAGCCCGGCGGCGCGCAACACCTTCAGATGGCGCGAGATCGCGGCCCCTGACATGCCGCGCCCTTCTATCAGGTCACCAGCGGGCAGTTCACCGTCTTGCATCAACTGCTCGACAATCGAGAATCGGGTGGCATCGGACAATGCCGAAAATGCGGTCAGAAGCGTGTTCATGACCATTGTTTAACATTTTTGTTAAATAAAGGGAAGCCCCTTGCGATCAGACCTCGGTAAAGACCGCGCGGGAATAGCCCTGCAGGTACAGCAATGCCGTCAGATCTCCGTAATTGATCCGAATATCGCATTTGGCGGCGACCGAAGGTTTGGCATGCAGCGCCACACCGGTTCCGGCCCGGCTCAGCATGCCCAGATCATTGGCGCCATCGCCCACGGCAATCACGTCGGCCTCGGACAGGCCCAGCCGCTTGGTAATCTGCGCCAGCGCATCCACCTTGGCCTGTTTGCCCAGAATCGGGCGCTGTACATCGCCGGTCAGCTTGCCCTTTTCGGCCAGCAATGTATTGGCGCGGTTTTCATCAAAGCCAAGCAGATCAGCCACCCTCGCGGTGAAGGCCGTAAACCCACCCGACACCAGGGCCGCATAGCCCCCGTTCAGGCGCATCGTCGCAACCAGTTCCTTACCGCCCGGCATCAATGTAATGCGTTCGTTCAGAACCTTGTCGATCACCGCCTCATCCAAGCCCTTCAGTAGGCCAACACGTTCAATCAGCGCACCTTCGAAATCAAGCTCACCATTCATGGCCCGCGCGGTAATGTCTTTGACGCGATCGCCCACGCCCGCCTCATCGGCCAGTTCGTCAATACATTCCTGCTGGATCATGGTGCTGTCCATATCGGCCAGCAGCATCAGCTTGCGGCGTTTCCCGAACGGCTGCACGATCAGGTCGACCTCTAACAACTGCAGCTCTGCCCAGACGTCCCACTGATTATCAGGCAGCTCGGGAAACGTGAACTGCGCCGCCTCATCTTCGCTGAGCCAAACCAGATCGCCCCCGCCCCACGCGTTGCACAACGACTCGACCAAAGCCTGCTCGAGCTTCGGCATGTTCGGATTGGTCAACAGAGTGGCTACGTACATCATCGGTCTCCTGCAGGCTCCCCCGCGCATAACGCAGGGGCCGCCAATTCACCAGAGACAGTTGATATGTTTACCCCAGAATGCCAGGCAACCGCAGCCCATGGGCGCGGGCGCAATCCTTTGCAATGTCATACCCCGCATCCGCATGCCGCCACACGCCCGAGGCCGGATCGTTCCACAGCACCCGTTCCAACCGTCGGGCCGCGTCCTCGGTACCATCGGCACAGATCACCACACCCGCATGTTGAGAGAACCCCATGCCGACCCCACCACCGTGATGCAGCGAGACCCAGGTCGCGCCGCTGGCGGTGTTGATCAGAGCATTCAGCAGCGGCCAATCGCTTACGGCGTCAGACCCGTCCAACATCGCCTCGGTCTCGCGGTTCGGGCTAGCGACGGAACCGCTGTCCAAGTGATCCCGGCCGATCACGACCGGCGCTTTCAGCTCACCATTGGCGACCATCTCATTGAACGCCAACCCGGCGCGGTGGCGGTCGCCCAACCCGATCCAGCAAATCCGCGCAGGCAGGCCCTGAAACGCAATCCGTTCCTGCGCCATGTCGAGCCAGCGATGCAGATGTTCGTTCTCGGGGAACAGCTCTTTCATCTTGGCGTCGGTCTTATAGATATCCTCGGGGTCGCCTGACAACGCACACCAGCGGAACGGACCGATGCCTTTGCAAAACAGCGGACGGATATAGGCGGGTACGAAACCGGGGAAGGCAAAAGCGTTCTCCAACCCCTCATCCTGTGCCACCTGCCGGATGTTGTTACCGTAATCCAGCGTCGGCACGCCCGCGTTCCAGAAATCAACCATCGCGGCGACGTGTTGTTTCATCGACACCCGAGCAGCCTTTTCCACTGCTTTAGGGTCTGTTTCACGCATTTCACGCCACTGCGCCATGGACCAACCAATTGGCAGGTAGCCGTTGATCGGATCATGGGCGCTGGTCTGATCGGTGACAATATCGGGAAACGGGCGGATGCCCTCGTTTCCTCTTTTGAAGATTTTTGGGAACACCTCAGCCGCGTTACCTAACAGGCCCACGGATTTTGCCTCGCCCGCTTTGGTCCAACGATCGATCATCTCCAGCGCTTCGTCCAGAGTCTCGGCCTTTTCGTCGAGGTATTTGGTGCGCAGGCGGAAATCGATACTGTCTGGGTTACACTCGACCGCCAGACAGCAGGCACCGGCAAAAACGGCGGCCAGCGGTTGCGCGCCCCCCATGCCGCCCAGGCCCCCGGTCAGAATCCACTTGCCGGTCAGGTCGCCGCCATAATGCTGGCGCCCGGCCTCGGCAAAGGTCTCATAGGTGCCCTGAACGATGCCCTGCGTGCCGATGTAAATCCACGAGCCAGCGGTCATCTGGCCGTACATCATCAAGCCCTTCTTATCGAGTTCGTTGAAGTGATCCCAGGTCGCCCAATGGGGCACGAGATTCGAATTGGCGATCAGCACCCGCGGCGCGTCCTTATGCGTGCGGATGATCGCCACGGGTTTGCCGGACTGGACGATCAGGGTCTCGTCTTCCTCCAGATCCTTCAAACCGGCAACAATAGTGTCGAAATCCTGCCAAGTCCGCGCCGCGCGGCCGATACCGCCATAGACCACCAGTTCATGCGGGTTTTCGGCCACGTCCGGGTGCAGGTTGTTCATTAACATCCTCAGCGGGGCCTCAGTCAGCCAGCTTTTGGCGTTCAGCTCGGGGCCTGTCGGCGGATAGATATCGCGCGTGTTCTTGCGAGGGTCGGTCATGGGATCGTCTCCAATGCAGTGTCTTGGATGGCTTCCAGAATATCGCGCAGCCAACGACGTAGGCGGTCGGCCTTGGCAGTGTCATAACTCCACGGGGTGGCCTCGGCTGTCAGGTAAGTGGATTGCGCCAGTTCCATCTGTATGGCGTGCAGACCGTCGGCCGGACGGCCATAGTGGCGGGTCGTCCAGCCACCCCGGAACCGCCCGTTCAGAACGGTGCTGTAGGGCGATGATGCGGCAAATTCATGTGCAATAGACTCTATGTCTGGCGCACACGTTACGCCACAATCCGTCCCAATATTCATGTCGGGCAACATACCTTCAAACAGAAATGGAATGCGACTGCGGATCGAGTGGCAATCGAACAGAACAGCCACGCCGTGCTTTGCCCGCACGCGCTCCAACTCTTCGGCAAGCGCGGTATGATAGGGTACATGGAAGGTTTCGCGCCTCTGACCGATCTCATCCTCTGACGGTTCCTGCCCGTCGCGCCAGATCGGTTGCCCATCGAAATCGGTCAATGGCACCAGCGTTGTCGTGTTTTGCCCTGGGTAAAGCGAAACACCGTCGGGATCGCGATTGGCGTCGATGACATAGCGATGAACATGCGACTGAACCACCGTCGCACCACTCAAAAGCTTTTCATAGAGCCTGTTTATGTGCCAATCCGTGTCTGCCAGCGCATGCCCTGTGTCATTGAGACAAGCCGCAATACCATCCGGCACGAATGTCCCGCCATGGGGTTGGCCCAGAACAATCGGGCAGTCGCCGCGCTGTACGCTAACCACCTGCATCACACCACCTCGGGCATTGGGGTGCCAACGGCCCGTAGGATCGACGCCCCGGCTACCAGTTGTTTCGCGGTCTCCAAGTCAGGGGCCAAATAACGATCTTCGGTCAGGGCCGGAATGTCAGCCCGCAACCGAGCAATGACCTGCTTCAAAGGCCCGCTGGTGACCAGCGGCGCGCGAAATTCAACCCCTTGAGACGCACACAGTAATTCCACACCCAGAATGTAGTTCAAATTCTCGACCATTCGGATCAGGCGCCGCGCACCATGGGCCGCCATCGAAACATGATCCTCCTGGTTGGCCGAGGTGGGAGTGCTGTCGGTGACACAGGGATTGGCGAGGTGCTTGTTCTCGCTCATCAACGCAGCCGTGGTGACCTCGGCAATCATAAGGCCAGAATTCAACCCCGGATCAGGGGTCAGGAAAGGCGGCAGATCAAAGCTGAGCGTCGGATCCACCATCAGGGCAATGCGACGCTGCGCGATAGCACCGATCTCGGACACGGCCAGCGCGATCATATCAGCGGCGAACCCTACAGGTTCAGCATGGAAATTCCCTCCCGAGACAATCCCGTCGGCCAGAACCAGCGGATTGTCGGTGGCTGCGTTGGCCTCAACCTCAAGCGTGGCGGCGGCCTGCCGCAATACATCCATTGCTGCGCCCGTGACCTGCGGTTGACAGCGGATGCAATAAGGATCCTGAACGCGGGTGTCGCCCTCACGGTGACTTTCCCGAATTTCCGACCCGTCCAGCACGGCGCGCATGGCGCTGGCGGCTTCGGTCTGGCCACGATGACCGCGCAAAGTGTGAATTTCAGGCCGCAGGGGTGCGGTGGACCCCATGATCGCATCGGTCGACAAGGCGGAAACAACCAGCGCACTTTGCGCCGCACGCCAAGCCTCGAACACCCCAGCCAGGGCAAAGGCAGTTGAAAACTGCGTGCCGTTGATAAAGGCCAGTCCTTCCTTGGGACCTAGTTGAATAGGCTCTAAATCAACTGTTTTCAGCGCTTCAGCCCCCGGCAAAACAGTGCCGTTCACCTCCGCCTCTCCCGCGCCAATGATCACCGCCGTCATATGGGCTAGTGGCGCCAGGTCGCCCGATGCCCCAACCGAACCCTGTGCCGGAATCACCGGAGTGACCCCGCGGGCCAGCATCTGCTGCAACAGCTCGATCAGCTCCCACCGCACGCCCGATGCACCGCGACCGAAGGACAACAGCTTGAGTGTCATCATCAGCCGGGTCAGCCTTTGCGGTATGGCGGGACCAACACCGCAACAATGGCTGAGGATCAGGTTGCGCTGCAGGGTCGAGGTGTCCTGCGGCGCGATTTTGAGGCTGGCCAGTTTCCCAAAACCGGTATTGACGCCATAGACGGGGTCATTGCCCCGAGCCGCCGCCTGAATACGTTGCGCCGCTGCATCGACTGCGGACTTGCAGTCAGAATCCAGTGAAACAGCCGTTTGATCCCAATAGATCTCGGCCAGTTGCGCCAAAGAAACCTGACCGGGCTGCAAAATCAGAGACGTCATTCGATCCCTCCGAAAAGGCGTTTGTGCAGTGGGTTGAAGCCAACGCGATAGGCCAGTTCCGCCGGATGAGTGACATTCCAGATCGCCAGATCCGCCCTATGCCCCGGCGCGAGAGTGCCCGCATCGTTGATCCCCAACGCGCGCGCGGCGTTGCGGGTGACACCAGCCAGCGCCTCTTCAGGCGTAAGACGAAACAGTGTGCAGCCCATGTTCATGGTCAGCAGCAGCGAGGTCAGCGGCGAAGAACCGGGATTGCAGTCAGTCGCCAAAGCCATTGGCACTTGATGCTGGCGCAGCAGATCAACGGGTGGCACCTGCGTTTCTCGCAGTGTGTAAAACGCGCCCGGCAACAGCACGGCCGTGGTTCCGGCTTTTGCCATGGCTGATACACCATTGGCATCCAGGTATTCGATGTGATCCGCCGACAAAGCCCCGTAAGAGGCCGCCAGTTGCGCGCCGCCCAGATTGGACAACTGCTCGGCATGCAGTTTCACCGACAGGTCCAGCTCTTGCGCCACATCAAAAACCAGGGCGATTTGTGCAGGGTTAAAGGCGATTCCTTCGCAGAACCCATCCACCGCGTCCACCAGCCCCTCGGCATGGGCCGCGCGCAGGGTTGGGATGCAGACCTCGCGAATATAGTCGTCGGGGCATTCGGCATATTCCGGCGGCACCGCATGTGCGCCCAGAAAGCTGGTTTTGATGCGGATAGGGCGGGTTTCACCGATCTGGCGGGCAACGCGCAGCATCTTCAATTCGGTCTCGGTATCCAACCCGTAGCCCGACTTGACCTCAAGGGTGCTGACACCCTCGGCAATCAGGGCGTCCACGCGGGTTAGAGCATCTGACAAAAGCATCTCAGCACTGGCGGACCGCGTGGCGTTGACCGTGGAGAGGATACCACCCCCGGCACGGGCGATGTCCTCGTATGAGGCGCCATTCAGCCGCATTTCGAACTCAGTTGCGCGGTTTCCGCCAAACACCACGTGGGTATGCGCGTCGATCAGCGCCGGAGTGATCAACCGTTCACCGAAATCCTCGACCGGCCAATCGACATATTCCGGCGGCAAGTCCTGGCGTTCGCCGACCCAGACAATCTTTGCCCCGTTAACGGCGATCGCTGCATCCCGACACAGCCCATAGGGCGTGCCCCCTTCTGACATCGTGGCCATCCTGGCGCTGAGTAAGACCGCTTTTCTGGTCATGGCGATTCTTTTCGGCTCCCCTCTTGTTTGATTTTTATGTATAGGTGTAAAGATATGAAGTCTACACATTATGGAAATCAAAATGCAGATTCATGCCAAGACAGCTTTATTAGGCTCTGATTGGATTCACGATGTGCGAGTAGAAATCGACCATGGGCGTATCAGCCGGGTGCAGTACCAGGCGTCGGCACTGCCTGATGATACACGCGTCGACGTTCTTTTGCCCGCTTTGGCAAACCTGCACAGCCACGCCTTTCAACGGGCCATGGCGGGCATGACGGAAACCCGCATGGCCGGACGCGAGAGTTTCTGGACATGGCGCAACCTGATGTATCGCTTTCTGGATCGGTTGACGCCCGACCAGATCGAAGCCATCGCCGCACTGGTTTTCATGGAGATGCAGGAGGCCGGGTATGCCTCGGTCGGTGAATTCCACTATGTCCATCACCAACCCGGCGGCGCGGCCTACGATCAACTCTCGGAACTAAGCCAGCGTATCTTTTCCGCCGCACACCAGTCAGGGATCGGTCTGACTCATTTACCGGTCCTCTACACCTATGGCGGCGTTGCGCAGGACAAGCTGTCAGGTGGGCAGTTGCGGTTCAGCAATGATGTGTCCCGGTTTTTGAATTTGGTGGATGATTGCCGTAATAAACTGCCAAGCACTGACTCTATATTGGGGGTTGCGCCACATTCCTTGCGCGCAACTTCACCGACAGACCTGCGCGAACTGCTGCAAAACACACCCAAGGGTCCGGTCCATATCCATATCGCCGAACAGGTTCAGGAAGTCGCCGACGTACAATCCGCGTTGGGCCAGCGTCCGGTGGCCTGGCTGCTGGACAATGCAGACGTGAACGCGCGGTGGTGTCTGATCCATGCCACCCATATGACCGATGCCGAAACCCGCACGCTGGCCCAGTCCGGTGCTGTGGCGGGGCTGTGCCCGATCACCGAGGCCAATCTGGGCGATGGTATTTTCAACGGCGCGACCTACGTCGCAGAAAATGGACGATTCGGGGTCGGATCAGACTCTAATATTAGGATTTCCTTGCCCGAAGAACTGCGCACCCTGGAATACTCCCAACGTCTGCGTGATCAACAGCGGGCGGTCCTGGTACCGGGCGAAGGCTCGGTCGGGCACGCTCTTTATACCGGTGCCGCGCAAGGTGGTGCGCAAGCACTTGGACGTAACGCCGGTGAGATTGCCGAGGGCAAGTTAGCTGACCTGATGGCCATTGACCGGACCCACCCGACGCTCTGTGCATTGACGGACGATCAATTGCTGGATGGGCTGTGTTTTGCCGCCCCTGATGGGCTGGTAACTGACTTGTGGTCTGCCGGACGCCACATGGTGAAACAGGGCCGCCACGTCGCACGTGATCAGATCATATCCGCCTATAGATCCGCGATTGCGGGCCTGCTGGCCTCGGTCTAAAGGAACGGTCATCATGCCCCAATCCAGTGACACCACCAGCTACAAAGACATCAAGAAAACCGTTCTGTCCCGCATCCGATCGGGCGAGTGGCAGCCCGACTCTCTGTTGCCCAACGAACAGGATCTTGCGGTCGAGTTTTCCTGCACCCGCACAACAGTGAACCGCGCCCTGCGGGAGTTAGCTGACGAGGGCTATTTGGAACGCCGGCGCAAGGCTGGTACGCGGGTGTTGAGCGCACCGCAGCGACAGGCCCGTTTCACCATCCCCATGGTCCGGGACGAGGTTGAGGCGATGGGCGGCACGTATCGCTATGCGCTGGTTTCTTCCAAGTTAGAGACTGCTCCGGAATGGCTAAGCGCCCGATTGGCTCTGTCTGAGGAGCAAAGCGTGATGCATGTTCGCTGCATGCATTTCAACGGCAACACGCCGTTTCAGTTTGAGGATCGCTGGATCGTCACGGCCTCGGTCCCGCAGGTGGAGCAGGCAGATTTCTCGCAGATCGGACCGAATGAGTGGCTGATCCAGACCCTGCCCTTCACCAATGTCGAACTGAGTTTTCTGGCCAGCCGTGCCGATACAACACTCGCCGGGTTTCTGGACGTCCCCGAAGGAGAACCGGTCTTTACCGGAGAGCGCATCACCTGGTTGCAGGGTCAGCCCGTGACCTTTGCCAAGATGTTTTTTGCCGCCGGGTATCGCATGACCACGCAATTCTAAACCGCACCCGGATTTCTCTTTACCCTCTGCTCAATCCGATACAGATTCACCCAAGATTGAGCAGGTGCAAAGGAAAGACGAAATGGGTAACCCGCTGTACGAACGGCTGTTTGGCATTCACGCGGGCAAACACACACCGTTTCTTCATCTTCCTGATGGTCAGATCCTGACCCATGCCGATTTTCTGGACATGGCCGCGCAGATCGCCAATACCCTAAGCGGATACGAACTTGAGCCAGGTGAACGCGTGGCCGTACAGGTGGAAAAATCGCCCCAGGCGCTGGCGCTCTATGCTGCCTGCGTGCAGACCGGATTGATCTTTCTGCCGCTGAATACCGGATACACCACGGCCGAGTTGCAATATTTCATCGAAAACAGCGGTGCGAAACTGGTTGTCTGTGACGCCGCAAAAGAACAGGGGCTGGCCCCTATCGCCGCCGCCCAAAACGCCCGGTTAGAGACGCTCAACGCCGATGGTTCGGGAAGCCTTATGCGGCGGGCGCTGGGGATGTTGCCCGCGTTTGAGCCGGTCCAGCGGTCCGAGGATGATCTGGCCGCATTCCTTTATACTTCGGGCACAACCGGACGATCGAAGGGCGCAATGCTGACGCAGGCCAATCTGCTGTCAAACGCTGAAACGTTAGTGCAGGAGTGGCGGTTCACGGCGGATGACGTGCTGCTGCATGCGCTGCCGATCTTTCACACGCACGGGCTGTTCGTGGCGACAAATGTGGCGCTGTCCGCGGGCGGGTCGATGATCTTTTTGCCGAAATTCGATCTTGAAGACATGTTGCGGCTGATGCCGCAGGCCACGACGATGATGGGGGTTCCGACCTTTTACACCCGCTTACTGGGCGATGAGCGGTTCACCGGCGATCTGACCCGACACATGCGTTTGTTCATCTCGGGCTCGGCGCCGTTACTGGCGGAGACCCATGAGCGGTTCGAGGCGCGCACTGGCCACCGTATCCTTGAGAGGTACGGCATGACCGAGACCAACATGAGCACTTCGAACCCCCATGACGGCGAACGTCGTCCAGGCACGGTAGGCTTTCCCCTGCCCGGCGTCGAACTGAAGGTGACCGACCCCGAAACCGGTGCAGACCTGCCGCAGGGTGAGATCGGCATGCTTGAGGTGCGCGGCCCCAACGTGTTTCAGGGCTATTGGCAAATGCCCGAGAAAACCGCCGCCGAGCTGCGCGAAGACGGGTTTTTCATCACCGGCGATCTGGGGCGTTTGGATGCGGACGGGTATGTCCACATCGTCGGGCGCGGCAAGGACCTGATCATCTCGGGCGGGTACAACATTTACCCCAAAGAGGTTGAGCTGGTTCTGGATGACCAGCCGGGCGTGTTGGAAAGCGCCGTGATCGGCGTGCCGCACCCGGATTTCGGCGAAACACCGGTCGGCATTCTGGTGCCCGAGCCGGGACAGATACTGGACCCCGAGGCCATTCTGGCCAACGTGCAGAACTCGCTGGCCCGGTTCAAACACCCACGCAAACTGATCGTGCTGGAAGAGCTGCCCCGCAACACGATGGGTAAGGTGCAAAAGAATTTCCTGCGTGAGGACTACAAGGACCTGTTCACCAAGGGTTAAGGGATCAGCGGCACACGGCCATCGTTGGTGAGCAGCCAGCAATCCCGGCCCTCAAACACCGCCGGAACCAACGGTCGCCCCATCCCGGCACCTCCGTCCAGATTGATCCGGTTACCGCGATGCTCAGCCTGTTCCGAAGGTGTGTGCCCATGGACCACCAGCCACGGGTGCGGTCGCGGATCATCCAGAAACTCGCCCCGTATCCAGATTAGGTCTTCCTCGGTCTGATCGGCCAGCGATACACCGGGGCGAATCCCGGCATGGACGAACAGAACCTCATCCTGGTGATGGTACGTCACCAGCCGGTTCAGAAAGTCGACATGGTCCGACGGCACCGCTGCCCTTGCGCGGTCGAGAATTTTGTAAACGCGTTCTTCTTCGGTGTACGTCACACCGTATGACGCCAACGTCTCGGTCCCGCCCAAACGCGCATGCAGCCAGTGTTCGCCGATCCGCAATTTGGCCTCGGCGGTTGAACCATCGTGCATGAATCTGGCGAACATCCGGTCATGATTGCCCAACAGAAAAACCCAGTTCCGCCCTGCCTTTTGCCCAGCGACCAAAAGGTCCAGAACGCCACGACAATCCGGCCCACGATCTACATAGTCACCCAAAAACACGATCCGCGCATCCCGCCCACCGTCCTGTTCGATAAGGTGCAGCGCATTTTCAAGCATCTCTAACTGCCCGTGGATATCGCCGATGGCGTAGATGGCGGATGTCATGAAAATCCCTCGGATAAACGCGTACCCGGCTTTTGGCGCGAAATGCGTGTCAGGAAAAGAAAATACCCGCGCCTTGAGGGGCGCGGGCAAGAATTGTTCCAGAAATTCAACACTGCTTAGGCGACGTCGAACTCCAGCGGTTTGATCTGGGTGAACAGACCGGTTTCCGCCAGCTTGGCGCGCGCCTCGGCCGGGACCGGCTCGTCCACGTATAGCAGCGCAATGGCCTCGCCCCCGGCCTCGGACCGGCCAAGAGTAAAGTTGGCGATGTTGACGTCATTGTCACCCATGGTCTGACCCAGCGCGCCAATGATGCCGGGGACATCCTCGTTGGTGGTATATAGCATATGCGCGCCAACCTCGGCCTCGATATTGATACCCTTGATCTGGATGAAACGCGGCTTGCCGTCGCTGAAGACCGTGCCCCCGATCGAGCGTTCGCGCTTTTCGGTCACCACGGTCACTTTGATATAGCCTTCAAACGCACCGGACTTGTCCTGGTTGGTGGTCGAGATCTGAATGCCACGCTCTTTGGCGACGACCGGAGCCGAGACCATGTTCACCTCGGGGTTGAACTTCTTCATGATCCCCGCCACGACCGAGCAGTTCAGGGCCGCCAGGTTCATCTCGGAGGCGACACCGTCATAGAGGATGTTAATCGCCTTGATCGGCTCATCTGTCATTTGACCGATGAAGCTGCCCAAGTGACCGGCCAGCTTGATCCACGGCCCCATGATCTTGGCTTCTTCGGCGGTGACGCTGGGCATGTTCAACGCGTTTTCCACCGCTCCTGTCAGCAGATAGTTCGAGATCTGCTCGGCCACCTGCAGCGCCACGTTTTCCTGCGCCTCGGTCGTGGCCGCACCCAGATGCGGCGTGCAGACGACGTTGGGCAGGTTGAACAGGGCGTTTTCCTTGGCCGGTTCCTCGCTGAACACGTCAAAGGCCGCACCGGCCACATGACCGGATTGCAGCGCCTCGGACAGCGCCTCTTCGTCGACCAGACCACCACGGGCACAGTTGACGATGCGCACGCCCGGCTTGGTCTTGGCCAGGTTTTCGCGGCTCAGGATATTGCGGGTCTGGTCCGTCAGCGGCACGTGCAGGGTAATGAAATCAGCGCGTGACAGCAGTTCGTCCAGTTCGACTTTCTCTACGCCCATCTTGGCGGCTTTCTCTTCGCCCAGATAGGGATCATAGGCGATGACCTTCATCTTCAGGCCCAAGGCGCGTTCGCAAACGATGCCGCCGATATTGCCCGCGCCGATGACGCCAAGGGTCTTGTTGGTCAGCTCGATTCCCATGAACTTGGACTTTTCCCACTTACCCGCATGGGTCGAGGTACTGGCCTCGGGGATTTGCCGCGCAACGGCGAACATCATGGCAATCGCATGTTCGGCCGTTGTGATCATGTTGCCAAAAGGCGTGTTCATCACGATCACGCCTTTTTTCGAGGCAGCTTCTTTGTCCACATTGTCCGTGCCGATGCCAGCGCGGCCAATGACTTTCAGGTTGTCAGCCTTTTCAAGCAGGGTCGGCGTGACCTTGGTGGCCGAACGGATGGCAAGGCCGTCATACTGACCGATCACCTCGGCCAGCTTGTCTTTGTCCTTGCCAAGATCGGGCATGAAATCCACATCGATGCCGCGATCCCGGAAGATTTGAACGGCGGTTTCGCTGAGCTTGTCAGATACGAGTACTTTGGGGGCCATATCTCTGGTCCTTGAATTGTAGGGAAGGTCCGGGCCTGATGGGGCCCGGTGAAAAAGGTCAGGCGGCTTCGGTTTGCGCCGCGATCTCGGCCTCAAAAGCCCAGGCCAGCCAAGGCAGCATCGCCTCGATATCCGATGTTTCGACCGTACCACCGCACCAGATGCGCAGGCCCGCAGGCGCGTCGCGATAGGCGCCGATATCCAGCGCGATATTCTCGACCTCCAACCGTTTCGCCACGGCTTTGGCAAAGACTGCGCCATCTTGAATGCGGTCATCGGTGAACTTCAGGCAGACCGAAGTGTTCGACTGCGTCGCAGCATCCTCGGCCAGATTGGCGATCCAGTCGTTCCGGTCACAGAATGCATGTACCGCACCGGCATTGGCATCAGCTCGGGCGATCAGCCCTTGCAGACCACCAACCGAGCGCGCCCAATCCAGCGCGAACAGGTAATCTTCGACCGCCAGCATCGAAGGCGTGTTGATCGTGGCACCGGTAAAGATACCATCGATCAGTTTGCCACCCTTGGTCAGACGAAAAATCTTAGGCAGGGGCCATGCGGGTGTGTAGCTCTCCAGCCGCTCCACCGCGCGGGGTGACAGGATCAGCATGCCATGCGCGGCCTCACCACCCAGCACCTTCTGCCAGCTGAAGGTGGTGACATCCAACTTGTCCCAGGGCAGGTCCATCGCAAAGGCTGCGCTGGTTGCGTCACAGATCGTCAGACCCTGACGGTCATCCGCAATCCAGTTGCCATTGGGAACCCGCACACCCGAGGTGGTGCCGTTCCATGTAAACACAACGTCATTGGCGAAATCGACGGATGCGAGATCAACGATCTGCCCGTACTCGGCCGTTTTCACCTCGGCGTCGATCTTCAGCTGTTTGACAACATCGGTCACCCAACCCGAGCCAAAGCTCTCCCACGCCAGCATCTCGACCTTGCGTTCGCCAAGCAGCGACCACAGCGCCATCTCGACCGCGCCGGTGTCCGAGGCGGGAACGATGCCGATCTTGTAATCCGCCGGAATGCCCAGAACCTCGCGCGTGCCTTCAATGGCCGCCTTCAGCTTGTCCTTGCCAACGGCTGCACGGTGCGACCGACCCAGCGCGGCATCGGCCAGTTTGGACAGATCAAATGTGGGGGGTTTGGCGCAGGGGCCCGAGGAAAAACGCGGATTCGCCGGCCGCGTTGCCGGTTGTTCGATGGTCATGTGTATTACCCTTCCAGATACACGCCCCTCGTTGGGGAGGGGTGTCCCACGGACAGGGGTATGAGGCCTTCGCAGATCCAGCAAGCAAAAAAGACCGTTCACCCGCAGAAAACGACATAGGGTGGGTGCGCAATTTGGAACACAGGTTTCCTATTGGCGAAAAACCCCGCCGGTATTCCGGCGGGGCTTTGTGTTTTGTGTTTATTCTGCGGCTTCTTCGTATGCGTCCATTGGTGGGCATGTGCAGACGAGGTTTCGGTCGCCATATGCGTTGTCGACGCGGTTGACGGGGGACCAGTATTTGTCGACG
>NZ_JBQFVB010000009.1:0-170927 GCF_056539465.1 Ruegeria sp. BB1
CTCATCAACCCAACCTCACTCAGTCATCTCAATCAGAAGCACCATAAACAAAACACAACTAACACAACCAAAACACACCGAACGGAACGGCCAAAAGAGATGCAATAGCCCAGCCTCAATAGAAACACGGAAGGTTCTTTTCACGGGCCGCACGAACCCAGTTAGGAACAAACGGAATGATCTTGTCTTGCGATGGCACCATGATCTCGATGAAATTTGCCCCTGGGTTGGCTATCGCGTCCGACAGGATCGGCTCGATATCAGCCTCTGAGGTGATGCGAGCCGTTTTGAATCCGAAGCCTTCTGCCACTTTGACATAGTCGACTGCACCGAAATCGGTGCTCCAAGGTTCGTCGACATCGTCAAGAAGGATCGCTTCACCTCGAATCCAGCCAAATGTATCGTTGCGTGTCAGGATCACAGTCACGTTCCTGCCTGATCGTTTGAGCGTTTCCATATCTCCGATCACAAACCCAAAGGACCCATCTCCGGTGAATGAAATCACCGGTCCGTCATTGGCAAAGGCGGCCCCGATACAGGCCGGAACCGAATATCCCAAAGCCCCCATCGAATAATTGGTAATGTACCGCCGCCCGGGTTTGCGGAAGGTCAGCAGCGCCGAAGGGTAGATCGCGCTGACGCCCGGCTCTGAGGTGACCACGGCATCATCGGGCATGATCTTGTCCAGCACTTGCGACAGACGTACAGGCGATAGCGTGCCTTCGGGCATGGGGATGTTGGAGTTGAATACCTTGTCGAGTGCGGTCTTCTTGACCGGGTTCAGATCGACCTTGGGCCGATCCAGGTCGGGGTGTTCGGACCGGATGAGTTCAACCATATATTCAAGACTGGCGCGCGCATCGCCCACCATGCCGACCTGCACCGGAAAATTGTTACCGATATGGGCTTCGGCGATGTCCAAGTGCAGGAACGTCTTTGTGTTTGGGTCGCCATACAGCTTCCAATGATCGGTGGCGGCGCTGTCGGTGTTTGAGCCGATGAAAAAGATCGTGTCGGCGTCGTGGACGTACTGATTGGAATATTCCATACCTCCCCGACCACCAATCACACGTAGAGCCAGAGGGTGATCTTCGGGAATGGTACCCTTGCCCGGCGTGGTGGTGCCGACCGGGATTTGCAGCAGTTCCGCCAGCTCTAGAACCACGTTCGACGCTTTGGAGATCAGCCCCCCCTGACCGCAGACAATGGCCGGATTTTTCGCTTTGATCAGAATATCAATGGCCGCGCGGATTTTGCTGTGATTCGCGACCGGGCGATGAGCCGGGTAATGGCTGTACTCGGGCTCGGCGTAAAGGTCATTGATCTCAGCCTCTTCGCCGTAAATGTTGATTGGCACCCGGATATGAACGGGCGCAGGACGCCCCGACGTTGCCACACGGAAGGCGCGGCGAAGCAAGAAAGGGATGTCCTTGACGTTGGTCAGAACAAAGCTTTCCTTGCAGATACTGTCGTAAAGCCTGGTTTGATCAATACCCGTCAGCCCATGTTTCTTGTCCTGATTAATCGGGATGTCCGAGCTGAAGAATATCACTGGAACCGAGCTGAGAAACGCCTCGGTGATACCAGGTGTGCAGTGAGTGATGCCGGGACTTGGGGCCTCAAGAACACAAGGTCGACCCGTGATCTTGGCATAAGCTTCGGCCGCATAAGAAGCAGTACGTTCGTCCCGTGTCAGAACAAACTCGATATCGCTGTGTTCGCGCCATTCCTTGTACCAGCCGATTGTCGTTTCACCGGGCAGGCCAAACACATGGCGCACACCATGAAGCTCCAGCATCTTCAGGATGACCTGCGCGCCGTTCATCCGCATGGATTCTGCCGGTTTCAACACATGAACCTCCGTTTCGTGAGTCGCTTACTCTAATTGTCGACAATTGATTATACAGTATTGCCGACCAGTCAATACTCAGTTCAAACCCCGGCAAAAACCTGTTAGTCCCAAGCTTGATCTTTGACTTGAGGAAACCGGATGACAAAAACCGAAGATCGTGTTGGTCGCGTCTATGATCTTGTGCGCAGGATGGCCGAGAACTTTGAGTTCAAACCAGAATCCCAGATCAATGAGGTTGCCCTGGCCAAAAGCTTTGGCACCAGCCGGACACCTGTACGCGAAGCGCTGAACCGGCTGGTGGCCGAAGGGTTCCTGACCTTTCAGGCCAGGCGGGGATTTTTCTGCCGACCGCTTAGCCCCTCTCAGATTCTTTCCTTGTATGAGGCCCGGATCGCGGTTGAGACGGAAGCTGTGAGGCTGGCTATTCGCAAATCCTCGGATAGTCAGCTGGCCGCATTGGTGGAAACATTGCGTGGGGTTTTGAGGGAATATGACCAGTGCGAAGACCCCCGACGGTTGTTGGAGTTGGATGAGCAATTCCATGTGGACATTGCCAAGGGGTCCAAAAATCAGGAACTTGTGCGTATTCTTGAGAACCTCAATGCGCGCATCCGGTTCGTTCGCCTGATCGATCTAAAGAATGCGTATTTGAATGGTGGGGCTGAAACGACGAATAGCCAAATTCCCAGCCACCTGATGATCATGCAAAATATTGCAGACCGCGATGAAGGCATCGCAGTCGATACCATTCGAAAACACATCGAACGCCGCCGAGAAGAGACGACTGAGGCCGTCGCCAAAGCGTTCGCCGAAATCTACTTTGTGGATGACGATGCCTAAGCGGCTATGACCCTTGACCACGCTTGCAGGATTTAACGATGTCTTGCACCAGAATTTCAACCGCCCTCCTATGGGCCAGTGATGGCCGTGTTGCGAGGTAAAAGGTTGAGTTCCAGTTCAGCTTGTCCGGCGCAAGCTCTCTGAGTCGATCGCGGTGGGCCCAGTTTTTGATAAAGTGTACCGGCAGCGGACCCAAAAAGTGGCCGGTTTCAATCATCATCGCCATTGCTTCCATATTTGCCACGGTGGCTTTTGGCTGCGCAGTCTGAAGCACCGGTGACACCAGAATGTTGTAGGAGCGCTGACAAATTTGGTGCTGTGAGATTACATCCAGATCAATCTGATCGTCGGGTAAGTCAAACAAGGGATGATCCTGCCCACAGTACAAACGATGCTCTTCCTGGCACAGTTCGGTGTATGTCAGCTCTGGGACCTGATTGCGGAAGGGGGCGATTGCAACATGCAAATCACCGGTAATCAGCTTCTGTGTTAACTCAGTTGGTGATGCGACGACCACCTCTAGCTGCACTTCGTTGGGGCGGTCGAGAAACCGCTTAAGGACCTGTGCCAGATTGAGCTCTGCCAATGTATTGACCGCATCAATGGTGCCAATCCGCAGATCTCCGGTAGTGGTCCCACGCAATTCCAGCAATTCAGCGTCGAAATCGCGGGCGCTGCGCAAGATGTCTCCGGCCTTACGATAGGCGATTTCGCCCCGTTCCGTCAGGCGAAACCCACCACGGCCGCGTTCGCAAATCCGATAGCCAAGCGCCGTTTCCAGATCTCGGATTCGGATGCTAATCGCCGATTGCGTAATGCCCAATGCGTATTGCGCATCCGTAAACCCGCCGCATTCGACCACGGTCACGAAGGTTTCAAGCAGAGTATTTCTGAGCAGTTTCAACGCTTATCCGCCTTTCGGGAGTCGTGGTGTTATTTACATAAAAATACCTCATGTGAACATAAACAAGATGATATTTTTTTGTGTAATTTTCTATGCTGTCCTGATCCCTGAAGACCAAACCCAATAAGGCAACAGGGAAGAAACCAACATGACCTTGACCTCTCGTCCCCTCAAGATAACTGCCGCAGCAGCATTGCTGGGCCTGACCCCTCTCGCCGCCTTGGCCGAGGATTGGAAGTTCGCAATCGAAGAGATTCCGGGCTCGATCATGGATGCCTACGCGCAAGAGTTCAAATCGCGCATCGAAGCCGCCACCAATGGTGAAGTGACCGTGACCGTCTATCCGATGGGCACGCTGGGCACGCCGACCGAAACGGTTGAACAGGCCGCCGACGGTGTCATCCAGTTCACCAACGTATCGATTGGCAATCTTGGCACCGTGGTGCCAGAAAGCCAGGTTTTCCTGCTCCCCTACTTACTACCATCCGATCCGGCCGCGATTTCGAACATCCTCAGCAACTCGGAAACCATCTACGGTCCGCTGAACGATGATTTCCGCCAGCGTGGTCTGGAAGTTATGACCATGTATTCCGAAGGGCCGCAGGTCTGGACCACCAACCGCGAAATCCGCACGCCCGAAGACTTTGACAACTTCAAGATGCGGGTAATGGTGTCGCCGATCCTGCTGGAGACCTATAAAAACATGGGTGCCAGCCCGACCCCGCTGCCTTTTGGCGAAGTGTTCGGCGCGCTGCAACTCGGCGCAGTTGACGGTCAGGTCAATCCGATCCCGACCATCGAAGAGATGAAGTTCTACGAGGTCACCAGCCACCTGATCTGGGCCGGTGAGCAAGAGCTTGTCACCACCGTCGTTGCCGGTTCGGACTGGTTTGAAACCCTCAACCCCGATCGTCAGCAACTGGTACGTGACACTATGGCCGACATGACCGGTTTTATTGACGGTGTCGTCACCGACTTCAATCAGAAACGTCTGGATATCATCAAAGAAGCCAAACCTGACATTGGCCTGGTCGTTCTGAGCGAAGAAGAGCGTGACGCCTTCCGTGAGCGCAGCACGGGCACCTCCGCAGCCTATGTCAACACGGTAGGCGACCGTGGTCAGGAACTGCTGGACGCGCTGCAGGCGGAACTGTCAGGCAACTGATCCCTCCCCACCCACTCACTCAAAACTACCTCACGCGCCTTGCGCGTGGGGGCTTTCAAAGGGGGGAAACCATGCAAAGCAATACTGCCACTCCCTTCGGCTTGTTGGGAAAGATTGACGCCGTTATCGGACGGACAGAAATCTGGATCCTGGGCTGGGGGATCACCGTGATGGCCGTGAACACCATCGCCAATGTCTTTGGGCGATATGTGTTCAACCAATCCATCTATTTTTCGGAAGAGCTGAACGAGTTTCTAATTGTGATCGTCACCTTCATGGGACTGGGCTACGCCACGCGTAAGGGCATCCACATCCGAATGTCAGCCATCTATGACGCCCTGCCAGTCAAACTGCGCAAAGGCCTGATGGTAGTGATCGCCACCACCACAGCCATCGTGATGGGTGTGCTGGCCTGGTACGCGTTTGAATATGTGCAGAAAGTCGCCTCGCGCGGGCGGATCACCCCAGCGCTGCAGCTGCCGCTGTACCTGACTTATGTCTGGGTGGTGATCGGATTGGCACTGGCCTCGTTCCAATACCTGCTGACTGCGATCCGGAACCTGAACTTCGCTGACGAGGACGTCTATGTCTCGTACCTCGAAATTGACAGCTATGAAGATCCGGAAACTGCTTCGGCCATCAAGAAGTTCCAAGATACTGCGGAGGCGGACAAATGACCGAGTTGATGCTGGTTGTAATGATCGTCCTGCTGCTGGCAGGCTTTCCAATGAAAATGCCCTTGATTTCGGCGGCTGTGCTGGGGTTTCTCGTCTACTTCCCTGAAATGAACATGCAAATCCTGATCCAGCAGATGATCGGGGGCGTGAAGCCGGCTGCGCTGATCGCGGTGCCGATGTTCATTTTGGCCGCTGATATCATCACGCGAGGACATTCCGCCAACCGGCTTATCGATCTTGTGATGAGTTTTATGGGCCATATCAAAGGCGGCCTGGCAATTTCCGTCACCTCGGCCTGCGCCTTGTTCGGAGCTGTGTGTGGGTCGACCCAGGCGACGGTGGTGGCCATTGGCGGTGCGATGCGGCCGCGGATGCTGAAATCGGGCTATAGCGACAGCTTTTCGATCGGGTTGATCGTAAATGCCGCTGATCTGGCCTATCTGATCCCACCATCCATCGGCATGATCATCTATGGCGTAGTCTCGGGGACGTCGATTTCGCAGCTTTTCATCGCAGGCATCTTGCCCGGGTTGCTGATCGTAGTGTTATTCTCGGCCTATTGCATGGTGTACGCTTACCGTCACGATATCCCAGTTCTGCCTCGCGAGGGGTGGGGACAGCGCTTTACCGCGTTGCGCAAGGCCCTTTGGCCGATGGGATTTCCGGCGATCATCGTCGGAGGCATCTATGGCGGCGTATTCTCACCCACCGAAGCGGCGGCAATCTGCGTGCTTTATGCTGTCATCCTCGAGGTTGTGATCTTTCGCTCGATCAAGGTCGGAGACCTGTTCGATATTGCCCTGTCCACAGGGGCCATCACGTCCGTCGTGTTTATCCTGATTGCCGCCGGAGCCGCCTTTAGCTGGACACTTAGCTTTGCCCAAGTGCCGCAGACTATCATCGCAGCGCTGGGGCTGGAACAAGCCAGCCCGCTTATGGTGTTGCTGGCGATCAACGTGGCCTTCTTCCTCGGCTGCATGTTCGTTGACTCGATCGTGGTGATCCTGATCCTAGTTCCGATCTTTGCACCGATGATCAAGGCCAGTGGGTTAGACCCGGTACTGGTTGGCGTTCTGATCACACTGCAAGTCGCCATCGGAGCCGCCACACCACCCTTTGGCTGCAACCTGTTCACCGCCATCGCCGTATTCCGCCGCCCCTTTGTCGAGGTGGTCCGCGGCGTGCCGCCCTTTCTGATCATCCTTTTGGTTGTGACCGGGCTGTTGATGGCTTTCCCTCAAATCGCGCTGTTCCTGCCGGAATTGGCGTACCGATAACCCATAAGAAACGGAGAAATCATGTCGGGTCATGGCTATGAATCTGGTCGTCTGAACCTGCCTTTTGTCGGCATCGCGACTTTTGGCAAAAAACCTTATGTCGAGAATTGGGATGAGATCGACGCCGATGTCGCCGTCCTTGGTGCGCCTTTCGATTTCGGGTGTCAGTTTCGATCCGGTGCCCGGTTTGGGCCGCGCGCTGTGCGCGAAGCATCAACCCTGTTCAGCTTTGGCCACGCCGGTGCCTATGACCACGAGGATGACGCAACCTATCTGGCCAGCGATGTGCGCATCGTCGATCTAGGCGATGCCGACATCATCCATACCAAGACCGAGGAAAGCCACGCCAACATCGAATTCGGTGTGAAGAAAATCCTCGATGCGGGCGCTCTGCCGGTTACTATCGGTGGAGATCACTCGATCAACATTCCGTGCATCCGCGCCTTTGAAGAAGATTGCGCAAAGAACGGACCAATCCATGTGATCCAGATCGATGCGCATCTGGACTTTGTTGACGAACGCAAAGGCGTCACCGATGGTCACGGCAACCCCATGCGTCGGGCAATCGAAAAAGACTATGTCTCGGGCATGACCCAACTGGGCATCCGCAACGTGTCCTCAACCGCGAAAGAAGGTTATGACGACGCGCGGGCGCGGGGTTCAGATATCCTATCGGTACGACAGGTGCGTAAACTGGGAACTGAGGGCGTTTTGGATCGTATCCCCGAAGGTGCGCGTTATTACGTCACCATAGATATCGACGCGTTCTGCCCGTCGATTGCGCCCGGAACAGGGACACCCAGCCATGGCGGGTTCCAGTACTATGATGTCCTGGAAATAGTTCAGGGGCTCAGTAAACGCGGTAATGTGGTTGGCATTGATCTGGTTGAGGTCGCCCCTGCCTATGACCAGACCGAAAGTACACAGATTCTTGCGGCGCAATTGCTGCTGAACTTCCTCGGATTCATTTTCCACAACCGGAAATAAGGTCCCTCCCTGTCAGTCCGGCGTGCAGAAACCTTTCAACTACGCGCCGGGCTGCGAGCTTCCTTTCGCAGGTTTCCATCCAATGTCCCTACCCCAAATAGTCGCGCAGGCTGGGCGGTGGATTGTCCAAAAGGTCCCGGGTCGGCGCAGGAGAATGTGCCTGCTCGTTAGACACAAGAACCGTCTGGCCGGTAATGCGGCGCGCGTCCTGCGGGTCGTGGCTGACCATAAGCAGGGTCGTTCCGGTTTCCGCCAGCAACCCAGCCACAAGATCAAGCATTTCAGCCTTCAGTGCCGGCCCCAGCGCCGCAAACGGTTCGTCCAGCAGCAACATCTGACGGCGCTGCACAAGAACCCGGGCTAATGCGACCCGGCTTTGCTGACCTCCAGACAGTTCGGCTGGCTTGCGATCACCCAGACCCGGCAAGGCAACCCGATCTAGTGCGGTTTGGACCTGAGATCGCTCATCAACCGTCAACCGCCCGTTCGGGCGCAAGCCCAAAGCGATATTCTGTTCGACCGTCAGATGTGGGAATAGGTTGCCATCCTGAAACAGCATCGCCAAAGGGCGCTTGCCAGGGGCGCGGTTGGATATAAGGTCTCCGTCCCAGAATATCTTTCCCTGTTTGAGGTCACGAAACCCGGCAATCGCCTCAAGCAGTGTCGACTTTCCCGCGCCAGACGGCCCAATAATGGCTACACTGGCACCGGTCTCGACGGCAAAATCAGCACGCAACGAAAATTTTCCGTTCTCGATTACGCAGCCTTTAAGTTTCAGCATGCAACCGCCCTCCGCGATCCAAAAGCCAGAATGCCCCCATCGACAGTAACAACAGCAACAGAGCTGCCCCGGCCGCCGCTTGCATCTGATACGCCCCCATCAATCGATAGATCTGCAAGGGCAAGGTCGCGATCTGTGGATCGGCGAACAGGGCAATAACTCCCAGATCTCCCATCGACAGCGCGGCTGACAAACCCGTGGCAAAGCGGATCTGTGGGCGCATGCGCGGCAACAGGACGCGGGAAAAGAGTGTTTTCTTGTCCATGTCCAGCGACAGGGCAAGCCGTCCGTGTCGCGCCACCACGTCGCGGGCCGCCGGCACCAGAATGCGTAGCGCGAAGGGCAAGGCCATGACGGCATTCACCAGCGCGGTTACCGGCAATGCCAGTGTTACTGGATTAGCGATGGGGCGGATCAGAATAAACAGCCCGGTGCCAATCACCAACGGTGAAGCCGCCAGCCCCAGAATACCGCTAAGCTCAACAATCCCGTGACGACCGGTTGCAACGGCCATGGCCATCGGCAGTGCTAACATCAACAAAACAACCGTGCTGGCAGTGGCAACCAGAACCGATATCACCGCCGCACGGAACACCAAGGCAGGCATCTCGAACAACCCGGACAGGCCAGAGATCAACACTGCCGCCAAAGGAAGAAGAAGAAACGCTGCCGCGAGCCCGATCCAGCACACATCAATTGCGGGCGCGCCGCCATCCCATCGTTGTATCGCGCGATCCAATCCAGCGCCGAACCCGTCACCACGCGAAAACTTCAAAGCAGCTAGCGCGGCAGCAGCGGTCAAGGCCAGTTGCACCGCAGAAAGCAACGCCGCGCGGCCAAGGTCGAAATCGTAGGTAAAGGATTGATAGATCGCGAGTTCAAGTGTCGTTGCGCGGGGCCCTCCGCCAAGAGTCAACGCGACTGCAAAGCTAGTCAGGCAAATCGCAAAGATTACGGCCAGAACACTTGGCAGAATGCGCCTTAACATTGGCATTTCGATCAGACGGAACATGGCAAAGCCGTCGCACCCCAATTGCGCGGCCAACCGAAATCTTTCTGCCGGAATTTCCTGCCACGCCTGCAGGATCAGCCGCGTGGCAAGTGGCAGGTTGAAAAATACATGGGCTAGAACCACCCCGTGCAACCCATAGATGGGCAGCGGCGGCAAACCAAACAGACCTAAAAAATCTGAAATCCAGCCTGCACGTCCGAAAACCTGCAACAACCCAAGGATCGCGACGATGACCGGCAGGATAAAGGGGGCGCCCAATAGGGCGATCAGTGCAGACCGTCCACGAAACCGACGCCGCGCCAGTGCCCGGGCGACCGGAATAGCCAGCCCGGCACTGAACAGCGCAGACAACACCGCCTGAACCAGCGTAAAGCGCAGCGCCGCCCAATCGGCCGGACCCAACCCACCCGCTGTATCAGCGCGCAGGGCTACCGCGGCCAATGTGCCCAATATCAGCGCAGCAACCAGTGCCGCTGCGCCAACACCCGGCCAAGGGCTTACTGGCTGAGCGCGCCCAGCCATTCCGCAAGCGCCTGATCCCGCACGGCGGCGGCTTCATCCGGGGTATACAGCAAGGATTTCTCAGGCGTGATCAACGTGTCAAACCCTTCGGGCAGGCCAGCCGCAGGGGTCACTGCCGGATACATCCAGTTGGTGGTCGGGATGATCTGCTGGAAGGTGTCCGAGACCATGAATTCCAGAAATTGATCCGCCAGTTCGGGCTGATCGGTACCGGCCAGCTTCGCCGCAACTTCAACCTGCATGTAGTGCCCTTCGTCAAAGGCGGCCGCTGCTTTGCTGGCGTCATCCTCGGCGATCAAGTGATAAGCAGGCGATGTGGTGTAGCTGAGCACCATGTCCGCCTCACCCTCAAGAAACAGGCCATACGCCTCGGACCAACCTTTGGTCACGGTCACGATATTGTCGGCAAGCCCGGCCCAGATTTCGGGGGCTTCGTCTCCATAAGACGCTTTGACCCACAACAGCAGCCCCAGACCCGGAGTGGACGAGCGCGGGTCTTGAATAATGATCTTGGTTTCACCCTCGGCCAGTTCACGGAAATTGGCAGGTGCCGCCGCATCTGCGTTATGGACAAAAGCAAAATAGCCCCAGTCATAAGGCGCGAACACGTCATCTGACCATTCAATCGGCAGGGTATAATCGGCGCTGACCGAGTTGGGAGCAAACAAGCCAGTTTCCTTGGCCGCTGCGATCAGGCCGGTATCCAGCCCAAGCACCACATCGGCGTCCGTGTTTTCACCCTCAAGCCGAAGACGCGACAACAGCGCCGCGCCGTCTTCGACGCCCACAAGGTTCAGATCACAGTTGCATACTGCTTCGAAAGCTTCTTCTACTTTCGGGCCCGGACCCCAGTCCGAGACAAAGCTGTCATAGGTGTAAACGGTCAGCTGAGGTTTGTCGGCCGCGACAGCCGCTGTTGCGCTCAGAAGTCCCGCAGCAATCATCAGATGTTTCATGTCATCCTCCATTGCGGCGAGAGGGCAAGGGTGGATGAAACCGTTACCTTTCCCTCCGCCGGTTCTAGCCGGTTCAGGTTCTACGGGTTCGCCAAAGGCATCTCAGCGCGGCAGGCCACGCACCCCGAGGTGAGGTTGTCAGTAGGTTGGAACGGACGAAAAGACAACCGGGTTAAAGTGTTTTTTGGATGCTCAAATTGGCATCCGTTCAGTTGGACTGAGAGATGCGCAACCTAATCGCCCTGTGGAACAATCACCGTGGGAAAGGTTTTGAACTACGTTCCAGGTACTGGAACGGTTTGCGTTTTTACCCTTGAGAACTTCAGAGGCCGAATCTCAAAACTGAGAGGACGGCCACCAGTCTTTTAGGCCTGAAGGCTAACCATCTTACCTTTCGGTCCCAGCCGCGTTGGGACGATAAAAGTCGCGGTACCACTTAACAAACTCAGCCACACCATCTTCGATCGAAGTCCTTGGTTGATAACCGGTCAATTCCCTGAGCAGCGATGCATCGGCCCAAGTTGCGGGCACGTCACCGGGCTGCATTGGCATCATGTTTTTATTCGCCTTGATGCCAGTGGCCGTTTCGATAGCTTCAATAAACGCGGTCAGCTGTACCGCATCATTGTTGCCGATATTCACCACTCGATGGGGGGCGACCGGTGACAAACTGTCCCCTTCTGGAACATTGCCGTCTGCGGGGCGCACAGGGACGGCGTCCATCAGCAGGCGGATCGCCTCAACCAAATCTTCGACATAAGTAAAGTCGCGTTTCATGTCACCGTGATTATAGACATCGATCGCATTGCCCTCGAGGATCGCTTTGGTGAATTTGAACAGCGCCATGTCCGGGCGACCCCAAGGGCCATAGACGGTGAAAAACCGGAACATGGTGATCGGCAAATCGAACAGATGCGCATAGGAATGGGCCATGCTTTCGGTCGATTTCTTGGTGGCCGCGTAGAACGACATCTGATGATCGGCGCGTTGGGTTTCCTTATAGGGCATCTCGGTATTGGCGCCAAAGGCCGAAGAAGTCGAAGCCAACAGCATGTGTTTTGGCGGATGCGCCCGCGCAGCTTCCAGAATTTCGAAAGTCCCTATCACATTGCTTTCCAGATACGAGCGCGGATTCTCGATCGAATAGCGCACCCCAGCTTGGGCAGCGAGGTGAATGACATAGTCAAAACCATGTTCCCCGAACAGCTCCATCATCAGGCCGGGATTTTCGACCTTGCCGATGACGGGCGAAAAATTCTTACCATTGGGTTCGCGCGCCAGCATGTCGTGGCGGGCCTTTTTCAACGACACATCATAATAATCGTTCAGAGAGTCCAACCCCACTACGTGGTACCCTTGGGCCAGCAGAAGCTTGCTCAGATGAAAGCCAATAAAACCGGCTGACCCGGTGATGAGAACGCTCTGCATAATGTTGCCCTTGTAAAAAACTTGGTATTTCGGGCCTTTTTAGTGCGAGATCAAGGGAAGATACCACCACAGTTATCGCAGAAAACGGTGTATTCTGCTGTGCCCTTTCGCCACCCGGGCGACGCGTAGCAAAAATCTGCCTTTGTATAGGATTGGCAGCAGCGGACGCCAAAGGTTGCCAGCATTAATCATGCGCATAATTGACGCGCATTTAGAATGGACCTATCTTAGGGTGAAGGGAGGCATATCTGATGAACGCCCAATCACGCAGACCAACCAACCTTTCGCTGGACAGCGCATTGTTGTCCGAAGCCAAAGCTTTGAAGGTCAACCTTTCCCGCGCAGCCGAAGAAGGTGTTCGTATAGCGGTTGCCGAGGCCAAAGCCGAGCAGTGGAAAGCAGAAAACGCGGAAGCCCTCAAAAGCTCAAACGCGTATGTTGAGCAACACGGCCTGCCGCTGGACAGCTTCCGGCAATTCTGATGCCCAAATACGATGTTTTTCCGAATCCATCGGGTGATGGCTATCTTCTGGATGTGCAAACCGATCTGCTTGGGGACCTGAATACGCGGGTGGTCGCCCCGTTGATACCATTGGCCAAGGCCCCAAAGCCCGCGACCCGGCTTAATCCAGTGTTCGATATCCATGGCGAACAGGTTGTCATGGTCACCCAATTCATGGCCGCGGTTCCGGTGGGAATTCTCAAATCTCAGACCGCCAACCTGAATGAGGAAGCCGACCGGATCACGGTTGCCATAGACATGCTGATGCAGGGCTTCTGATATCTGTCGAGCGACCGAAGTCTTGTTGATCAGGGTTGACTGAACCCTCTGCTAGTTGTCCTGACCCAGCACCTTTATGGCACCCAGTAGACGAGCGATTTCCTGTTCGGTGTTGTAGTGGCAGAACGAGATGCGGATGCAATCCGACAGGCCCAGTGGCTTTAGGACGTTGCCGGAATAGTGGTCATCCTTACGGGTGTGGGTGCGGATGCCTTGCTGATTCAATATCTCCACAACATCTTCCGAGGCATGCCTTTTGACCACGATTGAAACCAACCCTTCGCGCGCGGGATTGTCAGCCCCGGCCAGAATCGTGACGTGATCCATATCGCGCAGGCCAGGCAGATTTCCGGTCCCATTAATGGCGGCGTTGGTCAGGTGGGTCTCATAGGCATGGATGGCACGGCCAGCGGCCTCGATCCGTTTGCGCGGCTCGGTCTCGTCCGACACCTCTCCGCCCAGCCAGTCGAAATAGGACACCACGTCCGAGACGGTCGCATAAGACCCAGTGTCACGAGTGCCGAATTCCCAGCCCGTCGCAGGCGCGTCGATCAGCATGTCATGCGGGGTGTTGGTTAGCTTTTCAGAAATCCAGGCAATGCCATAACCATGGCGCGAAAACACCTTGTAGGGCGAGATCGCATAGCCATCAACATTGTAGGCATCCAGATCCAGTTGCCCGTGGGCGGCGTGCTGAATGCCATCGACGATGATC
Organism: Ruegeria sp. BB1; assembly: GCF_056539465.1. Lineage (NCBI taxonomy): Bacteria > Pseudomonadati > Pseudomonadota > Alphaproteobacteria > Rhodobacterales > Roseobacteraceae > Ruegeria > Ruegeria sp. BB1. Next base: position 13,898 of record NZ_JBQFVB010000009.1, read on the forward strand.
ATGCAATCCGGTGCGACCGCTCGGATCGCGGAGGAAATCGCCGCCACATCCATTCCCATACCTGTCACCGGTGAGGCATGCAGGATTGTTGCCACCGCCACATCGGGTGTCATCAGCGCAGTGTAATCCTCGGGTGTGACCAGCCCGGTTTCGTCATTATGCGGCACAATTACGTAGTCCAGTCCCGCAATCTCAGCCCAGCGGTGCGCAGCGCTGCGGGTGGCAGGGTGTTCTATGGACGACCCGATCACCTTGGACCCCTTGGGGGTGGCCAGACAGGCGGTGCGGATCATCCGGAACAGCAACTCTGTCCCGCTTTCACCGGCAAAGAACTGCCCGCCCGAGGCATTCATGAATACCGCCAGGTCACCCTTGGCCTTGTTGATCACATTCTGTGTCCCCTGCCCCGCCGGGTTGATGCGCCCGGGGTTGTCTGGGATCGCAGCATAAAAAGCCGAGGTTTCGGTGACTGTTTTCAATGTCAGCGCACCGCCTGCGTTTTCGAAAAAAATACGCTCGCCCTGAAACGGGCAGCTTTCGACATGGTTAAACCGGTCGCGGATCGCATCGATGAGGGCTGGGTTGTTCTGGATCATGGGTCTGTCCTGTAGTTTTTCAAAGCGCGCGGGGTGCGATCAGAGTGTGAGCAGTCATTCAGGTCTGCCAGCTTTGTCTCTGTAACCTAAGGATTGTCGAGCAGATTGGCGGTCGTCTGGCGCGTTGGCGACATCAGACAGTCTGCCACCGCCATCAATATCTCGAGGTATTGCCAACGAGAGCGACGTCGATAATCACGCGAAGTCTTGCCGGATCGCCAAAAGGGTGAGTGCAATATCCCTTAAAAACCCACATAAAACAAATAATTTCAGGATTATTGGGTTGAAATTGTATGTTTTTGTGGAACTATAGGGAAGAATGATGTCAAAAAGCCGGAATCTGATGTTACAAGAAGACGACAGCCTGGAACTTCAGGATTGGATTGTTGACTTGCACAACGTGATGCAGCGTGCCGAGGGCTATCAGAGCGTCGGAATAGCGGGAGATGTCCGAGATTCTAAAGGTGAAGCTCGACCGCCCGAAAGGAAGCTGGGCACCACCACGGGGCACGGCTATGCGCAGATGTTGGACGTTGATGCAAATTCAAGAAATGCGATCGAACTTAATTGTAATTCGGTTAGAGCCCGCATGACCTTTCCCAATTATTGCTACCCTAGCCCCGCAATCCATCACTAGACAGGACGGAAATGGATGTTGAATCCAACAAGCTCGCAAAATACCGAAATGGCTGATCTGGTAACGCATGCGATGGCGGTTGCCGACATAGCCAATACTGCGGCACGAGGGTATTTTCGCGGTAGGTTGGGTGTTGAGTTCAAGTCGGATGAAAGCCCGGTTACACAGGCCGATAAAGGTGTTGAAACCCAGGTGCGCACTTACCTAGAGCAGCATTTCCCGGATCATGGTATCTTTGGCGAAGAGCACGGGTTTGACGGGCAGAATTGTCGTGAAGTTTGGATCATTGACCCGATTGATGGCACAAGATCGTTCCTTTCGGGGCATCCGCTGTTCGGCTTCTTGCTGGGGCATCTGGTTAATGGCAAGCCGGATATCGGAGTGATCGGTATGCCTGCGTTGAATGAGGTGTTTGTAGGCGTTTCCGATCAGGGCGCGACTCTGAATGGCAATGCCATCGCAACGTCAAAAAAGACCCGGTTGGATCAATCCATCCTGTTTGTGAACGAAGGCGACAAGATCTATCGCGATCACCCGTCTTTATTCGCAAAACTGATGCAATCCGGGCAAACCCGCCGGTTCGCCTATGACTGCTACCCGCATGCCCTGCTGGCGGCTGGGCATGTGGATGCAGTGATTGATTATGACTTGCAGCCTTATGACTTCTTGCCTGTTCTGGCCGTTGTTGAGGCCGCAGGCGGGGTGATGACCGACTGGAATGGCAAGCCCCTCGACCTGAACTCGGATGGTCGGGTGATCTCGGCCGCAACGCCTGAACTGCATGCGGAAATGCTGGATAAGGTGAACGGTTAGGCTCATGGCGATTGTAAGCTTTCTCATCAACTTGGCCGGAGCGACAATGTTGTTGCTTTTTGCCGTGCGCATGGTGCGCACAGGGATTGAGCGCAGCTATGGGGCCTCGTTCCAGCGCGTTATGACGGGCCAGCGCAGTTATTTGCAGGCGTCGATGGTGGGGCTTTCGATGGCTATTGTGCTGCAAAGCTCGGCGGCGGTGGCATTGTTGACCTCGGGCTTTGCCGCTGGTGGGATGCTGGCATTTCCTGCGGGCCTTGCAATGGTACTGGGTGGCGATCTGGGGTCTGCGCTGATTATTCAGATTCTGTCGTTCAAGCTGGATTGGCTGGTGCCGCTTCTGTTGGCAATTGGCGGGTATCTGTTCGTCAAAACCGAGTCCAAGAAACCGCGGCAATTGGGCCGCATTCTGATGGGCATCGCATTCATCCTGATCTCATTGCGCTTTTTGCGTGAGGCAATGGACCCGATCCGCGACAGTGCTTTTCTGCCCGCCATCGCCGACTATCTGGCCCGCGACTATATCACCGCGTTTTTGGTGGGTGGTGCGCTGGCCTTTGTCATGCATTCCTCGGTCGCGGCGATCTTGATGTGCGTGACGCTTGTGCAAATCGGCGCAATTCCTTTTGCCGCCGGGTTGTCGCTGGTGTTGGGGGCTAACTTCGGCTCGGCCTTTATCCCGGTTTGGTTGACGCGGGGGATGGATTTATCAGCCCGGCGCATCCCCTTTGCCAATCTGGCCCTACGTGGCAGTTGGGCCGTTATTACCCTTTTCGCGGCCACCACAGCCCTGAGGGCGGGCGTTCTGGGCGATCTGCAAGGCGGGCAAATGCTGGTGAACGCGCATCTGGCCTTTAATGCCTCTTTGCTGGTTCTGGCGCTGCCATTCTGTGGACGCCTAAGTGCCCCGTTCGAGCGGCTGTTGCCAGACCCGAAAACATCAGAGGCTGCGCTGCAGCCGGGTCGTCCCACCAGCGCGTTGGAAATGCGCAATATCGGCAGCCCCAGCCAGGCCCTATCGAGCCTCAAGCGGGAACTGCTGCGGATGAGCGATCTGGTTGAATCGATGTTCCGCCCATCGCTCGAACTGTACCGCAGTGGAGACAAGGAACAGATCCGTGCCGTCAGGGACATTGATGTCGAGGTGAACGAGTGCCTGTCTGGCGTCCGAAAATTCGTGGCGGCCATTCCGGCAGAGGATTTTGGAAAGCAGAATGCGAAAGTGGCGCGCGACTTGATGGAATACGCCATTCGCCTTGAAACTGCAGGCGACGTTGTCGCCAAACGTTTGACTGTGTTGGCTACCAGCATGCGCAAAAAAGGTGCATCATTCTCGAAAGAAGGTTGGGCAGAATTGGTCGAAATGCACGAGGGTATTTTAGCCAATCTCAAACTGGCCTCGAACGTGCTGATCTCGGATGATTTGGAAAGTGCCCGCCTGCTGAGCCTCGAAAAGACCGAAATCAAACGGGCCGAGCGTGACAGCCGCAAGCGTCACCTCAAACGGCTTCAGCATGGCAGTACGGAAAGTTTTGAGACCAGCGATATCCATCTTGAGACGTTGCGCGCGCTGCGTGAATTCAACAGTCACATCGCAGCGGTGGCTTATCCGATCCTCTATCGGAATGGTCAGTTGCTGGAAACACGCCTGATCGAAGAAATGCCCCGGACGCAAAAAGATTCAGATACAGAGGTGAAAGGATGATTGCGCCCGTAGAGGTACTGAACGAAGAGGGCCAGGGCAAAGTGGTCTTATTGTGCGAACACGCGAGCCATCGGATTCCATCAGACTACAGTGATCTGGGTCTGTCCGAAGCTGACCGGCTAAGCCACGCAGTCTGGGACCCGGGTGCGCGAAGCCTGGCGTTAAAGCTTTCGCAGGCTTTGGATGCGCCGGTCGTGGCCTCGACCGTGTCGCGCTTGGTTTATGATTGCAACCGCCCCCCGGAAGCCGCAAGCGCAATGCCTGAGAAGTCTGAACAGATCATTGTCCCGGGGAATACAGGCCTGACGCAAGCGCAGCGCGATGCGCGTACGGCTGCGGTTTACGATCCGTTCTGCGCCGCTGTGTCCGAGGTTTTGAACAAGCGCCGGGCTGATACGGTGATCGTGACTGTGCATTCATTTACCCCGGTCTATTTCGGCAAACCGCGTGCGGTTGAGCTGGGTTTGTTGCATGATGAAGACAGTCGGCTTGTGGATGCGATGCTGAATTATGTGGATCGTATTCCGAACCGCCGAACCGAGCGAAATGAGCCTTATGGCCCAACTGATGGGGTCACCCATTCGCTACGCCTGCATGCGCTTAGCCGAAATTTGCCAAATGTAATGCTGGAAGTGCGCAACGACCTACTGCGTACCGATGAAGAGATTGCTGTCGCAGCAGAAGAGGTATTGACCCTGCTGTTACCGGCACTGAACGACATCGCGATTAAGGAGGATAAATCGTGAGCGGAACTTTCAACCTCGACGAACTGAAGGCACGTGTGACTGCGGGCGATGTTGACACGGTTTTGGTATGTTTTGTTGACATGCAGGGACGTTTGATGGGCAAACGCTTTCATGCGGGTCACTTTGTTGCGGGCGCATGGGAAGAAACGCATTGCTGCAACTATCTGCTGGCGACAGATTTGGAGATGGGAACGCCGGATGGCTATGCCTCGACCAGTTGGGAGCGGGGCTATGGCGATTACGTCATGAAGCCGGACCTCAGCACGCTGCGCCCTGTTCCGTGGCTGGAAGGCACTGTGATGGTGATGTGCGATGTGCTGGATCACCATACCCACGAAGAAGTGCCACATGCGCCAGGCTCGATCCTTAAGAAACAGGTCAATCGTTTGAAGGCCATGGGCTATGACGCGATGTGCGCCACCGAGCTGGAGTTTTTCCTGTTCGAGAAAAGCTTTGACCAAATCCGCAAGGAAGGGTTCCGCGATCTGGAACCGATATCGGGCTATAACGAGGATTACCACATCCTGCAGACCACCAAGGAAGAGCATGTGATGCGGCCGATCCGCAACCATCTGTGGAATGCGGGCATCCCGGTCGAGAACTCGAAGGGTGAGGCCGAGACCGGTCAGGAAGAACTGAACATCAAATACGCGGCGGCAATGGAGACGGCGGAGTACCACTCGATCGCCAAGAACGCGGTGAAAGAGATCGCCTGGCAGCATGGTCATGCGGCGACCTTCCTGCCGAAATGGCATCATGACAAGGTGGGCAGTTCGTCCCACGTGCATCAGTCGCTGTGGGCAGACGGTCAGCCGGCATTTTTCGATAAGTCGGATGTGTTAGGCATGTCGGCGCTGATGAAAAGCTACATGGCGGGGCTGCTGAAATACGCGCCGGACTACACCTATTTCATGGCACCCTACATCAACAGCTACAAGCGTTTCATGAAGGGCACCTTTGCGCCCACACGGATCATTTGGTCGGTGGACAATCGTACGGCCGGATACCGTTTGTGTGGCGATGGCACTAAGGCGGTGCGGGTCGAATGCCGCATTCCGGGCTCGGACATGAACCCGTATCTGGCGATGGCCGGGATGCTGGCCGCCGGAATTGCAGGGATCGAGGAAGGGCTGGAGCTGCAGCCGCCCGCCCAAGGCGATGTCTATCAGGGCGACACCGGCATGATCCCGGGTACGTTGAGGGACGCACGAAACGCCCTGCATGGGTCGGCCATGTTGCGCGCGGCCATGGGGGATGAGGTGGTCGATCACTATACCCGCGCGGCAGAGGTCGAGATCGAGGAATTCGAGCGCGTGGTAACCGATTGGGAAGTTGCCCGCGGGTTCGAGCGGGCGTGAGCTTGGGCCAGGCTGGGGGCTCTGCCCCCAGACCCCCGAGGTATTTTTGGCCAGACGAAGCAGGGGACCCTGCCGTCTTTCGAAATGGAGTGGTTATGGGGCAGATGTTGAAATGTGTCTCACCGATTGATGGATCGGTTTTTGCGGAACGCGAGGTTCTGTCGCGGGACGCCGCCTTTGCGGCGGCTGAGCGCGCACGTGCCGCGCAGGCGAACTGGGCGGCGCGGTCGTTGGAGGAGCGTATCGATCGTGTGATGGCGGGCGTGGCGGCTGTTGGTACGATGAATGATGAGATCGTGCCCGAGCTGGCTCATATGATGGGCCGCCCGGTGCGCTATGGCGGTGAGTTTGGTGGCTTTAACGAGCGCGCCAGCCATATGGCCGGGATCGCCGAGGCGTCGCTGGCGGATATCGCGGTGGGCGAGGATGAGACCTTCAAACGCTATATCAAGCGCCTCCCGCATGGGGTGGTGTTTGTGGTGGCGCCCTGGAATTACCCTTACATGACGGCAATCAATACGGTGGCCCCGGCGCTGATCGCGGGCAACACGGTGATCCTGAAACACGCCACCCAGACCCTGTTGGTGGGTGAGCGGATGGCACAGGCCTTCCATGCAGCTGGCGTGCCGACAGATGTGTTCCAGAACGTGTTCCTCAGCCATGACGTGACAAATGACCTGATCGCGGGCAATGCGTTCGACTTTGTGAACTTCACCGGCTCGGTCGGCGGTGGTCAGGCGATGGAGCGCGCGGCGGCGGGCACCTTTACCGGTGTGGGCACCGAACTGGGCGGCAAGGACCCCGGCTATGTGATGGAGGATGCCGATCTGGATGCCGCCGTGGATACGCTGATCGACGGGGCGATGTTCAACGCCGGACAGTGTTGCTGCGGGATCGAGCGGATTTACGTGCATGAAGCCCTCTATGACGACTTTGTCGCCAAGGCGGTGGAAATCGTGAAGGGTTACAAGCTGGGCAATCCGCTGGACAGCGATACGACGATTGGCCCGATGGCCAATGTGCGCTTTGCTGATGAGGTGCGCGCGCAGATCGCCGAGGCGGTCGCCGATGGCGCGGTGGCCCATATCGACACCTTCGCTGAGGATGACGGTGGTGCTTATCTGACCCCGCAGATTCTGACCAATGTGACCCATGAAATGCGGGTGATGCGGGATGAAAGCTTTGGTCCGGTGGTGGGCATCATGAAGGTCTCATCCGACGAAGAAGCGATTGCGCTGATGAATGACAGCGAATTTGGCCTGACCGCCAGCCTGTGGACCCGCGACGTGGATCGCGCGGCCCGTGTTGGCGACCAGATCGAGACCGGCACCGTGTTCATGAACCGGGCCGATTATTTGGACCCCGGCCTGTGCTGGACCGGCTGCAAGAACACCGGGCGCGGCGGCGGCCTTTCGGTCATCGGCTATCACAACCTGACGCGCCCCAAATCCTACCATCTGAAGAAGGTGACATCATGAGCCTTGTTGGAAACTGGTCTTACCCGACCGCGATCAAATTCGGTGCTGGGCGCATCAAAGAATTGCCCGAGGCCTGTGCCACAGCGGGGATGAAAAAGCCCTTGCTGGTCACCGACAAAGGGCTGGCCGACCTGCCGATCACCACGGCGACGTTGGACATCATGGAGGCCGCCGGTCTGGGCCGGGGTCTGTTCAGCGACGTTGACCCGAACCCGAATGAAAAGAACCTTGAAGCCGGGGTTGCCGCCTATAACGCTGGTGGTCATGACGGGGTGATTGCGTTCGGCGGTGGCTCAGGGCTGGATCTGGGCAAGATGGTGGCCTTCATGGCCGGTCAGACGCGTCCGGTCTGGGATTTTGAAGACATCGGCGACTGGTGGACCCGCGCCGATGCGGATGTTATCGCCCCGATCATCGCGGTGCCAACCACCGCCGGAACAGGGTCTGAGGTTGGGCGCGCCAGCGTCATCACCAACTCTGAGACGCATGCCAAGAAGATCATCTTCCACCCCAAGGTTCTGCCGAGCGTGGTGATCTGCGACCCGGAACTGACCGTGGGCATGCCCAAATTTATCACCGCAGGCACCGGTCTGGATGCCTTTGCCCACTGTGTCGAGGCATTCTCAAGCCCGCATTACCATCCGATGAGCCAGGGCATCGCGCTGGAAGGCATGCGGTTGGTCAAAGAGTATCTGCCGCGCGCCTATGCCGATGGCACCGATCTCGAAGCCCGCGCACATATGATGAGCGCAGCCTCGATGGGCGCCACCGGTTTCCAGAAAGGTCTGGGCGCGATCCACGCCATGAGCCACCCCATCGGGGCGGTGTTCAACACCCATCACGGCACTACCAACGCGGTCTGCATGCCCGGCGTGCTGGAGTTTAACGCCCCTGCCATTGCTGACCGGTTCCAGATGGCAGCCGATTATCTGGGCATCGACGGCGGCTTTGACGGCTTCCGCGCCTTTGTGCAGACCTTCAACGACGATTTGGGTATTCCGCGCAAACTGTCTGACCTGGGCGTGACCGAGGCCGCAATCCCTGAACTGGTCCAAGGCGCAATCATCGACCCATCATGCGGTGGGAATCCCGTTGAGCTGACTGAAAGAAATCTAAGAACACTGTTCGAAGCAGCGTTATGAAAGCAAGGGCCTCGGCGGACACTCTGCCGGGGCCAGAATTAATAATCACCAGTGGTGTTCCACAGGGTGAGGCCGGTAGGTCTTACCGGACAAAAGCAGTCAAGTGTACATATATTGGTAGACCAGACGCTTTTCAGCCGATGACCGGATTTATTGGAAAATATAAATAAACCCCCGGAATTCAAATATTGTCACAAAACATTCACAATTTTTGTGGATTTTTAAGTGAAACTATGTTGGGCTTAAAAAATGGATCACGATAGCGATAATATCCCTCATCGGGGCCGTGAACTTCTAGATGTCCTGGCAAGGTTGGGGGGCTCGGCGCGCAATACCCAGATTGCGCAGGTTATGGACGTTTCTGAGGAAACTGTTCGTCGACTTGTCAAAGCGCTGGCGCAAAAAAACATGGTTGAGAGGGTGCATGGGGGTACCTATCTTTCCCGGGCGCAGGACACGCCGATGTTTTCCGGGGCGTTGGAGCAAAACGCCGAAGAAAAGACGCTTATTGCCAACAAGGTCAGCCAAATGATCGAAGACGGCATGGTGCTGTTCATTACGGTGGGCTCAACGACCACCCATGTTGCCGAGCAGCTGCGCGATCTGAAAAACCTAACCGTGGTCAGCAACTCGCTATCGGTTGTCGCCTCACTGGCTGATCACAACGGAACGCGAGCAATCCTTGCCGGTGGTGAGGTTATTCGATCCGAACGCGGCAGTTTTGGTCGTGCGGCCGAGGAACTGGCCTGCCAATACAGTTATGATGCGGTGATTTGCGGTGCGGATGCCATATCGCTTTCCGGCGGCGTGTTGGCTTCGAACCCGCTGGAGGCTGAGTTGACGCGCGCGTTGCTTAAAAATACGCGGCGCATGATTGTCGCAACCGATCACACGAAATTCGGGGAAAAAGCGACTAATGTATCCTGCCGATTTGACCAGGTGACCGATTTGGTGACCGACATACCCCCGTCTGAAACTTTCGCCACAGCTTTGAAGGATGCGGGGGTTACAGTCCATGTCGCTGCGCTGCGTGGCAAAAAAAAGAAAAAGAAGAAGAGAACCGACGTTGCTGCAGTCAACTAATCGGTTTCACAAGCAAATAAAAACGAAACTGACGTTACCGTAGGGAGAAAACATGAAACAGCTTCTGATGTCAGGTGTGGCCTTGGTCACTCTGGGGGGAACTGCCTGGGCGAACTGTCCGGCAGCGACAGTTGCAGATATGCAGGGCCTATCTGATGGTGCTTATCCGCAGCAATTTGATCTGGCAGAGTTTCAGTCGGCCGCGGGCTGTACGCTGAACTTTGCAGAAAACCCAGCCATTGCAGATCTAAATGGTAAAATCCGCGGCAATGGCGACCTGCCCGCGGTGGCGGATCGTCTGCCGGCCGAGCCTTTGGTCATCGTGCCATATGACTCGATCGGTCAGTATGGTGGGGTTCTGGATGCGCTGTCCAACGCCACCGAAAGCGGCACGTCAGACTTCCTGTCTGTACGTCACGTGAACCTGTTCCGGTATTCCGACGATCTTCAAACCTTGGTGCCCAATGTGGCCAAGTCCTGGGAATGGAACGATGATTTCACTCAACTGACCGTGCATCTGCGCGAAGGTCACAAGTGGTCGGATGGGGCGCCGTTCACCGCGGCGGATGTCGTGTTCTGGTATGACAACCTGATGATGGACACCAATGTCATCGCCGAAGCCAAGGATTACGCACTGGCTGGCGGTGAACCCATGAAGGTCGAAGCGGTAGATGACACCACGGTGCAGTTTACGCTGGCCGCACCCAAGCCGGGCCTGACCGAGACGTTTTCGTTCACTTATGTGCAACCCTTCCAGCCCAAGCATTTCTTCGAAAAGTTCCACCCGGCGTTGGATGAAAATGCGGACGCCAACGCACAGGCGCTTGGGTATGAAAACGGTTATGAACTGATCAAGGCCTACTACGGTAACTCGGACTGGATGGATACGCCGTCACCAATGCTGACGGCAGGTGACAAGCTGGCGGGTCTGCCCAAGGATGCTATGCCGACCCTTGAAAGTCATATTCTTGTGAAGGAAAGCACCGAAGGGCGCCACTATGTCGCCAACCCTTACTTCTTCCAGGTCGACACACAGGGTAACCAACTGCCCTATATCTCGGAAATGGATGAAACATATGTACCGGATGAAGAGGTGCGTAACCTCAAGCTATTGAACGGCGAGGTGGATTACAAATCTCAGGGTGTGAACCTGACATCTGCTCCGGTTCTTTTGGAGGGTCAGGAAAGCGGCAACTACACGTTGGAAGTAAAGCCCGCGATCGGCTATCCGGTGCTGACGTTCAACGTGACCGCCGAGGATGAGGCCAAACGCGCGCTCTTCAACGACATCCGTTTCAGAACGGCCATGTCGGTTGCGATGGACCGCAATCAGCTGAACGAAGTTACCGCTTTTGGACTGGGTGAGCCGACACAGTATATCGGGTTCTCACCGCGCCCGGACTTCATTGATGCCAAATGGTCAGAGTACGAGGCTGGTTTTGATCAGGATCGTGCCAATGCTCTGCTCGATGAGGTCGGCCTAGTCGATCAGAACGGTGACGGTTTCCGCGATCTGCCAAACGGTGACCCGCTTGTGCTGGACTGGCAGTTCTCGACGCAGTCAGCCTCTGCTCAACTGGTGGAACTCATCGCTCAGAACTGGAAAGACGTGGGCGTCAACACCGCGATCAAAGAGGTTACTTCTGATGAGTTCCGCGCGGCGCAATCGGCCAATACGTTGGATATGGGTATGTGGCTCAAGAGCCAGCCTGCCGGTTCGGTTCTGGGCGACGGCGAAATCTGGGTTCCCCCGTTTGACGGGTACTTCGATGTTCGAACCGGGATGCTCTGGGCGGAATACATCAGCTCGAACGGTGAAAACGGTGTCGAGCCGCCCGCTTGGGTTGCCGATCTGAAAGCCGCTCTGGATACTTATCAATCCAGCGCACCTGGATCGGACGCATCCATTGCTGCCGCTCAGAAAATGGTTGAGATAATGACCAGCGAACTGCTGTTCATTGGTACGGTCAACTCGCCGGCACCGATCTACCACTCGAACAATCTGCAGAACTTCACCGAGTTCAAGACGCAGTCGTACGAGTTCTATCGGACCTATCCGTATCGCCCTGCTCAGTGGTGGTTGTCCGAGTAATCCGATCCTTGATCTGAGATGACGGAATGGGGCGTTCGCGCCCCGTTCCAAATGCTAGCCAGGAACAAAGACATGCTCCAATTCGCCCGCTTTGCCGCCACGCGTGCGGTGATGGCTGTGGTCACACTTGTATTGGTATCACTCATCGTGTTCACGCTGATGGAGCTTGTGCCGGGCGATTGTGCCGAACGCTATCTTGCCTATAAAAATACCCAAGGCTCGGCCATCACACTGGCGGATATCGAGGCCGAACGGGCCCGACTAGGGCTTGATCGCCCGTTCCTGACACGCTGGGCCAGTTGGCTGAGCGGTGCCTTCCGCGGTGATTTCGGCGAAAGCTGCATATTACGCGTGAATATCGCACAGCTATTGGGCGACAAGTTTTGGATCTCGCTGTGGATCTGCCTTGGATCGTTGACGCTGGCCTATATGATCGCGCTACCCGTGGGTATTATCTCGGCTGCTTCCAAGAACGCATTCCTCAACAATTCTCTGCGCCTGATCAGCTATCTGGGTCTGGCCATGCCCAACTTTCTGCTGGCGCTGATGGTGATGCTGTTTTCCACAATCTATTTTGGCGAGACACTCACCGGCTTGTTCAGCCCCGAATATCGCGAGGCCCCCTGGTCATGGGCCAAGTTCGTGGACCTGCTGAAACATGCCTGGTTGCCCATATTCATTCTGGGCTGGTCCGCGACTGCCTTTGCGTTGCAGACCGTGCGCGCATTGATGTCGGATGAGATCGGCAAGCTTTACGTAACCGCAGCTGCGGCGCGTGGGATTTATGGCCCGCGTTTGTTGTGGCGCTACCCCGCCCGTCATGCGCTTGGGCCAATTGTCAACTCGCTGGGATTTGACCTGAACCGTATCTTCAACGAACTGCCCATTGTCGCCCTGATCCTGACACTGACCGAGGCCGGGTCGCTGCTGCTGGAGGCTCTGGCACGGTCGAACGACCAACAACTGGCAGGCGCCATCATCTTCCTGCTAACAGCCGCCATCGTCACACTCAATTTCGCCACGGATATCCTGTTGGCTGTGATTGATCCGCGTGTGCGCAAGAGCATTCTGAGGTAAGATCCATGTCTGCAAAAGCCTCCACGAAAATCGACGATCAGAAGGCCAAGGAAGCGTATTTCACGGCGTCGCAAAGACAGCTGATCTGGGCCAGGTTCAAAAAGCAGCGCGCGGCGATGATCGCGGCCACCGTTTTGGTTGTTCTGATCCTGTCGGGCCTCTTTGCGCCGTTTTTGTCGCCATACGATCCAACGGTCGCAGGACGGGACAAGGATTACCTGAACGGGGCCCCTCAGATACCGAAATTCTGCGACAAGAACGGCTGTTCGATCCGCCCGTTTCTGCACACGGTGACGCGCGAGCGGTCGATTGCCACTAACTTTCGCTGGGTCGAAAAGATAAACGAGGATGAACGCCGCTACATGCAGTTTTTCGTCCACGGCGACAGCTACAAACTGTTTGGGTTCATTCCGGGCAACATCCATCTGTTTGGCATGGATCAGGGCTATGTCCATCTTTTCGGCACTGACAGCGCAGGAAAAGACATCTTTTCACGCACACTGCACGCGGTCTGGACGTCACTTCAGGTGGGCACGTTAGGCGTGGTGATCTCGTTCGTGTTGGCTTTGATAATTGGTGGCGTGGCTGGATATTATGGCGGGGCCATAGACAGTGTGATCCAGATGATCACCGACGCGGTCAGGACAGTACCGTCTATCCCCCTTTTCATGGCTATAGCCGCCTTTATTCCACCCGAATGGTCGGCTGAAACCCGATTTTTCGTCATAACCCTGATCCTCGGGCTGGTGGGATGGCCAACCTTGGCCCGACGGGTACGGACCCATCTGCTGACCGAGCGTAATCAGGAATACGTTCTGGCCGCGCAATTGTGCGGGGCACCCGCCGGTCACGTCATCAGGCGGCATCTTCTGCCAAGCTTTACCAGCTATATCATCGTCGACTTGGTCATCTCGTTCCCCTACGTGGTCCTGTCGGAAACGGCGCTCAGCTTTATTGGGCTGGGCCTCAAAGACCCGGTGAACTCATTGGGTGTTATGTTGCAGAACGTGACCAAAGCGGATGTGTTGTTGAATTATCATTGGTACTTCATCCCGGTCCTCTTCTTCATCGCGCTTGTCATGGCCTTCGTCTTTGTGGGCGACGGGCTGCGCGATGCTGCCGATCCCTATTCGGAGACCCGTAAATGAGCCTGATCGACGTCGAAAACCTGACGCTGCAATTCAAGACCGACGAAGGGCTGATCACCGCGGTCGACAACGTGTCATTTTCGCTGGCACCGGGCGAGGTCATGGGCCTTGTGGGTGAAAGTGGCTCGGGCAAATCCGTGACCGCAAAATCGCTGATGAAGCTTAATCCAGGCAATGCAGTCTACGCGCCGGAAAGCCGTATCACGCTTCATCTGGACAGCGGACCGGTGGATGTCCTTGCCTTGCAGCGCCCGCGAGATATGGAAGTCGTGCGTGGCGGGGCGATCAGCATGATCTTTCAGGAACCGATGGCCAGTTTCGCACCTGCAATGACAATCGGCAGCCAGATGGTCGAGCAGTTGTTGATTCACACGGATATGTCCAAAAAACAGGCCCGTGAACTGTCGATCGAGATGCTGGACCGCGTCGGTATTTCCGATGCGTCCACTCGGTTTGGGCAATACGCATTTGAAATGTCGGGCGGCATGCGTCAGCGGGCGATGATTGCCATGGCGTTATCGACCAAACCAAAGCTTTTGATCGCGGACGAGCCCACCACGGCGCTGGACGTAACGATACAGGCTCAGGTTATCGACCTGATGAAGGATCTGGTGGATGAATTCGGGATGGGCATCATCTTTATCACCCATGACCTTGGGGTGGTCGCACAGACAGCCGACAAGGTGGCGGTGATGTATTTGGGCAAGATGATCGAACAAGGCCCGGTCCGCGAGGTGATCCGCAACCCCTATCACCCATATACCCAAGGGCTGATCGACGCGCTGCCACAGCTGGACGATCTGGACAAGCCATTGATGCCGGTGCCAGGCGATATCCCTTCGCCGCTGGAACGGCCTGAAGGCTGCGTTTTCCATACCCGTTGCAGCAAAATCGTTGGCGATGTCTGTAAAACGATTGTGCCGGGCTGGTCGGACACTGGTGAAAACCATCGCACAGCCTGCCACCTTTGTGACGAGAGACAATCCGCATGAGCAACGACAATCTGATCGAAACCCAGGACCTGTCGGTTGGATTCCCTGTCGGCGGGAAGATTTTCAACAAGCGTACCCTGATGGCGGTCAACGAAGTTTCGCTGTCGATCCCCCGCGGGTCCTTTTTCGGTGTGGTAGGTGAGAGCGGTTCGGGTAAGACAACCTTTGGCCGCGCCCTGCTGAATGCGGCACCCATCACCGGTGGCACCGCCCATTATGATGATGGAGAGGTCAGCTATGATCTGGGCAATTTGGCCGGGGCCGACCTGAAGGAATACCGCCGCCGTGCACAGCTAATTTTTCAAGACCCGTATGCTGCGCTATCTCCGCGTATGACCGTTCGCGACATCATTGCCGAACCTCTGGAAGTTATGGGTCTGTGCAACTCGCGCGAAGAGGTGGACGAACGTGTGCGCGAAATCGCCAGCTTGTGTCGGCTGAACCTGGAACATTTGCGCCGGTTTCCACATGCTTTTTCTGGCGGTCAGCGTCAGCGGATTTCCATTGCCCGCGCTCTGGTGTCCAAACCCCGGTTTGTGGTGGCAGACGAAAGCGTCGCGGCACTGGATGTGTCAATTCAGGCCGACATCCTGAACCTGTTAAAGTCGCTTCAGGATGAGATGGGGCTGACTTATCTGTTCATCAGTCATGACCTGTCGGTGGTGGCCCATACCTGCGATCATGTCGCCGTGATGTATCTGGGGCAGATCATGGAAAGCGCGCCAACGCGCCAGCTATTCCAATCGCCGCGTCACCCATACACCAAAGCACTGTTTTCAGCGATCCCGTCTCTGGACCCGGATGATCGCGGCAAAGCGCAGAAACTTGAAGGTGAGATCCCGTCGCCAACCAATCGCCCCAGTGGTTGTCAGTTTCACACACGTTGTCCTTTTGCCACTGACCTGTGCAAGCGGGAAGAGCCGCATTTGGAGACCTGCGAGGCTGGACATGCAGTAAGCTGCCACAGATGGCGTGAATTGCAGTTGGCGGGTTAATCCGGGTCAAAGTGTTGGTTGCCGTCAAATTGGTTCAACGCCTTTGAGGCGATAGAGGCAACTGACGAGTAATGTAACTTGGGGAGACACTGAGAGCTTTTTTGTTTAACCGAATACGGCTTCTCGCGAACACGCATC
Source organism: Ruegeria sp. BB1 (assembly GCF_056539465.1). Lineage (NCBI taxonomy): Bacteria > Pseudomonadati > Pseudomonadota > Alphaproteobacteria > Rhodobacterales > Roseobacteraceae > Ruegeria > Ruegeria sp. BB1. The sequence goes on from NZ_JBQFVB010000009.1 coordinate 29,898, forward strand.
GGTACTTCAAGAAAACTCACAATCCAACTGTTTCTGCGGGGCGTATGTTCAGGCGGCAATAAGTATCTCGGTCCCACGAAAGCCGTTGCACTTCACACTTCTTGGCGCAATGAGAAGGATTGGGTATTTCCAGCACCAAAGTCCCGGTCAAAAGACTTTTCGCCTAGCCGGTATTGCGGTAATGGGTGGACTCATACGATGAAGGTCAAACAGTCTAGGTTCGGAGTTTCTTGCACGCAGGGCATCTTACCTGATCGGTAATGGTGTTTCTGCAATCTGAAAGTCGTACTTTTGCACGTTCCGTGAAAATTAGTTCAACAAACCGTACATTATATTGCTTCTGGTATTCCCAGCTCTGACAACCCTTGAGAATTTGAAAAATGGTTAACAGTCCTAACGCACAGGGTGTCGAACGCCACTGGCAACTGAGTCCCAGGCAGAACCAAAGTGCGTCATTTACCAAGACAGCGGCGGGCACGTTGCTGTTGTTTGTTACTTTCTCTCAGGGCAACGTCACCAGCGCCAGCCAGTTTGTCATCTTATACTTGCCGATCCTGTCTTTGGCGCTTGTGATTATCGGCGGCCGGAGGGGTTCTGCAAGTACTCTTGCCCCCAGCAGCCCCGCACGGCTCGGACTTCTACTGATACTCGTTCCGGTACTTCTGGCGACCCTTTCCACGGCCACCGTGCAATACGTCATCATCCTGCTTGGCTTTACCCTTATTGTCTTAACGCTGCCGGTGGGCGGGTTCCTCCAAAACCTTCCAACTTATGCTTATTACGCAGCCTGGCTGAATGCGATGCTGTACATGGGCGAAGTAATATTTTGGGGGCAACTGGGAATACCATTCGACCCATCAGTGTTTAACTATATCGGCGTCGACCGTGAGGGGGTAATAACCACATGGGGATTGACCCGCTATGGTGGACACCATTCGGAGCCAGGGTCCTTCGCAGTCAATTTCGCGGCGTTAACGGTGTTGTCGTTGATGGGCGATCGAATGCCCACTCTGTTCCATTGGTTTGCTGTGTTTCTATTGGCTGGAACGCTGTCGATCACGGCGGCGCTATTGGCTGTGGTTGTGGTGGTGTCGATTATTCTGACCAGCAAACTGACGGCGAGATCTCTGTTTTTGCTTGTACTGGGACTTGGCCTGATCCCTGTGCTGATTTTGCAACTTCTGCCGCTTTTGGGCTTGCAATCGATGGAATTTCTGACTGAACGCCTGGTTGACCGTGGCGGGAACGATATCAGTATCTACATTAAGGCACAGCTTGTCGAAGATGTTAAAACGCGAGACTTCTTATCTACAATATTCGGGAACCGATACGCAGAGTGCTTTCATTGTAGTTACTCCAAATCCATGGGCTTTGGTTTCTATTTTCTGTTTCAAGGCGGTCTGGTGGGTGCCATTGCAGTTGCAACCATTGGTGGCATCGCAGTCTGGCGACTTGGACGAAAGGGCTTCGCGCTTTTCATCGTTTTTATGTTGATGCGGTTGGAGTTTCATTTCCCTCAAGCAATGATGCTTTATTTGATCGTTGTAGGTTTGCCAGCACCCAACGGACGTTCCTCAAAGGGTAAGATCGCGTGAAAAATATTTTGGTATTTGCGTTGCGTATGATCACGCTTCGTTTGGCAGTCATTCTTTTGTCGTTGACGCAGACTACACTATGGGCGGCTGAGTTGGGGGTTGCAGGTTTCGGCCTAGTTTCGGCTTTCATCAGCGCGCAGGTTCTTTTAGGGTTGGGCGCGCGCTTTGGTGCGGACAACGTTTTGGTACGTCACTTTCGCACTGATCCGAACTTTCCGAAGCGTTTCCATACTTTTGTCCGAGCGGCGATCTTAGCCTCGGTGGTCGTCGCCCTAATCGGGTTTACGATATTGGCAAAGCCAGTGTTCGGTAAGCTGACCAGTTACGGCGCCGTCGCGTTTGTAATGCTGTTGCTGAGTTTTAACATCATGCAAATCCTGATTCAGGTTGTCGTAGCCCAAAGACGTCAGGTGCTGGTGACACTGGTCGGAGGCGTACTACCTTTGTTGGTAAGTCTGGGATTTTTCTCCTTACCGTTGGACAACTACCTTTCAGTGCCCAGACACATTCAGGCAGTAGCGTTCTTGGCTTTAGGATATTTTCTGGCTGCCGCGGTTTTGGCGGTTCTTCTGCGTGATTTCTGGGCAGAATGTCGTGCGCAACACCGAGCGGCTCCTGGGCGCATGCGATTGTTGCTGGGTTCTGAGCAGTGGCACTTTCTAGCCTATCAAAGTATTGGCCTTGCCCGGGTTCACGGAACCACGTTGGCTGTTTTGGCGTTGTTTGGTGCTGAAACGGCCGGGTTCTTTGCTCTTGCATTGCGCTTTGGCAATCTACTGAGCTACCTCAACGAGCCAGCTCGCATGTATGTACTTCCGCGCGTTGCCGGCAGTTCCAGGGGCAATATCTGGCGCCTCTATCGCTCAATGTTGGGATTGAACGCTGGGCTGTTCGTGATTGGTGTCCTATCGCTTGCCGGCCTCTATTTCTTTGTCCAGCTGCCATTTTCCACAGACCCACCGTTCCTGCTCTATACCGTTATCATCATGGCCGGTGCGGCGGTGAACCTCTGTGTTGGTCCAGTCGGGGCTATTCTTGCTCAAAGCGGCAATGAAAAACGCAACCTCACCGCAAATATTCTGGGCTTTGGCATCGCAAGCTTCTGTCTGCTTTTGGCTTGGGCTTTAAATGAGCCTGTTGCGGCAGTATTGGGAGTGTCATTGTCCACCGCGACGATCAATCTGTCTAACACTTTAAGCCTGATGCAGGTAATGCGCGATCCAATTGCCGGTCCCGGTCCGTGGCAACTGGGCCGTAGGCGTGGGTATAGGGCCATCCAGGATAAAGCACGTTTTGTTGGCAGCAAAAAATCTTGAATAGCATTGGTTGAAAAAAAGGTCATCTGAGTTGATACATGTTCGAAACTTCCAAATCGCTAGATCAAAAGATGAATAACAGTTACGCGCCTATTTTGATCTTTGCTTACAACAGACCGGATAGATTATCTCAAACCTTGCAGTCACTAAAGCGATGTCCTGAATTTTTGGAGTCACCTCTGAATGTGTTCATTGACGGGCCGAGAACCGCCAAAGATACCAAAATGGTGAAACGCGTTCGCGAAGTTATTCAAAATCTGGAACACCCCAATAAGACAATTCACGTGAGGGAAAGAAATCTGGGCCTGAAAGCTTCGATCAGTAAAGGTGTTTCTGACGAGTTGAGGGAAAATGATTGCGCTATCATCCTGGAAGACGATCTTATCCTATCGCCGCAGACGCTGCATTTTTTCAATCAGGCTCTGGCAAAGTTTGCTTCGGATGACCGGGTTTGGAGTATTTCTGGCTATATGTACGACGTCGCGAGTTTTAAGGAGCGGCGGGACGCATTTTTTGTTCCATTTCCTCATCCTTGGGGCTGGGCAACCTGGAAAACATCTTGGGAGCGTTTCGCGTCTGGCTCGAGGGATCACGCTGTCGTCGGGTCCAAAAGTTTCAGAACTTATTTTGACGTTCTTGGTCTTCGGGATTTCTCATCCATTCTCGAGCTTGACGACCTTGGCTTAATAAGCAGCTGGTACGTGAACTGGTACCTAGAGATTTTTTTGCAAGGCGGCGTTTCACTAGCCCCGCCCGTTAGCCTAGTGCGGAACGCAGGTATGTTTGCGGGTACACATGCAAGCCCTCTCAACCCTTATCGCTTTTTGCACAAGAACCAAGAGTTGGCCTCGTTTTCACCTAAATTGCCGTCAGAAGTTGTGCTGGACTTCAAAGCGTTGGATTCGATCAGAAGCTCACGGGATGTGAAATTGCAAAAGGTCATCTCCCAGCTGGGTCGGGTAAAACGACGTGCCAAACAGGTGGCATCCATCGGGCGGGGCACGTGAAATGAAATATGTGCGAAACGCTTATCGAGCGATGAACAGATACACTGCAATTCGGGCGAATGTGAGTGTCGGAAAAAGCTTTGTTATCGGTGTGGAAGGGCACATTCAGGCCCCCGATCAATTAAAAATTGGTGACAACGTCAATATCGGGCGAAACTTCTACATGGCTTGCAATGGAACCATTGGAAGCAACGTTCTGATATCTAGCTATGTTGGCATTGTGGGTCGGCGGGATCATGACATGAAGCAAGTCGGCGTGCCGATTACCCAAGCTTCGTGGATCTACAGCGACGATCAGGACAGCGACACACCCGAAAGCACGATCTGTATCGAGGACGATGTCTGGATAGGATTTGGCGCGATATTGTTGAGCGGAATCACTGTCGGCAGAGGAGCTGTCATTGGTGCAGGTTCACTGGTAAACTCGAATGTCGAAAGCTACGACGTTGTTGCCGGGAACCCGGCGAAAAAGATTTCACGACGGTTTTCGGACGAGGAAATTGCCAATCACGAAAATGCAACAGTCTAGTTCTGCGCCTATTTTCATATGTTCACTATTCAAGTTCTTTCCGATTTGGTGTCTAAGAGGATCAATCCAGCCTGAATTTTTCGATAACAGTAATATTCAAAACGAATTAATTTCCGCTTAGCCATTTAACATAGCTCAGCCAGCCATGGCTTGACGCAACTTTCTATTGCCCGCACGAGAATTTCATGACCGAACCAACTTCAGTACGCCCCATTTTCATCGGCGCTTGCCCCAGAAGTGGAACGACCTTTTTGGGGGATCGCATAGGGGCACTGCTGAACGGTCGAGTGATGCCTGAATCTCAGTTCAAACGCCCCGCCTTGCGGGCGTTAGCGGTTAATGGCCCCGAGGTCGCAGTCAAAGTACTCGACAATGAGCGGTCTTATCGACTTTGGAGGGATCGCCCGGCGCGTGAAACACTGTTGAAATGTAATGATGCCGCTAGCTTTTTGAGCCATTTGGTTTTTCCCGAAGGCGTCCCCGTTGGCACTGCGCCAATCTGGGTAGATCACACCCCGATTAACTTCGAAGATTTTAGCATTTTGCGGCGAGCATTCCCCAACGCCCGGTTCGTTAACTTGGTTCGAGATGGGCGGGCAGTCTTCTCCTCGGTTCGGGGGTTGGAATGGGGACCGCGCAACCCAATGCACGCATCATGGTGGTGGGCCGCACGTACAGCGCCGGGGCTTGCTGCAAGCCTGAGACATCCGGATTGCTGCGTAACCGTCCGGTATGAGGATTTGGCACGCGGACATCTGGATGATTGGAGCTCGTTGCTAACTTTTCTGACCGCAGGCGAGAAACGCAGCGTTACCCCAGAAGAGCTGAGCGCTTCTAGCGGATTTGAAGTGCCCGACTACACTCGCCATCAACACCAACTTGTCGGCGAAGCTCCTTCTGCCGATCGCGTCGAAAGCTGGCGTACAACCCTCTCACAGCGTGAGATCGAAATCTTCGAAGCGAACAACGGCGGCGCGCTGCTTGAGATGCTGGGATACGATCGGCTCTTTTCCTTTCCGCGACCTGCAATCAGGTCAGAGATGATCCGAATGGGCGAATGGCCGTTTCGTGTTACCGCCGAACCCATCAAGAAATTCAAACAGGCGCTGCGTTGGAACAAGGTTAAGTCTGCAGACAAGGTTACAAGTGCATGAGCGATCAGGGTTGTTTCCTTCTCGGGTTGGGTGCGCAAAAATCCGGTTCGACCTGGGTGCATTCCTATCTCGCTGCGGATTCGAATGCAGATTTTGGTCCGATAAAGGAATACCACGTCTGGGATTCGGTCCATTTGCCAGAAATGGCACACTACGATCATCGTGGGCGATCAGGTCTACGAAACGCAGGTGAATCCTTACTGCGCCGCGCGCTCCGCCGGTCTCCGTCTGTCTCTGCGGTTCGCGGCGCGTTACAGGATGATCTTGAAGGTTACTTCGATTTCTTCAAGGACTTGCTCAATCGTCCTGGGATTGCTTTAACTGGCGACATCACTCCAGCTTATGCAGGTCTACCAGCGTCAGTACTAGAAACCATTCGAGACGGCTTTGCCCATCGCGGCATTCCTATGAAAGCTATGTTTCTCATGCGCGATCCGGTGACGCGATGCGTTTCTGCAGCACAGATGAACCGACGCAAAAACACCCGCACCGAAGCTGTACAGCTAGATGGCGATTTGGATACCGCTGTACTGGCTTATGCACAATCACCCGAAGCGAGACTGCGAGCTGACTACGAACGCACCGTAACTGCGTTGCGACAAGTTTTTGCCGAAGATCAGTTGTTCTTCGGCTTTTACGAAACGATCTTTCAGCGAGATGAAATCGCCCGCCTGTCCGAGTTTGCGGGTGTCGCCTTCTGCCCCGAGCATGCAGAACGGCAGGTGAATGTGCATGCCAAAGCTGAATACGTCGGTGACGCGACCCAAGAACAATTGCGCATCATTTTCGATCCGACTTACAATTTTTGCGCAGAAATATATCCAGAAACCAAGGACATTTGGATGCCCGAGGTACTCAACCCGGAAACACTGGTGAAAACCGCCTCATGATCTATCCAAAACGCATCCGCATTGTCTCGCCAGTCTATCCCCGCCCCTATAAACCGGAATCCGGTCGTTTTGTTGCCAACCTTGCCGAGGGCTGGAGTGCCCAAGGTGTTGCTGTCGATGTGATTAGCGCGACTACCCTTTCTGAGCGCCTCAAAGGACGATCTCTCCGCGAAGATGTCTCAATCCCCGGCGTCAATACAGATCTGGTGCCGACGTTAGGCACCCCATTTGCCAAGCATTTACCCAAAGGGCTCTACCGCTTGCTGCTAGACCGCCACAACGACAATATCCTCTCGGGGTTGCGTGGTGGTAAGCGACCCGATCTGATCTACGCTCAATTTGCCGAGTCTGGGCAGTTTGCCCGTGTCGTTGCTCGGGAAAAGGGGCTGCCCTACTTCGTGGCTTTGGGCGAGTCCCATTCTCTGCTGAAAGGCACAACCGATACGGTTGAGATGCGCCGCACAGTTATACGTGACGCGGCAGGGATTGTCTGTGTATCACCGCGATTGCAGGATGAGGCGATAGAGCTGGGTGCCGATTCATCACGCGTGGAACTGATATTGAATTTCCCGAATTGGGCACGGTTTCGTCCGATGGATAAGGTCGAATGTCGACAAAAGCTTGGGCTGAGCCAAGATGCATTCATCCCGGTCTACGTAGGCCACTATTACGACCGCAAAGGAGCATCCCGGCTTAACGCAGCGCTGCACAAAATGACAAAGCCTGTCCAAGCTGCGTTTCTAGGTTCTGGACCGCTGGTGCCAGACTTTCCAGGAGTCATCAAGACAGGGAGCGTCAGCCATGAGGACCTTGCGTTATGGCTGAATGCCGCCGATGTGCTGGCCCTTCCAACTCTGGCCGAGGGCTGCTGCAACGCCATCGCTGAGGCCATGGCTTGCGCGCTTCCTGCAGTGACGTCGGATATTCCCGACGTCAGGTGGCAGGTGCCGGACAAAGGTGTGGTATTGGTGAACCCCTACGATATTGATGCTCTTGCCGCGGCACTGGATGAGCTTGCTGCCAACCCCCTCCGCGTGGCGGAAATGCGCGAATGCCTGTTGCCGTTGTCACAGGCAGATCGTAAAAAAAGTCGCCCATCTGAAATTCTGTCATGGATTCAACGGACGCTCGCCAACGACAGGATTCAATGCCCGGCGTAGTTGCCGTTTAGGCACTGCCAAACTTGTAGCATAACGTCCTTGAGAGTGGGTAGCGTCCCAGCCAAAATAGGACCTAAACCCAGCTTTAAGGGCTTCGAACTTCTGCGTGAAACAAACGTTTATGCGGTCTGGAACTAACATCGGTTTGCTCTCAATACAACAGGTGACGTTGAATTGCTGGTAGAGTGAGACGTCAAATTCAAACTTGGAGTTTGCGGTCCACACGAGCAACTACCTAAAAATTAGAGTTTATTTTAGTTCAACGACCGCCTCAAGCCTCGTGAAGGTGCTTTCTGACGGTTGGATCAATCCTATTGCTTTGGGCAGGATAGATTCCACAAGCAGCAATTGCCTCACGGGCGGTTACACGCTCGTGCAATCGTTTCCAGATTGCCTTGGCAGCGTAGGGATGCGGGTATGGGCGCCATGCGACGCCCATTGTCATGCCTCGCAGATATTTCAGCTGTTGACGGTGTGCGGAATACAAAATCGTATTGGCAACGCTACCTTCGCGCGTAAGCTCGTGCTCGGTCACGAATATCCTGTTTCCGCGCATTGTCACCAAACCGGCATAGCGTGAAATCTGGTGCGTGCTTTTGTCTGGAGACGTAGCAATTTCTCGGGAGCGGATCGTGAACAGCCCATCAACTTCCTGAATTCGGATCAATGAACAAAAGATCTTTCCTTCCCATGAAGGTGTGCAGAAATAGGAATGATAGAACCCCACGTATCGCCTGAGGTTTTTCTGTTGACCCCGAAAAGGTTCCAAAAAAGCATCCGTTGGCGTTGTTCCGGTATGTGACAGGGCGCCTTTTAGCATCAGTTCGAAGACGCCGGTTTCAGCGAATAAATCGGCTTCTGTCAGGTCGAAATGACGCGCAATGCGACGCATGTTGTACGCGGAAGGCAGACTGGCGCCATTCAAGTAACGATTGAATTGCTGTCTGTTGACGCCGATATCGCGACAAATCTGCGAAATGTTCCCATGTTCTGCGCATAACGACCGCAGGTTGGCAGAAAAATTCTCGGACACAGGCAAAACCTTTCGCGTTCTGACGCGGTATCACTGCAAATAGCGTCAATCCGCGTAAGATCGCACAATTTGTTTTGTCTGCAAATCGGTTTCTTCTTCGGTATCGGCCCACAACAGATAAGTCTCAGATGCCAATCGAAACCATCGAAAACACATGGATCACCCTTGCGGACGGGCGGCGGCTTGCCGCGCGTATCTGGTTACCCGAAACAGATCCGGCCCCGGCCATTCTGGAATACCTGCCATATCGCAAACGCGATGGCACTGCGCCAAGAGATGAAACAACACACACAGTTTTTGCTGAAGCAGGATATGCCTGCATCCGCGTCGACATTGCTGGGACCGGAGACAGCGAAGGGCAGTTTGACGACGAGTATTCCGAGCAGGAACTGCGTGATGGCGAGGAGGTCATAGCCTGGATTGCCGCGCAGGATTGGTGTGACGGGTTTGTCGGGATGATTGGAATATCGTGGGGCGGGTTTAACGGTCTGCAACTGGCCTTTCGACAACCACCTGCGTTGAAAGCCGTGGTCAGTGTCGCTTCGACTGTGGATCGCTATGCGGATGACATCCATTTTATGGGTGGATGCCTGCTAAGTGACAATATGAACTGGGGCAGTCAGATGTTTGCGTACCTGACCCGCCCTGCTGATCCTGAACTTCGCGCGGATTGGCGAGAGGATTGGCTTGCCCGACTGCAAAACGTCCCATTCTCTGCGGCGGATTGGTTGCGTCATCCGACACGGGACTCTTTCTGGAAGCACGGCTCAGTTTGCGAGGATTGGTCCGCGATCCAGACCCCTGTATTGGCAATCACTGGCTGGGCAGATGCTTATGTCAATGCACCCCCGGCTTTGGTCGCGAACCTAACCGTGCCCGCTAAAGCCGTCATTGGACCTTGGGAACATCGCTACGCGCATATCTCGAAACTTGATCCGGCGGATTTTCACTCAGAAGTCATCGGCTGGTTTGATCGCTGGCTGAAAGGGCAAGAAAATGGCGCCGAGGATTTGCCTGCGTATCGGACCTATATGCAGGAACACTTCAACCCAACAGCGCATAACAGCCCTCGGCAAGGTCGTTGGATCGCTGAGGCGACATGGCCTTCGCCTCATGTCTCTGAACAGGTCTGGCATCTGACAAAGGGCGGTTTTTCGCAGGAGTCGACGTCTGGCACGGTCGCTATCGCGTCGCCCTGTCATATTGGTGCCGATGGGGGGTATTTCTGTGCAGGCATGCGGATCGACAACGAACTTGCGGGCGACCAGGCCAGGGACGACGCCCTGTCGGTTTGTTTTGACAGCGCGCCGCTGCAAGCTCCGTTAGAGTTACTGGGGCGTGCAAAGCTGAAGTTTCAATTTTCAGTGGATCAACCAGTGGCACAACTGGTCGCGCGGTTGTGCGACGTCTCGCCTGACGGTGTATCGCAGCGGATCAGCTATCGGTCTTTGAACCTGTGTCACTACCACAGTCATGAGACGCCGCAAACGCTGGAGCCAGGTCAGATTTACGAGGCCGAGATAGCCCTGAATGAATGCGCGCATCACTTACGCCGGGGCCATGTGTTGCGGCTGGCCCTGTCTACATCTTACTGGCCGATCGTCTGGCCGGCGCCGAATTCTGCCGAGGTGACATTGCACTTGCAAGATTGCGCCCTGCATCTGCCGGTGCGCGAGGTCACACGCGAAATTAATGCCTCGGAACCGGGACCGGCACAGACATATCCGGTTCTGGAAGCTGAACCTTTGCGTCCACCTTCAGCCCAATCCGAACGCATGATGACCGACGATGGTCGAGTGGTTCTGGAAACGTTCGATGACTACGGCAAGACGCGCGATCCTTATCATGATCTGATTGTCGGCAGCGATGTGCGAATGCACTACGGTATCCACCCCGATGATCCCGCCACCGCCGTCTTCGAGACCGCCTGGAACTTTACCTTTGAGCGGGTGGATTGGCAGGTGGCCATCTCGACCGAGTGCCGCATGACCTGCGATGCGCAGAATTTCTACCTCTACCGCAAACTACGCGCCACCGAAGGCGCAGACGAAATCGAAGTTCTGACAAAGGAATGGTCGGAAACCATTCCGCGCGGGCTTCTTTGAATTAATCCAAGGGAGGATACTATGAAGATCGAATGGACAAAGGCCAATATCGGTCGCAGGGGGTTTCTGAAAGGCGCAACCGCGCTTGGGGCCGCAACCGCGCTTCCGATGGGGTGGGCGGACCGTGCGTTTGCAGCAGATGACGGTGTTTTGCGTGTGCGGGCTTATGGTGATGCACAGAACATGGATCCGGCCCATTCCGTTGGTGTTGTTGAAGAGGAAGTACATGCTTCGATCTACAACAAGCTGATCCAGTACAAACCGGGCGAGGAATGGGGCTGGCAGCTGGATGCCGCAACGATGATTGAGCAGGTTGATCCGACCCACATCAAATTCGCACTACGTGACGATATCGGGTTCACCAACGGTTTTGGTGCCATGACCGCCGAGGATGTCAAATTCAGCATGGAACGGGTCGTGGACGACGCGACCGACAGTCCGAACAAGCCCGACTTGGGGCCATTCAGCCATGTTGAAGTAACTGGTGAACGCGAAGGGACAATTGTTCTGAACAAACCGTTCGCACCGATCTGGTCGATCGCGCTGCCCTATATCACCGGAAACATCGTCTCAAAAGCGGCAGTCGAAGCCGCCGGTGGCCGGATCGGGGCTGATCCGGTTGCAGAGTCCGGGCCGTACCTGCGGGACAGTTGGTCACCCAAGGAAAAGACGGTTCTTAAGCGCAACCCTGATTGGAAAGGGGATGCGCCGACCTGGGATACTGTCGAGATTTATCCAATTGACGATGAAAACACAGCCGAGATTGCGTTTGAGGCAGGTGAGTTGGATGTAACCCGCGTGTCGCTGGGCTCGGTCGAGCGGTACCGCGCCGGTGTTCCGAATGGCGGATCGCTGGTTGAAAAACCCTCGCTTTATTATGTCTGGTTGGGAATGAACGTCGAGCATCCGAAGCTGCAAAATCAAAAACTGCGGCAGGCGATCCAGCACGCGGTGGATGTACCCAGCATTCTAGAGGCCGCCTATTTTGGTGCCGCTGATCCATCGACCGGCATCATTGCACCGGGTCTTGCCGGGCATCGACCTTCTTCGCTTGTGCCACCCGAGGCGAATTTTGAAAAAGCGGCGCAGTTGCTGGCGGAATCCGGTGAAACCAATGTTACGCTGACCCTCGATACACTGAACAAGACGACCTTTACGACAACCGCCCAGATCATTCAGGCGACACTGGCGCAGATCGGGATCACGGTTGAGGTGAATGTTCTAGAATCCGGGGCGTTCTGGGCGTCTGGGGACAATGAGAACCTTCAGCTTGTACTGAATCGCTATTCCATGACCCCAGATCCGTACTATGCGACGTCGTGGTTTACGCCCGAACAGATTGGCAAGTGGAACTGGGAGCGTTTCAATAGTCCTGAATTCAACGAAATCCATGAAGCCGCGGCTGCGGAAACGGATATCGCAAAACGGGCTGAAATGTATCAGCGCGCGCAGGACTTGATGGAAGATAGCGGTGCCTATCGCTTTATCACCCACGAGGCGACACCGGTCATACACAGCGCACGTGTCGTTCCTGCGTTGCGGCCGGATGGCCTGTCCCTGCTTCGCTATTTCGGCAAGGCGACCTGATCTCCCCAGGTCGACCGAGGTGCGGCGGGCGCGTAACGCTCGCCGTACCAAAAACAAAGCCACCAAGCCGCAAGGAGCCAGTTGGCCATGCTGAATTTCGCAACCCGTCGCTTCGGGCTGTCGCTGCTTATCCTCTTCGTGGCGGTGACCGTCATGTTCCTGATGATCCGCGCCGTGCCAGGCGATCCGGTCCAGATCATGCTGGGCCCGCGCGCCACGCCCGAGCTTCAGGCTCAGCTAACTGCGGCGCTGGGGCTTGATCAACCGATCTGGAAACAACTTTTGATCTTCTATGGAAACCTCCTGCAGGGTGACCTTGGCACTGACGTCTTCTCGGGCCGTTCCGTGACCGAGATTGTGTTTCAGCAATTGCCTTTCACTCTGGAGCTGATCTTTGCGTCTATCCTGTGGTCTGCAAGCTTGGGCATTGCGCTTGGTGCCTATGCGGCTGCGCATCCTAACACTTTGATCGACCGGATCGCTGCTGCAGTATCCGTCAGCTTTGTTGCTGCGCCGGCCTTTGTTGTTGCACTGTTGGCGCTGCTTGTTTTTGCCGTGCATCTGCAATGGTTCCCTGCCATTGGCGCGGGCGAAGGGTTCTGGGATCGACTGGACCATCTGGTCCTGCCGGCCTTTGCCATAGGGCTCAGCTGGGTTGGCTATATTGCCAGGCTTGTGCGGGCTTCGATGCTGGAAGTTATGGGCGAAAGCCATGTACGCACGGCCCGGGCCTTTGGTATCGCCGAACGTCGCGTGGTCATGGTTTACGCGTTGCGTATTGCCATACTGCCAGTGGTTACCGTGATTGGGGTCGGGATGGGCTTTCTTCTCAGCTCGGCCGTTTTCGCAGAAATCGTCTTTGCCCGCCCCGGGCTGGGAAAGTTGGTGATCGATAGCATCACGACCCGCAACTACCCGATTGTCATGGGTTCGGTCCTCGTATCCACCGCGCTGTTCGTAGTGTCGACCGCATTGGCTGATCTGATCAATGCGTTGCTCGATCCACGTGCGCGTACGGCTCATTGAGGAGGGGGAGTTATGGAAAAATCTCGTTCTGAACTGAGCCAGATCATCGTCGGCGTCGCCCGTGACCCGCTTGGCTTAATGGGCTTGATCATCGTTGGCATCATAGTGTTCTGCGCGATATTCGCGGCCTGGATCGTGCCCTATGACCCGATTGCGATGGATATCAAATCCCGCATGCAAGGACCGTCCGCGGCGCATCTGCTGGGAACCGACCAGCTAGGTCGTGATACGTTTTCGCGTGTGATTGCCGGAGGCCAAGTCGCGCTCAAGGTGGCTTTGCCTGCTGTGTTTGGTGCCATGGCGATTGGCCTGACGCTGGGTATGATTGCAGGGTACGGGCCGAAGTGGCTCGACAATCTTTTGATGCTGTTTTTCGATACCATTCGGTCCTTTCCGACCGTGATGTTCGCGCTTGCTGTTGTGGCCCTCGTCGGGCCGAGCCTTCAGACCGTGGTGTTTGTGGTCATGGCGACCTCGATCCCGACCTATGGGCGGGTGGCGCGAACCCAGACGCTGACGCTGCGCAACTCCGAGTTCATACTGGCCGAACGCTCGATGGGGGCCAGCATGGCGCGCATCTTGGGTGTGCATATGCTGCCCAACATCATTGGCGTTCTGGCGGTACTGGCGGCGATGGACATCCCCACAGTTATCGCGCTTGAGGCTGGCCTCTCCTTCTTGGGACTGGGTGTCAAACCCCCAACCCCCAGCTGGGGAGCGTTACTGAAGGACGGTTATTCCCTGATCCGCCAGACGCCTTGGCTGGTAGTGGGCGGCGGCCTGCCAATCATTCTGGCAACGCTTGGGTTCACCTTCCTGGGTGAAAGCCTGCGCGACGTGGTTGACCCGAAACTGAGGAAACAGAGATGACCGATATACTTCTGGAAATCGACCACCTCAGCGTCGACTACGAAACAGGACGCGGCGACCTGAAGGCCCTGCGGGATATCACTTTCAACGTCAACAAGGGTGAAATTGTCGGCATTGTTGGGGAATCTGGTTGTGGCAAATCCACCTTGATTTCATCTATCCTGCGTTTGACCGCACCCAATACGCGCTTCCGCGAAGGAGAGGTTAGGTTCAAGGGGCAGGATTTGCTGCAAGCCTCTGAGCGTCAGATGCGTGACCTGCGTGGGGCGGATATATCCATTGTCTTTCAGGATCCGATGCAAACGCATAATCCGGTTCTGACTATCGGGCAGCAGATGCTGGACATTCAGCACCGATCCAAGCAATCCAAAGCGGACAAACTGGCCCACGCAGCCAAGATGCTGGGTGCCGTTGGCATTCCCGATCCCGAAGCGCGATTGAAACAATATCCCCACGAATTCTCGGGCGGGATGCGCCAGCGGATCGCGATTGCGATGGCGTTGATGTCCGAACCTGACCTGTTGATCGCGGATGAGCCGACAACTGCATTGGACGCAACGCTTGAGGTGCAGATCATTGAGCGCCTGCAAGAACTACAACGCGAATTTCACTGTGCCATCCTGTTTATCTCGCACCATCTGGGTGTGATTGCTGAACTCTGCGACCGGGTGGTGGTGATGTATGCCGGTGCAGTTGTCGAAAGCGGCGACGTGCGGGAGATTTTTCACAACCCCAAACACCCCTACACGCGCCGTCTTATAGAATGCGACCCCGGTCACATCAAAGAGCGCGCCCGTATATTGCCGACCATCCCCGGCGAAGTGCCCGATCTGGCCAACCTGCCAGGTGGCTGCATTTTCAGAGATCGTTGCGATCAAGCGATGGCACGCTGCGCGAGTGAGGTGCCCCCTTTGGATCAACTAAAAGAAGGCCATCATGCTGCGTGCTGGCTGAACCATGAGGAGGCCACAACATGAGCTTGCTGAACGTCGTGGACCTTAAAACCAGCTATGGACCGGTCAATGTTCTGGCGGGCGTCAGCTTTACCGTAGAACCCGGCGAGACCTACGCGCTGGTTGGTGAAAGTGGCTCTGGCAAAACGACGGTTATTCGCGCCATCGCGGGACTTGCCCCGGCGCAGGATGGTTCGGTCACTTTCGAAGGCCAGGAAATTCGAGGCGCGCCGGAAAAGGTCATGCGTCCGCTTCGCAAGGACATGGCCATGATGTTTCAGGACCCGGTCGGCAGCCTCTCGCCACGCTTGACGATCCGCAGCCTGATCACAGAACCCTATCGCATTCAGGGTATGAAGGACCGCGATCTGGATGCAGAGGCCAAGCGCCTGCTGGAAATGGTCAACCTGCCCACGCATTTTGCGGATCGTTATCCTTACCAGCTGTCTGGCGGTCAGGCACGGCGTGTGGGCGTGGCCCGTGCGTTGGCGCTGGAGCCCAAGCTGATCCTGGCGGATGAACCAACCGCTGGCCTTGATGTGTCGGTGCAGGGCGAATTGCTGAACCTGCTCAACGATCTGCGTGAAAGGCTGGGTTTGGCGATGGTTATCATCACACATAACCTCAGCGTCGTGCGCCACGTGGCCGACAGGATGGGCATCATGTATCTGGGCCGATTGGTCGAAGAAGGCACAACCGAGACGATTTTCAACGACCCGCGCCATCCTTATACGCGCTGTCTTCTGAGTGCCAATCCAGAGCCCGACCCGGATGCGCGATTGGAACGGATCGCTCTTAAAGGTGAACCCCCCAGCCTGCTCAAGCGCCCTTCCGGGTGCGAATTCCGCGAGCGCTGTCCTTTTGCCAAGGATATCTGCACCCAGACACCAGAATGGGAAGTGGGCGAAGGCCACGGCCTGCGTTGTCTGGCCCCGCTGTCCTAATAGGAAGTCCAATGCCAAGCACACTCTATTTCAATGGCACAATCCTAACGATGGATGCACAGAACTCTTCGCCTGAGGCAGTTTTGACTGCAGGTGACAGAATCCAGGCGGTAGGGTCCGAAGCTGACCTGCGCGCGCGCATGCCTTCTGATGTCCAAGAGCATAACCTGCAGGGGCGCACTCTGATTCCTGCGTTTATCGACCCACACGGGCACTTCCCGGATCCGGGGTTTATCCGACTGTTCCGTGTTGACCTGTCCCCGCCCCCATTGGGGGATTGCACACAAATGACCCAGGCGCTGGACAGACTTCGAGAGAAAGCCGACGCGACGCCCGAGGGTGAATGGGTCATGGGGGTGTCGTTTGACAATACGTCCATTCTAGAACACCGAATGCCCACACGGGCCGAGTTGGACGACGTATCATTACGCCATCCCATCTGGGTTATCCATGCGTCGGGTCACAACGGGGCCGCAAATTCCATCGCACTCGAGAGGCGCGGGATAAACCGTCATACCCCTGACCCGGAAGGTGGCCGCTTTGGTCGCGATCCCGATACCGGCGCCTTAACGGGGTTGATCGAAGGACTATCGGCCATGGGTGAGATGGGCGACACGGATTTCCTTATCAACCGGGAAAGATTCTGGCAGGGCTTTGATGCCTGTCGTGACGAATACCTGGCCCACGGCGTAACCTATGCGCAGAATGCCTGGACTTCGCAGGCCATGCTGGATCACTTTGCCAGTTTGCCCGCGGATCAGGACCCGGGAATAGACATCGAGCTTTTACCCATCGCAAGCCTGGAGCCCAAACTAAGCACGCATTGGATCGGCGCGAATTGGCCCGGCAACCCACATTTTACACTGGGTCCGCGCAAGCTGTTCACGGATGGGGCGTTTCAGTTGCAGACCGCCTATCTGTCGGCCCCCTATTATCGACCGATAGATTCGGATCATCCATGCGGAATGGTCTACACCTCGCAACAGCAGCTGGATGCTGACGTTCGCAAGCTTCATGAAAAAGGTCTGCAAATTCATTGCCACTGCAATGGCGATGCCGGCGCCGAGATGTTCATTGATGCGGTTGAAAAAGCCCTGCAGGCGCACACCCGCGCAGATCACCGCCATACCATTATCCACGGTCAGGCCCTGCGGGATGATCAGCTAAGGCGTATGGCCCAGCTTGGCCTGACCGTCAGCTTCTTTCCCGCTCATGTGTATTTTTGGGGGGATCGCCACTTTGACACCTTCCTGGGGCCCGAGCGGTCTGCGCGAATTTCCCCTGCGGCGTCAGCGGAAAAGTTCGGCGTTCGATACACGATCCACAACGACGCCTCGGTCACGCCGACACGTCCGATCCACTTGGCCCATTGCGCGGTAAATCGCAAAACCGCTTCGGGCCGTATGCTTGGCGAGGGTCAAAAGATCAGCGTTCTGTCGGCCTTACGCGCACAAACTATCGACGCAGCCTGGCAAGTCTTCAAAGAGGATCAGCGCGGGTCTATCGAGCCGGGTAAGGTCGCTGATTTCGCCATTCTTTCGCGTAACCCCTTGCACGCCCCGGATCACCTGACAGACACGCGAGTGCTGGAAACAATTCGCAACGGTCAAATAGTATTTTCAGCACTGCCCACCGAACAAGAAGTCGAGCACACCTAATGACGGCCAAGCGTATCGCGATCGCGGGGTTTCAGCATGAAACCAATTGCTATGGTGTGACAAAGGCTGGTCTGGCCGAGTTTGAGATGGCGGATTCCTGGCCTAGTATGCTGCTGGGCGCGCAGGTTATTTCAGAAACGGCTGGCATGAACCTGCCCGCCGCAGGTTTTGCTGCAGCGGCTACCGCAGTAGGGTTTGAAGTCGTGCCGATACTGTGGTGTTCGGCAGAGCCATCTGCTCATGTAACCGATCACGCCTTCGAAACGATTTGCGGGATGTTATTGGATGGAATCCGCGCTGCGGGTCAGATTGACGGCGTGTATCTTGATCTGCACGGCGCGATGGTCACCGAAAGCCTAGCTGATGGTGAGGGAGAGGTTTTGCGTCGCGTCCGCAATCTCGTGGGCCCAGAAATTCCAGTGGTGGCAAGTTTGGACCTGCATGCCAACATCTCGGCGCAGATGGTTGAACACGCAGATTACCTGTCGATCTTTCGCACCTACCCTCATCTGGATATGGCGGAAACAGGCGCAAGGTGCGTTCCTGTACTACAGCGCTTGCTTGCTGATGAAACACTGAGCAAAGCGTTTCAAGCGGTGCCATATCTTATTCCGCTGCATGCACAATATACCGGCTCTGCGCCATTCGACGAAATCTATCAATTGCCAGCAAGATTCGAGCAGCAGGATGTACTGACAGAAATCGCGCTTGGCTTTACGGCGGCGAATTTTCCCGACACCGGCCCGTCCTGCGTTGCCTACGCAACCACAGCGAATAAAGCGGCCGCTGCCGTTGAAGATATCGTCAACTTGTTTTTGGCCCGGGAAACCCGCCTTGATTGTTCCATGCTGTCTCTGGAAGAAGCTATTTTGACAGGCCGCCAAAGACGGGAAAAGCCGGTTGTATTGGCTGATGTTCAGGACAACGCCGGTGCGGGTGGGACGTCTGACACCACTGGATTGCTGGCAGCCCTGATAGAGGGTGGAGTCACAAGCGTTTTGATGGGCCTATTCAATGATCCCGAAAGCGCAGAGCAAGCCCATGCGGCGGGTGAAGGTGCATTGGTCAATCTGGCTATTGGTGCAAAATCCAACTTGGCGGGTCACGTTCCGGTCAAAGCAGAGTTTGAAGTTCTGGCATTGGGTGATGGCACATGTCGCTATACGGGTGAAATGTATGGTGGTGGCATTGCAACGCTCGGCAAGACGGCGGCCCTTCGGTTGGTTGGGCACAAGGCCGAGATTGATCTTGTCGTCACAAGTATACGCAACCAATGCCTGGATCGCGCGCATTTCACGCATATTGGTTTAAATCCAACGAGTTATTCGGTGATTTGCGTGAAGAGTACAGCCCATTTCCGAGCAGATTTCGAACCTATTGCAGAAGAGGTTTTTGCGGTTTCTTCACCAGGTACCTTTCTCTGCGACCTGAAAAAAATCCCCTACACCCGTATCACCAGAAGGCTGCCCATCGCTGCTGGGTCTGCTGCTGACGACGTTCCCGACACTGTTGGTTATTCGGGTGCAACCCCGGCATAGTTCCGTGCTTTGGACATCTTTCCAATTCCGGGGTTGAACGAATTGGTGGGATCACAACATTTGTAATGTGCCGCCAGATCGGGTTTCGCGGCATACAGGTGGCCCACATTGTGTTCGGCCGGATATTCCGCGCCGCGCGCATCAAACAATTTGAGCATCGCCGCCTTCAATGCCTTAGGGTCCGCCCCTTTTCGAACCACATAGTCCTGATGCATCACGTGGCACATGAAATGTCCATAATAGAGCTTGTGGACAAGCTGATTACTTATCTCGGGTGGTAGGTTTTCCAGCCAATCCTGATCATTGCGTCGCAGGGCAACGTCCAAGGCGATGATGTCCTCAACCTCATCTGCGTGAATGGCCATATAGCGCACGGCGGCCCCCGCAGCGGCGAAACGGTGCAGCCCCGCAATCTTGGCCTCACGCGCTGTGCATTCAAGGAAATCGGCGTCGCGATCTTCCAGAAAGCCGGGCAACCAATTGGCCGCTTCATCTATCCCGGCATCCTTCATTTTAAGGATCAGGTGATGTTCAAACCGGTCGCGGAAACCCAGCATTCTTTTGGGCAGAACTCGTGGCCACAGCGCCACCGCCATTTGCATGAAGCGGTCGGTAAAATTGCGCAGGAACGGAACCCGTCGCAATCGCGCATCCACAGCCCCTTTCATGGCAAAAAACATCGGTAGGCGGTCAGTGCCTAGCTTATCAATCATCACGACCGTGTCCTTGCCATAGCGCGCAGTGATATCGAACACGTCGCGGTGCATGTATTCTGCGGACACTGGCAAGACTTTAAACTCGGACAGAATGTGGCGGCGTAGGGCGGCCAGATCACCGGGATCGTTGGCGCCGATGTAAAACACCTTCTCAGCGTTGTTCTTCGGAAAAGTATCGAGGCGCACGGCGAATACGGCCAACTTTCCAGCAGACCCAGCGGATTCGAACAGTTTCCCCTTGTCGGCGTTGAACCGCGCCGGCGTTTGAGCATCCACATCGCGCACGATCAGCGCATAGTCACTGGCCGAGGCGCGTTTATTAGAGGATTCTGGTGTCCGGTTGAAGGTTCCGGCGTCCAGATTGGTCAGAATTTCTTCGGGCGTCTCGCCCAGATCAATACCCAGATGATTGACCAACTCTAGATCACCCTGTTCGGTGATCCGGGCATAGACCGAAAGTTCGGTGTAAACTGGGCCGCGTTCGACCAGGGAACCTCCCGAGTTGTTACAGACCCCACCAACAATCGACGCCCCGATACAGGACGACCCAATTACCGAATGCGGCTCGCGTCCCAGCGGAGCCAGTAGTTTTTCCAGTGCGAAAAGTGTGGCACCCGGAAAGCTGACAATCTGCGCGCCGTCATTCAACGGAACCAGGGTGTCCATCCGGCAAGTGTTTATCAGGACCACATCTCGGTCATAGTGGCCGGACGGGGTCGAGCCCTCGGTCAGGCCAGTGTTGGCCGCTTGCATGATGACGATTTTATCCGCCGCGACGCAGGCTTGCAGCACTCTCCACTGTTCCAACAGCGTACCCGGTCGGATGACACACAATGCCTCGCCCTCACCCGAGCGAAAGCCGCGGCAAAACCGTTCAGTCGCGCGTTTGTCGGTCAGGACATGGCGAGAGCCGACGATGGCGCGGAACGTCCCGATCAGGTCCTCATTGGTCATGCTGCGTCCCTTTGCACATTCAAAGTGGGCGCAGTGTCCCTGAACCGGACATTATTGCGGTTCAACTGGTCGATACGTGTCACACCCATCAGTTTCATATCGCGTTCAATCTCGGCCTGCATCAATCCCAACGCGCGTTCGACACCTGCCTGCCCCGCAGCGGCAAGCGGATACAAATAGAGACGCCCTACCCCAACGGCCTTTGCCCCCAGCGACAGCGCCTTCAACACATGGGTTCCGCGCTGGATACCGCTGTCCATCATCACGTCCAGCTTGTCACCGACCGCATCGACGATCTCGGCCAGTTGGTCGAACGGCGTGCGCGAGCCGTCCAACTGACGACCGCCATGGTTTGACAGGATAATCCCGGTGCATCCGATCTCGGCCGCGCGACGCGCGTCTTCAACGGTCATGATCCCTTTCAGGCAGAATTGACCGTCCCAATCCCGCACCATCTGTGCGACGTCATTCCAGGTCATCGACGGATCCAGCATGTCGGTGAAATACCCGCCGATCGAACTCGCGCCTCCACCCATGTCTACATGTTCCTCTAACTGCGGCAGGCGGAATTTCTCGTGGGTTACATAGTTGATCCCCCACATCGGCTTGATTGCGAACTGGATCATACCCCCCAACGTCAGCCGGAACGGGATCGAAAAGCCGGTGCGCAGGTCACGCTCGCGATTGCCGCCGGTGATGCTGTCGACGGTCAGCATCATAACCTCGACACCGGCCTCTTTGGCGCGCTGCATCATGGCGGCGTTCAGGCCGCGGTCCTTGTGGAAATAGAATTGATAGACCTGTGGGTTCTTGTGTTTCTTTCGCAGCTCTTCCAGCGGCACAGTGCCTAGCGAGGACACGCCGAACATGGTGCCGTATTTCTCGGCCGCTGCGGCCACCGCGCGTTCGCCCTGATGGTGGAACAGGCGCTGCAGTGCTGTGGGCGAACAATAGACGGGCATGTCCAGCTTTTGCCCCATCACGGTAACGGACATGTCCACGTCCTTCACCCCGCGCAGAACAGAGGGCAACAGATCGCAACGGTCGAACGCGTTGGTGTTTTCCCGATAGGTCACCTCATCATCGGCGCCACCGTCGATGTAGTTGAAGATTGGCCCCGGCAACCGTTGCTTGGCCAGCCGCCGGAAGTCGTGGAAGTTGTGACATTGGCTCAAACGCATCACGAGAACTCCTTAATAGGCGACCGAAGGCAACCAGGTGGCAAGGGTCGGCCATAGGAAGACCAGCGCCAGACCGGTAAGCTGCAGCAACACAAAGGGGATGATCCCTTTGTAGATATGCATCAGTTTGATCTCGGGCGGGCAGACGCCTTTCAGATAGAACAGCGCGAAACCTACGGGCGGTGTCAGGAAGCTGGTTTGCAGCGTCACCGCGACCAGGATCACGAACCACACCAGCGCGGGTTCATCCAGAACGCCAAAGCCCGGGATGTCGATGCCAAGGCCGTTCACGATTGGGCGCATCAGGGGCAGCACGATCAGCGTGATTTCGATCCAGTCCAACACAAACCCCAGCAAGAAGACGATGAACAGGATAAAGAGGATGGTACCGTTTGCATTGAATCCGGTGGATTGCACCACATGCTCAATCAACTCGTCACCGCCCAGTTCCCGCAGGACATACGAAAACACGGTTGCACCAAGGAAGATGGCAAAGATGTAGGCGGTGGTGTTGAAGGTCGACACCAGCACGTTCCACAACTTGTGGAAGGTAAGCTTGCGATAGCCCAGTGCCAACAGCGTCGCACCCAGTGCGCCGATGCCTGAGGCTTCGGTCGGAGTGGTCAAACCAGCAAAGATCGAACCCAGAACCGCAAGGATCAGCATTAGCGTCGGGATGACGGCGATCATAACGTCTTTGACCGCAGCCCAGTCGGGGGCTTTCGCGCCTTCGGGCACGGGGGCCGCGTCACGTTTCACCAGTGCGAGTATGAAGATGTATGTCAGGTAAAGGCCACCAATGATCACACCCGGGAAGACCGCGGCCATGAACAGGTCACCCACCGACAGCGCCATCTGGTCGGCCATGATCACCAGCATTATTGAGGGCGGGATCAGAATACCCAGAGTACCGGATGCCGAGACCACGCCCGCCGCAAGCGTCGGCTGGTATTTCTGTTGCATCATCGACGGCAGGGACAGCACGCCCAGCAACACCACAGATGCACCGATGATACCGGTCGAGGCCGCCAGAATGATACCGATCAGGGTAACGGTGATGGCCAATCCTCCACGCACTGTACCAAACAGGCGCTGCATCGAGGACATCAGACGTTCCGCAACACCGGATTCGTCCAGCATCAGACCCATAAAAATAAACATCGGCAACGCAACCAGAACCGCATTGGACATCGTCGCATAGACACGGTTCACAACCGCACCAAGGGTCAGATAGTCGAGCCCTGTAAAGGTGCTCTCCAACCCGGTCCACAGCATCAGATCGTTGTCGAACAGATAGGCCAGACCACAATAGGCAACGCCGACACCCGCCAGAACCCAGGCCACCGGGTATCCAGTAAACAACAACGCGATGAAGGTCAGGAACATGGCGATGACCAGCTTTTCCTCGGTGGTTTCCACCAAGAAGGTCAAGCCGACGCAAACAGCGGCAAACACGGCCAGAACCAGCAGGATACGACGCAAAGATGCACCTTCGCGCTCTGAGGCCGGTCCATACAAAAGCGCGTGCCCATCGTGGATCAGTCGCGCAAGCGCCGCCAGTGCTAGAAGAACAAAGCTGATCGGGATTACTGCCTTGAAAGCCCAGCGGGCAGGCAGGCCGGTTGGGCTGTCCGAGCGTTCATTGACCCGGAAGCTTTCGTAGAAATAGTCGTACCCCTGATCGATCATCAGATAGATGAACGGGGTCAACAGGGTAAGAATACCGATCACCTCGATGACTCGCTGCGCCCGGCGTGACAGCTGCATGTGCAGAACATCGACGCGCACGTGACTGTCGGTGATCAAAGCATAAGAGATGCCGATCATCGTCACGATGCCGTAGAAATGCCACTGGATCTCGTCCAACTTGGGGTAGTTCTGGCTGAGCAAATAGCGCAGAGCGACCTGGGTGAAAATTGCCCCCATCAGCAGGACATTTGCCCACATGACCACATGGCCGACAGCCTTGACGCTTGCGTCTATCGCGACCGCAATCTTCTGACGGTCGGTTTCGGGGTGTTCCAGGATGCCTTCGTAGGCTTCGACCGGATCGGTAAGGTTGTTCTGTGTGGTCATGGTCATACCTCGCTCAGCAGCCCGACGCGCGGGCAGTGAAAGGATAGAAATTCCGAAGATCAGGAAATAAGAACCGGAGCGACGGATCCCGCCGCCCCGGTTGCGTCAGCAAGGGAGATTACTGACGAGGGAGGAACGCGTTCGTTTTCCAGAGGTCGTAACCGTCGCGGAACTCGTTCATATCGGCCAAAACCTGAGCGAAGAAGGCGTCGTTAGCGGCTTCTTCTGCTGCAACCTCTTCCCAAGTTGTGCGGAAGGTATCCAGCATCTCAGGCGACCACTGTTTGATGGTGACACCGTTGTTTTCAATATTGTCGATCAGCGCAGCGTGCTGAATGGCTTCGCCTTCGGCAAAGCTGTCCGCCATCGAAGCTTTACAGGCGCTTTCAATGATCGCTTTGTGCTGGTCGCTGGTTTCGTTCCAGACGTCCTTGTTAATCAGCAGTTCGAACACAGTTGCCTGCTGATGCCAGCCGGGGAAGTAGTTGTATTTCACCAGCTTGTGGAACCCCAGACGCGCGTCGATGGCAGGCATCGAAAATTCGGTCGCGTCGATCGCGCCTTTTTCCAGCGCAGGGAAGATCTCACCACCTGGCAGCAGCGAGGTCGCCACGCCCAGTTTCTGCATCACTTTTCCACCCAGACCAAAGAAACGCATCTTCAGGCCGTTCAGGTCTTCGGGTGAATTGATCTCGGATGCGAACCAGCCCGAAGTTTCAGGCGCAATGATCGCGCAGGGCAGAACTTTGACGTTGAAGCCCGCCTGATCATACATCTCTTGGTAAAGAGTCAGGCCGTTGCCGTAATACAGCCAAGCCATGTATTCGCCCGCCTCGGGGCCAAAAGGAACGGCCGAGAACAGCGGCGCGGCAGGGATTTTACCCGCCCAATATCCGGCCGTAGTGTAGCCAGAATTGATCTTGCCGGTAGATACAGCGTCAAGAATTTCAAACGGCGGAACCAGTTTGCCTGGCTCGTAGACTTTCATCTTCAACGTACCGCCCGACATCAACTCAAGCTGTTCGGCAACGCGCGGGATCGGTGAACCCAGGCCCGGCAGCTCGGTCGAAAAGGCAATCGGGGTTTTCAGCAACAGTTTGTCTGCGGCAACTGCAGGTGCGGCCAGCAGGCTGGCAGCTACGGCGAGGCTCGTCAGGGTCTTCTTCATGAATTCTCCTCCAGGGTAGGTCGGAACATTGTCCCGATCAGCGGCGCAGGTCCCTCCCACACCATTCCGGTGGTAAACTAACTTTACCAATAAAAACCAGTCAACAACTTTATTTACCATTGGAATTAAGTCGACGTAACAACGCAGTCACCTCAGCTACAAACGTCACTCGCAAAGAAGAAAAGAAAATCGATCAAATTACGTTCAAAAACAGTCATCTGTGATACGGTGATCTTCCGGATCTCACTGCTTGAATCTAAACAGATTATGGTTATATTTATTTACCAGTGATCTTTACTTAAGACATCGAACAGAGGCACAGCACCATGAGCCCCACAGCGATATTTGAACCGGTTGGACACGAATCACTGGCCGAGGCTGTTGTGTCTCAGATCGAAGATTTGATCGCCTCGGGCATCCTGAAACAGGGTCGCAAACTGCCTTCGGAACGAGACCTCGCGGAGATGCTGCGCGTTTCGCGCCCGAAACTGCGCGAGGCTCTGTCTGTTCTGGAAGAGCGCGGCTTGGTCACGACGCAACATGGTGAAGGAACCTTTGTCGCGGCTCTGACAGGTCAGGCCATGATGCCGGCACTACTCGCACTTTATGAGAGACATGAGCCCGCCTTTTTCGATTATCTGGAATATCGGCGCGAACAGGAAGGCTTTGCCGCCCGCCTTGCAGCGCGCCGCGCGACAAAAGCAGATCAAGAGAGGATTGCCGAGATTTTGGTCGAAAATGAACGCGCCTGGCGTGAAAACGACACCAAAGCCTCTCAAGAGGCAGATTTTGCGCTGCACTCTGCAATCGTCGACGCCAGCCAGAACGCAACACTGATCCATATCATGGCTTCAATCTACGAACTTACGCGCAAGGGCGTATTCTACAATCGCGACTTTCTTAAGACGATCGATGGCACCGGCAAGAAGCTGCTGGATCAACATATGGAGCTTGGCCGGGCGGTAATCGACGGCGACGAGGAACGTGCAGAAAAGGCCGCAACCGACCACATCGATTTCGTCGAGGAGTCCTTTAGGTTGGGGATCGAACGCAGCCGCAGGGAAGCAATGGCTGAAAAACGCCGTCTGCTGTCGGATCAAAAACCTTCGTAGCGCTTTCAGATCATGAGGATGGGCCACACATCTTTGCCTAAGGAAAATGCGATCTGTTGCCCAAGGCAGCGCAGCCGAATATTCCGCTGCTGGTTGTTGGTGGGTCACAACAATCGATCCCGTGGATTGCCGAACATCTGGCTCAGGCCGGAGCAAAACTGCGCGATAACAAAGTCTAGTGGATCAGCGAATTTGTCGACCGTTGTATAAAGATAGCCCTGCGCGCTTTTCTACTTGGGGCTAGTCGCATCTAGCCACCGGCGACATTCGCACTGTTCAAGTAGAAGCCAAGTATTTTCATAGCTGTTCCCATATTTCGCAATTGATGGATGTCGATCAGGGTTTTGCAAATTTTAACAATCGCAAAGATCATCTGTGACATGTCTGATCCTTTCTGACGGATGATCGATTGCGGCAACCACCATCTGAAGCTACAAGCCCTGAATGTAAAACTGCGCGGTCCCAAAATCTTTGAGGCGGACCGGGAAGCCACGTGGCATATTGCACCTATCGAATTTTCGCATTGGACCGAGTGGATATGGACCAGATCAAAGCAAACCTGATCGGCGCGGGCCGGGTCGGCCAGACCTTCCTGAGCCTGTTGAACTCATTACCATATTGCCAAATTCAAGACGTCCTGAGCGCGCGTTTCGCTTCCGCTCAGGAAGCCGTTGAGAGGGCAAACGCCGGTCATGCCGTGCAAAGCATTTCCGATTTACGCCCCGCCGATCTTTGGGTCATCGCTGTCCCTGATACTCAGATAGCAGCGGTTGCCTCTGATCTGGCAACAAAGCTTTCCGCGACAGATGGCACACCAAAACCACCCATCGCCTTTCACTGCAGCGGGTATTTTGCGGCCGATGAAATGGCTCGGCTGCGCGGATTGAACTGGCGTCTGGCAAGTGTCCATCCGGTTCTGTCCTTTGCAGATCCCGACAAGGCAAAGGATCAGTTCAAGGGTGCGCTATGTGGGCTGGAAGGAGACGCCGACGCCCTTGAATTCCTTCGGCCCTTGTTGGGCAATCTTGGCGCTGAATGTTTTTCGATCCGTTCCGACGCCAAAAGTCTTTATCACGCCGGGGCTGTGATTTCGAACAATTTTGCCGTGGTATTACAAGCAATTGCGCAAGAAGCATGGACGGTAGCCGGCGTTTCGGAAGATGTTATCGCGCCATTGAATGCCAAACTGATGGAAAGCACTGCTCAGAACGTCATTGCCCTGGGCCCCCGACGCGCGTTGACCGGTCCAGCAGCCAGAGGAGACGATGAAGTTGTCACCTCGCAGGGCAAAGATGTTGCGGACTGGCACCCTGATGCTGGGGAGGTTTACCGAATTTTGAGCGACATGGCCCGGTCACTCAAAACGAGTGGCGTAACCAAATCTGATCGTTGAGTTTCGATAGTCAGTTTTCGAGAGATCGCATTGCCCCAGCAAGAACCAAAAGAAGATGGTGGAGCAGCGCGTGATCTAAAGGCCTGTTTCAATTTCAGTGGTTCCTCGTCGGCCTGGTCAAAATTCAGTGGTGTTTTCTAACTCAGCTATGTCGGAGTGTTCTGATCGGGGAACCGTTCTCTCGGGGCAGCTTTGCTGTTGACGTTCAGTACCTCTGTCGGGCCGACACTGAAAACTTTGCGGAATGTAGCGGAAAAGGCGCTGGTACTGCCGTACCCAAAATCCTGTGCCACAACACCGACGGGCGTGTTTTTGGCAAACGCTTCCAAAACACTCCTCTGGGCCGGAACCTTCCAACATTCCTAGCAGGCTATTGACCCTCAAACTGTTTCAGGCGCTGCGTCAATAAAGTCCGACCCTAGGAACATCAGTTTTCAGACCGCGAGTTAACACAGGCTTTCGGTCCAAGAGCTTCTGCAAGCTCGCGCCAGGTCGCTGATTCCTGACGATCAAAGACATTTGCGGGTGGGATATTTCCAAACTTTTCTTCAATGCTCAGCATGAGTATCAGACTAAGGATGGAATCGAGAAACGGGTGTGTGTTGTCGGGATCAAAACCTGCGCGCGGGACCAACCCCTCGTGATCTGCGAAGTTTCGCAACACCTCAAGCATTGGGGACAGAGATGACTCAGACACAGTAGCAGCCTTCGGTTGCCGCGTTGGCAAACCAGATGTGTCTGCCCCCCCATTTTCCAATATTGATCGAAGCCTTTTACGATCCAATTTCCCACTGGGAAGACGCGGCAGTTCCTCTGTGTGTACAAATCTCAATGGCGCGGCGGCGGGAAAGAAATTTTCGGTAATGGCCTGCCGCAATTCCTTTTCCAGAATGTCGACATCCTTGCGTTTGGTTTCAATGGCAATGGCAACCGCATCTGCCTCGCGAATTTGCGCGACGGTGACAAAGGCCCGCTCGATCCCTGCTACGTTTTCTGCAATTTCGGTAACGGCATTCAGCGACAGTCTACGCCCCCGGATGTTAACCACATCATCCACTCTTCCTAATACATCTAAACTCCCGTCAGGCAGAATGGTCACCCAATCATCAAGAAGAATGGGATCCTTGAGTGGATCAAAAACCGGCTCACCTGCCTGCAAATTCTTGAAATTGCCCAGGGTCCGGTCGTAGCCAACGGCCTTGACCCGGCCAATTTCGCCGGGTTGCAAGTCGTGACCGTCTGCATTGACTGCTTTTGCACCAGCCAAGAACATTCCACCCGGAGATCCCTGATACTTGGCAAAACCTTCGGCGGGAAGCTTTCCATGTGAAACTTCAATAAACTCCGAAGCGCCGTAGGTCGCGTTTAGTTCAGCTTTGGGAAAACGCTTCACTAAATCCCTGATGAGACGCGCGCGACTCGGTTCCCCCCAGGGGTAAAAGACGAACAATCCGGGCAAAAACTCGGGTGAGAAATCGGGGTTTTGCAACATACCGTGCAATACGCTGCACGGTGCGGATAAAGCTGTGGTGGACGTTGCGACCATAAGATCACAAAGCTGCTTTAGATCGGAGAACCCGGTGATTGGAGGCAGAACAATCGTGTGCCCCCCCACAAAAGCAGGCAGTGTTTCCAGCGCAGTTGCCGTGTCCCAACGCACAACTGTTAGCAAAGTTTGCGGCCGATCATAATCGAACACCCGCATCCGCGAGGCCATGCCCGCTGCCAGGACAACGCCTTTGGGCTCGCCCGAGCTGCCAGACGTGTAAACAACATAGGCGGGACACCGAAGATCAAGGGGTGGTAAAGCCGGGGCTTCGGCAAAACTGTCTAAAAGAAAGTCC
Organism: Ruegeria sp. BB1; assembly: GCF_056539465.1. Taxonomy (NCBI): domain Bacteria; kingdom Pseudomonadati; phylum Pseudomonadota; class Alphaproteobacteria; order Rhodobacterales; family Roseobacteraceae; genus Ruegeria; species Ruegeria sp. BB1. The sequence continues at coordinate 59,707 of NZ_JBQFVB010000009.1, forward strand.
AGAGCAGCTGCGTCGCAATCGTCGCCGATGATCACAGCGTTCACATTCTCAAGCTCTGGGTTTGAAGCTATCAAACGACTCCAAAGTGAAAACGTGACAAGAACCAAATCAGGGTCAAACGCTTTCAGGCGATCGACAAGCTGTTCGTTTGAATCCTCTGGCAGACCAACGCAAAGCAGACTTCCGGTTGCCGTCGAGGCCAGTTGCGTCACAATTGCCGCAGGGCTGGCCGGTAGCAGGCACAAAACCCGGTGTTGGCACCCAAATTTACGCACGGGGTCTGAGTGATTGGGGGCAATATCCTGAAAATGCAACAACATGCTGGACATGCGCAAACACAGGCTTGCCAAAACCCCATAGGTGATAAACCCAGACGCGGTTTGAATAGCGACATGGTCCGGGTCATGATTGGATAGCCAACACAACTTACTACGGCGCACCGTGTCGCTGCGCGTCCAGGTTTCCAAATCAACCAGTTCGCGCCTTGGCATTGCTCCTCCGTAAGCGGCGATCAAGTGCCGCTGAACCGGCATTTTCTGTGTCAAAACAAAGCTTCGGCAAGTGCGGGCCAGTTGCTGGGTAAGCCACAACCGCTGAACCAGATTTGAACCCGAACGAGGCGGCAGTTTGAGCGGGACGAGGTCAATGATCGGCACGCCATCCTCGTCAATCCATGTCGCAGCAAAGCAGACATCCGCACCGCTGGAAATCGCAAGTTGCGCCGGAAATCCGGGCAATTTGCCGGGGCGTAAAAGCCACGGTACCAACAACCGTTTGCCGGGGGCTCTTTCTCCGTCGAAGTATATTTGAAGCACTCCGCCCGCCCGCAAATGGTCCAGGTATCGGTTTGAGTAGGAATTGCGTTTCGTCACCCGCCGACCCGATAAAGTGATGTCGTAGCCTTCGCGACGCGCGGCGGTCAGAAAGTCCGAGGGTTCAGCAGGGTCGCCAACTTCGGGTGCAACCTCGACAAGTGTTTGTACCGGCTTCCCCATTCCCGCCAATGCGACTTGCAAACGTCTTGAAGCGAAAGTCAGGTTCTGAGAGTGAGGCGAGTACACTACGATCCCGTTGGCGTTTTCAGCATTTTTTTCCAGCCAGGATTTTGCCCGATCGGTAAGCGCAGAGCCGACACCGTATGCTACCCCTTTCGACGAGGTTGCATAGTCCTGATCTGCTGGAAATGCGGTGGGCATTGATTCTGGACCAACCACGCGCACACCCTGAGTTTTCGCCACCTCAATCAATGGATCATTTCCAAACGACACCCAACCCCTCGCAAGGCGTAACAGTTTGTCGAACAACCGCTTCTTGGCCGCGTTCCTTTTTGGCGGAGATATTCGACCCGACATCGCACGAGTAAGCGATGCTTCGACATGATAGGTTTTACCGTCTGAGATTGCCTCATCCAGCGCGTTAACCAGATGCTTTTCATCGACCCAATGCCAGTGTGACAAAATCACGAAACGCGCCATTGGTGGAAGGGGCGATGCAGAAATAATCAGCGTGGATTTGTAGCTGGCATCCAAACCATCGTTCAGAAAAACAACCAATGACAGGGCGCGCTGGGGATCCTTAGAAATGTCGCAAAGCAACGCATCGATATCTGAAGTGTTCCCTGCTTCGTTGGCCAAAAGGGCATTCACAATTTCCTGGTTAGCTGTTCGCCACTCCGTTTCAAAAGGTTGTTCAGAGCCGGGTTTTCCAACCGAAGCTTCGCCAGGACGGCCCGCCAGCCTGTGACCGCATTCCGAAATTGGATCCCCAGTCTCGTGCCTGATTAAGCGTGTCCTAAGCGGTTCATATTTCTCACGCAGTTCGGTCTTATTTTGCGTCAACAATTTGCGCGCGCTATCGAAGGCGCGTAAGCCAATAAGGCTTTGAACTCTTTGCACAATACGATCGGAGTTATCATCCGGCGTGCCGACAATCGCCTTGTTCACCACATTTGGGTATTGGTCGTTCAACGAGCCCGCTGCATCGTCAATTGCCTGTGACAATTTCCAACGGGGGACTTTTGCAAGACCCACATCCCGCATTGATTTCAGAACAAGTCGGCCCAACCTTCTGCGCGGTGTTGCGCCAAACAAAAAAAGCAACCAACCGACTGCGCAAATCTGGTTTTGTCGTACCTGGTAACCGAAATCTGGGCTGGAGAGGTTTGAATTTGGGTATTCAGGCGAAGTCTCTGCTTGCCGATCCAAACCCACGGCGATTGCGCACAGGGTTTTTTCTAACGTACTCGCGCTGCCATCATTCGGCGTCATCTGACTTTTCCTGCCCCAAATTAGCTGTTTGGTCGCGATCCCTTTTCAAACCCTTGGTTTCCGCTTTGAAGCTAAGTCTTATTGCGTCGTCAGCCGGGGTCAAATGTGAAAAAAGCACAGACTGCGACCCACGACACCGGCTGGGGCGTTCTGCAAAGTGCATTGGGGCAAGGTAAGCTTTTCCCAGCCCCAACATTTTGCACGTATCAGTCGTTTTGTGCTTCTTAGACGAATAGGTTAGTGTCAATAGGCGACCTACACGCCAGATTTAACCCGCGTCCACATGCGCGTCACGAAACGCTGCATCTCAGCGTCCCAAGGCATCTTCATATAGAGGTTCTTCATCCCTTCTTCAGACGGATAGAGGCCCGGATCATTCAAAATCGCTTCGTTCAGAAACTCTTGCGACGCAAGGTTTCCGTTTGCATACCAAACATAGTTTGAAATTGCGGCCGCGTTTTCTGGCTCCATCAGGAAGTTAATGAACTTATGGGCCAGTTCCGGATGAGGGGCATCCGCAGGGATCGCGATCTGGTCGAACCACATGCCCGAACCTTCTCGGAAAGCGCTATACTCAATTACAATCCCGTTTCCGGATTCGGCGGCCCGGCTTCGGGCTTGCAGGCCATCACCTGACCAGGCCACTGAAACGCACACTTCACCGGTCGCAAGGTCCGAGATATAGCCTGTCGAATTGAATTTCCTGACGTAAGGACGAACCGCGTTAAGAACCGGTTCAGCTTTGGCGATAACATCGAGATCGCGCGTATTCGGATCCTCTCCGATATAGGTCAGGGCAGCGGGGATAAGCTCGGACGGAGCATCCAGAAAATTCACGCCACAATCGGACAGCTTGGACACGTACTCCGGGTTAAACAGCAGCTCCATCGAATCCAGTGGGATATCGTCACCAAGCGCCTCGCGAACTTTTTCGACATTCACAGCAATGCCCGTTGAACCCCACATATAGTTAACTGAGTAGCTATTCTCCGGATCGAAGGTCGCGGTTCGTTGCTCGATAGCATCCCACAGATTAACCGAGTTGGGCAGCTGGGCTTTGTCGAGCGGTTGGAAGACACCGGCTTCTATCTGACGTTGCAAAAACGTGCCCGAGGGAAACACGACGTCATAACCAGACTTGCCTGCAAGCATTTTGGTTTCAAGCAAGTCATTGGAATCGAAGTTATCGTAGACGACTTCGACCCCCGTTTCGGTGGTGAATTTTTGCAGCAAAGCCTCGTCGATATAGTCAGCCCAATTGTAAACATAGACCTTTTCCTCGGCGTACAGCGCGGTTGTGAAAAGCAAGGTCATCGACGCAGCCGTCAATATTGATTTCATTGTGTACTCCTAGGGCTTTGCAACATGTTCCCGATGGGCTGTGAGAAACGCGGTCCACCCGTCTTATGGTCATGAGGCAGATCCAACAAGCCCGAAGTTAAAGCTGAGCCTTACCAAAGGACGTACCCCCACCCTAGTTGGTGCAACCCTTAAACAGCAGGAATGTTGCACCCATAGCGTCAAACGATGTGGTGAGAATGAAGAGAAACTTGCCGCGATACTTGATCAGGTATTACTTGCCTCTGACTTCGGAGATGGTTGTCTCGCCGAGACGGTCGACTAGGCTTTGCTCGATCTCCTTCATGATACTCGAAACGCGACGGTGCAACGCATGTTCCACTGAACATTTGGGGGCATGGTCTTCTCTGCCAGAGGCGATCAGACTTTCGTCCAACGCAAGATACACATCCGCCAGGGTTATGCTGTCTGGTTCGCGTGCCAGACTCCACCCTCCTGCGTGGCCTTTTTCCGAAGTTAACAGACCCGCGTCACGAAGCCGTCCCAAGACGCGGCGTACCACCACCGGGTTCGTCCCTGAATGCTCGGCGATATCCGCAGATGTACGCTTACGATTCGGATCTCCGGCCATGTGGCCGAGCGTGTGCAGGGCGAGGGATAGGCGGCTATTGCGCTTCATTTGTCGTTCTTCTCCAAGCAGATATCACACGTAACAATAACTGTTGCATTCGTCTAGTAACTGCGTAAGTTACGTGACTCTCAAGGCACCATTCGGAGCAACCCATGTCAGATACCCGACTTCCTGTCACCGTCCTTTCCGGCTTCTTAGGGGCGGGCAAGACCACCCTTTTGAACCGAGTCCTGAACAACCGCGAAGGGCGTCGGGTCGCGGTCATCATCAACGATATGTCCGAGGTGAATATCGACGCCGATCTGGTACGGGCCGATACCGAACTCAGCCGGACGGATGAAACTCTGGTAGAAATGTCGAATGGCTGCATCTGTTGTACCCTTCGGGACGATCTTCTGGAGGAAGTCCGGCGCCTCGCTGCGGAAGGACGTTTTGACTACCTGCTTATTGAATCCACAGGTATTTCCGAACCATTGCCTGTGGCAGCAACTTTCGATTTCCGGGATGAAGCGGGCGACAGCTTGTCGGACGTGGCGCGGCTCGACACCATGGTAACGGTTGTCGATGCGGTGAACTTGCTGAACGATTTCTCGTCCCACGATTTCCTACGAGACCGAGGCGAAACGATGGGAGAGGAAGACGAGCGAACTCTGGTCCACTTGCTTACGGATCAAATAGAATTCTCTGATGTAGTGATCCTGAACAAGGTTGAAGATGCGGGGTCAGAAAAAGTTGATGCGGCACGCAAGATCATCCGCAGTCTGAATGCAGATGCCGAGATCATCGAGACCAACCATTCGGAAGCTGCCGCAGAAAAGATCCTGGACACCGGCCTGTTTGACTTCGAGCAAGCCCATGAACACCCGATGTGGGCAAAGGAGCTGTATGGCTTTGCCGACCATGTGCCTGAGACTGAGGAATACGGGGTTGTGTCATACGTTTACCGGGCGCGACTTCCGTTCGCTCCCGAACGCATTTTGGGCGTTCTCAACGGTGATCTGCCAGGGGTGATCCGGGCCAAAGGCCACTTTTGGATTTCGACACGCCCCGACTGGGTGGCTGAATTTTCACTCGCCGGTGCATTGTCCAGCATCAAACCACTCGGCACCTGGTGGGCATCAGTTCCCGAAGAGCGACGCCCCGCACATGACAGCGCCCGCGCCTATATGCAGGCCCACTGGCAAGAGCCGTGGGGCGACCGCCGTCAAGAGATCGTTTTCATCGGTGCCGGGATCGACTGGCAAAGTTTGAAGGCACGATTGGACAATTGCCTTATTCCAGCAGTCACGGCGACAGGGCCCGGCAATTTGCCGGACCTGCCGGACCCCTTTCCGATTTGGCGCCGGGCAGAGGATGCCGCATGAACTTCGTTAGAAAGCCCGTGGAAGACAAGGTCACCGGTGTGAGCTTCGCAGATGATCCGGCGGCAATCCGCACTTTTGCACAGCCAAACTGTGCCGCTTTGATTTGGCGCCGGCGAACCCCGCCGGATATGCAAAGCTGGCTTGACCAACTTGATCCCAAGGCGTTGCCAAGTGGGCGAGTCATTCTTCCACCAAGCGCCGTTAAGACGACCGTGGGGCAACTCTGCGATATCTCCGGCATGCCTAACGGGACTGAAAGAGCGTGGCTTCAAGATGATATCGCTTCTCTGGCCGACATGTTCTGTGAACTGATGAACGCCAACTTCCTGCGGCTGCGGCTGGATGTTGTCACCACCAATGCTTGCCGTAAATTTCATACCGATGCTGTCACCGCCCGGTTGGTCTGCACCTATCGTGGCACTGGAACACAATACGGCACCTCGACTGATGGAAACGATCCCGCGCTTGTGTTTACCGTTCAGACCGGCGCTCCGATCCTGCTACGGGGAACACTCTGGACCGAGCGACCATCGTCAGGGGTGGTGCATCGCTCGCCTCCGATCGAAGGTACCAGTGAATCCCGTCTCGTCTTGGTTTTGGACCCAGTGGAAAATCCGGAAACCAAAGCATGAGACGTAACCTCGGGCATTGCAGCTTGCGCCGCAAGCATCGATCAACCGATCCGATGGATGTGTTTGACGGCCTGCCAGCCCCGTTGCGACAGTGGTTGTCAGAAGCTGCATTGCCATGGTCCCCGGTATCCGCGCGCCGCATCTGGTCAAAATCGCGGGCCAAGGGGCTTTCATCAGAAGAAACGCTCGTGTCACTCAGCCAGGCCGAAGCCCGAACGCTCGCGCGTGACCGGCAATCGACTGTTTTCAAATTAAATTCTCAAACATGAAGGAAAAAATGCTACCTCTAACACAGTATGCTGTCGCGACCCATGCGGCACTGGGTGCCGCACTTACAGCGAAAACGCATGCGGCAGACTTCGAAACCCTGAGCGTTTGAGTTCCGATCGAAAAGTTGTTGTTTCAAATCGTGATTGACATGGCCCCCAGTCTAAGACAAGCAAGGGCTAGATGGTTCCCGATGGTGCGCCCAAGGGATGAAAAGGGAATACGGTGCGGTTCGCCACTTTGGCGCCAAATCCGTGACTGCCCCCGCAACTGTAAGCGGTGAGCGACGCCAAAATCCACTGGTCATTGGGCCGGGAAGGATGGCCAAGCATCGACCCGCAAGTCAGGAGACCTGCCATCACATGTTCAACCAACCCGGGGCGGGGCGTCCTGGAAGGAGGCTTTGATGGCACGTCTGAAACGTGTGTACATGATCGGCACCTTCTGTCCGCGCTTGGCTTCAAGCGGAGCGGACTATGCCGGAAACACCTGACCACTTCCTTCTGATCTGCTCGACCTGTACCGGCGCATTGCCTGTCGATGTCATGCGCAATGCGTTGACCGGCAGGTTGCCAACCGGGTTCGCAGTGCGCACCGTTACCTGCATGGCGGGCTGCGCGCGACCAACAGCCGTCGGATTTCAGGCTGTCGGCAAAGCACACTACCTGTTCGGCGATATTGAAACTGCCGAAGATTTCGACGCGCTGGCGGAATTCGCACATCAGTACCGCAACGTCGCAGACGGTTGGACCAACGCGACGGACCGGCCGCAACCACTATTTACAAAAACCCTTTCTCGTTTGCCTCGGATTCAATTGGGGGAACCATCATGACGACCTCATCTTTTCTGGTTGCGCGTGATCTCGAATACTATGCGCTCAATGGTGACGTTCTTCTGCAAGGTGTCTCGTTTGAATTGGCCGAGGGCGCGATACTGGCAATTGCCGGTCCAAATGGGGCGGGAAAAACCACGCTTTTGAACCTTCTGTGCGGGGCGGCTGAGATTGTATTGGGCAATGTATTGGTCAAGGAACGCAGCCTGAAACATATGCCCGCAATGGAACGCGCCCGCATGATCGCTGTTGTGGGCCAGCAAGAACAACCGGATGGCAGGTTGCTACTGCGGGACTATGTTGCCATGGGCCAGATTCCGATCTGGGCCGACCGTTCGGCGGATGAACATGCCAGAGAACTGAACAGAATCCTTGAGCTGACCGACCTTGGCGCGCTGGCAGAAAAGCGCATGGCGGTATTGTCCGGGGGCGAACGTCAACGCGCGCATATCGCCCGGGCACTGGCACAGAATCCATCGTTGTTGTTCTTGGATGAGCCAACCAACCATCTCGATCCAGATGCCAAGGGTCGGATGCTGTCTCTGGTCGCCGAACTCGGCATCACGGTTGTGATGATTGTCCATGATCTTGTCATGATCCCGGAATTTGCCACCCACGTGGCGCTGATGAAATCTACGCGGCTCACGGGATTTGGCCCCGTGGCCGAAGTGCTGACCCCCGAGCGGGTCCGCGATACTTTTGGCGTTGAATACCTGTGCTTTCACCACGAAGGCCGCGTGATTCCAGCGCTGGATATCCGAAAATCCACAATCTCAACCTAAACCAAGGAACATTCCCAAATGAAACACATCTGGTCCGTGGCGCTGTTCACAGCCATGGCAGGCGGCGCGTCCGCCCACGAGGTCACCGTCGACAACTGCGGAGCGCCGCTGGTGTTCGAAGCCCAGCCCGAGCGTCTGGTTGTGCATGACATGAACATGACCGATATGGCCTTCGCGTTGGGCCTGCAGGACAAGATCGTCGGTCTGACCGGCATCACCGGCTGGTACAAAACCAGCCCGGAATTCGACACCCTGCGCGGTGATATCCCCGAACTGGCACCGAAATACCCAACTGTCGAAAACCTTGTTGCCGTGGAACCCGACCTGTTCTTTGCTGGCTGGTATTACGGCATGAAGCCGGGCGGAGATGTGACCCCGGATACGCTGGAGCCCTTTGGTATCAAGACCATGATCTTGACCGAAAGCTGTGTGCATCTGGACAAGGATCGCCCCGAAGCCAGCATGGACCTGCTGTTCAATGACGTCCTGCGCCTGGGTCAGGTCATGCACGTCGAAGACAAGGCCGAGGCGCTGGTCACGGGCTGGAAAGACGAACTCTCAGCGATCGAAGCGCAGACTGCCGACCTGGCGAAACCCCGCGTTTTCTTGCTGGACGGCCCGGCGGACGCGCCATTCACCGCAGGTAAGTTCGCCATCCCCGATGCTATGATTGCTGCCGCGGGTGGTGAAAACGTGACCCACGACATGGAAACTAGCTGGGGCCGAACCTCGTGGGAGGCGGTCGCCGCCGCAAACCCGGAATTCCTTGTGCTGCTTGATTATCAAACGGGCAATGGCGCTGCGGACACGTTCAAATTTTTGCAGGAACATCCAGTGATGTCGCAGACTGAAGCCGTGAAAAACGAGCGCTGGATCGGTCTGCGGTACGAGGAATTGACCCCCGGACCGGCAAATATCGAAGCGATTTCGAAAATGGCTCAGGCCATGCATCCAGGCCTCAACTGATATGGGCCGACTGGGCCTGACACTTGTGCTGGGGGCGGTCATGTTGGCCGCCCTCTTACTGATGTCCACCATCTATGGCACCACATCCATCCCTGTCACGGACACGGTCACGGCTATACTGCTGGGAACGGGGCTGAGTGAAGGAGAGATGTCACCGCTGCACCGGATCGTCTTTGACCTGCGCCTGCCGCGCGCCTTGTTCGCGGCCGTGATCGGGGCTGGACTTGGCATTGTCGGCGTGGTTTTGCAAACAACCACGCGCAACGATTTGGCCGATCCGTTTTTGTTTGGCCTGTCCTCGGGCGCGGCGGCAGGTGCCGTGTTCGTCATCACAGTGACCGGGGATATTCTGGGTTTTTGGACCTTACCGCTGGCCGCGTTTTGCGGAGGGCTTGTGGCGTCGGGTATCGTGCTGGCACTGGTTCACGGGTTGCGTACAAGCGCACCCGAGAAACTGATATTGGCCGGTTTGGCCGTGTCCTTCTTGTTCTCTGCAATCACCAACTATCTAATTTTCGCAGGCGACAGCCGCGCCGCGCATTCGGTGATCTTCTGGATGCTGGGCGGTCTGGGCCTAGCCCGGTGGGAGACGTTCCCGCTGGTCTGCGCCGGATTGCTGCTTATTTTGGCCTACGCGCTCTATCGCGCCCGCTGGCTAGACGCATTGCTGACCGGAGACCTGACAGCTGCAACGCTGGGCGTGCCGGTGCAGGGGCTGCGGTTCAGCATGTTCTTTGTCGCGGCCCTTGCAACAGCTGTGTTCGTCTCGGTGGCAGGCGTGATCGGTTTCGTCGGCCTGATGGTCCCTCATATCGCCCGTGGGATCGCAGGGCCGTTGCACCGGCATCTATTACCCACCGCAGCGATTGTCGGGGCGGCCTTGCTGACAGGTTCAGATATTCTCAGCCGCCTATTGCTGGCTCCTCAAGAACTGCCCGTCGGGATCGTAACCACCTCAATTGGTTCCGTTTTCGTGTTCCTGCTTTTATTCAGAACGGCAAGAAACCAGAGGTAGCTTTCTAAGGCCGCCGACCACCCAACCCGGGCAAGACTAAAGCTTTTGCCCGGCCTGCTGAGGGATGCGCATTATTCCACCAACAATCCAATTTGTTTCAATGACCTCACAGATACGGAAAATTCTGTCTCGCGCTTGTCAGCGGGTGTGATCCAAATCGCGCGCAGGCTTACTAGTTCACTCGGATCGGCGCCTTTAAGTGTTGTGAACGCCGCGTGAGGTTACCTTGCGGCAAAGCAGGTCAGTGAAACAACTACGGGAGCCCGCTTCGACATGAATATGGCAGAGTTTTCAGGAGCAGCCTTTCAATTGCTTGAAATACTTACGTACTCTTTTGTCCTTTGTGTCGGCCTGGCGGCGCTTTGGGTTGTGGTTTTATATGTTCGCGACCGGACGCAAACCGAAAGCACGCTGCGCCGCAACTACCCGGTCATTGCGCGGTTCCGTTACGGGTTCGAACATGTCGGTGAGTTTCTGCGGCAGTATTTCTTTGCACTGGACCGAGAGGAGATGCCGTTCAACCGGGCGGAACGATCCTGGGTTTACCGGGCGGCCAAGGATGTGGATTCCACTGTCGCCTTCGGATCAAGCCGGGATTTGAAGCCGTCGGGAACCGTGTTCTTCGCCAACTGTCCATTTCCAACGCTGGAGAAAGACGCCGAGGAACCCGCCGAGGTCGAAATCGGACCTTTTGCGCGTCATTCCTATAAGACCAGTTCGATTTTCAACATCTCGGGCATGAGTTATGGAGCCATCTCAATCCCGGCGGTGCGTGCCCTGTCTTTGGGTGCAAAAAAAGCGGGGATCTGGATGAACACGGGCGAAGGCGGGCTGTCGCCATATCATCTGGAAGGCGGCGCCGACATCGTCTTTCAGATCGGAACCGGCAAATTCGGCGTTCGTAAACCCGAAGGCGGGTTTGACGAGGACAAGCTGCGCGAGGTTGCGGCGCATGATGCCGTCAAGATGTTCGAGATCAAATTAAGTCAGGGGGCAAAACCCGGCAAAGGCGGTATTCTGCCCGGCGTCAAAGTCACCGAAGAGATTGCCGAAATCCGGGGGATCGAACCCGGGCAGGACGCGATCAGCCCGAACCGGCATCCTGATATTGACAGCGTTAACGATCTGCTGGACATGATCGCCTTTGTGCGGGAAGTTACTGGCAAGCCGGTGGGCTTCAAGGCGGTGATCGGCGCGCAAGGATTCTTTGAAGACCTCTGTGCTGCAATTCTGCGGCGCGGTGTTGAAAGCGCCCCGGATTTCGTGACCATCGACAGCGCCGATGGTGGCACAGGCGCAGCCCCCATGAGCCTGATCGACAATATGGGGATGCCGATACGCGAAAGCTTGCCTCTGGTCATTGATGTGCTGAAGGCGCATGGTCTGCGCGACCGGGTCAAGGTCTGCGCCAGCGGCAAGATGATCAACCCGTCCGAAGTGGCCTGGGCCTATTGCGCAGGGGCCGATTTTGTCAACTCGGCCCGCGGGTTCATGTTTGCCCTAGGCTGCATTCAGGCATTGCAGTGCAACAAAAACACCTGCCCAACCGGGATCACCACTCACAATCCCAAGCTGCAATTCGGTTTGGATCCAACCAATAAATCAGAACGCGTGGCCAGCTATGCAATGAACATGAAGAAAGAGATCGGCATTATCGCCCATAGCTGCGGTGTGGCTGAACCCCGACTTCTCAGGCGACACCACGCGCGGTTGGTATTGGAAAACGGCCGCTCTTTACCGATGAGCGAGCTTTATCCCGAACCGCAACATGTGGCGGCGGCTGAATAACCCGCAATTGCTGTCTATAGTTCCCTTCAAACCCCATTTAGGTGAGTGTTTCCATGTCTGCCAAATCTACTCCGACCAAAGCCTCTGACCTGCTTGTTGCCGCCCTCGAAGCCGAAGGGGTCACCCGGGTTTTTGCCGTGCCTGGCGAAGAAAACCTTGATGTTCTAGAGTCTCTGCGCACGTCGTCCATCGAATTGGTGTTGACGCGCCACGAACAGGGCGCGGCCTTTATGGCGGCCACCTATGGCCGTTTGACCGGCAAGGCAGGTGTCTGCATGGCAACGCTGGGACCGGGGGCGACAAACTTCGCAACTCCGGCTGCATATGCCCATTTGGGGGGGATGCCCCTGATTATGATCACCGGGCAAAAGCCGATCAAGAAATCCAAACAGGGGCAATTTCAGATCATCGATGTGGTCGGTCTGTTTGATCCGATCTGCAAGATGTCCAAGCAGATCGTGCATGGCAACACGATCCCTGCCCTGATCCGCGAGGCGTTCCGCGTGGCCGAGGAAGAGCGCCCCGGCGCGGTATTGCTGGAACTGCCAGAAGATATTGCGGCAGAAGCCACCGATGCACCAGTTCTGCAGCCTCATCCGCGCCACTATGCTGTGGCGGATCATACGGTTTTGCAGGAAGCCGCTGAACTGATCCGATCGGCAAAGATGCCCCTGCTTTTGCTGGGGGCCGGGGCCAATCGCAAGGACGCGCGCAAAGCGCTCAGCCGGTTTGTGGCAGACACTCAGATCCCGTTCTTTGACACACAAATGGGCAAAGGTGTCATTGATGAACGGTCTGAGCTGTTCATGGGAACGGCTGCGTTAAGCGACGGCGACTATCTGCACTGCGCCATCGACCGGGCCGACCTGATCATCAATGTCGGCCATGATGTCGTGGAAAAGCCTCCTTTCTTTATGGAAGAGGGCGGCACCAAGGTCATTCATGTGAACTACAAGGCGGCGCAGGTTGATCAGGTCTATTTCCCGCAGATCGAAGTTGTCGGTGATCTGGCCAAATCAATCACGCGCCTGGCCGAAATCCTCGACGGTCCGCTGGAGTTTGATGACAGCTATTTCCGGCTTGTGCGCGAGGAGACGGAAAAACACACATCCGAAGGGGCCGATGATCCGCGCTTTCCGATCATCCCGCAGCGTATCGTTGCCGACACCCGCAAGGTGATGGGTGACAGCGATATAATCGCGCTGGACAACGGCATCTACAAGATCTGGTATGCCCGAAACTATAAAGCGTATGAGCCCAACACCGTGCTGCTGGACAACGCGCTGGCGACGATGGGGGCGGGGTTGCCCTCGGCGATGATGGCGGCGATGCAGTATCCTGACCGCCGGGTCATGGCGATCTGTGGCGATGGTGGATTCATGATGAACAGTCAGGAACTGGAAACCGCCGTGCGGCTGGGGTTGAATCTGGTGGTGACCGTGCTGAATGACAGCTCTTACGGAATGATCCGCTGGAAACAGGCTCATGCAGGGTTTGACGATTGGGGATTGGGATTCAACAATCCCGATTTTGTGCAATACGCCAACAGCTATGGCGCAACCGGCCACCGCGTCGAACGCACCGAAGACTTGGTTCCGACATTCGAGGCCGCCTTTGCATCGGGTGGCGTGCATCTGATCGACGTACCTGTCGATTACAGCGAAAACCAGCGCGTCCTGATCGAAGAACTGGAAGCCAAGGTATGCCTGATATGAGTACCAGCCTGGATGTCGTGAACCCATTCAGCCTTGAGAAAATAGGCGCGATTGACCTGCGAACATGGGACGAGGTCGAGCCGATGCTGGATCGTGCTCACTCTCTGTTTCGGGACAGGTCCGCGTGGTTGCCCGCCTATCATCGGATTGAAATTCTGGAAAAAACCGCTGCTCTGATGTGGGCCCGGTTCGACGAATTGGCGCATCTGATCGCCGATGAAGGTGGCAAACCCTTGATTGATGCGCGGGTCGAGGTGACGCGCGCCATAGATGGGGTGGGTTTGTGCATCCACGAGATCGGGCAGATGTCCGGGCGCGAAATCCCGATGGACCTGACCGCCGCCGGAGCCGGGCGCTTGGCATTTACGACCCGCGAACCCATCGGGGTGGTTGTGGCAGCCAGCGCGTTCAATCACCCGCTGAACCTGATTGTGCATCAGGTCGCCCCTGCTGTGGCAACCGGGTGCCCGGTGCTGGTGAAGCCAGCCCTCGACACGCCTCTGTCCTGCAAGGTCTTTGTCGACATGCTGCACGAGGCTGGCCTGCCGCAGGAATTCTGTCATTTCGTAGCCTGCGACAATGCAGTGGCGGAACAGTTGATCACCGACCCGCGCACGGCTTTCTTTACCTTCATCGGATCAGCCCGTGTGGGGTGGATGCTGCGATCCAAACTGGCACCGGGTACACGCTGCGCATTGGAACATGGCGGTGCCGCACCGGTGATTGTGGACACCGATGCCGATCTGGACGCAATGATCCCGGTTTTGTCGAAGGGCGGGTTTTATCATTCCGGGCAGGTCTGCGTTTCGACACAGCGGGTCTTTGCGCCAATGGATATGGCCGAAGAGGTCGCCACGCGACTGGCCGAGGCTGCATCTCAGCTAAAGGTTGGAAACGCCACTGATGAAACGGTTGATTGCGGTCCACTGATCCGTCCGGGCGAAGTTGACAGGGTTGCAGAATGGGTAGACGAGGCAATCGCTGGCGGCGCGCGCGTTCTGACCGGCGGTAAACGGTTGGGGCCGACAACCTACGCGCCCACCGTATTGCTGAACCCTCCGGCGGATGCCAAAGTCTCGACGCTGGAAATTTTCGGACCCGTTATCTGTGTTTATGGCTATGACACTTTCGATGGCGCAGTTGAGGCAGCGAACGCATTGCCTTTCGCCTTCCAGTCTGCGGTTTTCACCCAGTCACTGGATCGCGCGCTGACGGCGGTACGCACGCTGGATGCCACGGCGGTCATGGTCAATGATCATACGGCCTTTCGGGTTGACTGGATGCCCTTCGCAGGCCGCCGCCAATCCGGTTACAACACCGGCGGGATCAGATACACGATGCACGACATGACACAGGATAAAATGGCAATTATCCGGCTGCCTCAGGATAAGTGACGGCCCTGTATATCCCGGTTCTGGCTCCATTCACTGCAAGGTATCTCCCTTTCAGGTCAGAGGGCGTTGGTTGAATTGAAAATACACGCTCGAATTGGTTCAGTGCCAGTCCAACTGACGCGCCCTATTGTTTGACCCGTAGGGTAGTTAGGTTTGAAAAAGTGCAGCTGCTTTGCCAGCCGTATACGCGTTCATTTATTGCCGACATGACGCGCGCGGACAGTTTCCAAAAGGGGGCGCGGGTTATTGTATCGATCAATCGCACCGTTGCGCACAAAGTAACCACGATCGACATCGGCAAGGGTATCGCAAAACACCCGCGTGTTTTTAAGCATTGCGCTGGTTCCCATTGCCTCAAGGACCCGGGCGTTGGTTGCGTCATCATCCCTATGGGGAATGGCAGGGTTGTCTCCGGCGACGCGCAGATGCACCGATGCTTTCAAGCCGTGGGGCGTAACCACCCGATCTGCGGCTTCTAATCTATCCGCAACCGGCTCGGTGTTGCCCAGCCGGAACACAGCACCCACAAGTCCGCAGGAATTCGGAAGGGTCGCGAGAATTTCTATCTGGTGCCTGTCCTGTGTATCGAACCCGTGATTTATCACATGAAAATACGTACCATCAGCTTTGATATCCTCTTTCGTGCGCATCCGGGAAATGTAGATCGGCAAGCCGGTTTTTTCGTATGCCTTAGACAGCGCATCAACAGATCCCTCCACGTCGCGCCAATTCAACGTGATCTCCCAATCAAACAAGTTGTCAGCGACGGACGCGATCAAATTCAGGTGGTTTTCAGGAATACTGTAACCAAACAACGTGATGCGAAAACCAAGGTGTTTCAGAAGGCCAATCCGGGCGCGGCGCATAGGGTCCAGAAGATCATGCAGAGGGAGACGCACGTCCCGGATGCCCATCTCTTGCAGCGCCAGAAGATGATAGTCATTGCGAACCGGTTTGCGATCGAATTCGTCCAAGCCACCGCTGGGAGGCACCTCTGATATCTCCGCCCAATTCTTACGAAGGTCAAAGCCTATCAGTGGCCGGGTGTTTTCCCTTGGGTCAGGGGCCAAAGGCTGCAGATCGCCGGTTGGTTTTTCACCGGGTGCCAGCTCTGCTCCGTTGGTACGCACAAACTTCGTGACGTGGCCGTTTTCATAAACACTCACCAAAAAATAGCCCAGTTTCGCAGCGTCATTGCGACCGAATTCACTGCCTTCCGGTGGAATTGCCCTCAGCATTTCTGAATAGTCCTGCCGGACAAAACTGGTCGCTGGCGCCAGGTAAAAATCCGTCTCGCCGTAACGATCGTACCAGAAGTTGTGGGCGTGACCTGAAAACATGGCCTCGATCCCATGCTTTTCGAGCAGCCCCAACAGCCATCCCCTACCCGGCTGATCGGTATTGTCATAGTGGTCAAGTTCGTCGGGATAACACAAGTAGGCCGGGTGGTGCAGCATGAGCATAATTCGTTGCCCTTGCGCCGCGGCTAGCTCGTTTTCAACCCAACGTCTTTGATCCGCTTCATCCTGCAGCCCGGAATTGATCAATTGCGCGTTCAGCAGAAGAAAACGCACCCCACCCTTTTCGAAGCTGTGGTATTGGGCGCCAAACTCCTTTTCCCACGCTTCGATCATTTTGGGCGTGGTGGGGCTTGCTGGCCCGCCACTGATTGGCGTGTCGCCGATATCGTGGTTTCCCGGCAGCACATGGATTGGCATCGTCAGGTCCGACACAATTGCGCGGTAAGCTTCGGCGGCCTGCGCAAACAGCTCTCCAGTCTCAGGCACGGGGTGAAGCAGATCACCGAGGTGGACAACAAAGTCCACCTCTCTGCGGTTGATATCTGCGACTACAAAACGAAACCGGCGATTGGCGCGGGCGTTCACGGGAAAGGGCGAGTTGCAGCGATCTTCGTCTGGATTGACATGGGTGTCCGAGATCACCGCAAAGCTGTAGACAAAGCGGCCCAGACCGGCCTTTCCCGTATTAACCATGATGTCTTCCTTGTATCTCGGGATTATCCGCCAGTGGTCAGAACCGATGCCTGCCCTGTGCGTGAGGCACGAATGCGGGATCGGATCAGTACAAAGATCGACAACGCTGTCAGCAGCCAGAACAGCCAGCAAATCGCGTTTCTGACAAAAATTGAAAGACTCCCATCAGACAACAACAGTGATTGACGGAAGTTGTCCTCAAGAAGCGGTCCTAGAACGAAAGCGATCAAAAACGGCGCGACCGGGATATCAAGCCGCATCATGGCGAATCCGACAAGACCCATGCACAGCATTACCAAGATATCGAACAGGTTGTTGTTCACCGCATAGGCACCATAAACACACAGTGTATACACGATCGGGTACAGAATGCGGTTCGGGATCAGCGCGACGCGGCTGAAGGTCTTGATCGCGACCTTGCCCACGATGAACAAATAGGCCGAGCTAAGCAGGATACCCATGAACAGCGCATAGATCATTGGCAGGTTTTCCGCGAAAAGAATGGGGCCCGGACGCAACCCATGGATCATGAATGCGCCCAGAATTACCGCCGTGATCACGTCACCTGGTACGCCCAAAGCCAGCAGCGGGATCATTGTCGCCCCGGCTACACCATTGTTCCCAGCCTCGGCCGCAGCGACGCCTTCAGGCTCACCCTTGCCGAAGTTTTCGGGGTTTTTCGAGTTTCTGCGTGCTTCGCTATAGCTCAGAAAGGCGGCCGGAGCACCGCCGATGCCAGGAATTGCCCCCAATATCACACCGATGAAACTCCCACGGACCACCGATTTCAGCGTCTTGCGGAAATCGGTAAAGCTTGCACCACTCCCCAATTCCTGACGCTGTGCCCCGGGTGGCCTTGCGCGCCGCGTCGCGCGATCCAAGATTTCGGGGATGGCGAACAGGCCGATCAGAACAGGAATAAAGTTCAGACCGGACATCAGCTCGTAGTTTCCAAAGATGAACCGGTTCGTGCCGTAGATCAGATCAAGCCCAACAGTGGCCAACATCAAACCCAGGCACGCAGACAAGACACCTTTGGTCAAGCTGGGTCCTGCAACACCTGCGATGATTGTCAAAGAAAAGACGATCAGCGTGAAAAACTCCGGTGGACCAAAACGCAATGCGAATGTCGCCAGAAAACCGGCGAACATGATCAGCGCTATGTTCGAGATCAGATCAGCCACACAAGATGCATAAAGCGCTATGTCCAACGCCTTTCGTGCTTGCCCCTTCTGCGCCAGCGGATACCCATCTAAAATGGTACAAGACGCCGCCGGGGTACCGGGTGTCTTTATGAGAATTGCCGTCAAAGACCCGCCATAAAGACCGCCCTTATACACTCCAAGCAGCAGCAGGATGCCGGTCACAGGCTGCATCGTAAACGTAAACGGCAGCGCCAGAGCCACACCCATAGGTGTCGTCATCCCCGGTATCGCACCGATGATGGTTCCAATCAGAACCCCGATGCCGATCACCAGAATGTTTTCGAAGCTCAGGAAAAGCTGAAAGGCAGTGGAAATATTCTCGATCATGCTCAGCTCCTACTCAGCTAAACGTTTCGAATATGCCAAGGGGCATTGGCACACCTGCGACGTGCAAAAAGAACAGATAAAGAAGAATAGGAAGAAGGATGCTGATTGGAACGATGTAGTACCATTTTCGCTCACCAAAAAAGAGCATCATGGCAAGCATCAAAACAATCGAGCTGGCAACCACGCCAAGCGTCGTAAGCGCAAAGTAAAACAGGAAAAGTGCAAAGATCAGAATTACCGTTCGTAGCGTTCCCGGCAGCGTCTCCAACTTGTAGATTGCATCTGCTTCCGCGTCCTCATCCGCATCCACCTCGGGTGTTTTGAGGAAGTATGATTCCGCCACCAAACTCAGCGCGACAAAAACAACGGCGAAAGCAATGACGCGAGGCCAGAACTGGGGTGACAACGCCGAGATCTCGACATTGCCCGGAGAATCCACCCCTGACGGTATGAGTATTACGATTGTCAGAATCCCAAGGACCAGGAACAGTGCCCCCGCGAAAAAATCTCTCCGTTTTGATGGCTCCACGGTCAGTTTCCTCCCTTCAGCAAATTCAAATCCAACTCAGCGTTTGCGATGTTTTCGCTGAGCGATAACAGCCGAGCCGCGCCCATATGCGTCATCTCGCTGGACTTGATCTTGATTGGTTGCTGCAGATCCGACTTGAGGGTGTCGATCTGCTTTCGAAACGCTTCAAGGTAGATGGGCGATTGGGCCAACGGCCCTGCAAGCAACACCAGTTCTGGCTGCAAAACCGTCAAACTTAGCGAAAAGCAGTTCGCTGTCCGTGCGCCAAATTCTTCCAAAACCGATCTGTAATCGCCGTCCGTTTCGTCCGCCCCCGAAACGACCTCCCAGATTTTTCGCGCCCTATCCCGATCGGAAAGCGCATTGAAAACGTCCGAAGAAAGTAATTTCTGCAACAGCGCTTTCCCGCCGCACAAATCTGACAACGTCACGGGCAGATTGGACCCCAAGCCGTCGGTGGTCTTAGCTTCGGTCAGAACACCACCAACCCGACTGATCCCACTATAGGGCTGCCCATTGATTTGAAGTCCGATACCAAAGCCAAGCGCGCAGTAGATCACTACCACGTTTTCAATGTTGCGTGCGGCCCCAAATGCAGCCTCGGATTGACAGATTGCAGCGCTCGGTGTTTCCAGCGCAACCGGAACTCCAAGCTCTTTCTGGACCAGATCCCGAACACCCACTTCGCCATCCCACCCAAGTGTCGGGGCCGAAATGACGGTGCCACGCGCCTTGTCCAGATTTCCTGCAATCGTAAGCCCAACACCAAACAACCTGTCTCTGTCAGGAACATGTTGTTCAATGAGCTTTCGGGCATGATCACAGCATGTCTTCAGAAAGCCTTCGCCTTCGGACAGGCCTTCACCACCAGCATCCCAGGACGCAATTCTGTTGTTTGAAAGATCGGCCAGTGTAACGACCTGCTGATAGGCGTTGATACCTATTCCGATAACGTATCCACCAGTGCGGTCGACAGACAGTCTCTTGGTGCGCGGGCCCCGCCGCCCCTCGGATTTGGCGTCGCCGACTTCCTGCACCAAGCGCGCCTCGATAAGTTCGCGCGTGATCCGGGACACGCTTGCCGCGTTCAATTCCAGCTTGTCGGCAATTTGCGACCGGGAAATTGTACCAGACCCCAATATCTCACTCAGAACCCTTTGCCGGTTTCCGCGCCCGATTTCTTCCAGTGATGAACCTGCCATTTTGAGCCTCCCATTTCACATTGACTTATTTATTTACTTACTGCAAGTAATTTATTAAGGTCAATTCATTCGATTCAGGGAGACGCTATAAAATGAAACTGAAAAATACAGTAGTCGCTACGCTGAGCTGCCTTGCCCTGCTCGCAATCCCAACTGTGGCATCTGCGCAGGAATATCCAAGCAAGCCAGTAACTTTGGTCGTTCCGTACGGCCCCGGCGGTGCCGCTGATCTGGCCGCCCGCACTATGAGTACAGAAGCCCCCGAGTATCTGGGTGAGAACATTCTGGTCGTCAACAAAACCGGCGCTGGCGGAGTCGTTGGCTCGACTCAGGTCGCAAAATCACGCCCGGACGGCTACACTTTGCTTATGGCGCGAGTGGGCTCTCAGGCCACGGTTCCTGCGATCAACCGCACAATACCGTACAAGTGGGACGACTTTACCTTTCTCGGCCTGATTGAAAAGAACCCGTTTGTCTTGGGCGTAAGTGCAGACTCGCCGTACCAGAACTTTGACGAACTGAAAGCAGCAATCGAGGGGGGCGAGCGCCTTTCTTATGCGTCTGCCGGAGTTGGCACTTTGTTGCATATGGCAATGTTGATCATGCTGGATGATCTTGGGGTAGATTCCGAAACCCTGATCCATGTGCCCTTCAAAGGGGGCGGAAAGGCGACCGCTGCCGTTGTTGGCGGGCACGCCGATTTGATCTTTCACAACCTTTCAGGTCTGTCCGGCGCAATTGAGAGCGATCAAATTCGCCCATTGCTGACCACCACGCCGGAACGGTTCTCAGCCATACCGGACACCCCGACCGCGCAGGAGCTTGGTCATCCAAATCTGGAAAATGTCGTCGGTTGGACAGGCGTATGGGGCCCAAAAGATCTGCCGGAGGACGTTGTAGCAAAATGGGTCGAAGTGCTGGGCGCGATTTCCGCCGATGCAAGCTGGGTTGATACGACTGAAAAGCTGGGCTCGGTCCCTATTGTTCTGTCGCCAGACGAAACAAAATCGTTTGTCGAGGGTCAGGTCAAAACCTTCAGTGACACCGCCGAAAAGCTGGGAATGGTAATTCAATAAGCAGCTCGGCGTCCCGGGCGGCCGCTCCTCCCCTTGGCCGCCCGGGACAATTTTCTTTCACATTTGGGAACCCACAATGGCACGTCCGAACATCCTTTTTATTCAGGCCGACCAGCTTGCAGCAAATGCGTTGAAAACATACGGAAACAAGACGGTGAAGGCGCCAAACATCGACCGCCTTGCGCAGGCAGGTGTCGTGTTTGAAAACTGTTATTGTAACTTGCCCATGTGTGGTCCGTCCCGCGCGTCGATGCATGCCGGAAAGCTGCCTTTCTCCATTGGCATGTATGACAATGCCAGCGAATTCCACGCCGATATTCCAACATTTGCCCATTACTTGCGCAGCATGGATTACCGGGTTGAAATGTCGGGCAAGATGCACTTTGTCGGCCCCGATCAGCTGCATGGATATGACAAACGCCATACGACAGAAATCTACCCGGCGAACTTTGCCTGGACCGTGGATTGGTCCAAAGGGCGTGAATACAAGCCCACGAACCTGACCATGGCACCCATTCTGGAAAGCGGCCCGGCAGTGCGCACCATGCAGATGGATTACGATGACGAGGTCGAATATCACGGCATTCAGGCGCTGTATGACCTGGCGCGCACGGGCGATGACCGGCCCTTTATGTTGACCGTTTCCTTTACCTCACCCCACTCTCCGTTCGTGATCGGACAGGAATACTGGGATCTCTACGACCATGATGAGATCGAGTTTCCAGCAGTGCCACCACTTGAGCTAAACGAGATGGATCACCTCAGCCGCAACTTACATTATTGCCAGTCGCGCCACGAATTTACCGTCACCCCCGAAGATCGTCGAATGGCGCGCCATGGGTATTACGGCATGATCTCGTATATCGATGATAAAGTCGGCCACCTTGTGGAAGTTCTAGAAAAGACGGGTCAGATGGAAAACACCATCATTATCCTGACCGCCGATCATGGTGAGATGATGGGTGAGCGTGGCATGTGGTTCAAACAACACTTTTTTGAATGGGCCGCCAGTGTACCTTTCATCGTCTACGCGCCAAATCGGTTCAAACCAGCGCGGGTGAAAAAAAATATCTCACTGATCGATCTTCTACCAACACTCACAGACCTTGCCGCTGACGGCGCGTTCCAGGATTTTGCGTCGCCCATAGATGGCCAATCCCTGGTCCCTGCCCTGAACGGAGACACATCTACACTGTCGGATGTCGCGATCTCGGAGTTTGCGGCCGATGGTTCAACCGGGCCCAGCCGAATGGTTAAAAAAGGGCCGTGGAAGCTCATGTGGCTCGAAGGTGAAGACACATTGCTCTATAATATCGACGAAGATCCCACCGAGGTGAGAAACCGCGCGAACGATCGTGACTGCACCGAGATCCGGGCCGAGCTTGAGGCTATCTTGTTCGACGGTTGGAATCCGGAGGAATTAAAAACAACCATTCGCGCCAGCCAGGTTCGCAGGCTTGCAATTCACAACGTGACGGGTGGGGATCCGACATATGTTCATACAGTTCGCCACGATGATGGTGAACGCTACATCCGCAATGCAGGGGCGGCAGACACCAAGGCGCGGGCGCGTCTACCTTACGTGGCTCCGGCAAAGCCAGATCAGGCGTAAATGCACCGCATGACTACACCCTTGTTGGCGCATGCACTGCGGGGTTCTTTTGCGTCGCATCTGCCTTCGGACCAAAATTCCGACCGAGCCAATTGAAATGGAACGCGCTGGCCACCGTAGATATCGAAGACAATCCGTTGATCCTTTAAAAGGACATCAGGGCTAACCGTCACAGATCAGCCCAAATTACACTTTGCTTTCCGGTGGCCGAAACCGGACGTTGCCACGCCTCTTTATTATTGGCGTCCGCGTCGTGGTTAGATGGGCAGAACATAAATGCGTCGTCCCGGATTCCTGGCCCGCAAGAATGTTGGAGCCCAAGTCATCCCTGTTGGTTAGGGAAGCACTGGCTAACAAAATGGCACGGATCGTCTGGGCGTTGATCGCGAAAAATTTGCAACAGAGCCCCCACCAAAGCCTTGGGTTTCCTTTCATAGTAGGTTCAGCAGTATCACTATTCTTATAGCCTGGATTACCTCACGGTCGCTTTATACGCAAAATTTAATGTTTTTGCTCATTACTTTTACTTAACCATAATCCGACCGCCAAACTCGATGAGTACCCCTTTTCGGGATTGATATTTTTTTGTCCGGAAATGAGATCTGAATACACCCATGACAGACCCCGCGTCCTATCTCCCTGCCTCCTCCCCTGCTCTGTCACCTGCAGATCAGGAGACGCTGAACGCTCTCTATGTTCGCGAAACTCTATCCAACACGTTGCGGGTTTATGAGCGGGACTTACTCTACATCACCGCCTGGAATGCGGCCCGCTTCGGCACCGTGCTGGACTGGTCAGAAAGCAACGCCACGGCGCTAGCCTAAATACTCGATCATACCCAGATGAATCAGGGGTGCGCCTTGCCCCACCGGCTGCGCTCGGGCTTTCTGAACCAGGTCGCGCTGGACGGCGCGCCGATCCAAGCCGCCATGCGGCAGTCCTTACGCCGGTCCGTGGCTCAGGTTCTGGCTCAGACTTACTATGATGATGTGGACACTGCAGAAAACCCGGCAACAGATCTGTTGGGATGACACGGCAAAAAAGAAACGCCGGGTTTCGACCCGGCGCTTCCTTGCCCAAGAATTCAGGTGTGAACCTTACCCGTGGGTAAGATCGTCTTCTTCCTGCAAATCGTCGATCAAGGTGGCAATCGCTTGTTCCAGCTTGGCCCGATCAACCCGTGTAAAGTCCAGATCATAGCGCAGCTCGATCCGCCCGCTCGAGGCCGAGCATTTCGCGACCCCTGCCCGCCCCGACACCTGAAATGTGGTTTTTGCCCGGCGCGTTTTACCAGCACCTGACGGTTCAGGCTTTTTCGTCGCGGTGCTATCTGCTTCTATAAACGTCCGCAAAATGGCAATTTCGCGCGGGCCGTCGCGATCCGGTTCGCTCATGATTGCGGTACTGACCTGTCGAACCAACCCGGGATTGGCGTCAAATTTTCGCTTTAATTCGACTCCCAAATTACGCGGAATTTCATTGGGGTGCATCAGCACCTTGTCCAACATCATCAGCAAACTGGCGAACGCGCGAATATAGCTGCGCTTGGTATAGCTGGCGGATTTGAACAGGACCGCAACGGCCTTGTCTACGTCAGCACAATCGTTTGACGGGTCTTCGGCGTACGCTCTGGCCAATGCACCCATCTCAGCAAACGAGATATCTTTGCGGATCAGGTTTTCATCTACCATGCGACGGTAACTGTCGTTAAGGTCTGCCGCTTCAGAGATACCTGCTGGAATACGCGCATAAAGCTCATCCCCCGTTTCCTCATGCAACGCACGATAGGCCGACAGGCGGCGCATGCCCTGTATCAGGTCGAACCGGCCATCCGCACGGCGTTCCAACCGGATGGGATTCGACAATCCGATATCCCGGATCGAGGCCTTCAATTCCTCCAACTCCGGATCGGGGCCGGGCTTGCGGTCACGGGTCAGTTTTTCGGTGACCACATCTGACAAGACTACATGTTCGGTCACCAAGCCATCCGACCGCAACCGGACCAGCTCATGCGCCAGACGATCATTTTCGGCACGAATTGTTTCTTCGGTCGATTGCTGGTCGCGCAACGCGTCCGCGTTTTCAGATATTGCGGTGGCCATCGGTCCGCGCCGCTTTTCCAGCACCTTGTCCGGAGCCTTGCCGACCGGAATGTCATCCATGGCCGGCATGTCGATGTCAAACATTCTGCGTTTACGGCTCATGCGTCATCCTCCAGCTTTTCCCAGGCCGATAGCATCACGTCCCGGAATTCTTCATATACATTGTCAAAGGTCGAGCGCGCGCGACGCCAGGTTTCGCGCGTCATCTCCCGGTAATCCATCTCATAGACAGAACTTAAGAAGCGGCCGGATTGCTCGACTGCGCGGGTCATCTCAACCGGGTGTTCGGCCACGTGGTCACCAAACACTTTCCTAAACGCATCGAACATCGCCAGGTGCAGGGCATTGCCCGGCTCGTAACGTGTCAGCAGAAAGCGCAGCTCACAAAAGGTTTTGGGCAAGCCGATCTTACCCGTGGGTAAGGTCTTGTCGAAACCATAAGCGAGGTCTTCCAACGCCTCGGCCAGCTGACCGATGAACGACGTGGTCGAGTCATATTCCCAGTAGCCGGGACCAGAGGGGACATAGAGCATGTCAGCTGCGAAAACGGCGTTCATGGATTGGTACCCAATCGCCGGGGGGCAATCGAATAGGATCAGGTCGTATGCATCATCCGGGATCTGATCCAGATAGCGCGATACGGCGGCAAAGAAAGACCACTCGGGGTTCAGGTGCCGATACTGCGCGGAAGCAAATTCAACGAAGGCGGCGTTGGCACAGGACGGGATGACGTCAATAGTCGACCAAGAGCTTTGCTTGATGAAATCCGCAATGCGCAAATCGCCCAGCCCCATATCGGTAATCGAGGGTGGCAATTCACGGCGGGGCAGGGTGGTGCCGGATTCGGCGGCAGCAGGGCGGTTGTTCATCCGCTCAGTCTCGCGGATCAAATCTCGGGCCATGATGCCCCAGACGGTGAAATCTTCGGTCACGTCGGTCAAACCCATCGAGTGGCTCAGCGTTGCCTGCGGGTCGAAATCCACCACCAGCACCCGGTACCCATCCAGCGCCGCGGCATGGGCCAGATGCAAAGCAACGGTCGACTTGCCCGCTCCGCCTTTGAAATTGGCCACCGCCGCCCGGATGGCGCGCTTGCCCACGGGGCGGGGTGGCATCAGGGATTTGCGGTTCACCTTAAGGCGGCGGCGCAGCTCGTTCACCTCTTCCAGGCTGAACCAACGCTGGCGGCCATCCGGCTCAACCTCACCACTGGGCAGGGACAGGTCCGCCGCTAGCTTGCCGCGAAAGGTCGACTGGTTGACGCGAAAGATCAGTTCGGACACCTCCCAGCTTGAAAAGCGGCGGAGGGTCTTTTCCATCTCAGGGCTGAAGGTCTGTTGGCGGATCCAGCCCTGCAATTTGAGGGACTGATTGCGCAATGCGTTCAGGTCTTCGTGCGTGTACATGCCTCAAGTCTCATTCTTTTGGACGCTATTTTATACGTTTTTACTATTTACGCTTGATTTGCGCTTTACGCAAAAGAAAATATGATAAGAGTGTAATCTTACCCACGGGTAAGAAAACAAGGCGCTACACCGCATGATCCGATTCGGCTGGCATCCGATTCGACCCCTATGGTTTCCAGGGCAGCGATCCAAGATTTAGGGGGGCGCTAAGCACTGAAATGCCCCATATAGGGGGTCAAAAGTAGATATTAAGGGGACACCCAAGATGTCCCCCATCACCAATACTTCACCTATTTTCATTTTTAATTTGAATTGGATTGGGGGCCGCAGCGATCCAAGATCAGACTCCGCTTGACAGAATCGTCGGTTTGGACGCTAATCAGGTCATCAAGATGAAAAGCGTTGGCAAACAGCGTATCATTGGCGGTATAACCCGTCTGAGGCAGACAGAGCGGTGAGAATAGGAATGCAGGTTGCAAAACCGGTAGGGCGAAATGCGCCTGCCATAAAATACGACATTCTATCAGCGTTGACAGTTTACGCCCTGTCTGGCGACAAACATCGCCAGCGCAGCATTTTACGCATCATTGCCTTGATCACCACCCGGTACAACTGGCGCAACAATGAGTTGTCGATTGGGCGGGAAGAGATCGCGCGTCTGTGGTCAGTAAACGAACGCACGGTGAAACGTGAAATGGCAAAGCTGCGGTCGATGGGCTGGATTGCGGTCAAGCGAGCCGCTGCGCGCGGGCGAGTTGCGGTGTATGAGCTGGACCTGAAACAGGTGATGCTTGATACTTCGGACATCTGGCCCACCATCGGGTCCGATTTTCAGGCCCGAATGTCGGATGATCCCGAACCGGACACAAATATCGTCCCTTTCAAAGTCAAACCTGCACCATTTGAACCGTCGGACGAGGAGGTCTGGACGCAGGTGCAAGCCATATTGCACGGGCGCGATCCTGAACTATGGGCGAGTTGGTTCCAACATCTGACAGAGGCTGATAGGGCAGGGGGGGTCGTCACCCTGATGGCACCGTCGCGGTTCATGGCGGATTACATCGCCCAAAAATGGTCCGCGCGGTTGTTGGCCGCCTACGGCCGGGTTGACCCCTCGGTGCGCCGTCTGCGCTTTGAAACCGCTGAATAGACAGGATTACTGACGCTTGAATTTTCGACTGCTTTGAAAGACCTGAGGGTATGAAAGATTTCAATTGTCCCAATTGCGGGTCTTTGTGCCCGATCTTATTGGACGCGGCCAAGGTCGTGACCTGCTCATCCTGTGGCTCGACACTGTTATTCAAAGGGGACCATATTGCGCTTGCGGGCTATCAGGGTGTCATGCATGACGCTGCTGCTGTTCGGGATCGGGGACACGGTCTAGCTGGGACGAGTTCTGCGGGACGTCTCAGAAAGGCGCGATCTCCTGGGTTTCGGTGGATGAGGGTGACGTGGTCGAACAGATCCGCATTTCCGACGGACGGATGCCAAAGTTCCGACCGCCTTTCAAACCGGGCGAGACGCTGGAGTATGAAAACAACTCCTACACGGTTACCGAAGTGGAACAAGCCGAGTGTATTGCCCTGCGAGGGCGGTTCGACGAGGAACTGCAAGTGGGTGAGACTTATGACCTCGTCAATGCCACGGGCGAAGACAACAGATTGCTGTCGGGCGAATTTTGGGGGGCAGGGTCGATGTGGTTTCAGGGGCGCTGGTTCGATCCGTTTGGCATAAAGATACAGCAGACATGACAAGGTTGCCCGAGCTTACCTCGATCAATTGCACCTCATGCGGTGCCGGGCTGGACGTTTTTGGCGGTGGTCGGGTAATGGTCCAAATCTGCGAATTTTGCGGATCAGAGCTGGACGCGCAGGACAGTTATAAGGTGTTGCGCAAGTTGGTTTTGTCGCAAACTTTGTTCCACCTGTCAGACTGAGTGTCGTTTTGGTAGCGCATGCTCAGATAAGACAGGAGCAGACCATGACCATCTCATTCAAAGGTGCGCACTTTCCGAAAGACGTGATCTAGTACGCTGTTTTCTTCTATCTCCGATGCGACGTGCCAAATCGGGATCTGGAGGAAATCATGGCGGAAAGAGGCGTTGAACTGGATCACGGGACGCTGAACCGTTGGGTGAGCCGATATGCCGGTTTTGTAGCTGATGCTTCGCGGCACAAGAAGCGTCCTACCGACCGTTCGTGGCGCATGGATGAGACCTATGTTAAAGTGAAGGGTGAGTGGGTTTACCTCTATGGCGCCATCGACAAACACGGCAAAACCCTGGACTTCATGCTATCCGAACGCCGGAATAAAGCTGCTGCAACGAAGTTCTTCGCTTGTGCGCTTGAGATGAAGGGTTTGCACGGAAGATTGTCATCGACAAAAGCGGCGCCAACACTGCTGGCATCAAAGCTATAAACAAGATTCTGAAAGGCTTTGGTTATCCGATACCGATCGAGATGGTGAGGCAGAAGTATCTCAACAACATCATTGAACAAGAACATCGATTCATCAAACGTCGGATCAGGCCCATGTTGGGTTTCAAGTCTTTCGATTCAGCTGCATCTGCCCTGGCTGGCATCGAGCTGGTCAACATGATCCGCAAAGGTCAATTCACACCCGGACTCTCCCCGTTTCAGCAGTATGTTCAACTGCTAGGATAATCAAACCGCCTGCGTTGCCTTCTCGTCCTTCAAAGGAATTTGCGACAGAACCGTTTCGGGGAATGGGGGTTTGTGCTGGCCTCACCCGCGCCACTGTCGGGGCGAAGTTTGGGTGTGCCGGATGGGCTGAGTTATCTGACACCCGAAGTCTGGCAGGCCGTACAGGTGTTTAGTGCCGCTATGGACCGCGTTGCGGGCGATCCACCAAACGATTTAAGCAACTTAGATTTCTGTGTTTTCCAGACCGGTTATGCTGGCCTCAAGCAATGTCTTCAGCTTTGAGCGCCATACTTCAGTCAGGGCGTCTTCGCGTGTCACCAGTGAGATGTTGCGAAACAACGGCTGCGGCTTACACGGCAGGACAAGAACCTGTTCAGCGCCATACCGCAATACGTCTGTTTTTGGTAAAAGCGCGTATCCGATGCCGTTTTTAACGCAGTTTACGATGGCTTCGATACTATCAAGGATAATCACTTCCTTCGACTTCAATTGCATCTGATCACGGTATTGGGCGATCAGCTTGCCAATGCCCGACGACGGAATGAAATGCAAAAAAGGGTGTGATCCGGAAAGTCCGCTTAGTCCTTTTACCTTGCTGTCCAGCGGTGCCGCGATCACCATTTCCTCACGGATCACGGTTTCGCAGCAAAGATCATATGTCGCGTCTGCGATTTCAGTTACGATTGCGGCATCCAGTTGACCGTTCCGGACCTGTTCGCACAAAGTCTCTGACAATCCGGTGCTGGTTCTCAACATTGTTTTTGGAGCCAACTGTTCTGCCGTTCCAAGAAACAGAGGCAGGATGCGAGCAGCAGCAGAAGGGACAAACCCGACCCGATACGTTCCGGTCAGTTGATCGGTAGGCACACATCTTGATTTCAGAACTGAGTAGGCATCAACTATTGTCTTGGCGTCCTGAGCAACCCTCACTCCGAGTGGCGTCAGTTTGGGCGGCCGATACCGGCGGTCGAACAACGCTGTGCCAAGCTCTTCTTCCAGCGATTTCATCTGCATGCTGACAGCAGACAGTGTCATGTTGCGCACTTCTGCGGTTCGAGAAAATGAGCTGTGCTGCGCAATCGCAACCAGTGTTTCAAAAGCTGAAATCTGCATAAATTCAATAAAACTTAATTTAAAGGCAAAGTAAATTCGATTGAAAATAACATGCGAGCTCTCACATAATTGTGAACAGAGAGGATCACCCAATGCTTGACCAAGGAACAAAGACGTATCAGGAAATCGCCCGCGAACTTGCTCCAGGATTTGCGGACCGGGCCGGTCACTGGGACGAAACTCGCACCTATTGTTGGGAAAACGTACGTGAACTGACTGACGCAGGGCTTATGGGCATGACAATCCCGCCCAGGTTCGGAGGGCTCGGCGCCTCATACCTTGACGTGGTTTTGGCCGTCGAAGAAATCGCCAAGGCCTGCGCGTTGAGTGCCAGGATTGTCGTCGAGGCCAATATGGGCGGCATCAGCGCGATCATGGCCTATGGAACAGATGAGCAACGGGATTTTGTGGCCCCGCTTGTCCTGTCCGGGGACAAGCCCGCGATCTGTATAACTGAACCCAACGCCGGCAGCGCGGCGACCGAGATGCAGACAACGGCCCGGCGTGTTGGCGGGAAATATCTGATCAACGGCAGCAAACACTGGATCACGGGCGGCGGCGTTTCGAAGCTTTACCTAATTTTTGCGCGTGTTCTGGATGAGGACGGAACCGATCTCGGGATCACCGGTTTTCTGGTTCACTACGATCCTGAAAACGGTATCGCCCCCAAAGGGTTCGATGTGGTCGGTCGCGAACGGACCATGGGGCTGTGCGGCATGCCCGAAACTGAGCTTCGTTTTACCGATCTGGAAGTTGATGAGCGTTTCGCGCTGGTCACCCCATCGGGAATAAAACGTGGCTTTGCCGATCTGATGACCGCTTATAACAGCCAGCGTGTCGGGGCGGGAACGGTAGCCATGGGAATTGCAGCCGGTGCGCTGGAGCACTCAAAAAGATATCTGCGTGAGCGTCATCAATTCGGCCGCCCGTTGCAGGAGTTTCAGGGTCTTCAATGGATGTTTGCAGACATGGACACGGCGGTCCATGCGTCCCGTCTGATGTTGCATGAAGCCGCTGGATCCCTTGGTTCGACTGGGTTTCCCGACATGGCAATGGCAGCCAGGGCAAAAGCCTTTGCGTCTGAACAGGCGATCAAAGTCGTCAACGACTCCTTGCAGATATTTGGTGCGCGCGGATACGGCGCGCAGGAGCCAATCGAGCGCATGTATCGCGACGTGCGCATGTTTACCATCGGTGGTGGAACTGCGCAGATTCTGAAAACACAGCTTGCAGGTAGTTTGTTGGGCATTAAAACGCCACAGACCAGAGACGGGTACGCGAAGCTGGCCAGGGGTTGATAGCCTCAAGCCGCTGCGATTGCGCGTATTGATCTGTTCATTCTTGGATTGTTTTTTAGGTCTAAGAGCAAGTCTTCCAACTCTGGCTGTTTGA
This sequence comes from Ruegeria sp. BB1, assembly GCF_056539465.1. Taxonomy (NCBI): domain Bacteria; kingdom Pseudomonadati; phylum Pseudomonadota; class Alphaproteobacteria; order Rhodobacterales; family Roseobacteraceae; genus Ruegeria; species Ruegeria sp. BB1. Next base: position 91,281 of record NZ_JBQFVB010000009.1, read on the forward strand.
GTTCTTTCGCAGTTCCTTTCGGTGAAAGCCAGTGCCTTTTTCTTTCGTGCCTTTCCTTCCACCGGGCTTCACCTTATCGATGTAGAGCGGGTAGACGGTGGCTTTCACTTGGACACTGGTACCGTCGTTAAAAGTCTTAGCGTTCTCAAACTCACCGATCGGCTTGCGAGAAACTGTATCTTCCACACCAGCCTCCGCCAGCGCTTCAATTTCTACCGTGCACCAGTCTTGCTCGCCGTCCATCGGCCAGCCCTTGGGCATGATCCAGCGTCCTGTGTAGCGCGACGTGATAAGAAGTACTTTGGGGCGACCGCCGAACAATTGCAGAGGCAATGCTGCAACTTGTTTAGTACGCTGAGCCGTTATGCTTCTCGCCCTACGCAGGAGGTTGAAGTGAAGATGTGACCAACCCTTTCCGATTGCGACTGGAAGAAACATAATAAACGTCACGAATTAGCAATGCAGAATTCACTGGTTGTCGATATGCCAACCCATGCCTAAATCCGACAGATGCCTTTGAACCCGCCCAGGGTAATCAGATACGATTGCATCCACGCGCAGGTCGATCATCCTGTCTATTTCTTCGTGTTCATTCACCGTCCAAACGGCAACACATAGGCCCAGATCTTTTGCGCGCGCCACATTTTCAGCCGTTACATCCGCGAAGTACGGGCACCAAAGCGAACCGCCAGCTTGCTTGACCAAATAGGGAATTTCATCACAACGACCACGAAAGTCAGGGCAAACCGCTTTCGAGGAATCCTCCCCAACATCATCCGCGTTATCTGGAAGCTGTGTAAGGTAAGAAGACGGCATATCAGGAGCTTTTCGCTGACATTCCTCCAGAAGGTTCCAGTCAAAACTGTGCAGTACTGCGCGCGACGAAAGACCTTTGCCGCGAACTTCCTGTAGAACTCGCCCGACAAAGTTCTCCCTATGAAGCGGATCATGGGCCACGTCAGGATCCGACTTCAGTTCGAGCATCAGATAGGCATCGCCGTATTTTGGTTCACTCACCAATTCTAGCAAGTCCATCAGCCTTGGGACTCGAACGCCTTCCAATTGGGCCTGGTCTGGAAAGCGTTGGCCATAGGCAGAATGCCCGTCTAACCGTCCAATATCGAATTGCTGAATCTTTTCGAAAGTCAGTGACGAAACCTTCGGTTCCTCCCCGGTCAGAAACAGGCCATCTGCGCCGCGAAAGCTCGGTGCGTGCAGACGATGATTATGGGTTATGACCGGCACGTCATCCGCCGTCAGGACAACATCAAACTCAAGAAGCGGGACACCGATAGACAGCGAGAAATCAAAACCAATCATGCTGTTTTCGGGCAAAACGCCTCTTGCCCCTCGATGTCCCACGACCCGGATCAGGTTTTCGCCACCACGGAAGGCTTCGACTTGAGGAAACGTCATTAGCCGCCCAGCCTTTCACCAGTTGATTGGTCAAACAGATGCATGTGCTCTGGGGCGACCGAGAACCGCAAGTTCGGATGCCGGCCCTCGATCGGATGGACTCCCGGAAGGCTTATCGTGATCGCTCCGCCGACTCTCGCTAGTTGACCGTGCAACAAAGTGTTGGCCCCTAACGGTTCCGCCATCTGAATCGCCGATTCCAGCGGACCATTATCATCCAACAGCAGATGCTCTGGGCGTATCCCCAGCTTCAACGCGGTATCGGGACCTGCAGAACGGCCGACCGCAATTTCACCGATCTTGATCGTCCCGTTTTCACGCTGGGCGTCAAACACATTCATCGCAGGGCTGCCAATGAACTGTGCCGCGAACAGAGTTCTCGGTGTTTCGTAGACCTCTAACGGCGTTCCAATCTGCTCGGCGATGCCACCATTCATCACGATCATCCTGTCGGCCATCGTCATGGCCTCGACCTGATCGTGGGTCACATAGAGCGCCGTGATCCCCAGCTTTTCCTGGAGTTCGCGAATTTCCAGACGCATCTGAACCCGCAGCTTGGCATCTAGGTTCGAAAGCGGCTCATCAAACAGGAAAACTGCTGGCTCGCGGACAATGGCCCGACCCATCGCCACCCTTTGACGCTGACCGCCTGATAGTTGTCTGGGTTTGCGATCCAGCAAGGGTTCCAGCTGCAATAGTCTGGCGGCCTCGGTCACTTTCTGGTCAATTTGGGCCTTCGGCAACCCGGCGATTTTCAGCCCGTAACCCATGTTCTGGCGCACAGACATATGTGGGTAGAGCGCATAGTTCTGGAACACCATAGCGATATCGCGATCCATCGGCTCTTTGTCGTTGGCCCGTTCCTCTCCAATCCGGATTTCGCCGGATGTCACGGTTTCCAGGCCCGCAACCATCCGCAACAGCGTGGACTTCCCGCAGCCCGAAGGGCCAACGATTACAATGAACTCACCATCCGCAATGTCGATATCGATGCCATGGATGACGTCCGTCGGGCCAAAGCTCTTTTTGACGTTCTCAAGGGTTACTGTTGCCATTTCTTACTTCTCGCTATCGACAAGGCCGCGGACAAAGAGCTTTTGCATCGACACCACCACGATGACTGGCGGGATCATCGCCAGAATGGATGTGGCCATGATGACTGGCCATTCGGCCACATCATCGCCAGAAGGGAACATCTGTTTGATACCCATCACAATGGTGTTCATTTCAGGATCGGTGGTTATCAAAAGCGGCCAGAGATATTGGTTCCACCCATAGATGAACAGGATCACGAACAACGCTGCGATATTGGTCCGGCTCATCGGCACCACGATATCGATGAAGAACCGCATCGGCTGGGCCCCGTCCACGCGGGCAGCTTCGGCCAGTTCATCCGGGATCGTCAGAAAGAACTGCCGGAAAAGAAATGTTGCCGTGGCCGAAGCGATAAGAGGGAAGATCAATCCGTAATAGCTGTTGAGCATACCGAACCCGGCAACAACTTCGAACGTTGGAACGATACGCACCTCGACCGGCAGCATAAGCGTCAGGAAGATCAGCCAAAAGAATGTTGTCCGCCCGGGAAAACGGAAATAGACAATCGCAAAGGCTGACAGCAGCGAGATGACTATTTTGCCAACGGCAATCCCGATGGCCATCACCAAACTGTTGAACAGCATCGTTGCAACCGGGACATTCACGCCGGAAAACAGCGCGGCCTTGTAGTTTTCCCAGAACTGATCACCCGGCACCAACGGCATGGGCGGTGTCACGATTTCCGGTTGGGTTACGGTCGACGCGACAAAGGCCAGCCAGATCGGGAAAAAGATGATCAACACCCCGAGGATCATCATGGCATGGGTCAGCCAGATCCCCATCCCGCGTTTTTCGACCATTCCGTGTTGTTGGGCTGCCATCAGTAGTGCACCCTTTTTTCCACGTATTTGAATTGGATGACCGTCAGCAAGCCGACGACGATCAGCAGGATGACCGATTGCGCCGAAGAAGAACCCAAATCCTGTCCCACGAACCCATCCGAGAAGACCTTGTAGACCAGAATGGTTGTTGCCTGTTGTGGTCCACCACCGGTAATCGTGTGGATCACGCCGAAGGTTTCAAAGAAGGCGTAGACAACATTAACCACCAGCAGGAAGAACGCGGTGGGTGACAAGAGCGGCAGCACTATGGTGAAGAACCGGCGCCAGAAACGCGCGCCGTCGATCGCAGCGGCCTCAATCACGGACCTTGGAACTGACTGCAATGCCGCGAAGAAAAACAGGAAGTTATAGCTGATGCGCCCCCAGGCCGAGGCGACAACAACCAGCCCCATGGCCTCGGTTCCGTTCAGGACATGGTTCCAGTCATAGCCGAGTTGGCCGAGGTACCACGAGACGACGCCGACGCGTGTGTTGAACATGAACAGCCACAGCACGCCTGCAACAGCGGGGGCAACGGCGTAGGGCCAGATCAGTAGCGTCCGGTAAACGCCCGATCCTTTGATCAGGCGGTCCGCGATGACCGCCAGAAACAACGCCGGGATCATCGAGCAGAGAGTGACAAGCGTTGAAAACACCGCTGTCGTCACGAAAGAGGCTCGGTAGAATTTATCGCTCAGCAGGAATTCAAAGTTACCGAGACCCACAAACTGGGACGACAGCCCAAAGGGGTCAGGTATGAATAGAGATTGCCAAACAGCCTGCCCCGCCGGATAGAAAAAAAATACAGCGGAAATGACGACCTGCGGGGCGATTAGCGCCAATGGCAACAGCCAGCCGCGAAAGGTGACGCGTTTTTCCATCCCTATAAACCACCGAATATAGAAAATGCGGGCCCGAAACAGGCCCGCATCGAGTTACGACTTATTGATTGGCGGATTCGAACCGGCGCAGCAGAGCGTCACCTCGCTCTTTCGCGCTGTCCATCGCTTCCTGAGCGGTTTTTTCGCCGGACCAGACGGCCTCGAGCTCTTCGTCGATGATGCCGCGAATTTGGTCGAACGACCCCAAACGCAGACCTTTCGAATTTGCGGTGGGCTCTTTCGCCGTCATCTGGATCACAGCGATATCGGTTCCCGGGTTTTCGTCGTAAAAGCCTGCGGCACGCGTGGCTTCACCAGCTTCGGCCGTGATCGGAAGATAACCGGTGTTCTGGTGCCACGCCGCCTGAACGTCCGAAGACGACAGGAAGCTGAGGAATTCGCCGACGCCTTTGTATTCCTCGGCGTCATGACCTTCCATCACCCAAAGGGACGCACCGCCGATAATGGTGTTCTGCGGCTCGCTTGTGACGCCTTCCCAATAGGGCAGCGGGCGAACATCGAATTCGAACTCGGCTTCGGAGCTGATGCCAGCGTAACCGGCCGAACTTTCGGTAAACAATGCGCATTCGCCAGCCCGGAAGTTTGCACCACCTTCATTTCTGCGTCCGGTATAGATGAACTTGCCATCCTTGGCCCAGTCACCCATTGCTGTCAGGTGTGCGACCTGCGCCGGACCGTTCAGCATCAGCTCGGTATCCAGACCGGCAAAACCGTTGTCCTGCGATGCGAACGGAACGTCGTGATAGGCCGACAGGTTCTCGAGGTGAATCCAGCTTTGCCATGCAGTCACCAGCGGGCAGTCCTCGCCGCCAGCCTTAAGCTGCTCAAGTACGTCGCCAACCTTTTCCCAGGTCGATAGATCTGTGTCCGGATCAACACCCGCCGCTTCGAAGGCATCGCGATTGACCCACAGAACCGGTGTGGACGAGTTGAAAGGCAGTGAGAGCATTTCTCCGTCCGTTGTAGTATAGTACCCTTTGACAGCGCCAATGTACGCGTCAGGATCAAACGACGCGCCGCTTTCAGCCATCACTTCATAGACGGGTTTGATCGCACCTTCGGCTGACATCATCGTTGCCGTGCCCACTTCGAAAACCATTAGAATGTGGGGCTGCTCACCGGCGCGGAAAGCCGCAATACCCGCGTTCAGAGTTTCCGAGTAATTGCCTTTGTGGCTTTCGACCACGACGAACTCATCCTGGCCGGCGTTGAACTCTTCAACCTGCGCTTTAACAAGCTCACCCAGTCGGCCGGTGAAGGCGTGCCAGAACTGAACTTCAGTTTGGGCCATCGCCGCCACGGGGGACAACGCAGTAGTTACGGCGAGAGCGCCGAGAAATTGCTTATTCATGATTCCTCCCATGCATCAGTGTTGATGCTTCGTTGAATACCGACCGCAACGCGTAATCAGCACACATGACGATTTCACGACGTTAACGTTACAAATTTATAATTCAAGCATTTAATTTTTGAGAAAAACATAACATTACATTATAAAACAACTAAGCAAACAACGAACCAGGATCAAAGTATGAGTCAAACTTTGAGGATCCGCCAATTGGAGGCGCTCATGGCAGTTTCCACAAACGGATCGGTCACTGCTGCAGCTACGGATCTTGGGATAAGCCAACCTGCGGTCAGCCGGCTGCTTTCCGATTTGGAAAAATCGCTTGGCTTTCAACTTTTTGATCGCCGTGAAGGTCGCTTGGTGCCTTCGCAGGAGGTGCGTTATCTGCAACCCAGCGTAGAGCGCGTTTTGGAGTTGATGAAGCAGATCTCGGACGTTAGTCAAGACATAACCCAACGCAAAGCGGGACACATCCGCATCGCATGTTTGCCCGGGTTCGCCACCAGTCACCTTCCCAACGTCATCGCCACGTTTTTACAAGATCGGCCAGGTGTAACCATGACGATCGAACCTGACAGACCGGAACGCATTCTCGAGTGGATGATCGGTGAGCAATATGATTTCGGAATCACAGATAACTTTAACGGGCATCCGGCGGTCGAAAGCAGAGACATCGATGTCCGTACAGTTTGCGTGTTTCCTACCGGACATGAATTGGAGCACCTCTCCGAGGTGACACCTACGGATCTTGCAACCGCCAAGATTATTCACACACGGCGCGACAGCAATTTTTTTGGACAGCTTTCAAAAGCCTTCCAAAGCGCCAACGTCAAACTGAATTCCCACATAGAAGTCAGGCAGTTCACGGCGGCTTGTGAATTGGCTGTAGAAGGTGTTGGGATTTCCGTGGTCAGCGAGTTGGACGCCGTCCAATATGCAGATAAGGGATTGAGCTACCGACCGTTCAAACCGCTCTTGTCACATACGCTTTCCCTTGTGCGTCCGATTTTAAAGCAACCGTCACTGGTGACGCTAGAGTTCATCGAGCAGTTCCAAGAGAGCCTAGCCCCGTTCAAGGCAGGTAAACTCCGTCACTGATTGTAAGGCGGTAAACGCTAACGTTCGCTGCCTACAGGCCGAACATTTTCTATCTTCATAGCTTGAAACCAATTCTTGAGCATTTGGAATAGCCCCAAGATCGACCTCGCCTTATTAGTCAAAGTGGCGAAAGACCGAGTAGTTTTGCCGTTGAGCTTCGATAATTTAGCTCCTAATCCTAGGACACTCTAGCGCCCGCTTCGTCCCGCATTTGGTGAGTTCATAACACTCTGTATATAGCCCGTGCAGCGAACGGCAGTAATGCGGGCTGCAAACGCAGCATTCGAACATAGCGCTCAAGGTCGGCAATGGGCCGACTATACCGGTCCGCTCATAGGCGATTGCGGAAGACACAGCAATGAAGCGGATATCAGATCGATCCCCCCAAGAAGAGGTCGGATAGTAAGATGCTAACCCAATTGAGGCGTGTTCTTTCTAGGCGCGCGAGAGAGCTTTAACCCTAGCAGTGCAATCAAGACGTATGGCCAGATGAAGAGAGCGATCTGTCCAATTGTGGAAGCTGATCGCTCTTTCTCCTTCTCAATTTCGTCGGTAATTTCTCCGCTTTTGGACCGAACATCGTCGATTTTTTGTTTGAGGACGGTTTGTGCCTCTTCAAGGGCAGTGATGTGCTCTGCCATAGAAAATTCGCCGCTAAAGACCGCAGACGCTGTTCCTATCGTCACGCTATACCCGCCGAGCTGTACCAAACGTTGGGATATTCCTCTCTCTTTCAGCACGGTTTGCTCGATATCGCCGAACCTTGTCGCCAGCGGATAGTTTTCGACAAAAATGGCCCGCTCTTGTTCGATTCTCGTTCTTGCTGCAGAGCACATTTGTTGAGCAAATACGCGCTCCATTTCTTTTTGATGGTCATCAATGATTGCATCAACACCAGAGGGCTCATCTAGGCCGAAGTCGGTAGCCCCAAAGTTAAAGCCGCTTCCAATTAAGCATGCGTCCAGTTCTGCTGCGTTCAACTCGATTTGAAGCGAACGAAACTCGGCAATTTCACGACTAATCTCGCGAACTGACTGCTCTTCGTTCTCTCGGATGAATCGGGCCGCGCCCGTTCCATTTTCGACATCGATCTCAAGCCGATCCACGGTCGACTGAGAGTCCTCTAGCTGAGATCTTAGTTCGGCCAGGTCTCGATACCCGAGAAACTCTGTGCGCTCCACTGACTGCGCGTAGAAATAGAGACAAGCTCCCAATATAGCCGATGTGTAGTAAGTTCGGTCGACGGCTTCTCCGTTCAGAGGGTTGGTTTTCGAGATCGCGAGAGAAGCCACAAAAACTGAAACGGCGACAATCACTAACGCAGTTGGGCTTCCCCCAAATAACGCGGTAAGTAGCGCGCCCATACCAAGAATTACTGCGACAAAAGCAATGCAATTTCGATAGTGAATCATGAAATTTCCTTGCTTAAAGCTCTTTTTCAAAACGAATTCGTGTGGTCTTTACCTGCGTGGTATTCGCGATGTTATTTTGACGGGAATGTGCGACTGTGTCATCATCTGAAACTGGCGATAGCCTCGCGAAAACGACTGCAAAGTCCGCTGTGAGCCCGCAGTCTAGAGTTTCGCGACCACCAATTTCGAGCATTTAGAGCGAAGGTCGGCAATGTGGGTTGCTGGCGCAGCATTGAGCAACACCACTAAACGGTAGCTAAGGACCGCCTTGTTGGTGCGGATGGTTTTCCACGAGTCAGATAGTGCGGTGCATCCGAGGTCTGGAAAGAGCACAATCTGCCGGATGCTGCGCCTCGAACGAATGTCCGCTCAAAAGCTATGAACGATACCAACGCTCATGACCTGCCTAATGAAAGTTAAGGTCGATTAACTCGCAGATTTGGCGTGCTCAGCTGCCGTATCGGCGAAGATTCCAGCGAAGTCCGTCGCTTCGCGTTCCGTCTGACCGCCACTTTTCAGGAAGGCCTTGATCATCGTTTGAGTCTTTCGATTCAGCTGCATCTGCCCTGGCTGGCATCGAGCTGGTCAACATGATCCGCAAAGGTCAATTCACACCCGGACTCTCCCTGTTTCAGCAGTTTGTTCAACTGGTAAGATAATCAACCCGCCTGCGTTGCCTTATCGTCCTTCAAAGGAATTTGCGACAGAACCGTTTCGGGGAACGGGGGTTTGTGCTGGCCTCACTCGCGCCACTGTCGGGGCGAGGTTTGGATGTGCCGGATGGGCTGAGTTATCAGACACCCGATGTCTGGCAGGCCGTACAGGTGTTTGGTGCCGATATGGACCGCGTTGCGGCCAAGCCCAACACGCTGCAGACCCATGTGCTGGCGGGGTACTACTTAGACGGGTGGGACTATTGGTTCCGCTGAACTGCGGCCCATACCGGACTTTGTGATCGCATTTTTCAGATGGTCACTTGAAGTCTTAGAAAAATTAGTATACCGCCGCATACAATTCGATACCGGCAGTGGTCAGCCCGCTGAAAACCCGGTAGGCACCCACACGAAACGCTAACAGCCGGAACAGCCATGAGCCTTTATACAGATTACCTCAGCGAGATCGAAACCCGCAAAGGACAAGGGCTGCATCCTAAGCCCATCGACGACGGCGCATTGGTGAAAGAGATCGTCGCCCACATCAAGGATGTGGCAAGCGAACACCGGGACGGGGCGCTGAACTTTTTCATCTATAACACGCTGCCTGGTACAACCAGCGCTGCCGGTGAAAAGGCCAAATTCCTGAAAGAGATTATTCTGGGCGAAGCTGAGGTCGAAGAGATCTCGGTTCCTTTCGCGTTTGAGCTGCTGTCGCACATGAAAGGTGGTCCTTCGGTTGAGGTTCTGCTGGACCTGGCACTGGGTTCGGATGCCTCGATTGCGGATCAGGCCGCCGAGGTGCTGAAATCGCAGGTCTTCTTGTACGACGCCGATACAGACCGTCTCAAGGCGGCCTATGAAGCTGGAAATATTATCGCGAAGGACGTTCTGGAGAGCTATGCCAAAGCAGAGTTCTTTACCAAGTTGCCAGAGATCGACGAAGAAATCGAAGTCGTAACCTATGTCGCGGCCGAGGGTGACATCTCGACCGACTTGTTGTCGCCGGGCAATCAGGCGCATTCGCGGGCTGACCGGGAGTTGCACGGCAAGTGCTTTATCTCGGATAAGGCGCAGCAGGAGGTCGAAGCACTGAAGCTGCAGCACCCCGACAAGCGTGTCATGCTGATCGCGGAAAAAGGCACCATGGGTGTGGGCTCGTCCCGGATGTCGGGCGTGAACAACGTGGCGCTGTGGACCGGTAAGCAGGCCAGCCCCTACGTGCCATTCGTCAATTTCGCGCCGATCGTTGCGGGTACCAACGGCATTTCACCGATTTTTCTGACCACCGTGGGCGTGACCGGCGGTATCGGTCTGGACCTGAAAAACTGGGTCAAGAAGGTGGATGAAGACGGCAACGCGATCCTGAACAATGACGGCAACCCGATCCTTGAAGAGAAGTACTCGGTCGCAACCGGCACGGTTCTGAAGATCAACACCAAAACGCAAAAGCTTCTGAGTGAAGATGGCGAAGAACTGGTTGACGTGCCTTCGTCCTTCACTCCGCAAAAAGTAGAGTTCATGAAGGCCGGCGGATCCTACGCCATCGTCTTCGGCAAGAAACTGCAGGCACTTGCGGCCGAGACGCTGGGTGTTGAGGCACCTTTGGTGTTTGCACCGTCGAAAGAAGTCAGCCACGAAGGTCAGGGCCTGACCGCGGTCGAGAAAATCTTTAACAAGAATGCCGTGGGCTCAACCCCAGGCAAGACCCTGCACGCCGGTTCGGACGTACGTGTGAAGGTCAACATCGTCGGTTCGCAGGACACCACCGGCCTGATGACCATGCAAGAACTTGAGGCGATGGCCGCCACCGTCGTGGCACCCAGCGTTGATGGAGCCTATCAGTCGGGTTGCCATACCGCGTCGGTCTGGGATGCCAAAGCTCAGGCAAATACGCCTCGTCTGATGAAGTTCATGAACGACTTCGGCCTTGTCACTGGTCGTGACCCGAAAGGGGTCTATCACTCTATGACGGACGTAATCCACAAGGTGCTGAACGATATCACCGTGGATGACTGGTCGGTGATCATTGGCGGCGACAGCCATACCCGGATGTCCAAAGGCGTGGCCTTTGGTGCCGACTCGGGCACTGTGGCACTGGCGCTGGCCACCGGCGAAGCCTCGATGCCGGTTCCGGAATCGGTCAAGGTGACCTTCAAGGGTAAGATGGCTGAGCATATGGATTTCCGCGACGTGGTGCATGCCACCCAGGCGCAGATGCTGGAACAGCATGGCGACAACGTGTTCCAGGGCCGCGTGATCGAAGTGCATATCGGTACGCTGTTGGCAGACCAGGCCTTCACCTTCACCGACTGGACGGCCGAGATGAAGGCCAAGGCTTCGGTCTGTATCTCGAATGACGAGACCCTGATCGGTTCGCTGGAACTGGCCAAGTCGCGCATCCAGATCATGATCGACAAGGGTATGGAGCATGAAAACGGGATGCTGCAAAAGCTGATCGACATCGCTGATGCACGCATTGCCGAGATCAAGTCGGGTGAAAAGCCTGCTCTGACACCCGATGACAACGCGAAATACTTTGCTGAGGTTGTTGTCGATCTGGATCAGATCGTCGAGCCGATGATCGCCGACCCGGACGTCAACAATGCCGACGTGTCAAAGCGTTACACGCACGATACGATCCGTCCGATCTCGTATTACAATGCCGAAAAACATGTTGATCTGGGCTTTGTCGGATCGTGCATGGTGCATAAGGGTGACATCAAGATTGTCGCCCAGATGTTGAAAAACCTGGAAAAGGAAACCGGTAAGGTCGAATTCAAGGCTCCGCTAGTGGTTGCGGCACCGACTTACAACATCATCGACGAGTTGAAGGAAGAAGGCGACTGGGAAGTGCTCGAGAAATACTCGGGCTTCGAATTCGACGACCTGTTCCCGAAACAGAAGGCGCGCACCGAGTACGAAAATATTCTCTATCTTGAGCGCCCCGGCTGTAACCTGTGCATGGGCAACCAAGAAAAAGCCGCTAAGGGTGATACCGTTCTTGCCACGTCGACCCGCCTGTTCCAGGGCCGCGTCGTGGCAGATGCACCGGACAAAAAAGGCGAGAGCTTGCTGGCATCGACCCCGGTTGTTGTCCTCTCAGCGATTTTAGGCCGGACGCCGAAGATCGAAGAGTACAAATCCGCCGTGGAAGGCATCGACCTGACAAAGTTCGCACCGCCCGTCGCGCCGGAAGGGACCAAGTCGGCCCATTTCTAAGTTCTGCACGGCCGGTTCACCTGTCGCAGGTTGGGCCGGCCCGCTTCTTTACCAGATATGACGTCCGGGATGCTCGGCTAGCTTAGGGCGGCCGTGCGCTCAGGAACAATGTCGTGCAATCCGGGCCAAGCAATAGAAGTGTTGCATAGAATCAGGAAGTGCCTGACCAGTCCGCCCCGCAAGCGCCGGTCAAGAATCCATCGCTTAGGCGCAGGGCGGGGTCTTCCGTCGTGATCGCTTTTGCAACACCGCCTTGGGGCAAGGTCTGATCCAGACGCTGGCGGTACAGTATACAAAGTTTCGCAAACCCCTTGGATTGTGGCGACAGACGCAAGGCTGACACTCCGACCCAGCGCAATTGGTCAATTTGATGGTCGGTGCAGGCATAGCTGTCGGATAAGGTCTGTACCCCGTTCATTGCCATGAAGGGCCTGCCGTCGCCGGTCAGAACCTCGAGCCCGTCGGGGTCGTCTTCGCAAGCGAATTGGCAGTTGTCCTTGGTGCGCCCATGTAGGCGAGCGTGATAGCAGCGGCCAGAGATGGCCAGCGGTAACCGGCCGTGGCCCCAGACCTCGATCGCGATATCCAGGTCATTGGCAACCCGCGTCAATGCCTCAACTGATTCCAGGGGCAATTCCGGCGGCAGACAGACTCGATTTGCGCCGCGGGCTGCCAGCCAGTTCAGGGTGCCTTCATTGTAGACATTAACCAGCGGTCCTACCGTGAAAGCGCAGCCCTTGGGCAGATGGGCCAGGGCGGTCAAATCATTGACCTCGACCGTCACACCCATTTCGGCCAGTTCGGCGGTCAGTTTGCGTTCGCGTTTCAGCGTGATCAGCGCAAGACTGGTGAGGGAAACCTGTTTCCCGGCCTCGATCAACGCGGAAATCACATCGGGGATGCGGTCCTGGTAGAAGGGCAGGCGTTTGGAACAGACCAGCTCGCCGATCACCACACGATCGACCGGAGACTGGGTTAGGTCCTGATAAAACCCAGTCCAGAAATCGGCGGGCCAGAAGAACTGGCTGGGCCCGACTGTCAGTTCCATCGCGTTATCTCCATGTTTTCTTGTAGGCGCCGGTTGTCATGGCCTGCCCCTCGGACAGGCGGGCCAGCATGCCCTCGGGCATCGGGCGCCCGGCCTCAAGCGCATCCACCGCCGCGCGGAAATTGCGCACCACTTGCGCGACATAGGATTTCGACCGCTGCCGCCCTTCGATCTTCAGCGCCGTAACGCCCGCTTTTTGCAATTGCGGGATCAACTGCTCGGCATTCAGGCTGACCGGATCTTCGAACAGATGTCCGGTTTGGGATCCTGCGGTGAAACACCCCTTGCACAGGGTGGGGTAGGGGGCCGGTTCCCCCTTATCGACCCGGTGGATTAGATAACCGCCCAAACGCGCATCCAGAACGCCCTGATCTTCCGAGTAAGCCACATGGCTGGCGGGTGAGCAGACCCCGTTCATGTTTGGTGACAATCCGGTGGCATAGGAAGAGAGCGAACAGCGTCCTTCGGCCATCACGCACAGGCCGCCGAAGACGAACACCTCAGTCTCAACCTCGGTTTCGGCATTGATGGCGGCAATCTCGGGCACGGACAGAACGCGTGGCAGGACCACACGTTTGACGCCAAACGTGTCTGCATAGAAATTGATTACATCGGCATTGGCAGCGGCGGCCTGCACAGACAGGTGCCGTCGCAATCCAGGGTGGGTGCGGGCGGTGTGGTCCAGCAGTCCAAGATCGGCCAGGATCACCGCGTCTGCGCCGCAAGTTTTGGCATCTGCTACGGCGCTGTGCCAGATCGCCTCATCCCCTGCGCGCGGGAAAGTATTGATGGCAACCAGCACTTTTGAGCCGTGTTGATGGGCGAAACTTACAGCATCGCGCATTTCGCTGCGATTGAAGTTGAGGCCCGGAAAGTTTCGGGCGTTGGTTTCATCGTTGAAACCGCAATAGACCGTATGTGCCCCCGCCTTAACGGCGGCCCGCAAGGCGGCAGGCGTTCCTGCCGGGCAGACGATTTCCATCACCATATTACTGCGTCCTCGGGTCGGGTCAGGCAGAGGCCGGTTTGACGCTCGGCCAGGGCAATCAGCTGCTGTACCGGACGCGCGAATGGCCCGGTAAGTCTGGCCGCTTCCTGCGCCAGGTCCAGTTCGGCATCGTCCACGGCATTGCGCAGGGCGAGGGCGGCGCCGGTATCGCCCTCAACCACCAGATCGCGCGAGAAAAACAGCGCATCGCCATCAAAGGCCCCGTGTACCAGACCAAGCAAGGCCGCAAGCGGACCCGAGATCCGGGCCACTCCTTTCCCCCGACCGCGAGTCAGGGTCACCTTTGGTCGACCATCGTTGGGATTGAGACACAGAACAATCGGCAGGTCGACCGGGTCGAGTACAAAATCGGTCTGCCTGTATTCGCCGAGGCGCTGAAACAGGCCGGGTGAGGTGCGGGCGATCTTGCGCGAAAAAACCGTCAGCGACAGGGACAGGGGTGCAAGCGGTACCAGTCGAAGCGCCGCCGCCAGAGGGGCGGGGCAGTGCGGTATTGTTATGTGAGGATCGGACAAACTGACCTCCGGCGGTTTAGCAGGTCCTGCTGTCGTAGGCGGGTGCAGGTGCCCGTTAATTGACTGTTGTCAATTCTGCGCGACAAAATCGTTGTTAGGGAAAGGCAGATTACCGGAGCTGTCCCATTCGCACCTTACCGAAATTTCCCACCCTTCGTGATTTTCTTGTTTGGAGCGAAAGCACCGGCCAATTCCAGGCGGTGTCCGAACCCATCTCTTTGCGCCACCAGATGACGGCCGTGCATCGCGCTGTTTTGGAAGCACAAGGGCCGGTTCTGCGGTTTGATCACCCGGTAACGGCGCAGGGCGACCGATTGGATTTTCCCGTCGTAGTCAACCTGTTCGGCACAGCCCGGCGTGTCGCCGCCGGGCTGGGCGTTACGCCAGATGGCCTGGATGAATTGGGGTCCTTTCTGGCGGCGCTGCGCAGCCCCGCGCCGCCGGATGGGTTGCGCGATGCCCTGTCACACTGGCCGATGTTGAAGGCGGCGTTGGCAGCGCGTCCAAAAACCGTTCGGTCGGCGGCGGTTCAGGATGTTGTCCACACCGGGACAGATGTCGACCTGTCTGCATTGCCGGTACAGACCCATTGGCCGGGCGATGCCGGGCCACTGATCACATGGCCCGTGGTGGTGACCCGCCCGTATGACAGCGATGCCGGGGATGTCAGCCGCTACAATGCTGGCATTTACCGTGTGCAGGTTCTGGACCGGAGCCGATTAATCATGCGCTGGCTGCCTCATCGCGGCGGGGCGGGGCATCATCGCAGCTGGGTTCAGCGTGGTGAAAAAATGCCTGTGGTCATCGTTTTGGGTGCTGATCCGGCAACGCTGTTGTCAGCGGCGTTGCCGCTGCCGGAAACCGTGTCAGAGTTGAGTTTTGCAGGTGCCTTGAACAGCACACGACCCCGGATGATACCAGCCAAATCTGTGCCACTGTTGGTGCCGGCCGACGCCGAGATTGTGTTGGAAGGCTGGGTTTCCCCAACCGATACCGCCCCCGAAGGACCGTTTGGCGACCACACCGGATACTACAACCCGGCCGAGCCGTTTCCTGTGATGCATGTCACCGCCGTGACCCTTCGTGAAGCACCAGTCTACCTGTCCACCTATACCGGTCGCCCCCCGGATGAACCTGCCATCATCGGCGAAGTGTTCACCCGACTGTCTTTGCCGACCATCCGCGCGCAGATACCCGAAGTGCGTGACCTCTGGCTGCCACCTGCCGCTTGTTCGTATCGCATGGCGATTGTCAGTATCGACAAACGCTATCCCGGACAGGCGCGGCGGGTGATGATGGCGCTTTGGGGGATGTTGCCGCAATTCAGCTATACCAAGATGATCGTGGCCGTGGATGACGATATCGATCCGTCTAGCTGGGACGACATCGCCTGGGCGCTGGCCACCCGCATGGACCCTGTGCGCGATGTGATGTTGCTGGAAAATACTGCCATGGATTACCTCGACTTTGCCTCGCCCCAACCCGGATTGGCGGGCAAGATGGGCATCGATGCCACAACCAAGATCGGTTCGGAAACCTTGCGCGAATGGGGTGAGGTCATGCGAACTTCGGATGCCGATGCGGCCTTTGCTGCTGATCTGTTGGGCCGGATCATGCCGGGGCTGAGCCAATGAGCGCTGCCCGTGTCATATTGGGGGTGTCCGGTGCATCGGGCGCAGCGCTAAGCCTTGCTGTGGCGGGCAATTTGTCGGGGTTGGGAGTTGAGATTGATCTGGTCGTCAGCCCGGCGGCCAATCTTACGTTGGCGCAGGAATGCGGCGCGGATGCGTTGGACGATCTGTGCAATCTGGCGACCCGGCACCATGCCACCGGCGATGTGGGGGCAAGTATCGCTTCCGGCTCGGTCCCGGTTGCGGGCATGATTGTAGCGCCTTGTTCGATGCGCACGCTTGCAGCGATTTCGTTGGGTCTGGACGACAACCTGCTGACCCGAGCGGCCAGCGTGCAGCTTAAGGAACGCCGCCCTTTGATCCTGCTCACCCGCGAAGCGCCGTTGACGTTAGCGCATCTGCGCAACATGACCTCTGCAACGGAAATGGGGGCCGTGATCATGCCGCCTGTGCCCGCCTTTTACCTCAAGCCGCAAAATTTGAATGACGTGATCGATCAGATTGCTGCGCGGGCTGTTGATTCCCTGCGTTTGAGTTCCCCCACCGCCGCGCGCTGGAATGCGGGTGCCTGAACAGGGCGCGATTTGGACGTTACGGAATCCATAATTCTGCCACTATGGTGCAATCTATTGGCGAGTATTAGATTTTTGGGATTCTCTTATTGTGAACGCTCTTTTTCCTGACATTTCGGCAGCACCAGTCAAAACACCCATTTTTAACGTTGAAACCGAATTGAATGGCGCCGTTCGGGCAGAGCTGCGCCAATTGGAGGCGCGCAAGCAGTTTGCGCTGAACCTGCTTTTTGCCCTGGCCTTGAGTGTCTGGGCTGCCATTTTCCTTGCTGAATCCGTGGGCACTTTCTTTGTTTCATGGCATTCGAATCTGGGCCTTTCGGCGGCTGGTGAACAACCTTGGACCGCGTTGTTCGTCGGGCTGCTATGCTTGTTCTTTGCGCGGTCGAGCGCGTTGAAAGCAGGCAGTTTCTGGGCGATCTGGACGGGCCGCGCGCCTGTTATTCTTACTCCAACTGAGCGTGTGCCCGAGGCAGTGACTTATTCGATTGAGCAAGACCACGTCATCGCACAAGAGAAGGATTTCACCGAATCTTGGCATTTTGCGCATATCTCTAAACTTGAACGCAATGGGCGGTTCGTGATGTGGCGCAGCCCCGATATGCGGTTGCTTTTTATCCCCTTACCGACCGAGCAAGATGCCCAGCACCTGCTGCGCAAACTCAAACAGGAAAGCCGTTCGGGCAAAGGCAGTTTTGCGCTGCAAGACGCACCGGATGCGGCGTTGGTGCAGAATATCTCGGCCCGGGACGCGTTTGAGGCGCTTGAAGGAGTCGCAAGGAAAACAGGAACCAAATGCCCCAATAGGTTGGATTCTGTTTTCAACTATTTGACCTTCTTGATCCTCACCGGGTTTGCTGCGCTTGGCCTGTGGTCCCTTGTTTCGGGTAATACCGTGCAGGCAGGTTTTCCGCTGTTCAATCAGCTGTGCCTCGTGCTGTTGGTCACCGCACTGATGGCGCATGCGTCGTTTTTTCGAAAGCATCTGCCCCGTCTGCGGCATCTGCACTTTGCTCGGTACGGGCTTGTGCGCGGCATCGCCTGGGGACCGACCGCAGTGACCTGCGACACGTCAGGATTAGAGATCTGGCGGGAAGGCAGGGTTTTGCGCATCGGCTGGAACATGGTGCGCGCGGTACACTGCGAAAATTTTCTGACTGTTGTTGAGCTGACCGACGATCAGGTTTTTGTCATCCCTGAAATCCCGTCGGCGACAAACTTATTTGCTGCCCACCGTACATCGCGAGGATTGGGCCCATGGGATGGCGCCAGACACGCCACGGTACCGAAACAGGGAAAAAAGAAACGGTGGTGGTCGTTCCTGATCAGCAGTGTGGTCTGGTTGATTGTTTTCGTGACGATCTTGGGATTCATCGGCTGGCTTCAATCCAAACCCGCCGCAGCCGAGATGCTGCGAAATCCAACCCTGCCTGCATGGTACGAAGAGGTTTCGCCACAGGATCGAGGGGCCGCTTTGGCAGCAGACAGATCCGTGAGCCAACCCCTGTTTGATGAGAAAATGCGGGTCGAAGAGGCCGGGTATGAAATCGTCAGACAGAGATTTTTTGTTGTTCACGACCGGTCCAGTCTTGAGGATTTCGGTGAGGTTCGCCTGACGGTGGATCCGATTTTCGAACGCGCCACATTGCATCGGCTGCGGATACATCGGAACGGAAAGACATTTGACCAACTCGACTTGCCGTTTCGAGAATTGAGTCTGGAGCGTGAACTCAAATCCGGCGTGATGCAGGGCGATATTGAATATTTCGGCCAGATCGCCGATCTGCGCGTGGGGGATGGCCTTGAGATCATCTGGTCGAAAAAAGCGACAACACCGGTTTTTCCTGATCAGTTCCACTATTGGGCAGACAAGCCCAGAGTCAGCAGTTGGACGGAGAGGCGGATAAGTATCGACCTGCCAGCGTCGACCCGTTTTGGTCTGAATCATACCGAAGACTTCTCGATCACCCGTTACGAAGCCAATGGGCGCACGGTCTTGTCGTGGGCTTTTGGCGAGATTGAGGAGGAAGACAGAAACCTGCATGCGGCAGAGGCCTGGGATGTCTCGAATGACGGGATGCAGCTGTCCACGTTTCTCGATTGGGGACAGATCGCACAGCGCTTTGCGACAGATTACCGACCTCGTCCTGATCTTTTGCCCGATGATCTGATCGCGATACTTGAAGAGATCGCGGCGCAATCGGACGACCCCGAATGGCGCGCGACCCAGGCCCTGCGGCTGGTTCAGGACCGTGTGCGGTATTTCAGTGTTTCCATCGGGGAAGGCGGTTGGATACCCCGTACGCCGAATACGGTCTGGTCCACAGCTTACGGGGATTGCAAGGATAAGGCGCTGTTGCTGATTTCGATGCTGGCGCATCTGGGTATTCAAGCCGATGCGGTCATCGTGGATCATGAAATCGGACCTGCCTTGCCACGCATGTTGCCGTCGCCCTTTGTTTTTGATCATGCGATTGTTCGCATTCGCGATGTACAGGGCGATTGGTTTGTTGACCCCACCGACTTGTTGCAGGGCGGAGTCGGCCGGGCCATTTCGCTGACCGATTTCACCTGGGGGCTGCCGCTGTCACCGGACAGCACCGAACTGGTCGAGATTGTGCGGCATCTTCCAGCTGAGCCCACGTCCGAAGTTCTGCAAGAGTACACTTTGTTGGATGAAGGTCCGGTGGCTGCCATTCTGGATGTGACCGAAACCTGGCGCGGTGTGAACGCAGATTACAGGCGGTGGCTTTTTGATCGTCAGGATGAGGAAAAGCGGCACAAGAATTACGAAGATTGGTATGCCGATCGCTTTCCCGGTGCCACGCATCCCGATGCGATGGTTGTTGAGGATGATCTTGACGCCAACGTCATTCGGCTGGTGCAGCGATATTCCCTGCCGCGCGACGGGTTCGAAGAAGATGGCCTTTGGGCGGACCTGAGCCATTTTGGCTATGTGGTTTCGGATCAGCTTTACGAGCTTGATGATGACGCAGCGTTGGCAGGGCAATCGCAGGTTAATAATCCGATCCACGCTGTACACACAGTGGTCATGCGCAATGTGCCGGCATCCTTGAACCAACCGGTCGGTCACAGCTTTGAAAACCGCTTTGTCGATTTTGAAACCAAGGGCGAGTGGAACGAAGCTGACGGGTCCTTGCGCTATGAGTGGGTCCTGAAAACCAAGAAAACCACACTAAAACCCGGAGATGAAGACGCCTGGCGCGAGGCGGCTGATTACGTTGAAGATCATGACATTTACAACGTCAACCTGCATCAAAACCTGTTCGGCCTGGAATTGGATAAGCCGGTCTATCTGGGGATGAACGGAACCCAGTTGATGGTTCTTCCCCTGCTTGTGTTGGTGGCCATGATGATGTTTTTGATGTTCCGCAGCGGTGTCAGAGCTGAAGTGGCAGCCAGCCGCGCAATGATGGACGCGGACCGGCGCTGACGCCCGCCCCGCCCTTGTTATCCCTCTTGCCGGGAAGACAGGATCCAATCCCGCACAATCTCGGCCTTTGGTGTCAGGGGGCGAGTTTTGGACCACACCAGATAAAACCCCTTGCCCGTTTTCCAGGCCCATTCAGGACGCGCCGCCAGCATGCCCTGCCGCACCAGCGGAGCTACGACATGATGCCAGCCAAAGGCAAAGCCCTCGCCCGCCATCGCGGCCTGCAAAACCAAGGCATAATCGTTCAGCCGCAGACCGGTACGAGGGGTGACCTCGGCGATGCCAAAGGTGCGAAACCACTGTTCCCATGTGGGGCGTTCACGGACCGGCTCCTCTAGGTGAATAAGCCGTTGATTCAGAAGGCCGGGCACATTCTTGAGCGTGACGGCGGCGGCCATGACGCGAGGTGAAGCGACGGGATAGATCACCTCATCCGATATCAAATGCGCGTCGCAATCGGGCCAATTGCCATCGCCCAACCGCACGGCAAGGCTGATAGTTTCCACATTCAGGTCCGGCTCGCGATCGCTGGATTGCAGGCGCAGCTCAATATCGGGATGATTTTGCTGAAACGATGCTATTCGAGGCATAAGCCAGTAGTTGTTGAATGCCGAGGAAGCGCTGAGTGTCACGTGATCATTGCTGGCAAATTGCCGGATCGAAGCTGCAGAATGCGACAGCAGCTCGAACGCGCGGGTGACATCTGAAAACAGACGGTTTCCTGCATTGGTCAAAGTGATCCTGCGATGGCTGCGCCGAAACAATACGACGCCAAGTGAGGTTTCCAATTGCTTGATCGAGGCACTGACGGCGGGTTGCTGCACATTCAACTCCTCTGCCGCTTTGGTGAACGATCCCGTGCGTGCGGCAGCTTCGAAGACGACCAGATGGCGAGGAGAGGAGAGGAGGGACCAGGGTTTTTGCATAACTTCAGATTATGCTAAACATCAATATTTTCAACCGTCACAGAGATGTGGTTGAGCGCTATGGTTCTTGAAGAAACATGGCGATGAGGGTTTCAATGGCACGGCGCGCTCGGACATCCAGAAAACGGCAGGACACACATATCGCTGTGCCCGCCTCACCCTTTATTCAGCGCCAGGCCCCGTTTTACGATCTGCTTGACGAGGAGCAGGTCGTTCGTCTGGAACGTCAGGTGGATTGGTTTTTGCAGGACGTCGGCATCGCCTTTCGTGACGACCCCGAGGCGCTTGCGCTATGGAAGTGCGAAGGGGCACAGGTCGACGGTGATATCGTGCGCGCCCCTGCAGATTGGATTCGCGCCCTTTGTGCCAAGGCACCGCGTGAGTTTACTCAGTTGGCCCGCAATCGGGATCGATCGGTTGTCATCGGCGGTCGAAATCAGGTTTTCGCTCCGGTCTATGGCGCCCCTTTTGTGCGTGATCTGAAAGGTGGGCGGCGTTATGGCGATCTGAACTCCTTTGAAGACCTGGTGCGCCTTACCTACCTGCACCCAAACTTGCATCACGGGGGTTTTGTGACCTGCGAGCCGTGTGATGTTCCAGTCAGCAAGCGGCATCTGGATATGTTGCTGGCCCACATGACGCTAAGCGACAAACCGCATCTGGGCGCAATTACCGAGATGAGCCGCGCTCAGGACAGTGTCGACATGGCCGAGATCGTATTTGGCGCGGATGTGATGGCGGAAAACTGTGTCATCATGGGCAACGTGAACACCAATTCACCGCTGCTGGTGGATCGGGTGGTGACGGAATCCGCGCGGGTCTACAGCAGCCGGGGGCAAGGTATGATGGTGGTGCCGTTCATCCTGTCCGGGGCGATGGGGCCGGTGTCGACCGCCGCCTCGGTGGCCCAGGCATTGGCCGAGGCGATGATGGTCTGTGCATATATTCAGCTTATCCGTCCCGGTGCGCCTTTTGTACTGGGGAACTTCCTGTCTTCGATGTCGCTGAAATCCGGCGCGCCGACTTTTGGCATGCCCGAGCCGGTGATCTCGAATTATGCGATCGGGCAACTCGCGCGACGCGTGGGCCTGCCTCTGCGCTGTGGCGGATCGCTGACAGCGTCCAAGATCGAAGATGCGCAAGCCGCGTATGAAAGCGCGGATACGATGCATTCGACCATGTTGGCCGGGGCGAATTTCGTGCTGCAATCGGCGGGCTGGCTGGAAGGTGGACTGTGCGCCGGCTTCGAAAAGCTGATCATGGATGCGGACCGGCTTGGGTCTTATCAAAAGGTTCTGGACCTGGGGCTGGACACATCAGACGAAGCGCTGGCCAGTGACGCCTATGAGGAGGTTGGTCCCGGCGGTCATTTCCTGGGCTGCGGTCACACCATTCGTAATTATCAGGATGCGTTCTATGAACCCGCGCTCAGCCACAGTGAAAACGTCGAAAGCTGGGAGGATGAAGGTGCCAAGGACATGCGCACGCGGGCTTATGAACGCTGGAACCAGATGCTGAAAGATTATGAGGCACCTCCCATCGACGTGGCGTTGAAAGAAGAGTTGGAGGCATTCGTTGCCAAACGCAAAGAAAGCTTGCCCGACGCCTGGTACTAAGTTCCCCGACCTTTCACCTATGCCGGTCAACCAAGGAAAACACGTATGCCCGAGATTCAAAAAGACGAAACAGCCACCGGCAAACCGTTGCCGTCCCACGCCAAGGTCGTTGTAATTGGTGGCGGTGTCGTTGGCTGCTCGATCCTGTTTCATCTGGCCAAATTCGGCTGGAAGGACGTGGTGCTTCTGGAACGAGATGAGCTGACCTCGGGTTCAAGCTGGCATGCGGCGGGGCAGATTCACACGATCAGCTCGGACCCGAATATCAGCCGTCTGCAAAGCTATACCATTGATCTGTATAAAGAGATCGAGGAGACCTCGGGCCATTCGGTTGGATTGCATATCACTGGAGGTTTCTACGCGGCCTCGACCAAGGAGTGGTACGACTATCTGAAACGCGAGCGGTCCAAGGCGCGCTATATGGGCCTGCATCAGGAGTTCATTTCTCCGTCCGAGTTGGCCGAACGGCACCCGCTGGTCGATCCGAAACACTACTATGCAGCGCTGTGGGATGATCAGGACGGCGATCTGGACCCGTCGGGGGCGACCTATGCATTTGCCAAATCTGCGCGCGTTTATGGTGCGCAGTATTTCACCCATTGCGGTGTCACCGCGATGTCGCAGCGACCCGACGGCTCGTGGGACTTGACCACGCCCAAAGGTCAGATCAATGCCGAACACGTGGTGAATTGTGGAGGGCTGTGGGCGCGCGAGGTCGGGCATATGTCTGGCATTCACCTGCCGGTTCAGCCAATGGAACACCATTATCTGATCACCGAGAAAATCCCTCAGATTGCTGAGCGGATGGAGATCATGGGAGAGGCGGGGCGCCTGCCCGCCGGGATCGACTATGAGGCCAACATCTATTTCCGGCAGGAACGGCAGGGGATGCTGCTGGGCACGTATGAACCGAAATCGACCCCTTGGAAGGTGAACGGCACGCCGTGGGATTTTGGGCATGAGCTGCTGCAACCTGACCTTGACCGCATTGCCGATCGGCTGGAGATGTCGTTTGAACGCATTCCTACCATTGGCGAGGCTGGGATCAAGGACATGATCAACGGTCCCTTCACCTTTGGTCCTGATGGCAACCCGATGATCGGCCCGGTGCCGGGGATGAAAAACTATTGGGTCGCAGTGGGCGTCATGGCGGGCTTTTGCCAAGGCGGCGGTGTGGGGCTGACCATGGCTGAATGGATGATCGACGGAGAGCCTTCGATCGACGTCTGGGCCATGGATGTGGCGCGGTTTGGCGAGTTCGCAACGCCAGACTGGGGCACAATCAAATCCTCGGAAAACTACGAACGCCGTTTCGTGATGACGTTTCCGAACGAAACGCTACCCAAGGGACGGATGCAGAAAACCACCGCGCTTTATGATCGTTTGGTCGCAAAAGGCGCGCGGATGGGGCAGGGCTTTGGGTTGGAAAACGCGCTGTGGTTCGCCGATGGCCCTGAGGACGCGCATGAAGACCCGACTTTTGAGCGCAATCGCAGTCACGACTATGTCGCGCGTGAGGTGAAAGCGGTGCAAGAGGCTGTTGGTGGGATCGAGATTGCCAATTTCGCCAAACATGAATTCAAAGGCGCGGGTGCGCGGGCCTATCTGGATTACGTGCTGGCCGGGTATGTGCCCAAACCGGGGCGCCTGACGCTGACACCGATGTTGACGCCCAAGGGTAAGCTCTTTGGTGATTTGACCGTGGCCTGCTTGGCCGACGATCACTTTATCCTGTTTGGTTCAGGCGCCATGCAAGAGGCGCATCGCCGCTGGTTCGAAAAGGACCTGCCGGATGATGTGAGCTATGCCAACGTGTCGGACGATTGGCACGGAATCGCATTGTCTGGCCCCAAATCCCGCGAGTTGTTGGCGCGGCTGACGCGAGAGGATGTCTCGGCCGAGGCCTTCAAGTTCCGCGATCTTCGCCAGACCTTTGTGGCCGGTGTACCGGTGATCCTGAATCGCATCTCGTTCAGCGGCGAACTGGGCTATGAGATTTATTGCAAGCCGCAATACCTGTTGCGCTTGGCCGAAGCGATTGAAGAGGCCGGGGCCGATCTGGGCTATCGCTGGTATGGGGCCCGCGCGTTGATGTCGATGCGGCTGGAGAAAGGGTGGGGTGTCTGGACGCTTGAATTCCGCCCGGATTTCAATGCAGTTGAAAGTGGCATGCAAGCCTTCATCAATTGGAACAAAGAGTTTGTCGGCAAGACGGCGACCGCGGCGGCCCGCGCGGAAGGCGCCAAACAGAAGCTAGTGACCATGACAATCGACGTCGACGGAATTGATGTGTCGAATGATGAGGCGATCGTGAAAGACGGCACTGCCGTCGGTTATGTCTCGTCCGGTGGCTATGCGCATCGGGTCGGGGAGTCGATGGCCATGGGGTATGTTGCCGCGGACCATGCCGCGCCGGGAACGATCCTACAGGTGGAAATCCTTGGCGCGTTCTATGACGCCACGGTTCTGGGTGCACCAATTTACGATGCCAATGGAGCCAATATGCGCACCTGAGTAGTTGGTCGAAAAGCCATCCGCGCACAGGTTACAAGACCGTCATCATTTTGTTGGCTTGTAACCTGGCCTGCCATCAGCGTTCGTCAAAAGCGTTGTTCACGGTGTGATGCACCGGCTTCAGCATATAGGCGAGCAGAGTATTCTCGCCTGTGGTCATCTCTGCCACCACGGTCATTCCGGCCTGAAGAGGACGTTCATACGCGCCGCTGCCAATAGATTTTTCGGCCAACTGTATCGAAGCCCGGAAATAGGTTTCGCCTGTCATCTCATCGACAAGCGACACCGAATCCAGCCCGCCTGAGCAGATTACGATCGTTTTCATATTTTGAACCCTTGTTTTGTTACCCGGGTAGGCTGCGACCGGGATGCACCCTGTTACACACGGGGGCTAGGCGTGCCAATCCTCCATTCCCGCAATCACGCGCTTGTGGTAGATGACCCGTGGGTCGTACGGCGTGACCAGATATTCACTTGCTGTGTTCAACACCGGGTAAACTAATCGGCATGATCCTTGAAACTATCTGGAAACAAGAAATTGCACCCTCTAATCTTCCACTGACATTTGGCCGATCAACCCCGGGTTTAAGCCACCAGCAGCCGTTTTGGACCACAAGTGCGAGTCAGCGTAGGAATTGCCGTATCAATACTTGTCGCGCTTTCAATCGGCGCGTCGACTTTTGTGGTGCATTCGCTGTGGTGGACGACCGCGAGGGAAAACAGTCGGATGTTGGCGGCCGAGATCAACAGTCAAATCGCCAACACGGTGCGGATTGAAGTTGGATTGACCCTAAGATCCGCCGAAGCGGCCTGGGCCGCGGTCCGGACAATATTTGTCCAGAATGTGATTCAGACACAGCAAGCCGACAAGCGAGAGTTTGTGTTTCTGTCGCAATTGCAGGCGCAGCCCAACATATCGTGGATTACCTTCGGCTGGCCTGACGGGGACTTTTTCGCCGCCCACCGTTTAGGCGACAGTGGGCTGGAGATGATCGAAATCAACGACGAGATCCGGGATCGGAGCCTGCGTAAGGACCGTTACATCTTTATTCCGGGGGACATCCAATTCGAAGACCGCTCGTTTTCGCCAACCCAATATGATCCGCGCGATCACGCCTGGTACGGTAATTTCATTGATCGCGATACGCCGGACTGGATCGAGGTGCGCGACCTGCCGGGTAGCGACAAAACGGTCTATGCCTTTGCCGGGGCAATCGACGTGAACCGCAGACGCCAAGGCGTGTTGACGGTGGCCATTGAAACGGATCGCCTGTCGCGCTTTCTGGGATCATTGCGGCCGGGTGAGTTTGGCGCGGCCTATATTCTGAGCGCGGATGGCAAGGTGATCGCCGTACCGGACCCGGATGCAGATGAGGTCACCCCGGCGCGGATGGGTGAAGGTGAGCTGTACGAAGTTGCCAAGATGTCTGGGGAAACCCTTTTGGCGACCTCTGGTCCGAATGTCGCCGGCAGTTTGACGACCCGTGTGGTGTATGACGACGTGCCCTATGCCGTGGCACTGACCCCGCTTGGATTTTACGGGTGGCGCGTGGCCACGGTCATCCCCGAAGCCGCCTTCCTGTCAGGTATCGACCGGACGCTCGTCAATCTGATTTATGCGCTGCTTGGGGTGGTTGTTGTGGCGACCGGTCTTGCCATTTGGTTAATGCGCAAGGTTGTGGCAAACCCTTTGTCGCGCGTTGCCGAAGACCTCAGCCGAATTGAACGTTTCGATGTCGAGCAGGTCTCGCGGCGTCCCTCGCGCCTGAAAGAGCTAAATAACCTGTCCGCAGCGACGGCCAACATGGCGGCGGGTCTGTCGGCGTTTCGAAAGTATGTGCCGACCGATCTTGTGCGAATGCTGGTGGCGGCAGGTATCAAGACGCAGCCCGGAGGGGAAACAAAAACGATATCTGTGCTGTTTTGTGATGTGTCGGGTTTCACCGGCCTGACCGAAAAGCATGGCCCGAAGATTGTCGAGTTGATGGCACCATTCTTCAGCGCTGCGTCATCGACCATTGAACGGCATCATGGAACAATCGATAAGTTCATCGGGGATGCGGTGATGGCGTTTTGGGGTGCCCCGCGAGAAAATCTCGACCACGCTGAAGATGCCTGTCGTGCTGCGCTGGAACTCGTGGACGTGGTCGAAAGTGCTGGCCTGCGAAGTGACTCTGACGATTCCCTGCGCGTCAGGGTCGGTCTGAACAGTGGTGAAGCTCTGGTTGGGAATATCGGATCGGAACAGCGGCTGAACTACACGGCAATTGGGGACGTCGTAAACGTAGCAAGCCGTCTGGAGGTGGCCAACAAGGCCTATGGCAGCGCGATCCTCATTGGACCCGAAACACGGCGAGAGGCAGGTGACGCGATCATCGTCCGGGAACTGGATACGCTTGAAATTGCCGGCCGGTCCGGAGAACTGGTTGTTTTCGAACTGATTGCCATGACTGACAGTGTCGCTGAGACCCCACCGTGGATCGAGGCTTATGAAACAGGTCTTGCCCATTACCGGGCCAGACGCATGTCCGAGGCGGTCGCGTCCTTTGAGACCGCAGATAATTTGCGCGGGGGCGATCCTGCGTCCGTTTTGATGATCAAGCGAGCAAAAGCGTTGCTGGCGGACCCTCCGCCAGGCGATTGGACGGGCGTTGCATTCATGGATGATAAGTAGTGTTTCCTTAGGATGTTTGAGGCGTGAGGCGCTCGTCACTGTGTTTTCTGGCGTCATCGCCTTGAAATTTTGTTTCGTTTTGCCGGTAAATACTGAAACATCATGACAGCGCGAGCTTGATAGTTTAGTTGTTCAATTTAAAGCAAAATTGACAATGTCTCGGTGAATATAGTGGAACACGTAACCTTCACGTTCGAGATGGGAGTGGTGTGCGCTTTGTTGGCCTTCACCGTTTTCCTTTTCGTATCGGAAATTGTCAGAATAGACCTTTCTGCGATACTGGTTTTGGTTCTGGTCGGCCTTCTTAGCTACGCTCCGGGGCTTGAGAACCTTGCCAATGTTTCGCAACTGTTCGACGGATTTGCGTCCAATGCGGTGATATCCATCATCGCGGTTATGATCGTGGGGGCGGGTCTGGATAAAACCGGCATCATGAACAAAGTTGCGGCGGTCATATTGAAATATGGGGGCACCGCCGAGAACCGGGTGCTGCCAATTGTTTCGGGCACGGTCGGCGTTATTTCATCCTTTATGCAGAACGTCGGTGCGGCCGCATTGTTCTTGCCCGTGGTCAGCCGAATTTCCTCTAGGTCCGGAATTCCGCTGTCCCGCTTGCTGATGCCCATGGGGTTTTGCGCCATTTTGGGCGGCACGATGACAATGGTGGGCTCATCACCGCTGATTTTGCTTAACGATCTCGTCATCACTGCAAACAAGGGTCTGCCCGCTGATCAGCAGATTGAACCATTTGGTCTTTTTTCGGTTACACCAATCGGAGCGGTCCTGATCTTAACTGGGATCGCGTATTTTCTGCTGCTTGGGCGGTGGGTATTACCGGGCGATACCGGATCTGACAGTACCGGCACAGGGCAGGGTACGCAGGAATATTTGCAACGGGTGTACGGGCTGCAGGCAGATGTTTTCGAGGTGATCGTGCCCGAAGATAGCCCGCTGGTGGGGCGCATTCTGGCTGATATCAACCACGAAGAACACCTATACATAATCTCTACGTTTTATCGTGGCAAAACGTCGATGGTTCAAGTCCTGACCGCCGAGATTGCAGCACCTTGCAGATTGGCCATCATCGGAAACCGCTGGGATGTAGAACAATTTGCACTGAAATTCGGTCTAACGGTTCTGCCGGATTTGGATATCTTCGTTGAAGAATTTGCGCCGACCAATGCCGGCATAGCCGAAGTCGTTGTGACGCCCGATAGCAAACTGATCGGAAAATGCCCGCGCGAGCTTTTGTTTCGCAAGACCTATGGCATGTCGTTGCTTGCAATTCACCGCGGTGAAGAAACGCTTAGCCATGTTGAAACCGACACGCACGAATCCACTCAGATCGGGCTCGAGGAATTTCACGCAGGGGACATGCTTGTTGCACATACCCGATGGGACAACCTGATGCGCATTAAGCGTGATCCTGATTTTGTCGTCGTGACAACGGATTTTCCGCAGGATGAATTGCGGCCGCAGAAGGTCGGTTGGGCCTTGGCCTTTTTCGCAATTTCCCTGTCGCTGATTTTGTTCACCGACGTTCGTTTGTCGTTGTGCCTGCTTACCGGAGCCGCGGGAATGATGCTCACACGTGTACTGAGTGTGGATGAGGCCTATCGCGCAGTCGGATGGAACACCGTATTCCTGCTGGCCTGTCTCATACCGCTTGGGCAGGCGGTGCAAAACACCGGAACGGCGGCATGGATTGCCCAGCAAATCATGATCATTCTAAACGGCTGGCCGATATGGGCGCTGCAGGCTGGTGTCGCGATATTGGCCACAGCCTTTTCGTTGGTCATGTCGAATGTCGGGGCCACTGTCTTGCTTGTGCCGCTTGCCATTTCGATTGCGGTGGCGGCAGGAGGCAACCCAGCTGTCTTTGCACTGACCGTAGCAATCTCGACCTCGAACAGCTTTATTATTCCAACCCATCAGGTCAACGCGCTGATTATGGGCCCTGCAGGTTACAAGGTTATGGATTTTGTGCGCTCGGGTGGAGTTATGACAATTCTGTTCCTGGTTGTTTCCTTGTTGATGCTTAACGTCATCTACTGAACTGCCCGGGCGCGCAGCCCGATCAGAGGTGCTTGTTTCTGAAAAAGGCGCTAGTTGACTAGGTAATTTGTCGGCGGACGTTTCGGTTCAGTCTGCTATTTCTTTCACGACGGAAAAAACGAAAAAAGTGTTGAGAAATCATGCTTTTGAATTCTGACTTATCATTAATCAACGCAGCGCTTCTTTTTGATCGCCAGTGTTATTGGGCCAGAATGTCGTTTGTGGATTTCACATCCGCGATTTCACCGTCAAGCGTTGCCATGCTAACCGAATGAACTTGAGTGGCATTGTGGGATTTTCCGTCCGGGCCGGTAAGCCCATAAGTCCAAACAGCATCGGCTGCATAGATTGGCTGAAAGCCAAGATCAGCTGCACTGCGCGTGGTCGATTCTACACAATGATTGGCGGTCGCACCGCACAGGATAACACGCTCGACGCCAGCGTCTTGCAGAATTGCCTGCAATGGTGTTCCCACAAAACCGCTGCTGCCGGTCTTGACGACGATAGGCTCATCGGTCGCCGGGGCCGCGAATGGTTGAACTGCACACCCCGGGGCGTCGGGGTGAAACGGGTCCTCGGGATCCGTACCATGGTGGTGAATATGGACGACCGTGCTGCCGTCGCGGCGGAATTTTTCCAGCAGCTGGGTAATATTGCTTTCTGCCTCGGGACAAGACCGTTCCGTGCCCAAAGCATCCTCGTGCGCCAGGGCCATTTGAACATCAATCACCAAAAGTGCGGTTTTCATTCATTTCCGTCCTTAGCCCGTGGTTTCAGCCTTGCGGCTGGCCAGTATGTTTTCCACCCGCTTGCCGTAAATGCGAATGTTGATCTCATCGCCGATTTCGCGGTCGGGCTGTTCGTCATAAGTCATCGTGGCCGTAATACGGGGGCGGTCTCCTTCAACCTTGGTCACGCCATGTAACGAGTACCCGCCACGGAACAACGTCAGCGTTCCCGCCCCGCGCGCGAAGGTCTGGGCATGAGACAAGTCCCCATCCAACAAGCGGTCCACCGCCTCTCGGTCTTCATCCGAGTCTGTCCGGGAATTTGGAATAAATGTGAACTCGCCACCTTTTTCGGCAGCCTGCAACAACAGCGTGACGGTGCATTCGGTCGTATCATAGTGCCAGGCATGTCCGCTTCCGGGTTGCAGGGCGACGACGTTGAGCGCCTGAAACTCATCCGCGCATCGATACAGTTGGTCTTTCATCTGCACCCGCCGCACAAACTCGGTCAAAATTTCTGACTGGTACAGCTGCTTGAGGCCGGACTCTGCCGGTATTTGATCATCTGCAAGCTGCACGGCGCTATGGATGAATTCTTTTCGGCGTGGATCATCGTCAGGCAGCGAAGGGTCAATCGCCCCCTGATAGATGTTTCGCTTCACGTGCAAAATCTCCGCCGTCGGAAGCAGGGCGTTTGCCTCTGAATTCACCTGTTTCAAAGCCTTAGAATGCAGAAAGCCATCCAGATTGCACCAGCCGTTGGTGTCGATGCTGAGCTGACATTGGGCTAATAATTCTGCACCCGGGCCATTGTCCAGATCGGCAATCGGGTAGCGGTCGAGGTCTACAAAATCCAGAGCGACATCCCGTTTGGATTGGCTGGTGTCAGTCATGATGATCTCCTTCAGGAAAACTCAACCGGTCAGTGCGCTGTCGCACACCCCGATACTATGCAGAGCAGTCTTGATCAGATAAAACGAAACAAAACGGGCCCATGAACAAAAAATTTTTATGGAAAGCTGATGCGCCACAATCTGAACCTCAACTGGTTGCGGAGTTTCGAAGCCGCAGCGCGATTGCTGAGCTTCACATCTGCGAGTCAAGAAATCGGCCTGACACAGACTGCCGTAAGCCAGCATATCAAAGCCCTTGAGGCGCAGCTGGGCGATAAGCTGTTCGTGCGCCGCCCCAAAAGTCTGCAATTGACCGATGTGGGCAAAGCTTACTTACTGCCTGTCCGCGAAGCACTGGGCACGATTGAGATGTCGACGACCGGTCTATTTGGTCCCCACGGGGCAGCAACGATCACTATACGTGCCTCGATGGCCTTCATCATGTGGTTGTCTCCAAGGTTGGATGGCTTTCTGCGCGATCATCCCGACACCAGCGTCAAACTTTTAACCTCGATCTGGAAGGATTCCTCGGAACAACACCCGGTCGATGTTGATATCGTCTTAGCGTCCAAAGACTATGTTGGCCCTAATTTGGAGCCGCTTTCGGACGAGGCGATTGTCCCGATTGTCAGTGCCGTGTCCCATGAAATGATAAAAGGACCCAAGGACTTACTGCAGCACCCCTCAATTCATATCTTGGGTTTTGACGATCATTGGGCGCGCTACCTTTCCGCCTTTTCGCTGGAATCAACGCGCCCTGGCGCGCGGCTGGTGACCGACACCTCAACCGCCGCGATCGAAATGGTTGGTGCTGGTTTGGGGTGTGCCGTGGTCATTGAACGTTTTGCGGCACGGGCGATGGCGGCCGGACAGAACATTCGTATCGCTGGCGAAGCGGTAGCATTGGAGCAATCTCATTACCTCATTAGAACAGATCACCGCGCTGCTGTTCGTCCACAAATCGAAGCGTTCAATTCTTGGCTTCGGCAGCAGTTCTGAGTTCAGCACCCTGATGTTGCCAGATGAGGTGAACTAAGCCACAGCTGACGAAGAATGAGGCCCTGCACTGTTTTTCTTAAGAAACATGGGGAAAACCCCCATGTTAACCCGCGAATCTTCACGTGAACGAATCTTGCGTAGTCAGTGATAGGGTGAGACCATCGCAGTACAGTCCGAGCAAACATGCGATAAAAGGAGTGTTTATGGAACCAGGCAATCTCAGGCTATTGCCAGTTTACAACGGGAATACACTGGCCGACCTGTTTCAGGCTTGTTCAAGCCCTTCTTTATCGTCGGCGATTTGCGGTTTGTGGGGCAATTCTGACTTCAAGCTGGGCAATCACATCATTGATCAGCCTGAACAGAGCTCGATTGTCCATCCACAATGCTTTGGCAAGGCGCTACCCTTTGTCGGATGTCGGTTTTGAGAATGGAAAGCCCAGAGGCTTTCTATATTCCGGGATACGTACACAATTCGCGTAGCCCCCAAAACTCGGATGCAGGATCACAATAATCATGCGTCTTGTGTTTGATCAAATGGCCAGTTCACGATGAGCAAAAATCTCTCTTGCAAAAATCAACCAGAGGCATCCGATGCACAGCGTTCGGCGTCAAATCTGGTCAATGTGATGAACATCGACCGCGATGACGCATTAGGTATACGCGATCAGATACGCGCAGAGTTGGCTTATTTGATTTCAAGCGGCGTACTGCAAAATGGAGCGAAATTGCCCTCCTGCAGAGCACTTGCGCGTGATCTCAAGGTGTCTGTGAACTCGGTGTTGGGTGCATATTCCAGGCTTGTTGACGAAGGTACGATCATTTCGAAGCCAAAATCTGGCTACTATGTCTCTCTCAATCTGAACCGGACGCAGGCCAAGGCAGATCAAGAGATTAACGCGAATTTCCCGAACATCGTCGAAAGAATAACCAGAAGGCGTTTACCATCCAAAGCAGGCTGTATCACGCGGCCTGCGGATTGGCCGGACTATCAGTTCCCGTTCGTGTGCAATCAGGCGGCCTCGAACAGGTTTCCTTTGGCTGAATGGCGTGAATGTTCCCGACTGGCGTTGAACATGCGCGACCTCAGCAATTGGACAGGTGACAACCAGTATCGTGATTCCGACACCTTTGTTGAACAAATCTGTAGCCGGTTGTTGCCGCATAGAGGCATCGTCGCCAAGCCTGAAAACGTGCTGATTACCATGGGTGCGCAGCAGGCCATCTATATAGTGGCGGCTTTGCTGCGTGGCTTTGGCCGCGTCGTTGCAATTGAGGATCCAGGATATGCCGACGCGCGTAACATATTCGAACAGACCTTTGATGAGGTCCGGTTCATCCCCGTCGACAGTGAGGGTCTTGTTGTCGATGAAAGACTGGCCGGATGCGATCTGGTCTATGTGACGCCAAACCGTCAGATGCCAACAGTTCTGTCTATGTCGCAGACCCGAAAACGTCAGCTGCTGGACATGGCAAAGAAGGAAGATTTCCTGATTATCGAAGACGATTATGAAGGTGACATGGACTTTGATGAGAACAGTCTGCTTCCTTTGTATAGTGGGCATTCTCAGGGGCGGGTGATCTATACTGGCAGCCTTTCAAAAAGCTTGGCTCCGGGTCTGCGGCTGGGCTATCTGGTCGCCCAGGAATCTCTGGTGCAAGAAGCGCGCGCCCTACGCGGAATGATGATCCGCCATCCACCTCACGTCATTCAACACACCGCATCTCTGTTCCTGCGTTTTGGTCATCATGAGACGCACCGGGCAAAGATGCACCGGATTTTCAACGAACGCTGGCACGTCGCATCGCAGGTCATCCAAGAGCTGTTTCCCGATTTCGAGTTGCAATACGAATATGGCAGCACGAACTTTTTCTTCCGCAGCTCCCAAGGGCACAGCGCCTATCAAATCGCGGAAGCTGCACGTCAAAGGGGCGTGATTATCGAGCCGTCTAGCGTCTGTTTTTCTGATGAAAAAAAGGGTGAAATAACCTTCAGGCTTGGCATTTCCGCCGTTCCGGCAGGCAATATCGAACAGGGTCTTCGCACCTTGCGCAGCGCCATTGATGCGCTCTAGCTGTGCCCACACTTAAATTCATCTGTGTCTATCCAACAGGCCAACAAACTTACCTTTATTGATGGGCAAGGCCAATCGGGCTGGTCTGATCGAGTCACTTGCCCACGCGAAAGCAAGTTATTTTTTTGTTGATTTACCGCGCCCATAGGTCCGTCAGGTCGAATGTAGCGAGGTGAGAGATGAATATTCTGGGGCACTTTGTATCCAACGAATTCTGGCCAGGTGCGAGCAACAGGATTTCTGAAATTGTAAACCCGGCCACCGGGGCGGTGACCGGAAAGGCAACGCTGGCCTCTGTCGAAGACGTAGACACCATCGTTAGAACAGCGGCTGAGGCGGCGCCGGGCTGGGCTGCAACACCGCCTGCCAAACGCGCGATGGTTATGTTCGAGTTTCGCGATCTTCTCAAAAAACATACCAATGAACTGGCTGAACTGCTGTCGTCAGAACATGGAAAAACTCTGCCGGACGCAAGAGGCGAGATTGCGCGCGGCATCGAGGTTGTCGAATTCGCGTGTGGGATTCCTCAGCTTCTTAAAGGCGAGTATTCAGAGGCCGTTGCAGCAAACGTAGATTGTTTTTCTGTCAGACAGCCTTTGGGCGTTGTTGCAGGTGTAACACCCTTCAATTTTCCCGCCATGGTCCCGCTTTGGATGTATCCGGTGGCCATTGCCTGTGGAAACACCTTCGTGCTGAAGCCTTCCGAAAAAGACCCCTCGGTCGTGATGCGCATCGCGGAATTACTGGCGCAGGCCGGGTTGCCACCGGGCGTTTTCAACGTCGTGAATGGGGATAAAGTGGCCGTGGATGCGCTTTTGGATCATCCATTGGTTGAAGCGGTCAGCTTTGTCGGCTCAACGGCAATTGGGCGTTACATATACTCGCGTGGCTCGGCGAACGGGAAACGCGTGCAGGCGTTGTGCGGCGCAAAAAATCATCTGGTCGTTATGCCGGATGCGGATTTGGAACAGGTTTCGGACGCGCTCATTGGGTCGGCCTATGGCTCTGCGGGTGAGCGATGTATGGCCATTTCCGTTGCCGTACCCGTTGGTGAAGACACAGCAGATCGGCTGATCGACGTACTGGCACCCAGGGTGCGGGCTTTGAAAGTTGCGCCATTTACCGACCCGTCCTCAGAACTTGGTCCCGTGATCAGCAAGCAAAGCTACGACCGCATCTATTCCTATATTGAACAGGGTCTTGAAAAGGGTGCCGAGCTTGTTGTCGACGGGCGCGAAATCTCGTTACAGGGGTACGAAGCCGGCTATTTCATCGGCGGGTGCCTGTTTGACCGAGTGACGCCTGATATGCCCATCTACAAGGATGAAATCTTTGGTCCGGTCCTTTCCGTGGTGCGAGCTGCCAGATACGAAGACGCAGTTGGTCTGATAAACGATCATGAATATGGAAACGGGACGGCGATCTTCACCCGCGACGGTGACGCTGCGCGTGATTTCTGGGCGCGCGTGCGCATAGGTATGGTCGGAGTAAACGTGCCAATCCCGGTTCCGGTCGCTTATCACTCTTTCGGAGGGTGGAAGCGGTCCTTGTTCGGCGACCATCACATCCACGGCATGGAAGGGGTGCGATTCAATACCCGACTCAAAACCATGACAACCAGATGGCCATCCGGAATTCGCACGGGGGCTGAATTCGATATTACCGGCGGAAAAGTTGTCTGAGCCAAGGCTGAGAGTGAGCGGCCATTCTTAAAATTCTCGCATCGAGACATTGAGGCGCCACGTCATATTCCGGCGAGGTTCTATTATTTGAAGTTGATCCCAAAGGCCTCGTGAAAACACTAACACGTGCCTACGCAAAATCTGTGTAGCATCCTATTGCTTTTCTGAATCTCATCTTTGGATTGCAACAGGACGACGAAGAACCACCGTCTGGTCGATCCATTGAAGCAATGTGCGTTGGACGGGCGCTAACTGTTACCATCGACATTGAAATTACCCGCTTAATTTCAAGTCGATATCGAATAATATTGTTATTTTACAATGTGATAAGCATTGGATTGATCTGTGCCCATATTTTCATCGATCTGTGCCTTTCGCTTATTGGCCTGCATAATCTTAACTTGACCCGAGGAGGACGATGCAAGCCTTCTGCGAAATGAGGGGTTGCGCCTGCTCGCGTATGGAACGCATCATATTCCTCTAGGGAAGACAGAGCTGGGTCTGCAAAGTCATTGCAACGCCTTGTTCAAAATAGGCATTTTCACGGGGAGGACAAAGCGTGCTGATGCGAGGACTTGAAGCTCTTACAGGGGCCATATCCGAATTCGCAGGTTGGATCGGATGGTTTCTGATTTTGTACTGCATGGCGTTTGGTGTTTCCGACGTTTTCATGCGTTACCTGCTCAACAACCCATCGCAATGGATCGGCACCACCTTGCAGGCCGCAATGGTGCTTTTGGCATGTGTGGGTGGTATCTATTCGCTGCAGCATGATAGCTTTGTGAAGCTTGATCTTTTCTACGCGAATGCGACAACGCGAAAGAAGGCGATCCTAGATGTGTTGACCGCGCCCATCGCGATCCTCTTTCTGGTGACTCTGATCTGGAAAGGATACGAAGCGGGTTCGCTTTCACTGATGCTCAACCAGTGGACGCCGACATCGGTGCCGATTCCGATCTACCCAATCAAATTTGCAATCCCACTCGCCGGGTTCTTTGTTCTGCTGATCGTCATCAAGAAGCTTCTTGTGGATTTGCAAACAATCTTCGGCGGCGAACCTGATGAGGCGTAAGCCGAAACCTGGCGACGTCCTAATCTGAACAAGATCAAAACGAAAAAAATCATCTCTACAAACAAGGAGGATACAAATGAAACTTGAAAAATCCATAAAGACAGCCTTTTGGGCCGGTGCTCTTGCCACCAGCGCAAGCGTTGCTTTCGCTGCAGACGGCCCGCCGGATGAGGTAACAGAATGGGTTTTCCAGCCGGCATTTGACCAAACTGACGCTGGTTGGGACAACGGCCTGATTCCTTGGGTTGAAGCCGTTGAGGAAGCAACACAAGGTACCGTTAAAATCCGTGTCGAGCCTGCTGGCGCACTGGTAAGCGGCGCCGAGGCCTTCTCTGCGGCCGCAGCCGGCCAAACAGACGGCTATGCCGGCTGGGGATCCGTCTATGGTGGTGACATGCCGGAAGGCATGCTGGCTTTCGGTATGGCAATGGGCGCCAACAACACCGAAGAAGCATGGGAAGTGATGTGGGGAAATCCTGATTATCGCGTCGGCGATATCGTTCAGGAAGCTGCCCACGCGCGTAACCTGCACTGGGCTGGTTGGACCAACCAAGGTCCAAACGCGATGTTCACCAAATTCCGGGTTGAAAAAATGGAAGACCTGGAAGGCCACAAAATGCGCGCAGGTGGTCCTCAGGCGATCTTCCACTCGACCATGGGCGGTGCACCCGTTTCCATGAACGGTGGTGAAATCTATACTGCCATCAAGCTGGGAACGATCGAAGGCACCTACTGGGATACCGGTGGGATCGACGACATGTCTTTCCAGGAAGTGATCGACTACGCGATCATGCCGGGTTGGAACCCCGCACAGCACCAGGAAATCTTCATCAACCTGCAAAGCTGGAATGCCCTGACGGACTGGCAGCGTGAGCAAATCGACGGTATTTTCGAAGAAACCTACTTTGAAACCAGCCGTATGCACGCGGAAGGCGTTGAAGAAGCGCTGCAAATCCTGCGCGATGCCGGTGGCGAAGTGATCATGCTGAGCGACGAAGAAGTGGCAAGAATGCGTGAAAAGTCCATCGCAGAAGTTTGGCCCCAAGTTGCTGCAGCATCTAAAGGAAACGCCAAAGGCGTCGAAATCTACAAAAAGTTCCTCGAAGATAAAGCTGCAGGGAACTAATCCACCGAAAATTCGTCATACGTGACGCACAAAATGACCGCTGGCTTGTTAAACGAGCCAGCGGTGCCCCGGAAAATGCCGCCAACAATACGGCATTTGGAACCGCGCATTAGCCGACGTTCCTAGGCTGCCACGTGCTAAGGAAAGACAAAAAATGAGCCTTGAACTTATCACAGCGCTGTACTTCATAGTGCTTTTCGCCATTCTTTTCATGGGTTTGCCGGTCTCATTTGGCCTTGGCGGTACAGCCGTACTGTTCGCGATGATCATAGAACCGCGAGCGCTCTTGTCGGTGCCAAGTGCCTTTTATTCGACTCCGTGGAGTTCGATTCTGGTGACCGTGCCGCTCTTCCTGTTCATGGGATCCTTGATACGATTTTCCGGAATAGCCGAGGCCGCCTATGACGCTGTCTATAAGCTGATTGGTCATGTTCATGGCGGACTGGCGATGGGAACGGTTCAGGTCTGTACCGTTTTCGCAGCTATCACTGGCATCACGCCACCTGCGACGACAACCATGGGGCAGATCGCATACCCCTCGATGATGCGATACAATTATGACCGTAGGATCGCCATCGGATGTATCGCGGCAGGTGGCGCTCTGGGCGCGCTGATCCCGCCGAGCGTTCCGTTCATCTTCTATGGTCTTTTGGCAAAAGTATCCATCGGTGACCTGTTCATGGCCGGTCTGATGCCGGGTCTGATGCTTGCCATGTTCTATACCATCTACATCGGTGTCCGTTGCCGCATTCAGCCGGAACTTGGGCCCGCTCTGCCGGCAGATCAGAAATTCACGGTGAGTGAAAAACTCACCGCCGTGCTCAGTATCTGGCCCTTTGCCCTTTTGATCGTGATCGTTTTGGGCGTTATCTGGGGCGGCATCGCAACGCCTGCCGAGGCTGCTGCGTTTGGTGCTGCGGGCGCATTCGTCATCAACTTCATCTATGGCAAACTGACCAAGGAAGTTCTGGTTGAATCGCTGGTGTCGACAGTAAAGCTCAGCGGTATGGGCCTGTGGATCTTGATTGGCGCAACTGTCTATCTCAACGTGTTCAATACCTTAGGCAGCCAGGACCTTCTGACCAATCTGGTTCTATCTATGCCAGGCGGAAGCACAGGCATCCTGTTGATGATGATGCTGATCATCTTGATCCTGGGTATGGTCATGGATGACTGGGCCATCATTCTGCTTTGCACCCCACTGTTCATCCCGATCATTGATGAACTAGGGATCGACAAACTGTGGTTCGGCGCTTTGTTCATCGTAAACATTCAGATCGCCTATCTGACCCCTCCATTCGGCTTCGTTCTGTTCTGGATCAAGGGCGTTTTGCCCAAGGACGTGAGTATGGGCGATGTTTACAACTCGGTTGGACCCTTTGTTGTACTTCAATTCGTTGGTCTCACGTTGATTTTCATCTTCCCGGAAATCGCCACCTGGCTGCCCAACGCGCTGAAATAGAGGATATCAGATGTTCAAACATATACTTGTCCCCGTAGCTCCCGGACATGAGAAAGAGTATTCGGCATCCATAGAAGCAGCTAAAAAACTGTTGGCGGACGGTGGTCGGATTTCGGTCTTGTCCATTATGGAAGAGCTGCCATCCTACATGGCGTCATATTTTCCGAAGGATCAGCTTAAGAAAGCAATTGAGGAGCTTGCGGATACTTTGACGGCAGAGCTGGGATCGGACGTGATCGATGTTCATGTTGTGTCAGGACATTCGACCAATGCAATCCTCAGTTGGCAGGAAAAGCACAAGGCGGATTGTGTCGTCGTGTCCTCACACCGGCCCGGTCTTTCTGACCTACTACTGGGATCTACGGCCGCCAGGGTTGTACGGCATTCCAATTGCAGCGTGGTGGTCCTTAGATAAGGTCAAGCAAAATCAATTGGTTGCAAAAGATGGGGTTTCCGGTTCCTCTTGGGGAGGGGCCGGAAACTTTTTTCATTCAAAGTACTGTATTGAAAAATGTAAAACTCTCAGGCGCTTGGTTTCATTTTATTGAAAGCCAACAGTTCTTGTCGGATCGCTTAATTACTGAGACTGCGCATGCAACAGATTCAGTTACTTAGGTTTTCGAGTCTTTGAGATCCGGAAACGGGCCAAAATTTCCAAAACTTAAGAACACGACTTTCGGTTGACAGGTAGGGAATGCTTGGAAAGAGACCAAGAGAGCTTCCTTTGTGGCGCTCACGGCACGGAGATTTCTGCGGATCTACGTTTTCGTGTATTCTGCGCAGCGAATAGACCGATCATTGATCCAAGCTGAAGACTAAAGTTTCAGGAGCGCACAGATCGCGCCTATGCACGCCATGCTGAAAGGCAGGCCCTGATCCCCCGGTTTTCAATCAACCAAAGCAGCCTCATCTGACTGGTTTAAGTTGATTGTTAGTACATGATTGAACTTGGCTCTATCGGTATGATTGCTTCTGGCACGGGTGGGCTAAGTTTTCATAGAAAGAAACCCAATGACCTAGCCCAAAGGAAATGAAGTGGGGCGAGCAGGGTAACTCCAATCGGGAAGTAAGCTAGCAGCAGGCGAACCGCCTGCGCTGACGAAATTCGACCGATTGACATTGTCAGTAGCAAAGGCGGAACCAGGTATGGAAACGGCACGAGAATCCATGTTGGAACTTGCGCCGTTAAGACCCACTCAACTGGCCAGCCAGTGGTTTCTGCCAATTGTCCTGCCAGTGGCGTCATTACACCTGGCGCAGTCGGAACCGTCGTACACACCGCCACCAGTGATCCGATGGCGGCCAGAGAGGCAAATATTGCCGTATTGCTGGAAAGGTTTGCTTCATGAACATGGTCACCAGATACACTCCGGCCCAGGCATTTATTCCGGAGTGAAAAACCACAGCTCCGAAGCCAATGACCCCGGACACAAAGAAGATTGGCGCAATGTTTACTTTCTGAGGAAGATCGCTGAAGGGGATGACACCGACTACAGGTAATGCACAGATCAGAGCGGCCCCAAGTGCGATCCACGCAGGTGCGATTCCATGCCAGCTGTCTGTAACCCAAAGTAAAATGGTAACTCCGAGTATGCCGGATATGGCGACCGGGCCGAACGCGACATCCGCCATCTGGGGCATCAATTTGCCGAAATCGTTTGCCATCCAAGCCTGGCCGCCTCGCTCAGTCGCAACCTGTGCCTGAAAAATTGGCCGAACGGGCTGTCCAGATCATCGGCTCAGAGGCGGACTGGGATCAGATGGCGGGGAATGCTGGCATAGAGTTGCCGGACCACACTGCCATGAAGGTGGGTTCTTCACTGATTGCCTTGCAGATCGTTTCCCGCGGCCAAGGCGCGGCGACTATCTCGGAGGATTTTTTGCGCAGCTACATCAAATAAGGACTGCTGGTCTCTCAACTCGATGATCGGCTGCCTACGCCCGCAGTGTATTTTGGTCGTTCAGGTCACCTCGGAAAAACGAAACGAGGTGAACCAGTTCTGCAGGTGGCTTCAAGACTACTATAAAGCAGCGCAAAGTTTAGGACTGAGGCTAACAGTTGGAGCGTAACGCCGCCGCATGGCGTCCAAGAGGTGCAACTACTCGGCTAATGAATTGCTACAGTCTGTGTGAATCATAACTTTTCTACTGCGCGGAAGCGAACTATCCGGCGCTCATGCAGCTGTTTTCACAACGCAAGCACTTAAAGCGAGAAAATTGCCAATATGCTATCAGTTCATCGCGACCAGCAGGGGCGTTCACACCTTCACACCCGTAAACGCTCAATACGAGAATTTTCCGGGGGCAAAA
Organism: Ruegeria sp. BB1; assembly: GCF_056539465.1. NCBI lineage: Bacteria > Pseudomonadati > Pseudomonadota > Alphaproteobacteria > Rhodobacterales > Roseobacteraceae > Ruegeria > Ruegeria sp. BB1. The sequence goes on from NZ_JBQFVB010000009.1 coordinate 133,609, forward strand.
AATATTGCCTTGAATAGCCGCTAAATCGTCACTGGACCCGTTGTTCCTCTGACGATGCACTCCAATTCGCAGCAGACTCTGAATGGCTCCGGATCGTCTGAGGTAATGTAGTCGGTGAACTTTTCCCCCGCCAGCGTTCCGATGGTTTCTGCCGGAATACGAATGGTCGTTAGACCCGGCTCTACGTCTGACGACCCTTTGAAATCGCCGATGCCGATAATCGACAGGTCTTCGGGAACGGTCAGGCCCAGACTCTGCGCGGCAAACAAGGCACCCTGTGCAATAACATCGTTTCCGCACAACAATGCCGTAGGGCGCGGATGTTCCGTCAAAAGGGAAATGGCAGCCTGCTTTGCCTGCGAGACACTGTAGGGCGCTTCGGAAACTCGCTTGTCCGGAAGGCAAATATCCCTTTCCGCGAGCGTATCATGTACGGCTGTGAACCGGTGCTGCGCTCGATCATTGCCATTGGTTTTGGGAAAAATCAGTCCGATGTCCCGATGCCCCAAGGCCAGAAGATGCTCGGTCGCAAGTCGCCCGGCCAGAAGATTGTCTGCCCCGACACAGGGCAAGTCTGAATCTTCGGAGTAGTTCCATATCGCCAGCCCCGGAATTTTCTGCTGTTCGATCAGGCGGGCGGTTGCCTCGGCGTGTTCCAACCCGACAAGCGCAACCCCGTCCACACGATGCTCGAGCAACTTGCGAACCATCGCGTATTCCCGGTCAAGATCGTATCCGTGCGACGCCAGCAACAGGCTGAAGCCGGCCTTGTCGATCGAATCCGAGAATGCCTGAATGACCTCAGCAAAAATGGCATGGTTGATTGTGGGCACAACTAGGCCGATGGTCCCGGACCGTTTGCCATGCATCGTCTGTGCAGCACGGTTGCGGATATACCCCAGTCTCTGAACCGCTCGGTTGATCTTTTTGCGAGTCGCTGGGTTCACCAAATTCGGGTGATTAAAGGTACGTGACACCGTGGACGGAGAGACTTTTGCAGCCTTTGCAACTGCCACAATATCCACCTTACCCTTCTGAAAAATAGTCATAATTTTCTTCCATTTGGTCAATTTTATGAAAACATTTGCAAAACTATTTTCATTGCCTAACCTGATTTGTCAACAAAAGTAAAAACATGAACCGACGGGTTGGGAGGCCCTGAATGGAATTCATTTATTACTTCGGAGACGTGTTTACCCCGCTGTCATTCATGCTGCTGCTCGGCGGTACAATTGGGGGCCTGATTCTGGGTGCCACGCCCGGGCTTTCACCGACCATGGCTGTCGCGCTGTTGATCCCGTTTACCTTCCAGCTTGAGGCGGCGCAGGGTCTGATCTTGCTGGGAGCCGCCTATACATCGACCGTGGCCGGAGGGGCAGTCAGCGCAATTCTCCTCAAGATCCCCGGCGCGCCTGCCAATATTGCCACAACACTGGACGGGCATACGATGGCCAAACAAGGCCAAGGTGCGCGTGCTTTGCAGCTTTCGTTTCTGGCTTCGGCGGTGGGCGGAATATTCGGGGTTCTGCTTTTGATCTTCCTGACCCCCGTTTTGGCCAAATGGGCTCTGGCGTTCGGCCCTTCGCATTTGTTCTGGCTGGCCATTCTGGGCGTGACGGTGATCGGGACTCTGGACTCCGCGTCGGTGGTAAAGGGGCTACTGTCAGGCTGCATCGGCTTGTGGCTGGCCACTATCGGCTTTGATGACATCATGGGGGCGCAGCGTTTCATCTTTCACCCCGCTTTGGGTGGTGGAATCAACATCATTGCCGCGCTGATCGGCCTGTTTGCAATCCCACAGGTGCTGACGATGTTCGCCAAGGGGCGCCATAACGCAGGGGCCGAGGTCATTGAAGTGCAGCGCCATTCGATCGTCGCGGCATTCCGAGAGTTGTTCAGCCGCACCCGTGCGCTGGGTATCGGAACGATGACAGGCTCAATCATCGGCCTAATCCCGGGTGTCGGCGGACAAATAGCGGGTCTTGTTGCCTATGATCAGACCAAAAAGTTCTCGGCTGAAAAAGACAAGTTCGGCACGGGTCATTCCGAAGGAGTGATCGCTGCGGAATCCGCCAACAATGCCATGGTCGGCCCATCTCTGGTACCTTTGCTGACGCTGTCCATTCCCGGCAGCCCCACCGCCGCTGTTCTGTTGGGCGGCTTGCTGATTCACGGTATTTTCCCTGGCTCAGACCTGTTCGACAATCACCCCGATGTCGCCTGGACCTTCATCAACTCGATGCTGATCGGGCAGATACTGATGTGCATCTTTGGCCTTTATGTCGCAGGGCTAGCAGCCCGCGTGGCGCAGGTGCCGCAATCGGTCATGGCCGCCATCGTGCTGGCGCTGTCGGTCTTTGGGGCCTATTCGGTGCAGGGATCGATGGGCGACGTCTATGTCATGGCCTGTCTTGGCATCGGCATGTTCTTTCTGGAACGTTTCGGATTCTCTGCCGCACCCCTGGTGCTGGGGCTGATCCTTGGACCCATCGCCGAGGCCAACTTCATTCAGGGCGGAATGATCGCCGACGCCACCGTTGGCAAGGCTTCGTATTTCCTGACCGGCGGTTTGAACCTGTTGCTGATCGTCATTGTGCTGGCCTCGATCGCCTATTCGGTCTGGATGGAACTGCGCAGCCGTCGCTACACCACCAAAGAGGAGGCGCAGGCATGAACCGCTCGCAGCACATATTCGGGTCGGGTCTGGTTTTTGCAGTTGGTCTCTGGGTGACGTGGGTCAGCTATACCCAGCAACCGGCCGAAGCCTTTCTGTTCCCGCGCCTTATCGCGTCTGTTTTCGTGGTTCTGGCCGGCTGGACATTTGGCAAAGCCCTGATGGGCTTGTCCAAAGTCGGAAACGGCGTGACGCGCGCCATGTTCATCAACATGCTGCCCGGCCTGATCATCACGCTGATCTACGTGTTCTGGGCGGCAAAAACGCTTGGGTTCTATACCGCTACGACCATCACCTTTTTTGTCCTGCTGTCGATCTACGATCCCGCGCCTCATGCCGAAGCAAAAAGCTGGATCAAACGCGGTGTCATCACAGTGGTGTTTGTGACGGTGATGTACGGGCTCTTCGCCATGCTTCTGAACGTCTACACCCCAAGGGAAATTCTGTTCTGACCGCACCAATTTGCGGGTGAACCAAATCAGGGAGGAAACGCAAAATGAAACGATTGATCGCAGGGGCCGCACTGGTTCTGACTGGCCTGACAGGCCAGGCAATGGCCGAAGAATACCCGGAACGACCACTGATGATGATGGTCAGCTATGGGGCCGGAGGTGCAACCGACTTTCAGGCGCGGATCGTCACCATGACGGCCGGGAACGAGGATGCGCTGGGAATGCCCATTGCCATCATCAACAAACCCGGCGCAGGTGGTCGCGTTGGCTGGAACTGGTTTGCCACGCAGGCCGACCCGGACGGTTATACTTTGGCCGCCTACAACGTTCCCCACTTCATCGCCCAATCGATCAAGGGCGGCGTCGAATACTCGACCGACAGCTTTGAGCCCATCGCCAATTGGGGGGCCGATCCTGCTGTGTTCGTGGTTGGTGCGGACAGTGAATTCAATTCAATGCAGGATGTTGTCGCCTTTGCGAAGGAAAACCCCGGCAAACTGACCGTTTCGGGTGCAGGATTGTTTGTAGGCCACCACATTGCTGCACTGCAACTCGACAAGGCCGCCGGGACCAAAATGGCCTATATCCCGACCAAAGGTGGCGGGGCCGCAGCAATGAAAGCGGTGATCGCGGGCGAAGTCATGGGCGGCATCAACAACCTGTCTGACGCGTTCCGCGCCCAAGAGGCGGGTAACGTCAAAATCCTGGGCGTCGCCGATCTGGAACGCAACGCCTTCCTGCCGGATGTTCCGACGATGATGGAACAGGGGCTCGAGGTCGACAATTCGTCGGTCAACTTCCGGGGTGTGATGGTGCCCAAAGGAACTCCGCCGGAGGTTATCGAGAAACTGGCTGCCACCGTGCCCGAGATGTTCGCCAATTCCCGCGTCGCCAAAAAGATGGAGGCAGGCGGTTCGCCAATGCACATCATGACACGGGACGAAGTGATCCAAATGTGGGCTCAACGCCAACAGACACTGAACGAATTGCTGGCCGGCCTCTGATCCGGCGATCATAGCGGGGCGGAACGGGTCCGCCCCGAACAACCATTCGAGGACCAAGATGAACGCTCAGGACGGGATTTCCCCCGAAATTGCTGAAATAGATCGTATTGTCGCACGCGCGCGAAAAGCTCAGGCGGCTTTTGAAGCCGGTGCTAGCCAGTCGCTTTACGACAAAGCGGCACTGGCGGCGGGCTGGGCCATCATGGAACCGACGCGCAATCGGGCGCTTGCCGAGGTAGCCGTCGAAACCACCGGACTGGGCAATGTGCCCGACAAGATCACAAAGAACCACCGCAAGACACTTGGCCTGTTGCGGGATATCGCGAGCGTTAAAACCCAGGGCATTATCAGCGACGATCCGGCCACCGGAATTACCGAGATTGCCCGGCCGATCGGGGTCATTGGCGCGGTCGTCCCTTCGACCAACCCTGCCGCCACGCCCGCGAACAACATCATCAATGCGCTCAAGGGTGGCAATTCCATCGTGGTGGCACCGTCGCCCAAGGGTGTGGCTTCTTGTGAGCTGCTAGTGGGTTACATCCACGCTGAGTTTGACAAACTGGGGCTGGATTGTGATCTGGTCCAGATGATCGCAGCGCCCGGGTCAAAGGCGAAAACCCAGCGGTTGATGGAGACCGTTGATCGGGTGATCTGCACTGGCAGTCAAAACAACGTCCAGCGCGCGCAGTCCTGCGGCACGCCTGCGGTGGCGGTTGGCGCTGGCAACGTAACTGTGATTGTCGACGAAACCGCCGACCTGCAAGATGCCGCAGCCAAGATCGCGGCGTCTAAATGTTTCGACAATGCAACGTCCTGCTCTTCCGAGAATGCTTTGGTCGTGGTGGATGCGGTTTATGACGCATTCGTCGCCGCGATGGCGACCGAAGGCGGCGTTCTGGTACCGTCTTCGGAAACAGACGGTATCATCGCGCGGCTCTGGCCTGACGGTCACCTCAACCGGTCCGTTATCGCGCAGGACGCCGACAAAATGCTAGACGCCTTGGGGATGGCAGGCAAAGTCCCTGAAGGAACCAAGTTTCTTGCGGTTGAGACCGACGGTATCGGCGCGGATCATCCATTGTCTGGCGAAAAACTCAGTCGGGTTCTGGCACTCTATCACGCGGCGGATTTCGACGACGCTAGGGAAATTGCAACCCGAATTCTGGCGCATCAAGGGGCGGGGCATTCGGTTGGCATTCATACGAATGACGATGCGCGTGCCATCGGTATGGGGCGTGATCTGCCCACCTGCCGGGTGATCGTTAATCAAGCACATACCTTTGCCACTGGCGGCAGCTTTACCAACGGGATGCCTTTTTCGCTGTCGATGGGCTGCGGCAGCTGGGGCGAGAACTCAATCGACACCAATTTGCACTGGCGTCACTTCGTCCAGACCACGAAAATTGTGCGTGAAACGCCGCCGCGCGAACCCGGGCTTGATGAGATTTTCGGGGCCTACTGGTCGGAGGTCGGACAATGACCAACCCGCCCGAAGGCACCATCCGTGATTGGCTGGACTACCGTGCGATCCAAGGTGGGACCGGCTTCGTCTTCCCGGACGGCACGGCGGACCTGACTTGGAGCGAGTTGCGCGAAACCGCGCGTCGTGTTGCCGTCATGTTGACCGATCTGGGCGTGGAAAAAGGCGAAAGTGTCGCCATCCTCTACCCAAATTGTCGCGAAGCGTTGGAGGTTCTGTTCGGTGTTCTCTATGGCGGATTTCGGGCAACGATGATCAACCTCGTCGCCGGAGACAGCGCCGTTACCTATGCTCTGGAGCACAGCGATGCACGTTATGGGTTCGTGCATTCCGACCAAACGGACCTGTTTGCCCGAACAGCCGATCCGGCAGCGATTACAGCGCTGCATGTATCGGACGCCAAAGACACCGGCAGCAACCTGCATGGCATCTCATCAAGCAGTCATGCGCTGTTGATGTACACTTCGGGGACGACCGGGCGTCCTAAGGGGGTAGTTCACACTCACGCCAGCATGTTGGCGGGCGGTTGGACAACTGCGGTCGCGCACCAATTGACTGACGCTGACCGCGGGTTTTGCGTCTTACCGATCTACCACATAAACGGGCTGTGCGTGACGGTGATGGGAACATTGGTATCGGGTGGTTCGCTGGCCATGTGCGAAAAGTTTTCGGCCAGCAGATTCTGGGACAATCTTGGCAAGGTCGGCGCAACTTGGTTCTCGGTGGTACCAACCATCATTTCTCATCTGCTGCACTCGGACACCAGTCCGGATGCCGATACCCGACAGCGCGTACGCTTCGGACGATCCGCATCTTCAGCATTGGCGCCGGACGTTCAGCGCAGTTTTGAAAACCGCTTCGAAATTCCGATCATAGAAACGATGGGCCTGACTGAGACGGCGGCGCAGATTCTGTCGAACCCGCTGCCTCCGGGTGTTCGTAAGATCGGGTCGCCCGGGGTTGCCTTTGGAAACGAAGCGGCAATCCTGGACGCCAGTCTTCAACCTGTGCCGCGCGGAACCGAAGGCGAATTGGTCATTCGTGGTCCCAATGTGATGCTGGAATACCTCAAGGACCCCCGCGCGACGTCGGGAACGTTTACGGTTGATGGCTGGTTGCGCACCGGCGACCTCGCGCGCATGGACAAGGACGGATATGTTTTTGTGACAGGACGCTTGAAAGAGTTGATCATCAAAGGCGGTGAGAACATCGCGCCGCGTGAGATCGATGAAGCGCTTTATTCCCACCCAGACGTTGTCGAAGCGGCAGCTTTCGCACGCCCCTGCGCCAGCTATGGTGAAACCGTAGAAGCCGCTGTTGCAATTCGCGAGGGGTCTCAAGTGACCTCTATGGATCTATCGAAAATTTGCGAAGCGCAGGTCGGCCGGTTCAAATCGCCCGATCGCGTTCATTTTCTGCTGGAACTGCCAAAAGGGCCATCTGGGAAAATCCAACGAAACCGTATACTTGAGATCGTTAACGAGAGAGCTGGTGACCCAACTACCTGAACATCCGCGACATCGTTAATTAGATTACCCAGTGTTCGCGCTGGCGAAGCCGCGCTGCAGCACCAACAGAGTTGTCACTTGACGACATTGAACCTCAGTCCCAGCTTGTAATCAGTGACTTCGTTTCGATTGGCTGATACCGAAGATGGCAACTCATTTTATTTTTCGCGTAAGAATGTGTGAATTGTTTCTGTGGCTTCGAAAGGGGACCTGATCCAGAAACTTCTCAAGGGCATCGAAACCGGTGATGCGGCAGCTGCGGCTGTCGCAAACGAGGTACGCAATATGACCCGAGGCTGCAGCCGACAAGTCGCTGTAGAAGCATTCAAAAAGCGCAAAAATCTTAAGGTGTTGAATTCAATGGGTGACGAGTCTCAATTATTCGGTCCCATTATTTACGTACTCCGACAATTCTTGTTGGGCCACCTGATTGGTGAGACAATCTCTTCCGGCTTCGGTCGCTTGTTCGCCATGTGGTTCCTCCATTTTCTTAACCATAGCGGCGGACCACTTCAGAGGGGGAGGATCAACACAAAGTCAGCTTGATATCGGCGGTTGGAGATACTGTTGAGCAGCTTCATCTGACTGGTCCAAGTTTCCCAGACGTTGATTTTCCGGATTTAAACTGCATCCCAAAGGGTTACGACACAAACCTGTTATTCAATAGCGCTTAGTGTTGCCAATTGAGTTAACCTTATAGGAGTAGTTGTTTTTCTTAGTCTGCGGTCATTCGATCTCTCCGAAAAACGCCGCAAAACAGATAGGTTTCAAGCCGTGGTGCCGCGAGAATGGCGGCTGTCTATGTGTCGATCAACAAGGTTTAGGTCGTTAGCGAGGAGGCCGTGGGCTAGTTGGCTGTTCGTTTCAACGCCATTTACGGTGCTCACCATTCTGGCGACAGCTGAATCGGCCTGCGACTACAGACAATCTCCGCTGTTATTGAATAACAATTCACACAAGCTCTATTATCGGATTTGGATGTTGGCTTATCGAAGACTATGGCCTCTATTTCTGTGTTTTGAATTGCTAGAAAGATGCTTTTATGAAGCGAGCTGTATTGGTAATATCTATTTTGATGTTGGCGGGATGCGTATCAACCAACCCTCCTCCATCTGCACCTATCCCAAACCCCGGTCGCGCAAGCGCCCCCGTCAGTTCACAGCAGGCACAAGTAAGGTTTCGGCAGGTCGCCGCACGGATAGAACCCGTGGCAGAGCGAGAATGCCGCCGCCGTACTCGGGGAGTGAATTGCGATTTCTTGATCCGCATTGATCCAAACAAAAAAGCACCCTCAAACGCATATCAGAGCTTAAGTAAGTCGGGGCGCCCGGTGATCACAATGACCCAAGCGCTGACACGAAGTGTGAACAATACCGATGAACTTGCATTTGTAATGGCGCATGAAGCCGCTCACCATATTCAAGGGCATTTGGCGCGTCGCGCTCAAAATGCGGCGGCTGGTGCAGTAATTTTGGCTGGTCTGGCAACAATTGCCGGGACCGGGCCGAATGATATTGCCGCTGCACAAGATCTTGGAGCGTTTGTCGGCGGGCGCAGCTATTCAAAGAACTTTGAATTGGAAGCTGATCAACTAGGCACGGTAATAGCCCATAAAGCGGGCTATGATCCACTCAAAGGTGCGCTGTACTTCGCGCGAGTTCCTGATCCTGGTGATCGTTTTCTGGGCACACATCCTCCCAACGCACAAAGGTATCATGCGGTTCAAGCTACGATGACTCAGATTGGCGGCTGATTCATTAGGTCAATAGGTAGTCGCAGAGTCACAATGCTAAAGTTCGTGCAAGCCTTGATACCGCAGTTTCAGTGAATGGCCGCTTCGACAGGGTGCGCCGCAGCACCAGTGGGCAAAGCCAATGTCGGCTCAGAGCCGAATGATGGCGTGGCGGCTGCTCAACTGCGGTTGCGGACAGCCATTAACCAGGACTCCCTTGCGCGAACATAACGCAAAAGCAGCCTCAGTCGTTTCTGGCAATGTGATAGACTGCCGTGAAACAGAATGGGCCCCAACATGATATCGCACGAGAACAAGCGCAGGCTCTTTGAAGTTGTTGGTGAAAATCCAAAAGCCCATTTGAGTCCGTACTGCTGGCGCAGTCGCATGGCGCTGGCGCATAAACAACTAAGTTTTGACTCAGAGCCATGGCGCATAACCGAAAAGCAACGGATCGCAAGATCCGGGGGTGTGACGGCGCCGGTTCTGGTGGATGGCAATCAGTGGGTCCGGGACAGTTGGTACATTGCCTCTTATCTGGATGACACCTATCCGGGCCATCCACTGTTTGCCAGCCCATCCGACAAGGCAAAGTCGCTATTCGTCAATCACTGGGCAGACAACACGCTGCACCCTCTGATCTTTCGTGCTGTCATAGCGGAGCAATTTCCCCTGACGGCGAAGTGCGACAAGGATTACTATCGTGAACGAACCCTGCGCAAATTCGGCCAGACCGTCGAAGAAATCGGAGCTGACCCTGAATCCGCACGTCACGCGACCAAACAAGCACTGATCCCGCTTGAGGTAACTCTCGCCGAAACGCCTTTCCTGGGCGGCGTAGCACCAGATTATTCGGACTATATATTGTTCGGTACATTCCAGTGGCCTCGGGTTGTCAGTCTGACGACATTCTGGCCACCAGAGAGTGCTCTGCACCGTTGGTTCGAAGAACTGCTCGGCGCATTCGATGGAATGGGGCGGGCACAACTGCCGCGCAGCGCTCTTTAGGGCAGTAACTCTGATCGATGGGTGCGAATATAATCTGCCGTGCGAAACACTAACGCAGCCAGCGTAGCCGTCGGGTTGATGGCGCCGGGCGTTGGAAACAGGCTTGCGCCGGCGACAAACAGATTGTCGATCTCATGCACCTGCCCATATGAATTCGTGACCGATGCCGATGCATCGTCGCCCATGATTGTTCCGCCCATCATGTGCATAGGATTTCGCGGGCCCGCCCAGGCATCAGTAGCCCCCGCCGCATTGAAGATACGGAGACCCTCGGCCCTGGCCAGATCTGATCTGGAGGCATTTGCCTGTGGAAGAGAGTTTTGCACATGGGCTTGCGGTAACCCATATCGATCTTTTTTTGATGGATCGAGCGTGACGCGGTTTTCCGGAATACTATCTTCCTCGCACAACACAGTCATATTGCCATAATGCAAACTGGCTTGACGCAAATATGCGTCCAGAGCCTCGCCGCACAATTCGGGTTTGGCCAGAGCAATTCCCAACAGATCGTTGGGTTTTGCAGCCTGTCCAACAAGCCACGCGCGGCTGCCAAAGGTATCCTTTGCCGGTTGTTTGTCGTCATAGCCATCCAGGCAGAGCGTATTTGCACCGGACACACCCAAATGGGGCTCCGTTTCCTGAGAAAAAAGCCCGTGGATGGTCGTTAGCGCGTGAGACGTAAAATAGCGTCCCAGGGTTTTGCTGCCATTGCCAAGCCCATTAGGATGCTTGTCGCTGGCGGACAGCATCAGCAACCGTGCATTCCAGATTGTGTGGCACGCCGAGATAACAATTTCGGCAGGTTGCAGGTTTTCCCGACCCTGCTCATCGACATATAAGACTGCGGTTGCCTTAGATCCCGCAGGGTCAGTTTCAATTCGTGCAACATAGGCGTTGTGGCGTAGACCAACCCCAGCTTTTCGGGCCCGTGGCCATTGCAGAACTAGTGGATTTGCCAACGCCCCGATTGGGCAGCCCGCGTCGCACCAGCCGTCAAGCAGGCATCCTGACCGGCCATCATAGGGAACGGAGTTTACTGCCAATGTGTTTGTCGTGAGTTTCAGCCCCTCTGCTTCAAACCCGGGCTTGATGGTCTGTGACTGTTTGGAAATTGAAATGGCAGGCATGGGATAGGCCTCGCCGGGCGGCGCATTAGTATCTTCATCGCCAGAAACGCCAAAATAAGACTGCGCACGGTCATACCATGGCCGCAGGTCTTCATAATCAATGGGCCAGTCTAGACTGCGCCCGTACAAGGATTTGACGTGAAAGTCGTCCGGATGCAGCCGGTACCAATTTGCGTACCAATGCAAACCGGCCCCGCCGGTCCCCCAACCCATGGCGAAGTTTGCGGCCCCCACAAGATCGCCTGACTCCCGGACCTCCGGCCCTGCCCATCTGAGCCGCCGGGACCAGATCTGCGAGCTGATCATATCCGAAAGCTGGCGCTCCGGCCCGGCTTCCAGGACCAGCACGGTGAACCCCGCTTCACCCAGCTCCGCCGCCATCGTGCTGCCGGCGATGCCAGAGCCGATGATCACGACTTCGACCTTATCATGTGAGATTTTGGTCATTGGTTCTCTGTGTTTTGGGTTTCTCCTAGGTTAGCAGAATTGCTACCAAGGCCGGGGTGGCGGAATATGCGCGAGATAAGGAATATTCAGATCCGCAAATCCCGCCTGCGTGCCATAAACAACATCCACCGCGTCGCTGCGTGAAATGAAATAAAAAAAATTCGGATCTGGATCGGTCCAGACTTGCATCTTCGAGGCTATCGCAGCCTCAACCAATTCCAGTCGGTTACCGGCATCCGCCCGTGCAAAGGACAAACCAAACCGGTGCAGGCATTCTTTTTCAATGCCCAAGATCCCATTGCGGTAAAATCCTGCCATGTCGCTGGCATCAAGGTATCTGAGAAGTAACAAGGACGCGGCCTGATCTCCTGCGAGGTTTTCGTCGACAAACCTAGCGACCCCGGCCTGGTCTGCGCCGGACACGATCGCCGCGCACCAGGCAGCCAGAGTCTCTACTTCGGCTGCCGTGAGTACCTTGTAGCTTGTGTTTTCGACGGTCTTTGCCTCCGCGTTTATGGAAAGGCTACGCATTACGATGTTTGCCCAGAACGTGGTCGGGATCACACGAGTCAAAAAGCGTCGTCGTCCCATCATTCGACCTGTCTCCACCTATTGCAAACAGATGCCCTGATCACCGGGCTGGGCCCACCTTATCAGTTTCTGTTCAATCCGTCATACACGTCTAACTACCGGCGAAATCCAAACTCGGTGTCAAAGATTGCGGGAGACATCCCATTGAACAGATCGCCCAGCTTTTCAAGCTCAGCTTGAGGGCCATGTAATTCGACCCCGGTGATCTCGACCAGCTGTTGCGTGAGCTCAAAGATGTGGTTGCCCAATTCCATATGGCGGATCACTGCATCGGCGTTGTCATAGTCTTCGCGGGATACAACTTTTCCACCGGCACCGAAACTGTAGGCTGACGCCAAATGGCCGGGTTCTAGCCTACGCAGTTCAATCATTTTGGAACAATTTTCTCTAAATGCCACTGCATGTGATTCTAGGATCGTCATATAGCCAACGACAGTTACAATCTGCGGGACGGACACGGTAACTTCTCCTACAATTCGATTTTGAATACACCACAAGAATAATTGTATTCCGCCTGCAGGTAAAATGGTGGTGGGTACCCTAGTTCGGACACCAAGGAACACAGATGTATTCGTCCATGAGTAAAATCGTACATGCATAACAAAAACATCCAGCACTGGTTACCACCTTACTCCCAATCTCTGGGTCTCGAACTAGTGTCCGTTTCAGTGGAGGAGGTGGTGGCGAAACTGCTCGTCCGAGAAGACATGGGCAACCGAAACGGGGTGATGCATGGTGGTGCGATCATGGGGGCGGCAGACTCCATAGGAGGAGTAGCTGCGGCAGTGAACCTTGACAAAGATGCCAGTACAACAACCCTGGAGAGCAAGACGAACTTCATCCGATCTGTGCGGATTGGCGACGAGATCACTTTGACCTGTATTCCCCTGCATCGCGGTCGAAAAACAATGATTTGGCAGACCACGATTACCCGACCCGATGGCCGTACTGCGGCGATCGTGACCCAAACGCAACTCACTCTGGATTGGAAAGGTTAAACCACCAGGTTCATAGCTGGCTGAGCTTGCAATCGGAAGCCATAACCAGGATTTGTCCGTGATCTGTGAGTTTGGTGCTTTCATAATTCGCACGTTCAGTGATAGTCAGCAAAGCGGGCTGCGCGCGCAGCAACTATGCACCTCACTGAGTGACCGGATTGGGCCGTCCGTAAGGCCTGTGTGATGTGGGGCAGGGGGCAATGCTGCACTGGCTCTGATGGCCGCCTTGAGCCCTAAGTACCACTTTCTGCATATTGCACGAATGGCGCTTGCTTCAAAATAGCAGACATCCACAAGTGTTTCTTGTTGAGGATAAGTTGCCCCTCGGGTTAGGTCATCGGTCGCCGCGCACTGGTGACCATGAAGCCTGGTCCGGCCGTCCAAGCTTCGGGGTTACGGATGATCGAAAGTGCTTCGGTCAGCATGCCTTCGGTCATAAAACCGCCACCGATCAATTTAGGCGCCAATGTTGCCAATGTTAGTGACCAGGTCTGCGCTTCAGCCGCTCCTGCGGTATTTCCGGAGAGATTTAAAATGGGCTGAATGTGCCGTGCATCAATTTCCGTAAAGCCGGTTTTGGCAAGAAAGCCCGGCAACGTTGCACCAAACTCTAAATTCCACCCTTGAGATGCGGTGAATTCGAGATACGCGGTCCAGAACGTAGCCCAAAAACGGCTCGGACCGGAAGCAACTCGCCTGAAGTCCATTTCAGTAACAACAAATGCGCCGCCGGGTTTGAGCGACTTCAGGATCGCTGACAAAACCTCTGTTCGGGTCGGTAAAAAGCACAACACCGCGCGACAGTGAACCAGGTCATACAATTCTGAACCAAGCTCATCGACTCGCAGATCGATCTCCTCCAGGGCTATGTTGGGTAAGGTGTTTTCTTTCACGGACGACACGTCCAGATCGCTGGCGATGACTTTTGCGTGGGGCAATGTCTCGGCCAGCCAGATCGCGACGCTTCCGCGCCCGGCACCTATATCCAGGCAATGCGCATTCTCTGGAAGGTTCAGTCTTTCAATTGTTGCAAAGGTATCGGGGTCGTGCGCACGTGACATGCGATCAAGCCGCTCGGCCTCAGTCGGCAATGTGTGAGGTAATAGATCTTCGTACATCTGGTGCCTCCCATATCTATCCAGAAAATACACTGTATTCACGCATGTTAATACCCGGGCGCACGGTCTCCTTGCTTGTGGTAGGATTAGTTGACTTCATGTTTTTGTGGTGAATCACGTGTTCGAAAAAGCGCATTCGTCATGAACAGGCCTGTTGCCCTCGACTATCTGTTATTGGTCGGGATCAGTCTGATTTGGGGGTCTCAGTTTGTTCTGAACGAACTGGCCATTCAGAGTTTTTCGCCGTTGGTCGTGGCGACCGGGCGGGTGCTGATCGGATTTGTCACCCTGACGATCATCGCCGCTGTGATGTACGGACGTTCAGCGGGATCTTCGATAAAAGTCGGCAGACAGCCTTGGTCGCTTTACTGTGCAATCGCGGTAGCTGAAGCAATCTTGCCGTGCTTTCTGATCCCCTGGGGGCAGCAACACGTCGACAGCAGTATTGCTGCCATCCTCCTTGCCACAGTGCCAATCTTTACCCTGATACTGGCCCCGTTTTTCGTGAAAGACGAGCATTGGAGTTTGATCGCAGCGCTGAGTGTCGCTGTCGGCTTTGTAGGGATTCTGGTTCTGATCGTTCCAAGTATCAAAGGCAGCTGGCTGGCGGACATAATCGGCGAACTGGCGATCCTGGGCGGCGCACTGAGTTTCTCGGCAAGCCTGATCATGATGAAACATCTGTCAAACGTGCCACCTGTTCTTGCGATGCGAAACGTCTTTATGATCGCGTCCGCAGTACTGGTGGTTTTGACGTTGATCCTCAGTTCCGCGTGGAAGCCGGACCCGTCGTGGCAAAGCGTAACAGCGCTGGCAGGCCTAGGCGTCTTTTGTGGCGGCATAGCCTATGTTCTGTTCATCTATATGGTTGGTCGAACCGGCCCGACCTTTACTGCCCTTTCCGGTTATCTGATCACGCTGGTTGGCGTTTTCATCGGCATTGCGTTTCTTGGAGAGCGACTACAGGCGAATGACATCCTTGCGCTTATTCTGATCGTCGCGGCGCTGATCATTGGCAAGTTCAAGTCTTAGTATGCCGCCATTGTACGTTTGCCTTGTACCTACCTTGGAGCGATGAAGACGTCCTGCTTCGGGAGCTTTTCGACAACATCCAGTTTCTGATCAAAATGCGCGGCAAGCAGGTAGTTGGGATTACCTGCAATCCATTCTGAAAGGTCGATTGCCTGATACTCACCGGTGTTAAACGCGATCAGTATTCGGGCTTTTTCCTCACCAGCATTTTCAATCGAATGCCCATAACCCTGAGGAATATATCCCACATCCCCCTTGTTCAGAGATTCTGTGGCGAAGCGGCCGTTTGCACCAAATATGGTAATTCCGATGCTACCGCTCATTACGTATTGCCATTCATCCGCGTTCGGGTGCCAGTGGAACTCCCTCATCCCCTTAGGCTCAAGTTCCAAAACCACGCCCGTTACCGTGGTTGAGATGGGGAATTCCGATTGGCTGACCAGCCATTCTCGACCGCCTGCGAAAGAAGAATTCGGCTCTTGGTCGAGCAGCCTGTATTTATGCGTATTCCGAGGTGTTGCCAGATGCCCCTGATGAGGCAAAGCAGGTTCTTCCGGCGGCGGGTCGCCGTGAACGAAATAAACTTCGCTCTTGGGAAAAGAATCAAACGCTGCTGCGGGCAAGCCAAGGGATTTTGACAACAGGTCTTTCGGCGCGTGGCCAATCCAGTCCGTGATGCTGAATGTACCGAATTCAGAGAAATACCCATTGTCGAATATCAGAATGAAGTGGCAGGGCTGGTTGCCCAGACACTGTATCGAATGCCCGTAACCACGCGGGAAATACCATACGTCACCTGGTTCAAAATCGTTCGTTTCGGATTTTCCAGCCGGGTTGATGACTGTTGTCCGGCATCGCCCCTCCATGACAAATGCCCATTCCGCAGCAGTGGCGTGCCAGTGCAATTCACGGGCGACACCGGGTTCCAGTTTCATTGAGACACCGGCGATTCCCGTTGAAACCGGAAGTTGGCGCACGGTGGCTTCTTTTCCGAAACTGCCACCGTCTTCACGCCCTTTGGATTTTTCCAGTTCAAACTTGAAGTTTGGAAGCTCTTGCTTGGAAAGTTCTGGATCAGGAACATTGTTCCAAAAAGGGCCCGATGGAAACTCTGCGGCTGAAACTTGCATCGCAGCAGTTCCTCCGAGACCCGTTGCTGCGGCTGCTTTAAAGAATTCTCGCCTGGATGAACTAACCATATTGGCCTCCTAATTCTCGGGGAGAAGTCTCAAAAGTGTAACACAGGATATTTGGCTCTCTAAACTTGCCACAAATTGTTTGGCACGGTCGAATAGCGAGACACCCGTGCCATCTCATCTTCTATGTGTAACCACCTGTGTAGCTGTGCTTTAGATGACGCAAGGCACGGGAAGTGGACCTTTGCCGCGGCCGCACCAAAATCTCCCGTCACTTCAGAAAGCGGACGTTGAAGATTTAGATCGTTGCCGTTGTGTTTATGCCACCACTGAAGCGTAGTGCCGGCAATTTTCCGAACAACTCGACTTTCTAATCACTTAAGGTAACCTGTCATTGAGGTTTTAGTCCCCCGACACACAGCCGTTCAGTGTTCGGTGCCTTCTGTCTCAGGCAAAATGACCCTCCATTACAGAATCGATTGCCCGGTCGACTTCCAATCATTGAGAAACTGCTCAATGCCGGTGTCGGTTAGCGGATGCCTGACTAATTTGCGGATAACGGACGGGGGGACCGTGGCTATGTCTGATCCGGCCAAGGCCGCCTCTGTAATATGATTGGGGCTTCTGATGGATGCTGCAATGATTTCAGTTTCAAAACAATAGGTGTCGAAGATGCTTCGGATATCACGGATGAGATCGGCTCCGTCCAGATTGATGTCATCCAATCTGCCAATGAAAGGTGATACATAGGTCGCGCCCGCCTTTGCCGCCAAAAGAGCCTGATTGGGTGTGAAGCAAAGCGTGACGTTTGTTCTAATACCCTGCCTCTTGAAATGAGCACTGGCTCTCAGGCCATCCAAGGTCAGCGGCAGTTTGACAACCACGTTGTCTGCGATCGCCGAGAGGTACTCTCCCTCCGCAATCATTCCTGCGGCATCTAAAGCTGCGACTTCTGCCGATACGGGCGTATCTGTCAGAGTGCAAATTTCAGCAATGACCTCTTTGAAATCGCGGCCAGACTTGGCGACAAGGCTTGGATTCGTGGTAACACCGTCCAGTAGTCCAAAGTCTATCAGGTCTTTGATGTCGTTTACTTCTGCGGTGTCCACGAAGAACTTCATAAGCTTCCCTCATCGTGTATGGGATGATGTTAATTGCACTGAAAAACGCCAGGACGAGTTAGTATCAACGGATCGCTTCTGCGTCGGTTGAACCGGATCAAAACGCGTAACGCATTCCGAATTCGGTGTAATTATGGTTCAATGTCAGATCAGCCTTCCTGCTCTCTCTGATGACAAGTTCAGCATTGGGCAGATCATTCGTTGTGGCGCGTTGCAGCGCGGATTTTGGGTCAAAGCCATGCTTGATCCAGCGGCGTTGCAGCCTGCATTTAAGCTCCTCTAAAGTTGGGCTGACAAATACTGTTGCGGCATAGACATCTGCCAATGTTCTCCACGGGTCGCTATTCATCAGAAGGTAGTTTCCCTCAACGACGATAGTCGGAGTTTCTGGGTGAACAGCAATCGCGCCTGCAATGGCCAGATCCATTTGGCGGTCGAATTTGGGGTGAAAGGACTCATGTCGCGCCGACTGCAGTCCTCTGATTGCCTTGCAAAACCCAACTCCGTCGAAGGTTTCTGGTGTCCCTTTTTTATCCAACAAACTACGCGTCTCAAGTACCCGATTGTCCAGATGATAGCCGTCCATGGGTACCAGCGTGGCTAACGGAACCGCAGAACTCTGATGTGCATTCAGTGATTGCACAACGTTATCTGCCAGCGTCGACTTGCCGGATGCAGGGGGGCCGGCGATTGCGACAATCGTCCGAACCCCAACTTGCCTCCGGGACGAGATCAGGTCGCAAACGCGCATTATGTCCTGCCCGATCACGCGGCGTCCTCTTTCGGGGGCTCTTTGGCACCAGTCATGAAGGCCACGGCATCGGACATTGTGTAGTCCTTGGGATCGATTGTGCAGAGCCTTTTGCCCAGCCGGTGCACATGGATGCGATCGGCGACTTCGAAGACATGCGGCATGTTGTGGCTGATAAGTATGATCGGAATGCCACGCGCGCGCACATCCTGGATGAGTTCGAGAACTTTCCGACTCTCTTTCACCCCCAGTGCAGCCGTTGGTTCGTCCATGATGATGAACTTGGTCGCAAAGGCTGCGGCGCGCGCAACGGCAACACCTTGGCGCTGACCGCCCGACAGTGTCTCAACCGCTTGATTGATCGACTGAACGGTCATGAGGCCAAGCTCGGTCAGTTTTTCACGGGCGAACTTTTCCATGGCGGGTCGGTCAAGTTGACGCAGATATTGCCCCATGAAGCCCTGTTTGCGGATCTCACGACCCATGAACATATTGTCCGCGATTGACAGAGCGGGCGACATGGCAAGTTGTTGATAGACGATCTCGATCCCCATGTTCCGGGCGTCGATCGGAGAGGTAAAGTTAACCTTCTTGCCTTCGATGAGGATTTCGCCCTCATCCGGGATCGTGGCTCCGCAGATCGCTTTGACGATGGATGATTTTCCGGCGCCGTTGTCCCCAATGACCGCAAGGATTTCTCCCTGACGCAATTCAAAATCGGAATGGTCGATGGCGGTGACGTGGCCATAGCGCTTCACGATTCCGCGGCCTTGGACGATTGGTGTTGTGTCTGACATTAGCCCGAAACCTTTCTAATCCACTGGTCGACTGCGACCGCTGCGATGATGAGGAGACCGATGAGCAGGAAGGTCCACTGCGCATCTGCGCCCAAGAGCCTCAGCCCAAGAGTAAACACGCCAACGATCAGTGCTCCGAACAACGATCCCAGAATGGATCCTCGCCCGCCGAACAGTGAGATGCCACCGATCACAACCGCGGTGATACTTTCGATGTTGGCCAGTTGGCCAGAAGTTGGAGAGACTGAGCCGATGCGGCCGATCAGAGCCCAGCCGGCGAAGGCGCAGATCAGCCCGGAGAGCATATAAACTGACATCAAGGTCTTGTGGACGTTGACACCGGACAGTTCGGCCGCTTCTGGATCGTCGCCCACCGCATAGACATGACGGCCCCAAGCCGTGTGTTTGAGTGCATAGGCCAGCACAAAAATCAAGACGAGCATGAATATGACGCCAACTGTAAAAGTCGCCCCACCGATGCTAAATTTCGTGCCGAAAAACTGAAGGAAGGGGGCGTTTGCCTCTATGTCCTGACTACGAATTGTCTCGTTTGCGGAATACAGGAAGTTGGTTGCCAGAACGATCTGCCACATTCCAAGTGTGACAATAAAAGGGGGGAGTTTAACGCGGCTGACAAGCCAACCGTTGAGGGCTCCGATCATCGTTCCGACAGCCAGACCGCACATGACGGCTAATGGCACAGGAATGCCATATCGGAAGGTGAACTGACCCATGATAACTGAAGAAAAAACCATGATCGCACCGACGCTCAGATCGATGCCAGCGGTCAGAATAACAAGGCTCTGTGCTGCTGCCACGATGCCGACGATCTGAACCTGTTGAAGGATCAAGGTCATAGCGAAAGGCGAGAAAAATTTTGAACCCAATAGCAGCCCAAAAACCAACATCGCTCCGACTAAGACAATAAGTGGCACAAAGGACGGGTTGACATGGAGAAGGTGCTGCAACTTCCCCAGTGCGCCGCGCCGGTGATCCTCAAACTCCGCGACGGTTTCCGCCCTGCTTGCTGCGGTTTCAAATTCCGGGGTGCCTTGGTTTGTTTCAGACATATCTCACCCTTTCGTGGCTTGCTTTGGGGTCACGAGATCAGTTTACAGGAAGTATCGGATTGCTGGTTAAAGCAATGGAGAGGCGCTCATATGAGCGCCTCTCCAAATGGGCTTGTACTTAGCCCCAGCAGAGTTCCAGGCCCTCTGCGACTGAAATCGATTCAACACCATCGGCGGGTTGATCAGTAATCAGCGCCACACCGGTATCATAGAAGTCTTTTCCAGGTGTGTTTTCAGGCTTCACGCCTTCGTCTGCCCATTTCTTTACGGCTTCAACACCAAGCGAAGCCATCAGCAAGGGGTATTGCTGGCTTGTGGCGCCGATTACACCGGCCTGAACGTTTTGTACGCCGGGACACCCGCCATCGACTGAAACGATCAGAACATCGTTTTCACGTCCAATGGATTTCAGGGCCTCGTAAGCGCCCGCCGCTGCCGGTTCATTGATCGTATGCACAACGTTGATCGTCGAGTCCTTGGCCAGAAGGTTTTCCATGGCGCGGCGCCCGCCTTCTTCGTTGCCGTCGGTCACGTCACTACCAACCAGCCGCGCGTCCGTTTCGTCGCCAATAACATTGGGATCAGCCAAGTCCACTCCGAATCCGTCAAGGAAGCCCTGATTGCGCAGAACGTCTACTGTTGGCTGGCTGACATTCAGATCAAGCGTCGCGATTTTTGCGTCCGCTGCAGCGTCACCCATTTTGGCCTTTGCCCATTGCCCGATCAACAGTCCGGCCTTGTAGTTATCCGTTGCGAAAGTTGCATCAGCTGAATCGATCGGGCTGAGCGGTGTGTCCAGCGCAATAACCAAAAGTCCTGCATCCCGCGCTTGTTGGACCGCTGGAACAATCGAGCTCGTGTCCGATGCCGTTAGTAGAATTCCCTTTGCACCGTCCAAGATGCAAGTTTCAATGGCCTGAACCTGAGTTTCGTGGTCGCCGTCAATTTTACCAGCAAAGGCTTTCAACGTCATGCCAAGCTCTTCAGCCTTGGCCGTCGCGCCTTCTTTCATCTTTACAAAGAAGGGATTGGTGTCAGTCTTCGTGATTAGGCAGACGGTTTCTCCGGCTGCCTGAGCAGAGGCCGCTGCCATCGTGAGCACAGTCGCAGATGCGGCAATCTTGAATAGATTTCTCATATTTGTCCTCCCAGAAATATTTGTTGCCCCGAGCGGCGTACCAACGAGGCCTACCTTCATCCTCTAATGAAGGTCTCATTCAAGAAACTGTGATTCTGGTCTCTCTGTCAATAAATAAATAAAGTTTATTTATTAATTTGATCGACCGTCTTTCCATAGTAAAACAAGGTGGTTATGTTTTGAGTTATGGAGAAAGACGCGCTGAGAATGCTGACAGGAGGCGTAAGTCAAAGCGGTGTTCGAGACCACAACGAACGTCTGATTTTGACAGTTTTACAACGGCATGGGCCTACGGCGGGTGCCGACGTTGCGCGGTTGACAGGTCTGTCTCCACAGACCGTTTCAATCATTTTGCGCAAGCTCGAAAAAGACCAGATTCTCAAACGCGGAGCCCCGTTGCGAGGAAGAGTTGGGAAGCCCTCGATCCCAATGGAGTTAAATCCGGAAGGCATCTTGTCAGTCGGGATGAAGATAGGGCGACGCAGTGCCGATCTGCTTTTGATCGACTTTACAGGCAAGCCGCGCCGCCAACTTTCCACAACCTATGATTATCCGTTGCCAGAGGCCGTTTTCGGGTTTTTGGATTCTGGCTTGGAAACGCTACTGGCTCACGAACCGCAAAGGCTTCGTGATCGCGTATGCGGGATTGGAATCGGCACACCGTTCGAACTTTGGAAATGGCACGACCTGTCTGGGCTTGCCGCCAAGAAGTTTAGTTCCTGGAAAAACGTTAACTTCTTCTCGGAGGTCGCCAAGTTCAGCGACTTGCCGGTTTTTGTAGTCAACGACGCGACCGCAGCGTGTCACGCGGAGCATCTATATGGTCGTGGGGCTGAGTATCGCGATTATTTTTATTTCTTCATTGGGTCAATGATCGGCGGCGGAGTCGCGTTGAACGGCACCGTGTTTGAGGGCAACCAAGGCAATGCTGGTGCCTTGGGCGCGATGCGCACGACGGGTCCATTGGGTGAAAGCCAGCAACTGATCGACACCGCCTCACTGTTTCTGCTTGAGGACAGGCTGATCGAAGGGGGCGTCGATCCCGCGATTCTCTGGAAGAAGCCGCAGGACTGGACCAGCATCACACGGTATGTCGAGCCGTGGATTGGAGCGACTGCGCAGGAGTTGGCCAAGGCCTCTCTTTCAATTTGTGCCGTCATCGACTTCGAGGCCATTTTCATCGACGGGGCGTTCCCGCCGGACGTAAGAGAAGAGTTGGTGGCAAGGGTTCGACGCTATCTGGTCAACCAGGACAAACGCGGTCTTATCCCTCCGGTCGTGGAAGCCGCAGCAGTCGGAGAAAACGCCCGTGGCATTGGGGCGGCAAGCAGCCCAATTTTTCGCCAGTTCCTACTAAACACCAATGCAGGCCTTTCTGGGATGTAGCAGCAGTTCGTCGTCAAAACTCCTAATCAGGAAAGAGTCGCGGATTTCGGAGGGGGCGGGGGACTCGCCTTTCTGGCCGGGGCCAGCCGTAGGTTTTCATTTCTGGGGTTGGTTTTGGCGGCAGCGATTGCCGTTGCGCCTTTTCCCATGATTTTTATCTTCCTTGGCTAACCGTCGTGTGCCCGAATGGGTGCGCTGCGTTTTTTTTCTGCTGAGCCGATAGGCCTCTTGCAATACCTTCGGCGTTTGCACCGTCCGCTATCGGGAGGCTGCAATGCTGTAACGTCAAAATCGACGAATGTTCGGAACGGGCCGCAATTCAATCCAACTGTTTCTTGAATCTCAGAGTTGCCGCCAACAATCCGAATACTGCAAACCCGATCATCCAGAGAATCCCCCATCGCAACTCATAAAGCGAAGCATCTCGCAGGACCACGCCGCGGATCATGTCCATAAAATGCGTGGCCGGCAGGACTTGTGCGATGGTTTGGACAGGTCGCGGCATGCCGTCGAAGGGGAACATGAACCCGGACATCAGGATCGAGGGCAGCAGGACAAAAATGGTCATCTGCATCGATTGGAGCTGGTTCTGTGCAAGTGTTGAAATGACTAACCCTAGCGACAGGCTGGCAATGATAAACAGCAGTGTCACCACAAGAAGAACGCCCAACCCACCATTGATCGGGACATCGAACAACACGTGCCCGATGCCAAGGATGATTGCGACCTGCAGCAGCCCCAGGAAGATATAGGGTATGATCTTGCCAATCATCAGCTCGATGGACTTGATCGGTGTGTTGATCAACATCTCCATATTTCCCCGCTCGCGTTCACGGACGATAGCGGCCGAGGTGAACAGGATCATTGTCATGGTCAGGATAACCCCAACCAAACCGGGTACGATGTTCACCGCCGACCGCTGTTCGGGGTTGAAATAGAGCGTGACTTCAAACGTAGGCACCTGTCGGTTGGGCGGTTGCTTGAGCAACTCGGTCAGTGGCATCGTGCGCAGGGACTTGATCGCGCTGGCGACCATCGTGTCCGAGCCGTCCACGATCCAATGGGCAACAGGCCGACTGCTGGTCTGGTTGGTTGCGTCGGGCAATCCCAATCCGACGGAAGGGCTTCGGGCAAGGCGGTGGCTCACATCCTGAGGAATAATTAAAGCGGCGCGTACGCGAGATTCGGTGATCGCGCGTTCGGCCTCTTGCGGGCTGGTCAACTCCTCGGTGATTGTTACGACCTGCGTGGCCTGAACAATCTGCGCCAGCGTGCGCGACAGTTCAGTTCGGGATTGATCCACCAGTGCGACGGGCACATGACGCAGATTTGTGTTTATCGCATAGCCGAACAGCAGCAGTTGGATCAGTGGTATCATGACAACCATGGCAAAGGTCATTCGATCTCGCCTCAGCTGCAGCAGCTCTTTCTTCAAAACGGCTGTGATACGACGCGGCGAGATCATTGTCCCGGCCCCCGCGTTGCGCTGACAAAGACGTCTTCAAGGTTTGGACGTTGAGACGTCAGGGACAGGTCCGCAAACGCATCAAGCCGGGCGCGTAGCATATCAACTGGCCGAGGTTCGGACTTGTCGACCAGCACGCGCAGCCGCGAGCCGACCTGAGCCGTTGAGAGTATTTTGGATTTGCCATCCAGCTCGTGTTTGACTTTTCTCAGGTCCGGCCCTTCCACCTCTACAACATCGGCGTCCAGATCATCCATCAATTGACGGGGTGACCCATCCGCCTTTTTTACGCCGTGCTGCAGTATCGCCAGCCTGTGGCAACGCTCTGCTTCGTCCATGAAATGGGTCGACACAATCATCGTCGCACCCTGATCGACCAGATCGAACAGCTGCTCCCAGAACGTGCGGCGGGTTTCGGGATCAACGGCCGACGTTGGTTCGTCGAGAAACAGAAGTTTTGGCTGATGCATGACGGTTGCTGCCAGCGCCAGTTTCTGTCGTTGTCCGCCGCTCATGCTGCCGCTTAGCTGATGCACATTCGTTGTCAGGTCATAGGTGTGCAGCAACTCGTCAATCCGGTCCGCGGCTGATTTAGCCGGAACGCCGTAAATTTCCGCCGCGAACCGTAGATTCTCAAGAACGGTCAAATCGCGATAGTACGAGAAGATCTGGGTCATATACCCAATCTCGTTCTTCAACGGTTCCGCCGCTTCGGGCATGGACTGCCCCAAAACCGAGATCGTTCCACTGCTGGGGGTTAGCAAGCCGGTCAACATGCGCATGGTAGTGGTCTTGCCACAGCCATTGGGGCCAAGAAACCCGTAGATCTGGCCCGTTCTGATCTCAAGGTCCAGATTGTTGACCGCTGTGTTTTCCCCAAACCGGCGGGTCAGGCCTTTCGTCGAGACAACGATGTCGCTCATGGTAAGGGAACCTGCACAGGCACTCCGGCGGGTAAGTCCGGCGATGCGGTTGGCAGGTCAATTTCGGCGAGATAGACAAGCCGCGTACGGTCATCCTTGTTCAGCCCGTAATATGGCGTGAACGACGCATCGTCGCTGATCCAGCGGATCACGCCGTCCAATGGATCGGAGAGTCCGTCAATGCGCACTCTCAGTTTATCGCCGGGCTTTAGTTTGACGCGATGCGGTTCGGGCACATAGACACGCGCATAGGGTGTTTGACCGGTGACCATAACCGCAACCGGGCTGCCGGATGTTACCCGCTCGCCCAGATTCCAAGGCAGTGAATCCAGTACACCATCGCGGGTCGCAACAACTGTCAGGTCATCCAACACGGTCTGCTCGGCAGCAACCGTGGCTTCTGCTGCACGTACGTTGGCCTCGGCGACAGCAAGATCTTCGGGACGGGTGCCGTTTTGCAGCTCTTTCAAAGATTCCTGAGCGCTGGCCAACTCGGCACGCGCAGAATCGCGTAAGGCCAGATCATTTGCCACCTGTGCTTCGGTGACGACCGAGTTTTCGACCAGTTTGGCGTTTCTTTCATAGATGGCTTCGGCGTCAACCAGTCGCGCAACAGCACCTGCGACCTTGGCTTCGGCAATTGCAATCTCTTCTTCCCGCGGTCCGACTTGTAGCTTCAACAGCGTGGCCTGCGCCTTTTGAAGCTCGGCCTGTGCCAGGCTGAGCTTGGCAGTCTGTAATGTTGGATCGAGTTGAACCAGAATATCTCCTGCTTTGACGACAGTTCCTTCGGCGATCGGTAAGTCGACAACGATTTCACTGGCCGTCGCAGTCAAAGCCACCCGGTCGCGGGCCAGTACGCCCAGGGCCACGCTCGTGTCTGAACCAGAGCACCGATCCAGAACGGCGGGCAAAACGGCGACCAATATCAAGGGTATGGGAATCGTCAAATTCAGCAAGGCTACCTTCCGGTTTCTGGCCGCTATTCAGGTGGGCCGGTTATTGAATCATACAATCAGGAAATTCGATTTGTATATATCGTCCTGCAGCAGCGTCACTCAAGCAGGCACCCCAGCCAATCTTCGAGGTTTTGGATGTTCTGGCGGCAGCATTCGACTTCATTCGGGCCAATGACACCGCTGGGCGTGGCGTGAGCAACGTATTTTAAGCTCACTTTGTCCCGCGTACTGTGTGTTTATACGCATCGATATTTCGCGCACGCAGCGAACGGTGGGCTTTATGGCTGCGACTGCAGCACCACGGCATTAGGTTGAATGTCGACTCTGGGCCGCGAACGCCTATCTGTTGCTATCTATTGAAGACTGGCGCGGTTGTTTCGGAAGGAGGCGCGCACGGCTTTGAGATATTCGCGGCGCAGCAAGGTTGTAACAGTGCCCGTCTCACCGTCACCTATTTGTCGGCCATCGACTTCGGGCACCGGCTGAACATAGCTGGAAGCGCCAGTGGCAAAAGCTTCATCCGCCCTGAAGACGTCGTCTAGCGTATAGGTGGCATCGACCACTTTCAGCCCCAGGTCGTCGGCAACGCGTAGCATGGTCTGGCGGGTGATCCCTGGCAGAATATCACGGCTGAGGGGGCGGGCGTAGATGCAGCCATTTCTTACGATGAAAAACGACATTGCCCCGCATTCTGTCACTGTGCCATCGGGCGCAATCATCAGCGCCTCATCCGCACCGGCCTTGCGGGCAATTTCTTTCGCCAGAACCTGACCTAACAAGTTGCTGGTCTTGATATCTCGCCGTGCCCAGCGAATATCCGGTGCGCTGGCCAGTCGCAGAGGTTGCGGCGGATCGGCGGCCAGCCCCCCGTGCAGCGGCTGGGTGAAGGCAAAAACGTTGGGTGACAGGCCGCCGGGGTAAAGATAATCGCGATCATGCGCGCCACGGGTGACGTGCAGATAGAGAAACGCTTCCTCCACCCCGTTGCGCGCAATCAGCCCCATCAGCCCGTCATATAACGCACCCTCGCTCATCGGTGGCCGCATTTCCAACTCGGCCAACGACCGGTTCAGACGCTGCATATGGTAATGGAAATCGATGATCTGCCCGTCCAGAATGCCAAAGCCTTCATATACAGCGTCAGCAAACAGCAGGCCCCGATCAAAGATTGGCAATTGCGCTTTTTCCTCGGGCATATATGTCCCGTTCAGCCAGACTGTTCTGCTCATGTTTTTCCCCGCTATTGTTTGTTGTTGTTCAGGAAGCGACCTGCGCGCGTGTGGGTCTGGTGCCCCTGAGAAAGGGTGACCTGCCCGTTTACAAAAACGTAATGAATGCCTTTGGCGGGCTGCTCTGGAGCGTCGAAATCAGCCACATCCGAGATTGTCTCTGCATCAAACAGTACAAGGTCTGCCTTTTTCCCGACTGCAACTTCTCCGCGATCGGTCAGGCCGAACTTTGCTGCGGTCAGGCCGGTCATCTTGTGCACAGCCTGTGCCAGCGAGAACAATTTCAGATCCCGAGTGTAATGCCCTAAGACCCGTGGAAAAGTGCCCCAGAGCCGAGGATGCGGTTTTTCGGTGCCAGGCAGCCCGTCCGATCCGATCATCGACGCCGGGTGTTGTAGGATCCGCTGTACATCCTCTTCGTCCATGTCGAAATAGATAGCGCCAGCGGGTTTCAACTTTGTACAGGCTTCTTCCCGCGACACGCCCCATTCTGCAGCAATGTCATCAAGCATCCGTCCTCCAACCTCCGGGTGCGGGGCGGACCAGATGACAATCACATCTTTAGCGGCATCAATGAAACGCTCCATCAGAGCAGAAGACGAGGCGGTATAGGGGTAGACATCCATGGCGACCTCTGCTTTCGCGCGGGCTGCGTCAATCATGGCGAGCGTCGTTTTGCTTTTACCGAAGTTGCGAAAACCTGCGCATTTGTGGTGCGACAGGATCAGAGGAACATCGGCGCGTTGTCCAGTGGACAGGGCTTCTTTGATGGCTTCGATCACGCCGTCACCTTCATCCCGAACATGGGTTGTGTAAACGGTGTTCGGGTGGTGACGTAGCACCCGTGCCAACATCACAACTTCTTCCCCAGGAGCCGCCATCGCGGCGGGATAGTCCAATCCACTGGAAAGCCCGGCCGCGCCCTCGGACAGCGCCTTATCAAGCAATTCTGCCATTCGGTTGATTTCTGCACTGGTCGCGGCATGCTCCAAATCCGACCCCATTACGGTGGCACGTAGTGATGAATGCCCGGCCAGCAGTCGCACATTGACGGCGGGCGCTTCATCCTTGATCGCGCGTCGATACTCGGTGACGGTTTCAAAGCTGATTGACTGCACGTCCGGAGTGACATTGAACGGGTCTGGCAGATCTTCCTGCACCCTGAATGGAGCGGCGCTGATCCCGCAATTCCCAGTCACAACCGTGGTCACCCCCTGTGTCACCTTAAACGACATATCCGGGGTGCGTAGAAGCGCCCAGTCGTCATGAGTATGTGCGTCAATGAAACCTGGGGCGAGGCACAGGCCGGTCGAGTCAATTTCCGCCTGCGCACGAATACCGTCCAGTGGCCCGACACCGACAATTTCGTCTCCTGATACTGCCACATCTGCATTGCGGATGGAGCCACCGGTACCGTCAATTACCGAGGCATTGCGGATCAGAAGGTCACATTCTTCCAACGTAGTTTTTCGAGTACTTCCTGGCATGGCGACCCGTCCCAGTTTTCCCCAGACTATTGCCAATCGCGCCGCAAAGGTGGTTTCAAATGAACAATTTCTGGTCGCAAATGAGCAAATACCTCTGACAATACACCATCCAACCTCGACAATTTTTGAGAGGTTGTAAGTATTTCTGGTTCTGATCCAAGGATTTACTATAGCCAATCCGACGTTGCACTGGGTGTGGTTGCGAAGAATACGATCGACAAGCTGTGGTAAGATTCCTCTATGTTTTGGCGCATGACTAAAGCGGTACTTATCCTTCCGGGTACAGCACTGATCTACATCCCGATTTTGGTCCAATGTTTCAGCGACCAATGGCCATTTGGTGCAAGTGTGGGAACGCGTCTGCATTGGGCTGTGGCAGCGATGTTGGCTGGCCCCGCGCTTGCCTTGGCCGCGAACACGATGAAACTGTTTGTTCTTGAGGGATACGGAACTCCTGCACCGTGGGATCCACCTCAAAGATTTGTGGTCAGTGGACCTTACCGCTACGTGCGTAACCCCATGCTTTCATAGGTTATTCTAATGATACTGGCGGAAGCACTAGCAATGAGCAGCCTATTCCTGTTGGGTTGGGCGATAGTGTTCTTTCTCCTCAACACACTTTACTTCAAATTCGTAGAGGAGCCGGGGCTGGAACGACGCTTTGGCGAGGACTACCTGCGGTACAAGGCGAAGGTGCCGCGATGGGTTCCCATGTTTCGGCCGTATGAGCCCTCAGGCGCGAACGACAATTGAATAGCAGGTTTTCCCGCGACGTGTGAGTTTGCTTATGACTTGATTTCGCTGTTTCTGCGAATGACTGCAACGATGAGCCGCACCGCGGCATCACGACACCTGAGCGCGTGCCCGCTTTGGGCCGATGTAGTCATCCTAGTCAGATAGGCCGCCATTGATGGGAGTGTGTCCGTCGAAAGACAGATGACGAGTCTTTTCTGGATTACGCACGACGTAGATCGCTGTGATCATCCCACTTTCTATCTCCAACGACGTGGTTTGCAAAATGTCCCCCGTTTCGTGGCTGAGGATCGAAGGCAGATTGTTCAGGTGGCAGAATTGCCATTGCTGGGCAGGTTGATCAGTGTATTTACGCGCCAGTCCAGACAATAACCGCATCACTTTGTCTCGGCCCAAAATCGGGTTGAGTGTCGCCAATACTTTGCCGCCGCCATCCGAAACAAACCTTACGTCTTGCGCAAGTAATTTGGCGAGAACGTCAGTGTCGCCGCTTTTGGCGGCCATGAAAAATGCCTTCGCGATGGCTTCGCCTTGTTGGGGCTCAACCTGCGTTCGAGGTTTGTTGCGCTGCACATGTTTCCGAGCTCGGCTAACAAGCTGGCGGCAGGATTCAGGTGTGCGTTCCAATGCCTGTGCCAATTCGTCATATGATTGCTCGAATACATCGTGGAGCAGAAAGGCTGCCCGCTCGAGAGGTGTCAGCCGCTCCAGCGCCAGAAGGAGTGCCACCGAGACGTCACGATCCAGTCGCTCGGTGGCATCATCTGTGATCAGTGGTTCCGGCAACCATTCACCGGGATATGTTTCGCGTCGAGTATGCGCGGCCCGCATGTGATCCAAACATAACCGCGTGACCGCTCGGATCAGAAACCCAGTCGCGTCCCGCACGCTAGCATGATCAACCTTCTGCCAACGCAAAAATGCATCCTGTACTACATCCTCTGCGTCACTAACAGTGCCCAGCATTCGATAGGCGACCGCGAACAAGCGCGGTCGCAGATCGACAAATGTTTGGTCGTTATCGAGTGAAGTTATATGACTCATTCGGCCGTGGCCTCCTTGGCGGCAGGATGTGGCGTTGCAAACCCAATAGCAATGCGGTTCCAGGCGTTGATCGTTGTCACTACCAGCGTCAGGGCGATTTTTTCCTGATCTGAAAACTGAGCGGCCATCTCATCATAGGTGTGATCCGGTGCACCATTCTGCTCGATGCGGGTCAGCGTTTCGGCCCAGGCAAGAGCGGCGCGTTCACGCTCGGAATAAAGAGACGACTCTCGCCACGCATTCAGCAAGTGAAGCCTGTCTTCACTCTCGTCCTGCGCACGCGCGTCATTGGTGTGCATATGAATGCAGAAAGCGCAGCCATTGATCTGCGACACGCGCAACTTTACTAATTCGATGAGACTGTGCTCAAGGCCCGCTGTTTTGAGGCATTCCTCCATGTCGAGCATTGGCTGCATCAGTTGCGGGGCAACGGCGAAATGGTTGAGACGGGATTGCATGAGGTGCTCCTGTATTTGGGTGTATAGAAACAGGACGCGGCAGGCGTGGAGTTTGTGACATGGGTGCGCAACAAATCAGTTTGTATTGCGTGGCAAGGACAGCTGAATCTCAATCGAGTTGCGCAATTTTCACCAGCATTTCGCGAAAGTTTTCTCGAGAGGTTACGCAGGCCGACGAGATCAACCAACAAAGCCGGCAAGTGCAGAGGGAACCGCATGGAAGAGGTAGCAAGTATCGAGACAACTTCAAACTGCTAGGCCAACTAGGCAAATTCCGACCGTTCGGAGACACAAAGTCAGCTTGATATCGGCAGTTGGAGGTCCTGTGGCTGACTGGTAAGTGCCGTCAGCAAGACAGCGCTCTGTTCATCAGACGGGAAGAACAATTCAATTTTTAGATCGTCGAGTGTTTCGTCGGCTACAGTGCTGAACTGCGCTATCGTTCCGAACATCGAAAGGCGATGTCCGGCAAATCGATAGACCGTGGGAATGGATGGTCCCACTATTGCGTCACTTGGTGCATGCGCGTGCGCCGCCAGTTCTCTTATCGCAACCTCCAAATCAGGTATGCCACCTGCCGCTGCACTTTCCGCGCGAAGGCGAAGCATGGTGTAATGCGCCACTTCAGGCCAGTTTTCAACAACCTGTGCCATCGTAGGGCCAGTCAGCAATTCAAGGAGGCTATTGCCTGCAGCCAATCCGAGAGGTGCAAACAGCACCGCAGCAGGACCGTTTAATTCTACAACCCGCCAAAGACGATCAAGCACCAGACCCGGGTAGGGGGCATGTCTTTCCAACGTCCATGTGACAGCGTTCCGAATGGGTTCCATCGCCGCATTGTCAAGCGGCGTCGCCGCATATCTCGGCGCGAAACCAACCGCCTTCATCATATGATTCCTGGCGTCAACAGGTACTTCCATAACCTCTGAAAGATGAACGATCATCTCAGGGCTAGGTCGGGAACGTCCGGTCTCCAGAAACGATATGTGTCGCGCACTGACGTCGGCTTCAACAGCTAGATCGAGCTGGCTCATCCGACGGCGCTTGCGCCATTCCTTCAATAGAACTGAGTAAGAAGTCATAAGGTAATCTTACACAATCAATTGTCAGAGATCACTTACCTCTGAGGTAATTGCTTTGAATACTCCTGACCGCGCATGACAGATCAAGTGAATTAGGAGGAAAACATGACATCACAACAATCTGCCATGCGTCGTTCAGGATGGATCCTGATTGGAGCGGGAGCGCTTTTTGCTTTGGCAGGGTTATCGATACTGCATCCCGTCGCCCACCTTTTCCTTAAGGTTGCCTATTGGCCGATGCAGGAGGTTGCGCCCGACATGGCGATACCGTCGCCATTGCTATTGGCCATCACCGGTGGGCTGACCGTCGGGCTCGGCGGAATGTCATGGGCATTAGGTACATATGTTGCGCCAATTTCCCCGGATGCGGCTCAAAGAGTAACCTGGGTTGCAACATGGTCCTGGTTTTGCACCGATAGCACTTTCTCAATCCTGGTTGGTGCGCCGTTCAATGCGGTGCTTAACCTGACATTCCTGGTCCTGCTTCTGGCTTCTTGTCGAAATCGTCGTTGATTGAACGGAATACGGTATGGTGGTTTGTAGCGGCTTTGAGGGAGTCAAAGCCGCTTATCTGTACCACCATCAATCCCTCTAGAGTCCTGAAATATCCACGTAGACTACGTAATCAGCCACTTTTCCCTCTTGCAGGCCAAGTCGTGTGGCGAAGGGGACTTCATGCTCGCTGCTGTCCTTGCGTGTATAGTGGACCGTGCCGTCGCAAAATACAGTGCTACTACTGGACCAGATGCCGGTTATCGTATGACGCATGGCGGCGATGGTCTGAAAGAAACATTCGTTGGCATGCTCAACAGGCCCGCGCCCGTTGATCGGGTCGAAATTCCCGAGGCGAAATGTAACGTCCTCTGTCAAATAGCTAACGACGTCGCTGGCGTTCATTGCGTCGACGGCCGCATAGAGTCCGGCAACCAGTGGTGCATGGGGCGAATTGTGTTTATTGGCAATCTGCATCTTTGTTCTCCTTGGCGGGTGATTGAAAACTTGTGATGTTCAGCGGCGCTTCGGCCTGCGATTTGTACGGAAGGCGCAGGATGTGGGCGAGGCGGATGTGCCCATTGGTTATGGCCAACCCAAGAAACAGCACCGCGAGCGCCGCGACCAATGTGAGGTGTATTGGTTCGTCAAAGGCCAGAGCCCCGAAGCCAATGCCGAAAAGAGTGGCGAAATATCCGACCTGAGCAAATCCGACGCCATCGGTGCGCCGCTGGACTTCGAAAGTCAGCACATAACTGAGTGCGGTGATCAGTCCGATCCCGGTTAACGCGGCAACCGGTCCAGGACCTGGCATCGAACCGGCCGCGATCTGACCACTTACAATGATCGGAAGACCGATCAGCAACAGTTGAAGCCCCAGTGTTCCGGCCGCCAGCGCTATGGGATCAGCACCCTGCGGGTAGGCCCGACTGCGAAAGACATTGCCCATTGCCAGCAGGAGAGGACCCGCCAGCGCAGCGGTGATCCAGCGCGGCGCAACGCCCGACAGGTCAAAGCCGCTATGGGTGGCAAAGCTGATGCCGACCAACCCGATCAGGATTCCGATCAGCCGGTATGACGGTAACATTCTCTTTTCGACCAGGGCCGTGATAGCGAAAGTGAAAAGCGGCGACAGTGTAACCAGCGCAGAGTAGAAGCCGGTCGAGACGTAGCCTAGTACTGTAAAGCCGATCAATGAAGGACCGCTGATGCCCAAAATCCCCGCCCCCAAGTAGTAGAACAGATACTTGCGATGTAGTGGCGGGCGGTTACCGGTGATCGCAACGATGGTGAATAGTACAACGCTCGCGACCAGAAGCTGCCAGAACAAAGCTTGCTGTGGCGCGCTACCTGCTATGGCTACATATTTGGACAATGTAAAACTGACCCCAACCAGCGCACCGATCGCGATGATCAGGGCAGTCGGCGGAAGGCCTGTGGCAAAGCGGGGCATCACGCGGCACCCTTTGTCAGATCTGCAATGAAATTCGTCGACTCCGGTCCGATCGGGATGATGCCACTCGGGTTAATGTGGCGGTGGCTAAGAAAATAGTGGGCGCGGATATGCTGCAAATCGATGGTTTCAGCGACGCCCGATAAACTTGATACGTCCGTCAGATAACGCGAAAGGGCCGGATAATCCGAGATCCGTTTCCAGTCGATCTTGAAATGAGTCACATAGACAGGATCGAACCGCAGGAGCGTCGGAAAGAGCTTCAGGTCAACCTCAGTCGGCACCGCTCCAGCCAGGTATCGCCGCATCATCAGCACTGCTTCTACGGTATCCAGCCCTGCATAAAGCTGATGGATCGCCTCGTCATATGCTTCCTGCGTGGTGGCAAAACCGACGCGATAGACACCGTTGCGAATGGGGGCCTGGATCATTTCAGCCAGCCGATCGATCTCAGCGGCGAATTCGGTTGGATAGAGGTCCAGAATGGCCGCGTCGACGAAGGCAGTGTCGATCATCCGCATGATGTCGGCGGATTCGGTGCTGATGATCTGACCGCTTTGCTTGTCTAATAGCACCGGGACCGTAATCGCGCCGGTATAAGAGGGCACAGCGCGTTGGTAAACTTGATAGAGGTAATGATCACGTGGCACACCGGCGGACTCGTCAAAGTCGGATTGGTCGATGACCCAACCGTCCTCAGACATCACCGAGTCCATCCAGGTTATGCTAATTACCTCGCGCAGCCCCTTGAGTGCCAATACCAGGTCGACACCATGACACCATGGGCAGGCTTTGGACAAATAGAGGTGATAGCGGCCAGACGCGGTCGGAAAGTCTGCCTCAGCGTCCGAACTGATCCAGCCACGAAAGGAACTGGGCAACCGGTGAAAGCGCCCGTCGGATTGCGCTGGCTTGTCGCGCAGAATTCCGTTGATGAGCATTTTGGGCATGGCCGTCTCCATCCAACATGTGTTGAGGACGACCTAATGTGTTTCCAATGGCATGATAATTGGCTATCAGGTTTACATTAGGGTGAGAAAAAGTTGACTATACGAGAGAAACATGATCGAAATCGGCGCTATCCCCGTATTTGTCGCTGTGGCTGAATGCGGCGGTTTTGCTGCAGCTGCGCGGCGATTGGGGATCACCAAGTCAGCCGTCAGCAAACGGATAGGTGCACTGGAAGCGCATCTTGGCACCCAACTGTTTCATCGCTCGACGCGCAGCATCTCGCTGACCGAAGCCGGTGAAATCTACCTGACGCATGCAATACAGGCGCTTGGATCGGCGCAGGAGGCGGAAGACGCGGTTGCGGCCGTTCAGGGTCACCCGGTCGGACACCTGAAGATCAGTGCGCCCATGTCCTTTGGACGGCTGCATATTGCACCGATGCTCACCGAGTTTCTGACCACTTATCCTGATATCACACTGGACCTGACTATGGATGACCGGGTCGTTGATCTGGTCGATGCGGGGTTGGACATGGCCGTTCGGGCCGGCACCCTGCCTGACTCTGCCATGATCGCGCGTCGGCTGGCGCCTATCCACAGTGTTCTTGTCGCCGCGCCGGATTATCTATTGCGGCGGGGTAATCCACAGCAACCTGAAGACTTACTGACGCACAACTGCCTTCACTATGCCTATTCACGCGATCCGATGGAGTGGGTGCTGCATGGACCACATGGTGAACTGCGGGTACGCACCAAAGGCACTCTGCGCATCAACAATAGCGAGACGCTTTGCGCTGCCTTGCTTGACGGACTTGGTATTGGGCGGTTGCCGACCTTTGTGGCGGGTGCTCATTTGGCCACCAGCGATCTGGTCCGGGTCTTGCCGGATTACGCATTTCCGGAACAGGCGCTTTATGCCGTATTCCCCGAGCGACGCCATATGCCAATGAAAGTTCGCGCCTTTGTGGACTTCCTCGCCGAACGGATCGGGAAGGACAGACCGTTCTGGGATGCCGAAGCGAGGCTTGATGCCTAAAGTTGCCGTCATTGATTATCGCGATCGTTACGCTCGGCGCAAAAAGCGACTTAGCACGCGCGGTAATTTACTTCTATTGCGGTCCAGGAGGCATCGGCCCGTGAGCCTGATCAAAAAGTGATAGGCGCGTGTTATTGGCCAACACTGATGAGGCCAGAGATCGCACGGGAAGGGTGGGATTGGCATCGTTGAGAGCAAAATACCGAGTGCTGCGGGACCCGCAAATGACGGTTTCCGTTTGAAGGTTGTCTGCCGACCCGGTTCTTGCTCATTCGATATTGGCCGCCCGACAAGCACAGGAAACGGATC
This sequence comes from Ruegeria sp. BB1, assembly GCF_056539465.1. Classification (NCBI taxonomy): domain Bacteria; kingdom Pseudomonadati; phylum Pseudomonadota; class Alphaproteobacteria; order Rhodobacterales; family Roseobacteraceae; genus Ruegeria; species Ruegeria sp. BB1. The sequence continues at coordinate 169,819 of NZ_JBQFVB010000009.1, forward strand.
GCTCAGCACGGATGTTTTTTCTTAACTGACTGGCATGCAGAAACTGAAAGGCATGACCATGGAACTGAAAGACAAAACGATCATCATCAGCGGGGCGAGCAGCGGAATCGGTGCAGCCGCAGCGCTTTTGTTTGCATCAGAAGGGGCAAACCTCGTTTTGGGCGCGCGTAGAGAGGCGCGGCTGAAGTCAATTGTTGAGCAGATAGACCAAAGCAATGGGCGCGCCGTTTATCTGGCAGGTGATGTTCGCGATGAGGCATTTGCCAAGGGCCTGGTTGACTTGGCAGAACAACGGTTTGGTGGCCTCGATGGCGCATTCAACAATGCAGGCATTGTGGGTGATATGAGTCCAATTCCGGAAATGGAACTAAGCAACTGGCAGTCTGTCCTTGCAACCAACCTTACCAGTGCATTCCTTGCGGCCAATGCCCAGCTTCCCGCTTTGCAAAGACGTGGCCGTGGGTCAATCGTCTTTACGGGAACATTTGTTGGCTTCAGCAACGGCGGCATGCCGGGCATGGCGGCGTATGCTGCATCGAAAGCAGGACTGATAGGATTTACACAGTCGCTGGCATCGGATCATGCGGCGCAAGGCATTCGCGTCAATACAGTTCTGCCGGGCGGAACAAAGACTGACATGGCGGGTGACGACCCGGCGACGCACGACATAATCGCGGGTTTACATCCCGTTAAGCGCATGGCTGAACCGACCGAGATCGCTCAATCAGCCTTGTTCTTGTTGTCGGACCGAGCAAGCTTCGTGACTGGCTCTCCGTTAGCTGTTGATGGTGGTATGGCGACACGCCTGCTTTGAATACCTGCTGTTGGTCGCTTCATGGTCAACGGCAGCTGTGTCCACGTTTCCGGCGGGGCGGATCAAATGTCTGCCACCGCATGTTCACTCCGAACCCACATGTTCAATTAGCCAAATCGCAGCAAGAGATTGGCCTATTGCTTGGTGGTTGCAATCAGTCTGAGCAGGCGCTTTCATCGCTTTTGAGCGGCGACGGAACGCGACGCAAACTCCATGAGGCGCCTGAACTTTGGGCAATCCATATGGGTCTCTGCCGGACAATCCGCCACGTGACGCAACGCATCGCGTAGCCGGG
>NZ_JBQFVB010000010.1:0-157924 GCF_056539465.1 Ruegeria sp. BB1
TGGTCATGCCCGGCGACAACGTCGGCTTCACCGTCGAGCTGATCGCCCCGATCGCGATGGAAGACGGCCTGCGTTTCGCCATCCGCGAAGGCGGCCGCACCGTCGGCGCCGGCGTTGTGTCGAAAATCATCGAGTAAGGCGCTTACGCGATTACCAAAAGAAAGGGCGTCCCAAGGGACGCCCTTTTTTTGTTTGGATGTATCAGTTCCTAGGCGCGCAAAAATGTGCAGCTTGTGTAAGAGAATTCCACAAGCAATATTTGAACCTATATGGAAAACTATCTTTTTCTATCTTTCATTCTTCTCGGGACGGGCATTGCTATTGTTCCGGTCGCCGTATGGCTTGGCCTTGGGTCGGTTCTGGGTTTCCTGATTGCCGGAATGCTGCTTGGCCCTGTCTTGTCGGTGCTGAGTGTTGATGTCGGCAGTCTTGAGCGGTTTGCCGAATTTGGCGTTGTCATGATGCTGTTTCTGATTGGTCTGGAACTGGCGCCAAAGAAACTTTGGGATTTGCGTAAAAGGCTTTTGGGGTTGGGTGGTTTGCAACTGGTTTGTACCTCTCTTGCCGTAATGGGGTTGGCGATGGCGCTCGGGCAGCCGTGGCAGTCGGCCTTGACCATCGGGTTGATATTTTCACTGTCGTCCACGGCTATCGTGTTGCAAACACTGCATGAAAAAGGGCTGCTGATGGGAACCGGAGGGCAATCCAGCTTTTCGGTTCTGTTGATGCAGGACATTGTGGTGATCCCAATTCTGGCGCTTCTGCCGTTGCTGGTGGTGCCGGAGCTTGCCGCGATGGGGGGCGGGGCCGTCAGTCACGGGCCCACGACAAGCACCGGGCTTTCACTGAATCTTGTGCAAGGCATGCCGGGATGGCTGAGGGCGCTTGTCACACTTGGTTCGATCATTCTGGTGATTGTTGGCGGTGCTTATCTGACCGGGCCAGTGTTCCGATATGTCGAATCCGCTAAATTGCCTGAGCTGTTCACAGCCATGGCCCTGACCCTTGTGGTCGGTGTGGCCGTGTTGATGATGGCCGTTGGTCTGACACCGGCTCTGGGGGCGTTCATCGCCGGGGTGGTGTTGGCCAACAGCGAATATCGCAATGCGCTGGAAAAAGAGATCACTCCGTTCAAGGGGCTGTTTCTTGGGTTGTTTTTTGTCAGCGTAGGAGCCTCGGTGAACTTCAGATTGATGGTCGAAAATGTAGGCCTGGTTGTCTCGCTGACCTTTGGGGTGATGGCTATAAAGGCGGTGATCCTCTTTGCTCTGGGCCGATTGTTCGGCGTGTCCGGTGCAAATAATTGGCTGTTTGCGCTGGGAATGGCACAGGCCGGAGAGTTCGGGTTTGTGCTGTTGTCCTTCTCGGTCGCAACCCATGTGCTGAGCGCTGATCTCGCAAACACGCTGATTATTGTCGTAGCGCTGTCGATGGTACTGACGCCGTTGTTTTTTTTGTTTTACGACAAGGTCATTGTGCCACGATATGTGACGATCCGACCGCCTGAGGGTTAGCGGCTCCTCCTAGGGCGCAGCGTCAGAGAGGTGAAGCTTTCGTTGCGGCGTCCGCGCGGTGTTCTGTGTCCAAGTTTGCGCTTGCGTGTTTTCGGGGAACCACTGATTCTAAAGCCCGGTCTGAATGGTTTGACATCACGGTATTGTGCGGAAATATTGCACGCGTTCTGCCGAGGGTTTCATAGAATGACAGTACTCAGGAACCTTGTTTGCTTGGTATTCCTCGCAACATCAGTGAGTGGCCAAGAATCCTCGGATTTAGTTGTTCCGACAAATCGATACATCCGTGAAAACGCGGACCTCATGACGTTGACTCATTGGCCCGATGGAATTGCATTTGAAGCAGTTGGGGACGTTCCTGCTGAGCTAGGATTCCATTCGGCATCAATGCTCAAATTTCTGGGGGAGCATGCAAAAACACAAATCTCGTTACCTGGATCTCCGGGCAACTGGTTTCTGCCTAAAGGCAGTATCGGACCGGAAACAAACTATGCGCTGTTGTTTGGTCGATTGAAAGACGAAAAGGCAAGAAATGCGACCAAAGTCTATATTGGCCGTGACATTGATATTGATATCTCAAACGCAAAACCGGAGATTCGACGGTTACTGTCTTCAGGATTGTCTGTTCAAGGTGCTGGATGCTTTGCAGCTTGGGGCGCGAACGAGAAGAATGAGGTGCGAGGGTTCGTATTGGTTGTTGATACCGAAGTTTCGCAGCTTGATCAGAGAGCATGCATTGATCGTTTTGTTCCTTCATCGCTTGGTGTTCTGCCAGTGTTCTCGAATCTTAGTTGGTCCAAGTATGAGGGAAAACGGATTCCGGAAGATGAGCCGTTCGTAGACGAAAGCGAGTTGGTTTTCCTTCTGCGTGCGTCTGCCTATTGTAGAGATGTTTTGGAAGATTTTTCTCTACAATGTCCAGCAGCAATTCTTGGTGATGTGTATCGACATCACGAAAGCACCCTGAGCAATTCAGAGACCGTAAAGTAAGTGACCTAATCTTGGACTTAGAAACGCGAAGCTCTGAGCCTTAGCTCAATTACTTTTTCAATGAGCTTTTAAATCGCCCTTGCCAAACCCCCTACACCCCTGTATTTCGCGCGAGTTCTCAACAAGAACGTTAAGGCGGGGTGATTCCCGCCTTTTGGGTTCGAAGAGGGTTGGCGATGCGCGCTTGTCCTCCTCTCAACCTCAACGCCTGATAAAAGGCTGTTATTATGCAAAGCCAAAATATCCGTATTCGGCTGAAGGCATTTGACTATCGCGTTCTGGATGCCAGCACGCAAGAGATCGTCAACACTGCCAAGCGGACCGGCGCGAACGTGCGTGGCCCGATCCCGCTGCCGAACAAGATCGAGAAGTTCACGGTTCTCCGTGGCCCTCACGTTGACAAGAAATCCCGCGACCAGTTCGAGATCCGTACGCACAAGCGTTTGCTCGACATCGTTGATCCGACCCCCCAGACCGTTGACGCGCTGATGAAGCTCGACCTCGCTGCTGGTGTGGACGTCGAGATCAAGCTGCAGTCGTAAGATCGGAGGGTATAGATTATGCGCTCTGGTATTATCGCAAAAAAAGTTGGCATGACCCGCCTGTTCATGGAAGACGGCAAACAGATTCCTGTAACCGTTCTTCACCTGGACAACCTGCAGGTCGTTGCACAGCGTACGGCTGACAAAGACGGCTACACCGCCGTTCAGCTGGGCGCCGGTGCGGCCAAGGCAAAACGCACCTCGAAGGCCATGCGCGGTCACTATGCCGCTGCAAAGGTCGAGCCCAAGCGCAAGCTGGCCGAGTTCCGCGTCTCCGAAGATGGCCTGATTGAAGTGGGTGCTGAGATTTCGGCAGAACACTTCCTGGAAGGTCAGAAGGTTGACGTTTCGGGTACCTCGATCGGTAAAGGCTTTGCCGGTGCGATGAAGCGCCACAACTTCGGTGGTCTGCGCGCCTCGCACGGTGTTTCGATCAGCCACCGTTCGCACGGTTCGACCGGTCAGTGTCAGGACCCGGGCAAGGTGTTCAAAGGCAAGAAGATGGCCGGTCACATGGGTGCTGCCCGTGTCACCACCCAGAACCTGGAAGTCGTCAAAACCGACGCCGACCGTGGTCTGGTCTTCATCAAAGGCGCCGTTCCCGGACCGAAATCGGGCTGGGTCACCGTCAAGGACGCCGTCAAGAAGAAAGCACCGGAAGGCCTGCCTTTCCCGGCTGCTGTGAAATCGGCTGCAACCGAAGCACCTGCGGAAGAAGCACCCGCGGAAGGTGGTGAAGCATGAAACTTGATGTAATCAAACTGGACGGCGGCAAAGCCGGCAACATCGAGCTGGATGCAGACCTGTTCGGCCTGGAGCCGCGCGCGGACATCCTGCACCGTGTGGTCCGTTGGCAGCGCAACAACGCGCAGGCCGGCACCCACAAGGTGAAGACCCGCTCGGAAACCAGCTACTCGACCAAGAAGATCTATCGCCAGAAGGGCACCGGTGGCGCTCGTCACGGTGACCGCAACGCGCCGATCTTCCGCAAGGGTGGTATCTACAAAGGCCCGACCCCTCGTTCGCACGGCCACGACCTGCCGAAGAAGTTCCGCAAGCTTGGCCTGCGCCACGCTCTGTCGGCCAAAGCCAAGGCAGGTGAACTGGTTGTGATCGAGAACGCCGAAGCCGAGGGCAAGACCGCCGCTCTGGCCAAACAGGTTGCAAACCTGGGCTGGAAACGCGCTCTGGTCATCGACGGCGCGACCGTGAACGAAGGTTTCCTGAAGGCGTCGCGCAACATCGAAGGTCTGGATATCCTGCCGTCGATGGGTGCAAACGTTTATGACATCCTCAAGCGTGACACCCTGGTGCTCACCAAAGCGGCTGTCGAAGCACTGGAGGCTCGTCTGAAATGAGCGCGAAGGCAGAACACTACGACGTAATCCGCAAGCCGATCATCACCGAAAAGTCGACCATGGCGTCCGAGAACGGCGCGATTGTCTTTGAAGTGGCGATCGACAGCAACAAACCGCAGATCAAAGAAGCGGTTGAGTCGCTGTTTGGTGTCAAGGTGAAGGCGGTGAACACCACCATCACCAAAGGCAAGGTCAAGCGGTTCCGTGGCCAGTTGGGCAAGCGGAAAGACGTGAAAAAAGCATATGTAACCCTGGAAGAGGGTAACACCATCGACGTGTCGACCGGTCTCTGATCCGGTTACACCAAACGGTGAGAACATGATCAGGCTTCGCCCCCGAATGGTGGGCGGAGCCTTTTTACGTTTGGGTCAGGAAGCTGCCATGTCGAAGGCAGGAACGGGTGTCTGACGGCAAGCCGTTAGCGTTTTGTTACCGGCGTTCTTTCGCCGCTAACCCGTGACAGGGGAGCGGACTGCGTTATCTTCAGTAGTGAACGGGGCAAAAGGTTGAAGATCATTCTGTTGATTGGGCGGTGACTATGGGGTGGTACGCCCAAGCGTTTTGACTGATGCGCCGAATGCTTCGGAAATTATAGGTACGGTCAAATGAACAAACGTGGAGCAAACAAATCAATCTCTGTGAATTCGGACCGTTTTGCGCGCAAGCAGGGGTTCGTTACCCAGCGCTTACTGCGGCTTTTTATGGGGTCAGTGGACCCTGCCGATGACGCGGTTTCAGGGTCCCAAACCGAAGCCAAACGCAATCAGTTACTGGGGCAGATGCGGGCTTTCAGCGCCGAGCCATACTTTCAGATCGCTGATGAAAATCTCGGGCTTTTGTCCGTATTCGATGATCTGAAATATGACAGGGCGGATGTTGACATGGTTTCTCCGGCGATGCGGAGACATGTTTTCGGCAAGCTTGGGCCGCTGGGGTTTTGTCAGATCTCGGGCACGGTACTAGAACATCCGCAGGCTGATATGCGCGTGTACATCCCCAAGTTCCACGCCCTTGGGGCGTCGCCCTTCGATATCATCCGCTATACCGACAAACGGCCGCAGGATTTTTGCCTGCTAACGCCGACCCAGGTGGCCTGTCAGTTTATCGACCATTACGAGTTGGATGACGCAGTGCAGAGGGTCGAAGCGCTGATTGTGAAGCATCCGATCAACCTGCTCAAGCTGGCGGATTATCTTGAGGGGAAACCCAGGCACCGCGCTTTTCGCGAGGTGTTGGGCCATATCAAACTAAAGCAGCGCATTGCGGTTGAATCTGAACCACTGTGTCGCAGGCGGTCATTGGGGTGATCGTCGATCTGGGTCTTTGATGTTTCGTTCAATCCGCCTGACGTCCTGCGGACGCAAGGAACGCCTGCCAACCCTCGGCACCGCCAAGTGCGCGCATCTTTTCATGCAGCAGCGGTCCGTAGATTTTCCACATACGTTTACGCAGCTCTTTGCCCTTGTCTGTAATCTGCAGCATTTTACCGCGCCTGTCTCCGGCATAAGATACGAATTCGATTAGCCCCTCAGAAACCATTCGTCTGCTGAGATGAGACAGGTTCGACTGCTCAAAAATGGTGTCTTGAGCAAGTTCAAAAGGGCGCAGCCTTCCTCCGTGCCGTTCAAGCGACCATAGCAAGTCATACCATTTCAGAGGCGGCAGGCCCGCATCTTTCAAGGCTGCACTGATTTCTGATTGGATAAGCCGGGTTGTCCGGTTCATGGCCACCCAGATGTCTGTTTCCAATGGGGTTGGCAGATCGTTCTTCACAACTTTGTGTTTGCTCCAAATCTTATTGCTGTTGGCTGCAAATTCAACTAGATGAAAATTCATCTAAAAACCAGCCCCATTGCAGATGAAAGGAACATAACGATGACTTTCAAATCTATGATCGCAGCCGTTGCAGTAGCTGTCGCCGTCACCCCGGCCTTTGCGCAGACTTACAAAACCGACCAGGGGCATACCGAGGTGCGCTTTGGCTGGAGCCATGCAGGCGTGTCCAACCAGCATGCCGAGTTCACCAAGGCCGAAGGCGTGCTGGACCTGAACGCGGATGATGTCGAGGCATCGACCCTGAACGTGACAATTGACACAAACAGCCTGTCGTCGGGCTTTGGCCCGCTGGACGACCACCTGAAGTCGGCGGATTTCTTTGAGGTCGAAACCTACCCCGAGATCACCTTTGTCAGCACCGGGATCGCGCGGACCGGAGACACCACGGCAGATGTGACCGGTGACCTGACCATCCACGGCGTGACCAAACCCGTGACCTTGAAGGCGACTCTGACCCATCAGGGCGAGCACCCGCTGGGCAGCGCCATCGAATATTATGCGGGCGATTGGGTGGCCTTCACGGCAGAGGGCGAGATTGACCACATGGAGTTCGGTGTGGGGCCCTTCTCGACCGGGCCGATCAGCATCATAATTGCAACCGAGATGAAGGCGGACGGCTAATATTACGGTCGACCGAGTCGTCGGGCTGGCGTCAAAAAACACATATGTAGGTGGAACGGATGACGCCATTGACGATTTCACTTGCCTAAGTCTGACCCGACATCGGACAATCGAACAAGGCCCCCGTGACTTCGGAGGCCTTTTTTGAGCGGCAGCACCATAAATTGAACGCCAAACATCGCGATTGGTCCAGAATCAGGTTGCTATGTCGGTGTGGTCGTCTATCCGGTGTGCTGAAAGAAAATGATTTGGCAGGCACATGACGGAAACCAATCTATCGACCTCGGCAAAGCCGGATGTGACCGCCGCGCGTGACTGGGTGACGACGCTTGCCAAATATCGCGAACCGAACCAGTTGCGCAGTTGGTTCGAGCTTGGCGTCAGCATCATCCCATTCATCGCATTGTGGGCAGTGTCGTGGATGTTCCTGTCCGTCAGCTATTGGCTTGCTTTTGCAGTCTCAGTCCTCAACGCGGCATTCCTGTTGCGCCTGTTTGCCATTCAGCACGATTGCGGGCACGGGGCTTTCTTCACGAACCGAACGGTCAGTGACTGGGTCGGGCGGGTGATCGGAGTGCTGACCCTGACGCCCTATGATGTCTGGCGCCGTACGCATTCCACGCACCACAATTCTTCGGGCAATCTGGACAAGCGGGGGATGGGTGACATCCACACGCTGACGGTGGCCGAATACCGTGCGATGACGTCGATGAACCGTTTTTGGTATCGGGTGTATCGGCACCCGATTACCCTGTTTGGCTTTGGTCCCGGGTATCTGTTCCTGTTTCAGAACCGGCTGCCGCTTGGCCTGACGGGTATTCCGAAATTCTGGGTCAGCGCGATGGTCACAAATCTGGCCATTCTGATCGTGTTAGGGGCCATCTACTATTTTGGCGGCATGATGCCGATGTTGCTGATTTTCCTGCCCTCGACCCTGATTGCCGCGGCGGCCGGCGTCTGGCTGTTCTACGTCCAGCACCAATTCGAAGAGACGCAATGGGATCCCGATAAGGATTGGCAGCTGCACGAGGCTGCCCTGCACGGAAGCTCTCATTACATCCTGCCATCCGTATTGCAGTGGTTCAGCGCCAATATCGGCATCCACCACGTGCACCACCTCTACAGCCGCATTCCGTTCTATCGCCTGACCGAAGTGCTGCGCGATCATGATGAGCTGGCCAACAGCAACCAGATGACCATCCGAGAGAGCCTCGCCAACGCGCGCCTGCACCTGTGGGATGAGAAAAGCCGCCGTCTGCTGTCCTTCGCCGAGGCCCGCGCGCTGTATGGGTGAGCGGTAAGTTCCACGGCCAGCTGGGCTGTCGAAAAGACGTCAAAAAGCAAATGTGACCCTGGAAGAGGGTAACACCATCGACGTGTCCACCGGTCTCTGATCGGACCCGTCTTTGGAGAGAGATAAATGTCCCCGCTAAAGTTGGGGGTTTTATTTTTGGGATAACGTGCATTTTCGTTTTTTTCGAGTGCAGTGGCCCTTCGATCAAAGCTCAAAGCTGCTTAAATTCTTTAGCTGTGCGTTCATAAATGACTTGATAGAGATTGAGCAGGATGAGCCTCTTCAGAATTTTGTTTTTGCCGGTGAGTTTCATTGCGCTCTTTCATGTTTCTCCGATTTTCGCTGAGGAGAGCTATTTTATCTCCAAAAGCCAAGTGGTTTCAGATCTTGATACGTTTCAGGAATGCGAAGCATGTCCATCAATGGTTGTTTTGCCTAAGGGGTATTTTTCGTTCGGATCAACTGAAAAAGAGGCGAGGGAAGCGCATCGTCGTTTCAAGATTGGTCTAAACATTGATCCCGATGAAGTCCCAGACCCCTATGACACATTCGTCAGCGAGACCCCAAAACACGACGTTACAATTGATGTTCCTATCGCAATGGGTCTTACCGAAGTTACTCGAGAGGAGTGGGCCGCCTGCGTCGCTGAGAGAAGGTGCGCAGATGAGGCCGACGCACGTATACGCTTTCGACTTAGAAACGGCCCCTACCAAGACCATCCCCGCAGCCCGATCACTGCTGTCACCTACACCGAAATGCAAGACTACTTAGCATGGCTAAATGACAAGGTGGGTGCCAAGGTCTATCGCCTCCCTACTGAAGTAGAATGGGAATACGCTGCCCGGGCAGGAGCAAAAACGATCTTTGCACAAGGTGATTCACTGACACGGGAACAAGCCAACTTTTCTATCTATTGGCGAGAAATCGAAGGTGGCAGGAGCGTGTGGAAAAGAGACCCCGGGAATGAAAAACGGCCTGTTACAGTGGATGAGTTGGATGCTGCAAATTCTTGGGGGTTGCGTCATATGTCTGGAAACGTATCTGAAACGACAAGATCGTGTTGGAGCGAAGGGCATCTCGGCTTTGCCTCTTCGGCTCGCTACCTCGCTGCCTCGTATCGTCCGCTTGGGTGTAGGCGCGTTGGAAAGGGGGGCTCGTACGGAGCATCAGTAGAATTGGCTCGCCCAGCTCGGCGTGTAGGCCATCCCGAAGACTATTGGGGGCCATGGGTCGGTTTCCGCATTGTGCGAGAATTGAAAGCGGAGGACAATCAGGAGGGCTGAGTTGGTGTTGGGTAACCAGTTGTCTCGGCATTTTCTGAAACTAAGTCATCCAAAACTTATAGTGGAGTAATTCGACGCTTCGTTCACCCGCGCAATCGGATTTTGCTGGGGCGCAAAAATCCAGCGCCCGCTATAGACACCCACCCCCAACACTGCTAAACGCACCCAATCTTGCGGCCTCGGATTCGTTCCGGGGCCTCTGATATTTGTAACCGGGGACCTTCGGGGCCCTATACCCTTGGCACCTACGGGGGCCTATCACATAGCGGGGAAATCCCCTGCACTTGCTAAACGGAAGACAGAAAGCATGGCACTCAAGTCGTACAAGCCGACGACGCCGGGCCAGCGCGGGCTGGTGCTGATCGACCGTTCGGAGCTTTGGAAAGGACGTCCGGTCAAGTCTCTCACTGAGGGTTTGACCAAATCGGGCGGCCGGAACAACACCGGACGGATCACTTCACGCCGCCGCGGCGGTGGCGCAAAGCGTCTCTACCGGATCGTTGACTTCAAACGGAATAAATTTGATGTCGCGGCAACCGTCGAACGGATCGAATATGACCCGAACCGGACCGCATTCATCGCACTGGTAAAATACGAAGACGGCGAGCAGGCATATATCCTGGCTCCGCAGCGTCTGGCTGTTGGTGACAAAGTCATCGCGTCGGCAAAAGCTGACATCAAGCCGGGCAACGCAATGCCGTTCTCGGGCATGCCTATCGGTACCATCGTCCACAACATCGAGATGAAGCCAGGAAAAGGCGGTCAGATCGCACGTGCGGCCGGTACTTACGCTCAGTTCGTTGGTCGCGATGGCGGCTACGCTCAGATCCGTCTGAGCTCGGGCGAGCTGCGCATGGTCCGTCAGGAATGCATGGCCACCGTCGGTGCCGTGTCCAACCCCGACAACAGTAACCAGAACCTCGGTAAAGCCGGTCGTATGCGTCACAAGGGCGTTCGTCCGTCGGTTCGTGGTGTTGCAATGAACCCGATCGATCACCCGCACGGTGGTGGTGAAGGTCGTACCTCGGGCGGCCGTACGCCGGTTACTCCGTGGGGTAAGGACACCAAGGGTAAGCGTACCCGCAACAAGAACAAAGCGTCCCAGAAGCTGATCATCCGCTCGCGGCACGCCAAGAAGAAGGGACGTTAATCTATGTCTCGCTCTGTTTGGAAAGGTCCTTTCGTCGATGCTTACGTGCTGAAAAAAGCCGAAGCAGCACGCGAGTCGGGCCGCAACGAAGTCATCAAAATCTGGTCGCGTCGTTCCACCATTCTGCCCCAGTTCGTGGGTCTGACCTTTGGTGTGTACAACGGCCAGAAGCATATCCCGGTAAACGTCTCGGAAGACATGATCGGTCAGAAGTTCGGTGAATACTCGCCGACTCGTACCTATTACGGTCACGCCGCAGACAAAAAAGCGAAGCGGAAGTAAGTCATGGGCAAGGAAAAGAACCCCCGCCGCGTGGCTGAAAACGAAGCAATGGCGAAAACGCGCATGCTTCGCACCAGCCCGCAGAAACTGAACTTGGTTGCGCAAATGATCCGCGGCAAGAAAGTTGAGAAGGCTCTGACCGACCTGACTTTCTCGAACAAGCGTGTCGCGCAGGACGTCAAGAAGTGCCTGCAGTCCGCAATCGCGAATGCCGAAAACAACCACAACCTGGACGTTGACGAGCTGATCGTCGCCGAAGCATGGGTTGGCAAGAACCTGGTCATGAAGCGTGGTCGCCCGCGTGCCCGTGGCCGTTTCGGCAAGATCATGAAGCCGTTCTCGGAGATCACCATCAAGGTGCGTCAAGTTGAGGAGCAAGCCTAATGGGTCATAAAGTAAATCCGATCGGCATGCGCCTGCAGGTCAACCGCACCTGGGACAGCCGCTGGTACGCCGACACCAAGGACTACGGTGATCTTCTGCTGGAAGACCTCAAGATCCGTGAGTTCATCAACAAAGAGTGCAAGCAGGCCGGTGTTGCCCGTGTGATCATCGAACGTCCGCACAAGAAGTGCCGCGTGACGATCCACACTGCACGTCCCGGTGTCATCATCGGCAAGAAAGGTGCAGACATCGAAGTTCTGCGCAAAAAGCTTGCTCGTATGACCGACAGCGAACTGCACCTGAACATCGTCGAAGTGCGCAAGCCCGAGCTTGACGCGCAGCTGGTTGCCGAGTCCATCGCTCAGCAGCTGGAGCGCCGCGTCTCGTTCCGCCGCGCGATGAAGCGTTCGGTTCAGAACGCCATGCGCATGGGCGCCCTGGGTATCCGGGTGAACGTCGCTGGCCGTCTGGGCGGCGCCGAAATCGCACGGACCGAGTGGTACCGCGAAGGCCGCGTGCCTCTGCACACCCTGCGTGCCGACATCGATTACGCACATGCCGAAGCGATGACTCCTTACGGGATCATCGGGATCAAGGTCTGGATCTTCAAAGGTGAGATCATGGAGCACGATCCGCAGGCACGTGACCGTAAAGCACAGGAACTCCAGGACGGCCCTGCACCTCGTGGTGCTGGTGGCGGTCGTCGCTAAGGAGGGAAAGATATGCTTCAACCAAAGCGTACTAAATTCCGCAAGATGCACAAAGGCCGGATCAAGGGTCTCGCCAAGGGCGGCTCTGATCTGAACTTTGGCACCTACGGCCTGAAAGCTCTTGAGCCTGAGCGTGTAACTGCACGCCAGATCGAAGCTGCACGTCGTGCCATGACGCGTCACATGAAGCGTCAGGGTCGTGTCTGGATCCGCATCTTCCCCGACACTCCGGTCACTGCAAAGCCGATCGAAGTTCGTATGGGTAAAGGTAAAGGTTCGGTCGACCGCTGGGCATGCAAAGTCAAGCCTGGCCGCGTGATGTTCGAGATCGACGGCGTCAATGACGACATCGCCCGCGAGGCCCTGCGCCTGGCCGCGATGAAGCTGCCGATCAAGACTCGCGTCGTGGTTCGCGAAGACTGGTAAGCGATTGGGGGGCTACCCCGTTCGCTAAAAGATTGACCCCCGTCGGGATACCGGCGGGGGTTTTGCGTTCTCGATGTCAGACGCAGGTTTTGGGACTTAAACTTTCAATGGCCACATGCCGGTTTACCGACTCGTGACTGGCAATCGGCAGACAGGCGTGGCTAAATTCGGACGAACCCTCTCTGCCATCGAGTAGGATACTGATGCCAAGTTTTATCCTCCGCCATTTCGTTCTGTTGTTTCTGATGGCCGTTGGTACCGTGGTCGCCCCCGCAAAAACTTGGGCCGCGTCGCCCGAGGTGAATCTAGGGTATTTCAACAAGCTTGCGATGAACGGATATGACGTCATGACTTATTGGCAAGGCGGTGATCCGCAAAAGGGCGATCCTGAGATCATGGCTCAGCACAATGGCGCCACCTGGGTGTTTCTGAATGATGAAAACCGCCAGGCTTTTCTGTCTGACCCGGCGAAGTATGCTCCTCAATATGGCGGATATTGCGCCTATGCGGCCAGCCAGAATGCGGTGGCCGATGTCGACCCGTTCGCATGGCGCATCTGGGACGAAAAACTGTATCTGAATTACAGCCCGCAGGTGCGGCGCATCTGGGCCAGCGATATTGATGCCAATATTGAAAAAGCAAACGAGTTCTGGCCCGATTTGCTGAAGAAATAGGGCGTGTCTGGATCCGCATCTTCCAAGATACTCCGGTCACTGCAAAGCCGGTCAAAGTACGTCTGGGTAGAGTTTCAGTCGATCGCTGGGCATGCAAGCTCAAGTCGGATCACTATAAAGCTGCCGATCAAGACCTGTGTTTAGGTTCCCTAAGACTGGTAAGTGACTGGGGACCACTCGTTCGTGACAAGATTGCCCCTGTCAGGACACCGGCAGGGGGTATTGTGTTAGTCTTTTGCGACCCATCCCACTGATGAGTGAAAAAAGTCGACCTTTGCCCATAGCCCCCATAATCTGCCCAGAGTGAATGGGAGGGTTGTATGTTTCAGCTACGCAAGAAGGTTTTTGTCAAAGAGGTCATAACCACCGACCAGTTTGGGCAACCATGCGCTCCAGTCTGCAGAGTTGCAGCTTTGGCTGTCATACAAAACCCGCTGGCCGGTAAATTCTCGGAAGACTTGTCCGAGCTGTTTGAAATTGGAGGAATGCTTGGGGCAGACCTAGCGGCCGAGGCTGTTTCTCAACTCGACCGTGCCCCGATTTCCTACGGTAAAGCAGCGATTGTGGGTGCGAATGGCGATCTCGAACAAGGTGGCGCATTGATCCATCCGAAACTCGGCGCTCCAATGCGCGCATCAGCAGGTGGAGGTGAAGCCGTCATCCCGTCGAATGCCAAACTTGGGGCACCGGGATGTGCGATTGATCTGCCCCTCGGACACAAGGACAATCCGTGGTCCTTTGACCATTTCGATACCATGACGCTGAGCATTCCCGACGCGCCGAAACCGGATGAGATTGTTATGTGTCTGGCCTACGCGGATGGCGGGCGTCCGATCCCGCGCTGCGGCTCGGGGCCAATCAAAAACTAAGGGTTGGCTGGGGCTGGCCTTGGATCAGAGCTTGGGCTATGCCCAGCTTATGGCCCAGATTGAATCACTCTTCGTTACCCGTCTTTATCGCGCAGCTTTGTCCGAGTTTGGTCCCAAGATCGACCCAGAAGAGCTGGAAAACTCTTGCCTTGTCATTGCCGAGGATGATGAGGCCGGGCAGGAATGGTGTGAGGAGAACGGCTATCCTGGTTACACCAGCTATGCCTCGCTGACCGATCTGCCGTGGCGGTTCCCGATCTTTGCCGATTTGGTCAAGGCTCTGGACATCCACGTCGCGGCTTTTGCCAAGGATCTCGAGTTTGATCTGGGCGAAGGTGAGTTGAAGCTCGAGGATCTGTGGATCAACATCCTGCCCGAGGGCGGGATGCACTCCAGCCACCTGCACCCACACAGTGTGATTTCGGGCACCACTTATGTGGCGATGCCCGAAGGAGCCAGCGCGTTGAAGCTGGAAGACCCCCGCTCGGGCCGCATGATGGCGGCACCTACGCGTTTAAAAGATGGACGGCGGGACTTACAACCGTTCATCTATATGAAGCCGCAGGTGGGCGATGTCCTGCTGTGGGAAAGCTGGCTGCGCCACGAGGTGCCGATGAACATGGCCGAGGAAGAGCGGATTAGTGTTAGCTTTAACTACAAGTGGGAATGAGCCCCGGTTCCCCGTACGGGAATTGGAACAGCAGAGCAATTGCGCGGCGAACAGGCGGTGTTCCTGCCAATCACGTTTCACCTCGAGTTGCCGAAAAACCTTGCAATATGCTCCGCCATGACCCATGTGAGGCACGCTTACGTTTTTCTTTTTCGACCACTGTCTCCTGAATTTTGGCGTTCAGTCTCTCGATCCAGACCGACCACGCCGCGCTGTCGCAATCCCGCGGACAGCAATTTAATAGGAGAATACGGATATGGCCAATGGCACCGTAAAATGGTTCAACGCAACTAAAGGTTTTGGCTTCATCGCACCGGAGACCGGTGGCAAAGACGTGTTTGTGCACATCTCGGCTGTTGAGCGCTCGGGTCTGACTGGCCTGGCCGACGACCAGAAAGTGACATTCGACATCGAGCCCGGCCGTGACGGTCGTGAGGCAGCTGTGAACATCGCTCTGGCGTAAGCCACTCAGACTTAGACAGTTGAAGACGCGGTCTCGTGCAAACGAGGCCGCGTTTTGCGTTTCCAACCAAAATACAAATAATTCTGGATAGTTTTAAAAAACTTCTCCGGATGAATTCGTCAAACTCAATGTGAGAAAACCTGACGCCAACTCATATACAATCCTGTATGTTCCATGGATCACAGAGGTATCCAGTATGAAAGAAACTGAACGGGTGGTTCGCCAATTCCATGAAAGTTGGGGGATGCGGGATCCTGATCGCGGGGCCGAGGTGATTGCCGAAGATTGTCAGTTCGAAGATGTTGCTCGTGAGGAAAAGCAACTTGGCAAGCTGGCCTATAAAGAGGATTACGAGCGTTGGCGAAAGGCATTCCCGGATGGAGAATGCATCGTGGATAATGTGATCGTCAGCGAGTGCGGTGAATGGGCGATCGTAGAGTTCCACAATACCGGAACCCACACTGGTGTTCTGCATTCAAGCTTCGGTGATTTTGAACCAACTGGAAGGCGATACGAAGTGCGCTATTGCTCAGTAATGCGGGTAATAGGTGGCATGGTTGTTGAAGGACGAGACTATTATGACAGCGCCACTATCGTACGACATCTAGGCTTGGTGAAGTAAGCAGCGACTAGCCTGTTAGTGAAGGCAGAGGATTCCTAAACTTTCCCTTGCTACCTACCCGCTAACCCCCTATAGAGCGGCATCTTGCGTTCCCCCGGCTGAGTCGGGGGATTCGTATGTCTATCATTCATCCACCAGGTCAAAGGTGACCCTGACACGGGGCCTTCTGGTGTTTTGAGCAAAGGAAAAAGGCGATGAACGCCCAAGAACTGCGTGACAAGACCCCGGACCAGCTCCGCGAGGAACTGGCCAACCTGAAGAAAGAAAGCTTTAACCTGCGCTTTCAACAGGCAACCGGTCAGCTGGAAAACACTGCCGGCATCAAAGCGGCCCGCCGCAATGCTGCCCGCGTCAAAACCATTCTGAACGAAAAGGCCGCTGCCGCGGCATCGGAGGAGTAATCCTATGCCCAAGCGTATCCTGTCTGGCACCGTAACCAGCGACGCCAACGAACAGACCGTAACCGTTTCCGTCGAGCGCCGCTTTACGCATCCGGTTCTGAAGAAAACCATCCGTAAGTCCAAGAAATACCGGGCTCACGATGAAAAGAACGCCTTCAAGGTCGGCGACTCTGTACGCATCATCGAATGCGCGCCGAAATCGAAGACGAAACGTTGGGAAGTTCTGGAGGCGTAAGCTTCCGGGATTTTTCCATTTGTCGAAACCCTGGGGGATCTAACGAGACCAGCCCCCACAGGTCGGGAGAAACCACATGATCCAGATGCAGACCAATCTGGATGTCGCTGACAACTCCGGCGCTCGCCGAGTTCAGTGCATCAAGGTCCTGGGTGGTTCCAAGCGTAAATACGCCTCCGTCGGCGACATCATTGTCGTCTCGGTGAAGGAAGCCATCCCACGCGGCCGCGTAAAGAAAGGTGACGTCCGCAAGGCCGTCGTCGTGCGCACCGCCAAAGAAGTCCGTCGCGAAGACGGCACCGCGATCCGTTTCGATCGCAACGCCGCCGTCATCCTGAACAACAACAACGAGCCCGTAGGTACCCGTATCTTTGGCCCCGTTGTTCGCGAACTGCGTGGCAAGAACTTCATGAAAATCATCTCGCTGGCTCCGGAGGTGCTGTAATCATGGCTGCTAAACTCCGCAAAGGCGACAAGGTCGTCGTGCTGGCCGGCAAGGACAAGGGCAAAGAGGGAACGATTACCTCGGTTGACCCGAAAGCCGGTAAAGCTGTTGTCGACGGCATCAACATCGCCATCCGCCACACCCGCCAGACCCAGAACAGCCAAGGCGGCCGTTTGCCCCAGGCAAACCCGATCGAGCTGTCGAACCTGGCACTGCTGGACGCAAACGGCAAAGCCACCCGCGTTGGCTTCCGCATGGAAGGTGACAAGAAGGTTCGCTTCGCCAAGACCACAGGGGACGTGATCGATGCTTGATAACGCAACCTATACTCCGCGTCTGAAGGCTCAGTACGCTGAAACCATCCGCCCCGCTCTGAAAGAAGAGTTCGGTTACAAGAACGACATGCAGCTGCCCAAGCTGGAAAAAATCGTTCTGAACATCGGCTGTGGTGCAGAAGCTGTCAAAGATTCCAAGAAAGCCAAAGCGGCTGTCGAGGATCTGACTGCGATTGCCGGTCAGCAGGCCGTTGCAACCAAGGCGAAAAAGTCGATCGCGGGTTTCCGCGTCCGTGAAGACATGCCGCTGGGTGCGAAAGTGACCCTGCGCGGTGACCGGATGTACGAATTCCTGGATCGTCTGATCACCATCGCGATGCCGCGCGTTCGTGACTTCCGCGGTGTTAAGCCGTCTTTCGATGGTCAGGGCAACTTTGCCATGGGCATGAAAGAGCACATCGTGTTCCCCGAAATTGACTTCGACAAAGTCGACGAAGTCTGGGGCATGGACATCGTAATTGCCACCACAGCGAAAACCGACGCTGAAGCAAAGGCACTGTTGAAAGCATTCAACATGCCCTTCAACGCATAAGCGCCGGGAGGATTAAGACATGGCTAAAAAAGCAATGATCGAACGCGAGAAGAAGCGCGAACGCCTGGTGGCCAAATATGCCGCAAAGCGTGCCGAGCTGAAAGAAATCGCGAATGACGAGAGCAAGCCGATGGAAGAGCGTTTCAAAGCGCGTCTGAAACTGGCGAAACTGCCGCGCAACAGCTCGGCTACTCGTTTGCACAACCGCTGTCAGCTGACAGGTCGTCCTCATGCTTACTACCGTAAGCTGAAGGTCAGCCGTATTGCGCTGCGCGAGCTGGGTTCTGCTGGTCAGATCCCCGGCATGGTGAAATCGAGCTGGTAAGGGAGACATAGATATGAATGATCCTATCGGCGATATGCTCACCCGTATCCGCAACGCGCAAATGCGCGGCAAGTCCACCGTTTCCACCCCGGCTTCCAAGCTGCGCGGTTGGGTTCTGGACGTGCTGGCGGACGAAGGTTATATCCGTGGCTACGAAGCGACGACCGGTGAAAACGGTCATCCGGCCATCGAAATCAGCCTGAAATACTACGAAGGCACCCCTGTTATTCGCGAGCTGAAGCGGGTCTCGAAGCCCGGTCGCCGTGTATACATGGGCGTTAATGACATCCCACAGGTCCGTCAGGGTCTGGGCGTGTCGATTGTCAGCACTCCGAAAGGTGTGATGTCGGACGCAAACGCTCGCTCCAACAATGTTGGCGGCGAAGTGCTCTGCACCGTCTTCTAAGGAGGTCTGTCAATGTCTCGTATTGGTAAAAAACCGGTCGAGCTGCCCAGCGGCGTTACCGCCACTGTGTCCGGCCAGACCATCGAAGTGAAAGGTCCGAAAGGCACCCGCAGCTTCACCGCAACCGATGACGTAACGCTGTCGGTCGAAGACAATGTTGTGCAAATCAACCCCCGTGGCATGTCCAAGCGTGCCCGCCAGCAGTGGGGCATGAGCCGCACCATGGTTGCCAACCTGGTAACCGGTGTGACCCAGGGCTTCAAAAAAGAGCTGGAGATCCAGGGTGTTGGTTACCGGGCTCAGATGCAGGGCAACACCCTGAAGCTGAACCTGGGCTACAGCCACGACGTTGATTTCACCGCTCCGGAAGGTGTCACCATCACCGCGCCGAAGCAGACCGAGATCGTTGTGGAAGGTATCGACCAGCAGCAGGTGGGCGAAGTCGCGGCCAAAATCCGCGAATGGCGCCGTCCCGAGCCGTACAAAGGCAAGGGCATCCGCTATAAGGGCGAGTTCATCTTCCGCAAAGAAGGCAAGAAGAAGTAAGGACGCAAACCATGGCAAACAGCAAAAGAACCCTGTTTCTGAAGCGCCGCCTGCGCGTTCGGAACAAACTTCGCAAGGTCAACGCGGGTCGTCCGCGTCTGTCCGTACACCGTTCGAACAAGAACATCTCTGTTCAGCTGATCGACGACGTGCGTGGCGTGACCCTGGCCTCGGCCTCGACCCTGGAAAAAGATCTGGGTGTCGTTGGCAAGAACAACGTCGAAGCGGCCACCAAAGTGGGCGCGGCCATCGCCGAGCGTGCCAAGAAGGCAGGCGTCGAAGAGGCCTATTTCGATCGTGGCGGCTTCCTGTTCCACGGCAAAGTGAAGGCTCTGGCCGACGCTGCGCGTGAAGGCGGTCTGAAGATCTAAGACTTGCGGGCAGCTTTGCGGCTGCCCCGATGATCCGGGGGCCTCGGCAACAGTCGGGGCTCACTTGGATTGAACAAACGGCGCCGATTGCGCCATGTGAGAGAAGGGATGCCAAAATGGCAGAACGTGAAAACCGCCGGGGCCGTGGTCGTGACCGCGACGAAGCACCGGAATTCGCCGATCGTCTGGTTGCGATCAACCGTGTGTCGAAAACCGTAAAAGGTGGTAAGCGCTTTGGCTTCGCCGCTCTGGTGGTTGTCGGCGATCAGAAAGGCCGCGTCGGCTTTGGCAAAGGTAAAGCGAAAGAAGTACCTGAAGCCATCCGTAAGGCGACCGAGCAAGCCAAGCGTCAGATGATCCGCGTGCAACTGCGCGAAGGTCGGACCCTGCACCACGACATCGAAGGCCGTCACGGCGCCGGTAAAGTGGTAATGCGTACCGCACCTGAAGGTACTGGTATCATCGCCGGTGGTCCGATGCGTGCCGTGTTCGAAATGCTGGGCGTCAAGGACGTTGTGTCCAAGTCGCTGGGCTCGCAGAACCCGTACAACATGATCCGCGCCACCATCAACGGCCTGCAGAAAGAGCAGAGCCCGCGTTCGGTTGCACAGCGTCGTGGCAAAAAGGTTGCTGACATCCTGCCCAAGCGGGACGAAGCACCGGCTGCTGCTGAAGCAGAAGCATAAGGAGAGCGACCCATGGCAAAAACCATCGTCGTCAAGCAGATCGGTTCCCCGATCCGCCGCCCCGCTGAACAGCGCGCGACCCTGATCGGTCTGGGCCTGAACAAGATGCACAAGACCCGTGAGCTGGAGGATACTCCTTCGGTCCGCGGCATGGTCAACAAGATCCCGCATCTGGTTGAGATCATCGAAGAACGCGGCTAAGCGCGACATCTTCGAAAAGTTAGAAACGCCTCCGATATTTCGGGGGCGTTTTATCATTTAAGGGTTATGACGGTCTCTTAGTTTAATCGATATGGTGTCAGTTCAATCTGAACGCATTTTTTCTATTACACGGCGCATATAGTTCATGAAACGTGCCTGTTCAGTTTCACTTAACACCTGTAGGGCTTCGGCATTTACGCTTTGAGCAGACTCATAGGCGCTGTTTCGAATTGCTGTGGCCTTCTCAGTTAACCAAATCATTTGGGCTCTGGCGTCAGCGGGGTTCTTTGTTCTTTTGATCAAGCCGTCGCGTTCCATTCGGTTGAGCGTGTTCGCCAGGGTCGCTTGTTCGACATCAATTTTGCCCAGCAATTCTTTTTGCGTCACGCCGTCTTTGAGCCAAAGCTGCAGTAAAATCGGAAATTGCCCAACAACGATGCCCAAGGGCGCAATGCGCTGCTGCAATTCCTTCGCAAACAGCCGCGCCATGTGATTGACCAGGTATCCGGCCGAGTTTTCTTTTTCAAAGTTCATGTTCAAGATTTACACTTGCATAGCAAGCTATGCAATAATATATAGCTTGCTATGGAGAAGAATTGAGAGGAATCGAAATGGCTCGTATTGAAGAGTTGGACAATATCGTCACGCTGGCAGATCAGATGCAGACCGAAGAAGGTCCGGTAGTGCTGATCAACCTGTTCACAGTGGACGCCAAAGACAAAGAGGCGCTGCTGAAGGCCTGGGCGCATGATGCAGATTTCATGAAATCTCAGCCAGGATATATTTCTACACAACTCCATCAGGGCATCGCTGGCAGTTCGACCTTTGTGAACTACGCGATCTGGCAGGACGTCCAAAGTTTCCGCGACGCATTTACCAATCCCGAATTTCAGCGACGGATCGCGGACTATCCAGATAGTGCTGTGGCGCGGCCACATCTTGTTCGAAAGCTCGCAGTTGAAAACCACTGCGTCGCCTGATGCGATAACCGGAGTAGCAACATGTTAAGAACCATCCACCCCATCGCCGGAGTATTAGGTTTTCTTACAATCCTCGTTTTCTGGACATCCACCTTGTACAGCGAGTTATTTGCAACCCATGCGACCGTCGCCGCGGTAAAATCCATGATCGTCAGCGGACTGTTTATTCTGGTGCCAGCAATGGTGATTGTCGGTGCATCCGGCATGTCTCTTGGGCGTCGCCGCAAAGATGTCCAGGCGCTCGCCAAGAAGAAACGGATGCCGATCATAGCGATGAACGGACTTCTCATCCTTGTTCCCGCCGCCATCTACCTTAGCGCAAAAGCAAACGCAGGATCATTCGACACCAGCTTTTATATTGTGCAAGTCGTTGAACTGATCGCTGGCGCCACCAATCTGACGTTGATGGGGCTTAGTATTCGGGATGGCCGGGCGATGACCGCCCGCAGAAGAAGTGCGCGAAAGCAGAGAAGCCAGTAAAGGTCCCAATTAAGCACAGCGCCCCGCATAGCTATTCAATGCACGCATAGCGGCTAGACCGAAATCTTCGTTGTTAGCGATACCGAACACTCCTATCTGAACCCTGTCCAAACAAGGAACACACAAGAAAACATCGGGGAATACGCCCCGATCAGGAAAGGAATTCAGATATGGCTTATACAG
This sequence comes from Ruegeria sp. BB1, assembly GCF_056539465.1. NCBI lineage: Bacteria > Pseudomonadati > Pseudomonadota > Alphaproteobacteria > Rhodobacterales > Roseobacteraceae > Ruegeria > Ruegeria sp. BB1. The sequence goes on from NZ_JBQFVB010000010.1 coordinate 21,815, forward strand.
CAACAACCACTCACGGCATCACCGTTTTTGCTCGCATCGCTGACTTTGCAGCAAAGGTAAAAGAGGCTTACGCCCTGCGCGCAGAATTCAATCGCACCTATTCGGAACTACAAAGCCTGACCGACCGCGAACTGAACGATATCGGTGTGCGCCGCTGCGATATCAAAGACATCGCGCATGATCACGTTTACTGCTCGTAACACAGCAAACTGATCCACGAATTCAGGGGCGCCGTTTGGCGCCGCTTTTTTGTTTGAGAGTCTATCGCGTCACAGCGCTGAAGTTTTTTGACCGGGCGCATTGCGAGGACGCCGCATATAAGGCACACGCCAGAAAAGCGACTTTTATGCTCGGTTCAATTTGGCGGAAAGACTTAGTATGGCGCGTGAATATCAGATTGGAATGCTGTGGGTCGAAGGCCCCCTGAGTTTCCTGGAACAGCTCTGCATCAAGTCTTACCTGGACGCAGGACAAAGTGTGCGCCTCTATACTTATGACAACGTCACAAACATCCCCGATGGGGTCGAGCACCGCGATGCGCGTGAGGTACTGCCCGATTCCGAGTTTGTGACTCATGGCCGAACCGGAAGCCCGGCACCTCATTCGGACAAGTTCCGGTATCGACTGCTGGCGCAAGAAGCGGATTTGATCTGGGCAGATACCGATGCTTACTGTCTGAAGCCTTTCTCGACACCCAACGGCCATTACTATGGGCGGCTCGAAGGTGAGGTGGCCACAGGCGTGCTCGCTCTACCTCAGGATAGTGATACACTGGGCAAATTGATTGAGCTAACCAATGATCCTTATTTCATTCCGCCGTGGTTGCCTCCGAGGCACCGAAAGCCGCTGGAAGAATCGCTGCAGAACGGAGCGCCTGTAAACGTCCCTGAGGTGTTCTGGGGGGTGTGGGGGCCACGGGCGTTTACCTGGGCACTGAAGCAGACGGGTGAGATCAAATATGCGCTGCCCGAGCACGTTTTCTATCCGCTGAACTTCACGCGCCGCCGTGCCCTGGCCCGGCCGAATGCTAGAATCGACCACTACATGAAAGAGGATACGGTTTCGATCCATCTATACGGTCGACGGATGCGAGCGATCATGCGGACCAAATATGGCGGCAGACCCGATCCGAACAGTCTGGTGGGCAAACTGGTCGAGAAGCACGGTATCGACCCACTTGCAGCCCCCATCCGGCCGCATAAAGGGTCCGCTGAAAAGGCGGGTGGACCCGAGGACTAGCGCGGTACGCTTCCGCGGGCTTGCCAAGAGGGGTCAACGGGCCTATACGCCTGCGGTGGCCTTGCGCCATACGAATCAAAACCAAGAAATGCCGTGGTTGGCCCATCACGCTTCGGGGGCCACATCCGGCTAAGGAGAAGCGATATGAAACTGCACGAATTGCGCGACAATCCTGGCGCCACACCGAAACGCACCCGCGTTGGCCGTGGTCCCGGTTCCGGCAAAGGTAAAATGGGTGGCCGTGGTATCAAAGGCCAGAAATCCCGTTCGGGTGTGGCCATCAATGGCTATGAAGGCGGCCAGATGCCGTTGTACCAGCGCCTGCCCAAGCGTGGCTTCAACAAGCCGAACCGCAAGGAATTCGCCGTTATCAACCTGGGTTTGATCCAGAAATTCGTCGACGCCGGCAAGCTGGACGCCAAAGCTGCGATCACCGAGGACGCGCTGGTTGCGTCCGGTCTGGTTCGTCGCAAGCTGGACGGCATCCGCGTTCTGGCCAAGGGCGAAATCAGCGCCAAGTTGAACCTGGAGGTCACGGGTGCTTCGAAAGCTGCCGTTGAGGCAGTCGAAAAAGCGGGCGGTTCACTGACGGTCACAAAAGCTGCTGCGGCAGAGTAAGCGCTTGTGAGCGGGCAAAGACCCGCTTACATAGTCCTCAGAGTTTTCCCAGACGCCGCCCGAGCCGGAAAACGGTTCCGGGCGGTGTTTTCATAAGAGAGACCGATTTATGGTATCAGCAGCAGAACAAATGGCAGCCAACACAAGCTGGTCTGCCCTTGGCAAAGCCACCGATCTGCGCAACCGCATCCTGTTTACGCTGGGTTTGTTGATCGTTTATCGCCTGGGCACCTTTATTCCGGTGCCGGGGATCGACGGGCAGGCCCTGCGCGAATTCATGGAGCAGGCGGGGCAGGGCATCGGCGGCATGGTTTCGATGTTTACTGGCGGGGCGCTGGGGCGGATGGGTATCTTTGCCCTCGGCATCATGCCCTACATTTCAGCCTCGATCATTGTGCAGCTGCTGACATCTATGGTTCCCGCGCTCGAACAGCTCAAGAAAGAGGGCGAGCAGGGACGCAAGAAAATCAACCAGTATACCCGCTTCGGAACCGTGGCTCTGGCCACCGTTCAGGCCTATGGTCTGGCCGTATCGCTGGAATCGGGTGATCTGGCGACCGATCCGGGCATGTTCTTCCGGATGTCGACCATGATTACGCTGGTTGGCGGCACAATGTTCCTGATGTGGCTGGGTGAGCAGATCACCGCACGTGGCATCGGTAACGGTATCTCTCTGATCATCTTCGTCGGTATCATTGCCGAGGTTCCGGCCGCATTGGCGCAGTTCTTTGCCAGCGGACGTAGCGGTGCGATCAGCCCTGCAGTGATCGTGGGTGTGATCGTGATGGTTATCGCCGTGATCACCTTTGTGGTGTTCATGGAGCGGGCCTTGCGCAAGATCCACATCCAATATCCGCGCCGTCAGGCCGGTATGAAGATCTATGAAGGTGGTTCCAGCCACCTGCCGGTCAAAGTGAACCCGGCGGGCGTTATCCCGGCGATCTTTGCAAGCTCGCTGCTTCTGTTGCCGGTGACGATCTCGACCTTCTCGTCGGGTGCGACCAACGGGCCGGTGATGTCGTGGCTGCTGGCCAACTTTGGCCCCGGACAGCCGTTGTACCTGCTGTTTTTCGCCTCGATGATCGTGTTCTTTGCCTATTTCTATACGTTCAACGTGTCGTTCAAACCGGACGATGTGGCGGACAACCTGAAAAAGCAGAACGGTTTTGTGCCGGGTATCCGTCCGGGCAAGAAAACCGCCGAGTATCTGGAATACGTGGTCAACCGCGTGCTGGTTCTGGGTTCGGCCTATCTGGCGGCGGTCTGTCTGCTACCTGAAATCCTTCGGGGCCAGTTTGCCATCCCGTTCTATTTCGGAGGCACCTCGGTTCTGATTATCGTCTCTGTGACCATGGACACGATCCAACAGGTTCAGAGCCACCTGCTTGCGCACCAATACGAAGGGCTGATTGAAAAGTCCCAACTGCGCGGCAAAGGTAAGAAACGCGGCAGGAAGGGACCCTCTCGTCGATGAACATCATTCTTCTTGGGCCCCCGGGGGCCGGTAAAGGGACGCAGGCGCGCCACCTGGTTGAAACACGCGGCATGGTTCAGTTAAGCACGGGCGACATGCTGCGCGAGGCCAAGACCTCGGGCACCGAGATGGGGCAAAAGGTTGCGGCGATCATGGATGCGGGCAAGCTGGTCACCGATGAGATCGTGATCGGCCTGATCGAAGAGAAGCTGACCACCGAAACAGGCGCCGGTTTCATCTTTGACGGCTTCCCCCGTACGCTGGCGCAGGCCGATGCACTGGCAGCGTTGCTGACCAAGCTGGGTCAGTCGTTGCACACAGTGATCGAAATGCGCGTCGATGACGATGCGTTGGTGGGCCGTATTACGGCGCGTTCGACCTGCGGCGGGTGTGGTGAGGTTTATAACGACATCACCAAACCAATCCCTGCGGATGGTAAATGCACCAATTGCGGTAAGGAAAATGACTTCCAGCGTCGTGCAGATGACAACGAAGACAGCCTGCGTACGCGCCTGATGGAATATTACAAGAAGACCTCGCCGCTGATCGGCTATTACTACGCCAAGGGCGATCTGCGCCCCGTGAACGGACTGGCGGATATCAAAGAAGTCACCGCGTCGATTGAGGCGATCCTTGGCTGATATCAATATGGGCTTGACGGCGTTGCCAAAAGCCCATATCGACCCCCATCCCTAAAGGGAATCAAGACCGCATGCGGGATTCGTCCCAATTGCCCCGACCACCTCGAATAATGCTGAACCCTCTGGCCTCACTGCCACGGTAAAGCGTTGTGAAAAAAGGTTCTGGAGTTACGGAACCGCAACGAAAAGGAAAGTGACACGTGGCACGTATTGCCGGCGTAAACATCCCGACTGCAAAGCGGGTACCTATCGCCCTCACATATATCACCGGTATCGGAAACACCTCGGCCAAAGCGATCTGCGAAGCCGTAGGTATCGACGCGACCCGTCGCGTTAACGAACTGTCCGACGCCGAAGTTCTGGCCATCCGCGAGCACATCGACGCCAACTTCACCGTCGAAGGTGACCTGCGCCGTGAAGTTCAGATGAACGTCAAACGCTTGATGGACCTGGGCTGCTATCGCGGTCTGCGTCACCGCCGCAACCTGCCGGTTCGCGGTCAGCGTACCCACACCAATGCTCGTACCCGCAAAGGCCCCGCAAAGGCCATCGCTGGTAAGAAGAAATAAGGGAGGGTCTGACTGATGGCACGTGATAAGACTCGCGTTAAGCGCAAAGAGCGTAAGAACATCGCATCGGGCGTTGCCCATGTGAATTCGACCTTCAACAACACCAAGATCCTGATCTCGGACGTACAGGGCAACGCCATCTCGTGGTCGTCTGCCGGTACCATGGGCTTCAAGGGATCGCGGAAATCGACACCCTACGCCGCTCAGATGGCTGCAGAAGACGCAGGCAAGAAGGCGCAGGAACATGGCGTCAAGACGCTGGAAGTCGAAGTTCAGGGCCCCGGTTCGGGTCGTGAATCGGCTCTGCGCGCGCTGGCTGCTGTGGGCTTCAACATCACGTCGATCCGTGACGTGACTCCGATCGCTCACAACGGCTGCCGTCCGCCGAAGCGTCGTCGCGTCTAAGCGATTTTGAATTGAGCTGGGGCTGTGTTTTTTGCACGGCCCCAGCACGTCATTTTGAACCTCGGGCGTCTGCACCTTGTTGGTCATGGGGCGCGGACAGGAATGGAGGGATTACATGATCCATAAGAATTGGGCTGAATTGATCAAGCCGACCCAGCTGGAAGGCAAGCCGGGCAACGATCCTGCGCGTCAGGCGACTCTGGTTGCCGAGCCGCTGGAACGTGGCTTTGGTCTGACCCTGGGCAACGCGCTGCGCCGCGTTCTGATGAGCTCGCTGCAAGGTGCGGCCATCACCAGCGTTCAGATTGACAACGTCCTGCACGAGTTCTCCTCGGTCGCAGGCGTTCGTGAAGACGTCACCGATATCATCCTGAACCTCAAGCAGGTCGCCCTGCGCATGGAAGTCGAAGGCCCCAAGCGTCTGTCGATCAATGCGAAAGGTCCCGCAGTTGTCACCGCCGGCGACATCAGCGAAAGCGCTGGTATCGAGGTTCTGAACCGCGATCACGTCATCTGCCACCTGGACGATGGTGCCGATCTGTTCATGGAACTGACCGTCAACACCGGTAAGGGTTACGTTTCGGCTGAGAAGAACAAGCCAGAAGACGCACCTATCGGCCTGATCCCGATCGATGCGATCTATTCGCCGGTCAAAAAGGTTGCCTATGACGTTCAGCCGACCCGTGAAGGTCAGGTTCTGGACTATGACAAGCTGACCCTGAAGATCGAAACCGATGGTTCGATCACTCCGGAAGACGCGCTGGCCTTTGCCGCTCGTATCCTGCAGGATCAGCTGTCGATCTTCGTCAACTTCGACGAGCCGGAATCAGCGGGCCGCCAGGACGAAGACGATGGTCTGGAGTTCAACCCGCTGCTGCTGAAGAAAGTGGACGAGCTGGAACTGTCGGTCCGTTCGGCAAACTGCCTGAAGAACGACAACATCGTTTACATCGGCGATCTGATCCAGAAAACCGAAGCCGAGATGCTGCGCACCCCGAACTTCGGCCGCAAGTCGCTGAACGAGATCAAGGAAGTGCTGTCCGGCATGGGTCTGCACCTGGGCATGGATGTCGAGGACTGGCCGCCCGACAACATCGAAGATCTGGCCAAGAAATTCGAAGACGCGTTCTAAACGCGTCTTCCCCAATGCCCGGGACTGCCGGGGACAAAATGGGCACTTCCGCCCCAAGGAGAGCCGGTGACACGCATCGCCGGCCAGACAAAGCAAAACGCGAAAGAAGGAACTAGAAAATGCGTCACGCACGTGGTTACCGCCGCCTGAACCGTACACATGAGCACCGTAAGGCGCTGTTTGCGAACATGGCTGGCTCGCTCATCGAGCATGAGCAGATCAAAACGACTCTGCCGAAGGCAAAAGAACTGCGCCCGATCGTTGAAAAACTGATCACCCTGGGCAAGCGCGGAGACCTGCACGCCCGCCGCCAGGCCGCATCGCAGCTGAAAGAAGACCAATACGTCGCAAAGCTGTTCGAAGTTCTGGGCCCCCGCTATGCCGAACGTCAGGGCGGTTACGTCCGCATCCTGAAAGCTGGCTTCCGCTATGGCGACATGGCCCCGATGGCGATCATCGAATTCGTAGATCGCGACGTCGACGCCAAAGGCGCGGCCGACAAAGCCCGCGTTGCCGCCGAAGAGGCTGCAGACGAAGCATAAGAAAGCCCGGCTTTCTGAATTCTGACCCCCGTGTCTCCGGACGCGGGGGTTTTTGATTCCGCGGACCAAGCGGCCAACTGGTCCTCCTGTTGCCAGAATCGCAATCTTGGGTGATCCTTTAAGAAATTAAAGGATCGCAATATGTTTAGGTATCTGATTTTTGTGCTCGGTATTGGCGCATCAACCGCGCTTTATGCTCAGGAAACCTCCAATGATCCCGCGGCCGAAGAAACGTCAACTGATCAATCTGATCTGTTGACAGATGCCGAGCTGCAAACATTGGTTGCACCGGTCGCTCTTTATCCAGACACGTTGCTTATCCAGATATTTGTCGCCGCTACCCAGCCGTTGGAAATTGTAAAGGCCGAGCGTTTCTTGCTGGACAACGCCGACCGTGACCCCGCTGAGTTGGAGCCGGAAATCGATGCCATGGGCTGGGATCCTTCGGTCAGTGTTCTTGCAACGGCGTTTCCCGAAGTTGTCGGGCAGATGGCCACTCATATTGACTGGACCGAAACCATGGGTACCGCGATGCTGGCCCAGTCCGACGATGTGATGGACGCTGTTCAGGTGATGCGGGACCAGGCGATCGACAGTGGCGCATTAGTTTCAGGCCCTGAACAAACAGTTGAAGTGGCCGAAGACGAAACAGTAGTCATCACGCCCACAAACACCGAGACGGTATATGTGCCGCAATACAACCCCGAAACAGTTTATACCGGTCCATCGACAGGGGATGTGGTTGGTGCGGCGTTACTGACCTTTGGAACGGTCGCACTAATTGACGAAATTTTTGACGACGATGATGATTGGTACGACTATTGGGGCTGTCGGAATTGTGGCGGATGGAATGGTCAACCCATCATCAGGAACCCCGATATCGACATTGATGTCGACCGCAACGTCAATATCGACAGGGACATTGATCTTGGGGACCGGACGGACATCGGATGGCAACCCGATCCTGACCGCAAAAAACAGGCACAGGATAAAATCTCGAACCACAAAAGGCCCGAAAGTGGCCGTGGCGATCTGCCAGTGAACCGTCCCGAAGGACGCACAGATGAGTTGCGCGCGAAACTGAGCCGCGAATCTGGTGCTGCCGATATTAGTCGGGATGGCGCTTCGCGTGAGCGGGCAGCAGCGGTTGCCGCCGGAGCGGGCGCAGGAGCCGTCGCTGGCGGTGCGCTTGCCAACCGGGACAGTGGAAAGAAAGACCTGCCACAGGTGAACCGGGGCAATGTCGACCGGGATAAGGCCGCAGCCAAGCAGCAAGCCGTCGAGCGTACCAAGCAAAGACCGGAGACTGCGAAAAAGCCTGTCCAACAAAGACCCCAAGCTGCCAAGAAGCCTCAGGCCAAGAAAGCGGCTCAGCGCAAGCCACAGGCCTCCAAGGGGCAGGCGATGAAGAAAAAGGCGTCAGGGAAAAGAACCCACAGCGCGTCCAATCGCGGCCATGCCGCCAAAGGCAAGCGGAGACGGTAAGATGCGTAATTCGGTGTTTTCCATTATTTTTCTTACCGCAACTGCGGGTGCGGCAGTTTCAGATGGGGTTCGGTTCGACACGCCGCAAACTGCCCTTGATGCCTTTGTTGATGCCCTGAGGGCGGATGACCAAGGCAAGTTGCTGGAGATTTTTGGGCCCGAGGCGGAAGACCTGATCGGGACAGGTGATCCTGTCGAGGATCAGGAAAGGCGGCAGGAAGTACTTGCCATGTACGCCGAGGGTTACCGATTTCAGCCCGACGAGGACGGCGTCGTTCTTTTGTTGGGCGAAGACAGCTGGCCATTCCCGATCCCCATTTCACGAGGCGAAGACGGCTGGCAATTCGATCTCGAAGCCGGCATCGAGGAACTTTCGGCGCGCGAGATTGGCTTGAACGAACTGGACGTGATCGAACTGCTTGAGGCTTACGTCGATCTTCAGGCTGCGTTCAGGCTGGTCGATCACAATGGTGATGGCGTTATGGAATTTGCTCAGACGATTATTGCGGATCCAGGCGTCAGAAACGGGTTGTTCTGGCCCGAAGAAGACAGCTTTGTCGGTGCAGCACTGGCCCGCGCTGCCGCTTCGGGTTGGAGTGATGGCGAGGTTAATTACGAGGCCGAGCCCTTCCTAGGGTATTACTATACTATCCTACAAGAGCAGGGTCCAAATGCACCGGGTGGCGCTTATTCCTATTTTGTCGGTGATAGGTTTGTCGCCGGGCACGCCCTGTTGGCAGTTCCAGCCGAATATGGTGAAACCGGTATCCATTCATTCCTTGTGGGCGAAAACGGAATTGTTTTCGAGGCGGATTTTGGCCCCGAAACACTGGAAATAACTGCGGATTTTACGTCCTACGATCCCGGTCAGGATTGGTCGCCGATTGAATGATGCGTGCGCCACCTGTTTGCAGGCGGACAGTACAGGTCTATCGTCTAACTAACGTCATTTCCGGCGATTTACGGCAATGAAAAACCATCTTTCCCGCGTTATCCTGAAAAATATGTGTGGAGTACAGATGATGACGGAAATATCCGAGATCCCCAGTGAATTCACAGGACCTTCCGCTTGGACCGGACAACAGATGAGCGCTCGCGAGCATGAATGGATTGTCGACCTTTCGCCCGAGGACATCGCCGATCTTGAACAAGCTGCCCGTCACTATCTGAGCTTGGGGCGCGACATCGGGGAAATTTCAAAAGCGGATTTTCCGTTACAACGGTTTGACGGCCATCTGCAACATCTGCGCGACAAATTGATCAATGGGATCGGATTTGAGGTAGTCCGGGGCCTTCCGGTGCAATCGTACACGCAAGAGATGGCAGCGGCTATTTTCTGCGGGGCGGGGGCACATCTGGGGTCTGCCCGCTCACAGAACGCTCAGGGCCACATTCTAGGGCATGTCCGTGACATTGGCGCGGATGCCAATGACCCGAACACGCGGATTTACCAGACCCACGAGCGGCAGACCTTTCACACGGACAGCGCCGATATCGTCGGGCTGCTATGTTTGCGTGACGCCAAAGAGGGCGGGGATTCACTGTTGGTCAGTGCCGAAACCATCTATAATCGAATGCGTGCCGAGTGCCCCGACCTGCTGCAGCGTTTGTTCGACCCCATCGCGACCGATCGCCGTGGCGAAGTGCCGGAAGGCATGCAACCATTCATGACGATCCCTCCATTTTGCTGGCACGACGGCAAGCTCACCGTGTTCTACCAGCGCCAGTATATCGATAGCGCGCAAAGGTTTCCTGATGCCATGCGCCTGACACCGGACCACGTCGCGGCTTTGGACAGGTTTGATGCGTTAGCAAATGATCCAGAAATGTACCTGACCATGCGGCTGCAGCCCGGAGACATGCAGTTCGTCTATAATCATTCCCAGCTGCACGACCGGACAGGGTTCACCGACTGGCCGAACCCGGACGAGCGGCGTCATCTGTTCCGGCTTTGGTTATCCCCCGAGGGAGACCGCGAATTGCCTGAGGTGTTCAAGCAGCGCTACGGAACCATTGATGTTGGCAATCGCGGCGGGATCATTACCAAGGGTACGCGGTTGAACGCTCCTCTTAACTGACTGTCACCGGAAGCTTGCATTACGTTTCGCGCGGGCGCATATCCAACGCAACTCTGCAAGTTGAGGTCTATATGTTCCGCGCGACACTTATCGCTCTTTCCTTCGCATGCGCCTCGGTTGCCATTGCGGACACCCGCGTGCCGCAATCACAAGCCGAGATATCGTTGGGTTTCGCTCCGGTGGTCAAAGAGGCCTCACCGGCGGTCGTCAACATCTATGCTAAGATCGTGCGGCAGGGGCGGGCCAACCCGTTTTTCTCGGACCCGTTCTTTCGGGATTTCTTTGGCGGCGGCACGGCCGAGCCGCGCCCGCGAGTGCAGAACTCGCTGGGGTCCGGCGTAATCCTTTCGCAGGATGGTTACGTCGTTTCGAACTACCATGTGGTTGGTACTGCCACGGAAATTCGCGTGGTGACGACGGATCGGCGGGAGTATTCGGCCCAGGTGGTACTGGGTGACAAGGAAAGCGATATCGCCATTTTGCGCCTGCAAGAGGCTGACGATCTGCCGTTCCTGGAACTGCGCGATTCCGATCAAGTCGCGGTGGGGGAACTGGCGCTGGCCATCGGCAACCCGTTCGGGGTGGGACAGACCGTGTCGTCGGGCATCATCTCAGGGCTGGCCCGGACCGGGGCTGCGACCGGCAACGCGCGCGGTTATTTCATCCAGACGGATGCGGCGATCAATCCGGGAAACTCGGGTGGGGCGCTGATTGACGTAAACGGGGATCTGATCGGGATAAATACGGCCATTCTGACCCGCTCGGGCGGATCAAACGGCATTGGATTTGCGATCCCGGCCAATTTGGTGGCCGAGTTCCTGCGGCAAGCGCAGGAGGGTAATGACCTTTTCATCAGCCCTTGGGCGGGAATGGCAGGTCAGCACATGAGCGCTGATATCGCCGAGTCGCTGGGTCTGGTGATCCCGTTGGGCGTGGTAATCTCTGACCTGCACCCCCTTAGCCCGCTTGCCGATGCAGGGCTGCGCGTCGGTGACGTGGTGACCCACGTAGACGGGGATGAAGTGAACTCTCCGGCCGAGATGAAGTTTCGTATGTCGGTGGCGGGCGTCGGTGGCACCTCGGTCTTGACCCGGTTGCGCGGCGAAGAAAGCTCGGATCTGGAAGTAGCTCTTGTCCGAGCGCCCGAGACCCCGCCAGCCGACGAGACCACGCTGGATGACCAGACGGTCATGCCTGGGTTGACGGTCTCACGCGTTAATCCGGCGGTCATCACGCGGCTGGGGCTGGTGCTGTCGCAAACCGGCGTTGTTGTGGTGGACGCAGACCGATACGGAGGGCGGTCTGGGCTGCGTGTGGGTGATGTGGTTAATGGCATCAACGGCGCGCAGATCGACCACCCGCAAGACATAGTCGATGCGCTGACCGATCCGGGACGCAGGTTGAATTTTGACATCCTGCGCGGTGGCCGTTCGGTTTCCCTGCGGTTCCGGTTGTAAGGTATGAGCGATCTGTTCGGCACCGGGGCCGCCGCGCCAGCACCGCCCGCACATCGACCGCTGGCGGATCGGTTGCGGCCGCAAGCGCTGGCTGAGGTAATCGGGCAGGTTCAGGTCTTGGGCCCGGAGGCACCGCTGGGGGTCATGCTGGCTTCGGGCAGCTTGTCCAGTCTGGTGTTCTGGGGGCCGCCTGGGGTGGGAAAAACAACTATCGCGCGGCTGCTGGCGCAGGAAACCGATCTGCATTTCGTTCAGATCAGCGCAATTTTCACTGGCGTGCCGGACCTCAAAAAAGTGTTCGAAGCCGCCAAGATCCGCCGCCAGAACGGGCAGGGCACGCTGCTGTTCGTGGATGAGATCCACCGTTTCAACAAAGCCCAGCAGGACGGGTTCCTGCCCCATATGGAGGATGGGACGATCCTGCTGGTTGGTGCCACGACCGAAAACCCGTCCTTTGAGCTGAACGCCGCTGTGCTCAGCCGGGCGCAGGTGCTGGTGCTGGAACGGCTCAGCCTGACTGATCTGGAACGGTTGACCCAAAGGGCCGAGAAAGAGCTGGACCGCGCATTGCCGCTGACCGGGCCTGCCCGTGAGGCGTTGCAGGAAATGGCCGATGGTGACGGGCGTGCGCTGTTGAACCTGATCGAGCAGATCGCGGCGTGGAAGGTCGATGCGCCGCTGGACCCGGATGCGCTGTCGACCCGGTTGATGCGGCGTGCAGCAAAATACGACAAATCGGGGGATGAGCATTACAACCTGATCTCAGCCTTGCACAAATCGGTCCGCGGGTCAGATCCGGACGCTGCCCTTTATTGGTTCGCGCGGATGCTGACGGGGGGCGAAGACCCGCGATATTTGGCGCGGCGGATCACCCGGATGGCGGTTGAGGATATCGGTCTGGCCGACCCGCAGGCACAGGCGATCTGCGTGCAGTCATGGCAGACCTATGAACGGCTGGGCAGTCCCGAGGGGGAACTGGCCTTGGCACAGGCGCTGGTCTACCTGGCCCTGGCCCCCAAATCGAACGGCGCTTACGTCGGTTACAAGGCGGCGATGCGGCTGGCCAAGCAATCGGGCAGCGAACCACCTCCCAAGCATATCCTGAATGCGCCGACCTCGTTGATGAAGGATCAGGGCTATGGCGCGGGCTATGCCTATGACCACGATGCCGAAGATGGCTTTTCGGGTCAGAACTATTTCCCTGACGGTATGGACCGGCCTGAACTGTATCAGCCGGTCGAACGTGGGTTCGAACGCGAGTTGAAAAAGCGGCTGGATTATTTTGCCAAGCTGCGGGCCCAGCGCAACGGGTAAGGTCGGCTTGACTCTTGCGGTGCAGCAGGCCACAGACGCGCATGTTTTCTAGGACACGTACAGACAGGCTTAGCGCGCGGACACGTCGCGCGACGCAGGGGATATCGGCATGAGCGGCGTACAGATGATCACCGTGGCAGAAGGTGACGGCGACCAGCGGTTGGACCGGTGGCTGCGCCGCCTGTTTCCCCATGTCAGCCAGGGGCGCATCGAAAAGATGTGCCGCAAGGGCGAGCTGCGGGTTGAAGGCGGGCGGGTGAAAGGCTCGACCCGGCTTGAGGCTGGTCAGGTCGTTCGTGTACCGCCTTTGCCCGATGCCGATCACAAACCTGCCGAGGTCAAACATCGTATTTCGGACGCCGACGCCAAGATGATCCAGTCCTGCGTCATCTATCGCGATGATGACGTTCTGGCGCTGAACAAACCCCAAGGCCTGCCGGTGCAGGGCGGCAGTGGCCAGACGCGCCACGTTGACAGCCTGTCCGAGGCGCTGCGGTTTGGATATGACGAGAGCCCCCGCCTTGTGCATCGGCTGGACAAAGACACCTCGGGCGTATTGCTGATGGCGCGCACGCGCGAGGCGGCCAAAGGGCTGACTACCGCCTTCCGTCACCGCGATACGCGCAAGATTTATTGGGCGCTGGTCGCCGGGGTGCCGACGCCCTATCTGGGTGAGATCAAGACCGGGCTGGTCAAAGCCGCAGGCCACGGCAAGCACGGTGAGGGTGAAAAGATGATCCCCGTGCATCTGAACGAAATCAATGACACGCCGGGCGCGAAAAGGGCGCACACGCTCTATGCCACGCTTTACCGGGTGGCTGGGCGCGCTGCATGGGTGGCGATGGAGCCGATCACGGGCCGCACGCATCAGCTGCGCGCGCATATGGCCGCAATTGGGCATCCCATCATCGGCGATGGCAAATACGGCGGCTCAGGTCAGGAAAACCTTGGTGACGGGTGGGGCGCGCAACTGGGCGGTATCATCAGCAAGAAATTGCATCTGCACGCACGGCAGGCTTCGTTCCAGCATCCCACCACGCGCAAGACCATCACCATTACTGCGCCATTGCCGGATCACATGAAACACAGCTGGGACACCTTTGGTTGGACCGAGGATCTGGCCGCCGATGATCCCTTCGAGGAACTGCAATGAGCGCACCGCTGCGTTTGGTGCTGTTCGATGTGGATGGCACCCTTGTCGATAGCCAGGGCAGCATCGTCGCGGCGATGACCGCCAGTTTTCGGGCGCTGTCCCTACCGGTGCCTGACCGCAACGCAATTCTGTCCATTGTTGGTTTGTCCCTGCCCAACGCGATGGCACAACTGGCGCCAGAACATTCGGACAGTGATCAGCAGTGCCTGGTCGAGGGGTATAAACAAGCCTATCACGCGCACCGTCTTGAAAATGGCGCTGCAAGCTCTCCTCTCTATCCTGGCGCGCGGGATGCCATTGAGGCGCTGCACGCAGTGCCTGAAATATTGTTGGGCGTGGCCACCGGTAAGTCCCAGCGCGGGCTGGACGCACTGATCGAGGCGCATGGGCTGGAGCGGTATTTCGTGACCCGGCAGGTTGCGGATCACCACCCGTCGAAACCGCACCCTTCGATGATCGACACCGCGCGCAGTGAAACCGGGGTGGACGCGGCCAACACGGTCATGATTGGCGACACAAGATTCGACATGAACATGGCCCGCGCCGCCGGGGTGACGGGCATCGGTGTCAGTTGGGGCTATCACGACCGGTCCGCTCTGGACGGTGCGACCTGTGTAATTGAAACCTTTGACCAGCTGCCGCAAGCGCTGGACGATATCTGGACCTGACAACATGAGCGATTGGAAACCCAAGCGATTTTGGACCGAAAGTGCCGTGGTCGATGCCGAAGGGGGATTCACTGTCGAATTGGACGGACGCCGGGTGAAAACTCCGGCTAAGGCAGCCTTGATCCTGCCCACACATGCTATGGCCGAACAGGTTGCCGCTGAATGGGACGCGCAGGAAAAAGAGATCGACCCGCGAGTCATGCCATTCACACGATCGGCCAACGCTGCCATCGACAAGGTCCACCATCAACACGCCGAGGTTGCGGACATGTTGGCCGACTATGGGGATTCGGATTTGCTGTGCTACCGCGCGGCACACCCGCAAGAGTTGCAAAAACGTCAGGCCGAGCAATGGGACCCGGCCCTGGACTGGGCGGCCGAGGTGCTATCTGCGCGGCTGTTGCCCGTGGCTGGTGTGTTGCATCAGCCGCAATCGGAAACGGCTTTGAACACCCTAAAGCTGCGTGTTCATCAGCTTAACGATTTTCAACTGGCCGCATTCCATGATCTTGTCAGCTTGTCAGGCTCGCTTGTCCTTGGTTTTGCGACTGCTCTGAACTGGCGCAATGTTGAAGAAATCTGGCAAATGTCCAGGCTGGATGAAATTTGGCAGATTGAGCAATGGGGCCACGACGATGAGGCATTTGACGTAGCGGAAACCAAAAAGGCGGCCTTTTTGCACGCAAAAAGATTTTTTGACCTCTCGATTTGATCCCTTACAGCCTGATTTTCCAACGTGGAACGAGTCATCTTTGAATTGACTCATCGTTTTCCCTGATCCGGGCCTTGACGTTTGTTTATGAATACGCCCAAACTCGTGCCCACTAAAGGGGAGACACCTTTGGGGAAACCTTTCTGGTGCCAAAGGTGCCGGACAGAGCCGTCTCTGGATAGGGACGGGAAATCAGGAAGAGGTAAAAATGAAAAAATCCGTAATCTTGGGCGTGGCAACCATCGCCGGCCTGGCTGCTGGTGCGGCTGCGGCGGGGACTGCTGATGATGTCAAGGCGCGCGGCAAACTGAACTGTGGCGTGGCGACCGGTGTTCCCGGCTTTGCCAGCCCGGACGCCAATGGCGAATGGCAGGGCTTTGACGTGGCCGTGTGCCGCGCCGTTGCAGCCGCCGTTCTGGACGATCCGACCGCTGTAGAATTCATTCCGACCACCGGTAAGACACGCTTTACCGCGCTGGCCTCGGGCGAGATCGACATGCTGGCCCGCAACACCACTTGGACCTTCAGCCGCGACGTCGACCTGAAGTTCGAATTCGTCGGCATCAACTATTATGATGGTCAGGGTTTCATGGTTCCCAAGGCTCTGGGCGTCAGCTCGGCCAAGGAACTGGACGGCGCGACGGTCTGCATCCAGACCGGCACTACGACCGAGCTCAACCTGGCGGATTTCTTCCGCATAAACAACATGAGCTACGAGCCGGTTCCGATCGAAACCAACGCCGAAGCGCAGCAGCAGTATCTGGCTGGTGCCTGTGACGTCTATACCACCGACGCATCTGGCCTGGCGGCAACTCGTGCCACCTTTGAAAACGCTGGTGATCACGTGATCCTGCCCGAAATCATCTCGAAAGAGCCGCTGGGCCCGCTGGTCCGTCATGGCGATCACGAATGGGGCGATGTGGTCCGCTGGACCCTCAACGCACTGATCGCGGCGGAAGAGCTGGGTGTAACCTCGGCGAACATCGACGAGATGTCCAGCGGTGCCACCGACAACCCAGAGGTAAACCGCCTGTTGGGTACCGAAGGTACGCTGGGTGAGATGCTGGGTCTGGACGCGAACTGGGCACAGCGCGCGATCAAAGTCGGCGGCAACTATGGCGAAGTGTTTGCCAAGAACATCGGTGAAGAAACTCCGATCGGTCTGGCACGCGGCCTGAACGCTCAGTGGACTGATGGCGGTCTGCTTTACGCACCGCCCTTCCGCTAAAAACCACGGAAAAGGGCGCGGGGCAACCTGCGCCCTTTTTCCTTCCATAAGAAACACGCCCGGAACGATCTGAGCAGAAGCAAACTCTGCCATAAACCGGGATGCACGGGGAAAAACATAGGTCATGACGACACTCACTGACCCGCCGAAGGAGCACTTCCGGCTGTCCATGCTCCTTTACGATACGCGGTACCGATCTGCGACCATTCAGGTCATAGCGATGATCGGTTTCATGCTTCTGGCAGCCTGGATTATCAACAACACCATTCAGAACCTCGAAACACTGGGCAGAACAGTCGGGTTCGATTTTTTTGCCGAACCGGCCAGCTATGACATCAACCAGCGTCTGCTGGAATACGACTCGCGCGATACCCATCTGCGTGCGGCGTTCATAGGCCTGCTAAACACGCTGGTTGTTGCAGTTCTGGGCTGTATCACGGCAACGATCATTGGCGTTATGGTCGGTGTTTTGCGCCTGTCGAATAACTGGCTGATCGCGCGGATCATGACGGTTTATGTCGAAATGTTCCGCAACGTGCCAGTGCTGCTTTGGATCGTGTTCGCCATGGCGATCCTGATCGAAAGCCTGCCGGCACCGCGCGCCTTCCGGGGTGAAAACCCAGAAGCCACTATGGATCTGTTCGGCACAGTCGCTGTGACCAATCGCGGGGTCTATATCCCCGAATTCCTGTTTTCGCGTGGGTTGGGTGACATCCACCTGTTCGGCACGTCGAGCCTGCGGTTCGATGTTTCGCTGGACCTCATCGCCTTCCTGATCGTGCTTGGCGGCAGCATCTTCGCAATGCGCAAAGTGTCGGCCTGGGCCAATGCGACGCAGGAAAAGACGGGTGACCGTCCGACCATCTGGCACATCCAGCTGGGTTTGCTGTTCGTTCCGTCGATCATTCTGCTGACAGTGCTAGGCTTTCATCTAGGCTACCCCGAGTTGAAAGGTTTTAACTTCACCGGTGGCACCCATATGCGGAACTCTTTGATCGCGTTGTGGCTGGCCCTGTCGCTGTACACTGCGGCTTTCATCGCCGAGATCGTGCGCGCCGGTATTCTGGCAATTTCCAAGGGTCAGACCGAGGCCGCATCCGCACTGGGTCTGCGCCCTGGCCGGACCATGCGTCTGGTGATCCTGCCGCAGGCGTTGCGGGTGATTATCCCGCCGATGATCTCGAACTATCTGAACCTGACCAAGAACTCGTCGCTGGCGATCGCGGTCGGATATATGGACATCACGGGTACTTTGGGTGGCATCACTATGAACCAGACCGGCCGCGAGCTGGAATGCGTTCTGCTGCTGATGCTGGTCTATCTGTCCATCTCGCTGAGCATTTCGGCGGTGATGAACTGGTACAACAACCGTGTCAAACTGGTGGAGCGGTAATATGAGTGATGTTTCATTTGTCCGCACGGAAATGTTGCCGGAGCAGGCACCACCCGCATCCGAGGTCGGTGTGCTGGGATGGATCAGGCATAACCTGTTCTCAAGCTGGCTCAACGCCATCCTGACCATCATCTCACTGTTCTTCATCTACTATGTGCTGTCCAACATCCTGTCATGGACGTTCGAATCCGTATGGAATGCCAATTCTCTGTCGGAATGTCGCGAGATCATGATGGCGACATGGGGTGATACTCATGGCCATGCCTGCTGGGGTGTTATCAAGGACCGGTGGCTGCAATTGCTGTACGGGTTCTATCCGCCTTATCCGGCGCATCCGGACGCGACGTGGTCTAACCCACCTGAATCGGGCGGCTGGCCGGCCTATTTCCGGCCGAACCTGACCTTCATCCTGTTGCTGGTTGCTATTGCGCCGGTGTTGTTCACCAAAGTGCCGCGTAAGCTGTTGTTCGTAACGGCGGCCTATCCGTTTCTGCTGCCTTGGCTGATGTGGGGTGGAAGCATTTGGGGGCCGCTGATGGTCGCTGCTGGGTTCGCCATTGGGTACTTTGTATACAAGCTGGCGCTACCCGCCGCAGGTTCCTTGATGGCGCTGATTCTGGCGATTGGATTGCCGATACTCTGGTGGTTGTTTGCCTCTGGACCGGTTGCTGTTGCGATCGATTCAGTGATTCCCGTTGGTATCGCGCCGGTCGAAAGCCGCGACTTTGGTGGCTTTATGCTGGCAATCTTGTTGGGTGTTGTGGCCATTGGTGTCTCGCTGCCAATTGGCATCGTTCTGGCGCTGGGTCGGCAGTCCGATCTGATGATCGTCAAATACCTGTGCGTGGGCTTTATCGAGTTCATTCGCGGCGTGCCGCTGATCACCTTGCTGTTCGTGGCCTCGCTGCTGTTGAACCTGTTCCTGCCGCCGGGAACCAATTTTGACATCATCCTGCGAGTGATGATCATGATGACCCTATTCTCGGCCGCCTATATGGCCGAGGTGATCCGGGGTGGTCTGGCAGCCTTGCCGCGCGGTCAGTACGAAGGGGCCGACAGTCTGGGCCTTAACTACTGGCAGGCCCAACGGCTGATCATCATGCCGCAAGCGCTGAAAATCTCGATCCCGGGCATCGTGAGCACCTTTATCGGCATTTTCAAGGATACCACGCTGGTCTCGATCATCGGTCTTTTCGACGTGATTGGCCTGACCAACGGCATCCGCGCCGATACCGCCTGGAACGGCGTCTACTGGGAGCTGTTCGCCTTTATCGGCGTGCTGTTCTTCGTCGTCTGCTTCTCCATGTCCCGTTATTCCATGTATCTGGAGCGCAAGCTTCAGACTGGCCACCGCTAAGGAGTTCAACACATGTCTGAACTTGCAATTGAACGCGAAATCGACCGCTCGAAGATGCAGGTGAGCGACGAGGTCGCCATCGAAATCACCAACATGAACAAGTGGTACGGGGCCTTCCACGTGCTGCGCGACATCAATCTGACCGTCAACCAGGGCGAGCGGATCGTGATCGCGGGGCCATCGGGGTCGGGCAAGTCCACTCTGATCCGCTGCCTGAACGCGCTGGAGGAACACCAGCAGGGCAGGATCGTTGTGGACGGGACCGAGCTGTCGAATGACCTCAAGAACATCGACAAGATCCGGTCCGAGGTTGGCATGGTGTTTCAGCACTTCAACCTGTTCCCGCACCTGACTATCCTGGAAAACTGCACGCTGGCTCCGATCTGGGTGCGCAAGACGCCCAAGAAAGAGGCCGAAGAGCGTGCGATGCATTTCCTGGAAAAGGTGAAAATCCCTGAACAGGCCGACAAATACCCCGGTCAGCTTTCGGGCGGTCAGCAGCAGCGTGTGGCGATTGCCCGCTCGCTCTGCATGATGCCGCGGATCATGTTGTTCGATGAACCGACATCGGCGCTGGACCCTGAGATGATCAAAGAGGTGCTCGACACCATGATCGAGCTGGCCGAGGAAGGCATGACCATGCTGTGCGTGACGCACGAGATGGGCTTTGCCCGTCAGGTCGCCAACCGTGTGATCTTTATGGATGCCGGTCAGATTGTGGAACAGAACGAACCGGAAGAGTTCTTCAACAACCCACAAAGCGAACGGACCAAGCTGTTCCTCAGCCAGATTCTGGGCCACTGATCCCAGAGAACCGGACGAAAAGGCGGGGTTTTGCCCCGCCTTTTTTCATTCCAGCAGCTCCCGTGGAATGACAAACCCCTGCACGGTGCCGCTGTGCCATCGGACATGCGCCCAGTCGTCGATATCAAACCGGATCACGGTGGTGGCGCAGGTCGGGTAGTCGTGGAACCGGGCGTGGTCTGGTGCCTCCCGGACAATGCGGCTGGCAAAGACGCCGATCCCGGGGTTGTGGCCCAGCATCAGCACTGTGGGTTCTGTCGCCCCTGACAATTCGGTCAGAATGTCTTCGGACTCCGCGTGATAAAGCGCACGGTGAAACGTGATCTTGTCCGCCTGCAGCCCCATACGGTCCCAGGTTTCACGGGTGCGGGTCGATGTTGAACTTAGCACCTCATCTGGCAGCCAGCCGTTTGCGCGCAGCCAACCGGCTATCGCCGGGGCGGATTTGCGTCCGCGTTTGTTCAAAGGGCGATCATGATCCGAAAGATACAAGTCATTCCAACTGGATTTCGCGTGGCGAGTCAGGATCAGGGTGCGGCTCATGACGGGTGAAAGGCCTTCATGTGATGGGCGGATTGCTCAGCATCGCGCCCTGCACCCTCGCTAAGGGGGCAGGACAGCCGCGCCAGACACCCACCTGTCATGCAGGTCTGCCCTGCCGCGGTGGACAGATGAGCGTGACAGGCCCCGACATCATAGAAATTCTGACTGTTCAGGGCGCCGACGGGGCAGGTTTGGGTACAGGGGGCCGGGCAGTTGATGCAAGGAGAGGAGCCGGGAACCTCGGGGATAATGAACTCTTCGGTAAAATGCAGCGCCCCACGGTATGAGATCATCATGCCGACGGTATCATGCACCAGCGCGCCCACCGGGCTGCTGAAGGTACGCCCGGATTTCAGGGCCCAGTCGATGAAGGGTGCGTAGGGCGGGCCGCCGAAGGGAAAATGTGCCTCGGCCCCCATATCGTGGGCCAACTGCCCAACCACGCGCGTTGACCACCGATCAACCGGGTGGTCGCCTGGCCATTCGGGTGCGGATTTCAGCGTGGGCCAGAATGATTTTCCCGCGCCCAACAGGATCAGCGTGCCGCCATCCAATTGTTTGGCGTCGACCCGGTGTGGGTGCAGGGCGCCCATCACGATCAGACCCGCTTGCAGCACCGCATGTTCCACGCGGTCATAGAAGGTTGATGAGGAGGTCGGGGGACGTCCGGTCATGTCTCCTCCGTTGGGTAATTAGTCGGGCCGGATAAGCGAGCCTGCGCCGTGTTCGGTGAACAGCTCCAACAGCACCGCATTGGGCGCACGCCCATCCAGAATGACCACGGCCCGTACGCCGCTGTGCAAGGCATCCAGAGCCGTTTCGGTCTTGGGGATCATCCCACCCGCAATGGTGCCGTCCATGGTCATTTCGCGGATCTGACCGGCTTTCAGCTCGGTCACAACCTCGCCGCCCGCGTTCTTAACGCCCGAAACATCCGTCAGCAGCAGCAGCCGGTCCGCCTTGAGCGCCGAAGCAATAGCCCCGGCAGCAGTGTCGCCATTGATGTTGAAGGTCTCGCCGTTCTTACCTGCGCCCAGAGGCGCGATCACGGGGATCACGTCATGCGCGAACAGGTTATGCAAAATCGCCGGATCCATCTGCGACGGAGAGCCGACAAACCCAAGTGACGGATCGGCCTGATCGCAGATCATCAGGTTGGCATCCTTGCCCGACAGGCCCACCGCCTTGCCGCCCTGACCATTGATTGCCTGCACGATGCGTTTGTTTACCAGACCGGACAGCACCATCTCGACCACTTCGACGGTGGCTTTGTCGGTCACACGTTTGCCGTTCACGAACTCCGACTGGATGTTCAGCTGATCCAGCATCGCGTTGATCATCGGCCCGCCGCCATGCACGACCACCGGGTTGACCCCGACCTGACGCATCAGAACGACGTCGCGGGCAAAGCTTTCCATCGCTTCGTCGCTGCCCATGGCGTGGCCGCCCAGTTTGATGACGACGATTGCACCGTCATAGCGTTGCAGATACGGCAATGCGCTGTTCAAAGTGGCGGCGGTGGCGATCCAGTCCCGGTTCATGTCTCGTGTCTTCATATCTTGGTCCTCTTCCTCACGTGTTAGGCGTTTTGGCGGCATAAGCCAAGATCGCTGTTGTGAGTGCAGTCGCCACTGTTAGTGTGCCTGCATGCCCTGAAACAGGAGACACATCCAATGGAGCAAAAAACTCTTATTCTGACGGGTGCTAGCCGGGGCATTGGGTTCGCAACGGTTCGTCGGTTCCATGCCGAAGGTTGGCGGGTTATCACGTGCTCGCGCTCTCCTGTGCCGGATGATTGTCCGTGGGAAGGAAAAGAAAATCATTTGCAGCTGGATCTGAGCGATCCTGCCGAAACGATCAATTCAGTTGGTGTCCTGCAAGAAATGGTCGGAGGCAAGCTACACGCCCTCGTCAACAACGCGGGGGTGTCGCCGAAGGGCCCAGAAGGAGAGCGATTGAATACGCTGGACACCGACCTCATGACTTGGGGGCAGGTGTTCCACGTCAATTTCTTTGCTTCCGTTGTTCTGGCGCGCGGCTTGAAAGAGGAATTGGCCGCAGCCCGTGGATCAGTCGTTAACGTGACATCCATTGCAGGCGCGCGCGTACATCCGTTTGCAGGCGCGGCCTACGCTACATCCAAGGCGGCGCTGGCAGCGCTGACGCGGGAAATGGCACATGACTTCGGCCCAATGGGCGTGCGGGTGAACGCAATCGCACCTGGTGAGGTTGAAACCGGAATCCTCAGCCCCGGTACCAATAAAATAGTGGAAAATCTGCCACTTGGACGGTTAGGGCAGCCTGAAGAAGTCGCAGCGGCGATCTATTTCCTGTGTTCTCAGGAAAGCTCATACATCTCGGGGGCGGAAATCGAGGTGAATGGGGCACAGCACGTATAGGACATTGGCGGACGCTGCCAAACCCAGACAGCGGAAACATCGGGATAGATCGGGCCGCACCGATGCGATGCGGCCCGGATTTGTCAGCTCAGGACTTTTTTCATCACCGGGATATTGCTGACCAGCAGAAGGTCAAAGACCAGCACCGCCAGCAATGTCAGACCCACCAGCGGGAAGGCCATCGCGGTGAACAGACCGATCACAACAGCCCCTTTCCACAGCGGCATTTCCGCAGGCATTGGCGGCGCGGCCAGTCGCCCCGCACTCTGTGGCCGCCGTTTCAGCCACATCACCACGCCCGAGACGCAAGCAAAGATGACCGACAGGCAGAACACGACGTTCAGGATAAAGTTCCACGTCCCCATCAGCCCCATGTGAAACGGAATGCCAACAGCCATGGACTTCCCCATCAGCGAATAATCCTGATACCGCACATCGGCCAAGATCTTGCCGGTATACTGATCCACATGAACGGTGCGGTCGTTTGCCGGATCGGTCGAGTCGCTGCTCATGCTGTCGCGGTTCAGGGTCCAGACGCCCTCCTCGCCGTTGGGATACGCGACGCGGAAGCGTCCTGACATGTCCAGCGCCACTCCCAACGCCACCAAGGCATCGATATCCACCGGCGTGCCTTGCGGTACGCCATCAATCCCGGCCTCAGAACCCGAGGCGGGCATCGGCGTTTGCTCTAGCGCCCAGGGAACGTCGTTTTGGTGCCCGTGGTTCATGCTGGCGTGGATATCGTCCGAGAGGGGCACGTTGTCCCATTTCTCGGCGGGGAAGCTGCTCCAGGGTTGTACGATCATTCCACCCCAGACACCGGCCCAGGAGAGGCCCGAGATCAGAAAGACAACCAGCAGCCCGGACATCCAGAACCCGATCACGGCATGTAGGGATTTCCACAAAGCACGGCCTCGCGTGCGCAGGTTGGGGACAAATGCAGCCATGGCGTTGCCGCGTGGCCACCACATGTAAAGACCGGTGAAGACCATCAGCAGGCTCAGACCGGCAGCGATTTCAATGATGCGATCCCCGGTTGTCCCGATCAGCAGGGTCGAGTGAATATTGTCCGCCAGATCGTACCAGCCCGCGCGACGATCCCAGATTTGCAGGACCTCTCCGGCATAGGGGTCGACGGCAATAAGGCGTTGGCTTGCCTCGGTTTTGATACGAAACACGGTGGCCAGATCGGCGGCTTTCGGGCCAATCCATTCGACGACTGTGCCGGGGAGTTCGGTTAGCGCGACCTCGGCCTGTTGCGATATTGGCAGGGCGGTTCCCTGAACTTCGACCGCAATTTTTTCGCCATCGCGACCGTCATATTGGGTGATGAGCATCATCATCAACCCGGTGACGGCCAGAATGATCAGGAAGGGGATAACGAAAATCCCCGCATAGAAATGCCACCGCCAGGCGGCGAAGTAGAACTTTTGCGCAGCAATGTTTTGCGCCGGGGTGTCCCCCAGGGTTTGGCTATCAAATGCCATAGTGTTCTCCGGATTCGAAAATTGCCCCGCGCAGCGTATGCGCGGGCTCTCAGATGTTGAGGTGAATCAGGAGAAGACGGGAGGCGCCCGCGCGTCATAACGGGCATAGAACCCGGCGCTGCGATGGGTAAAGTCGTGATGGACCCAGCGCGGCTGGATCGTTGCCTCGAAAGGCATGGTGTCCCCGACGGTGGTCAGGGTGAAATCAGCGGTCAGCCCCGCGAAGGGGCACATCGCGCGCTCGTCAGTGTCGTCGTGTATGGGATCGTTCGGGTTCAGATCGACCCATTGCTCGACCGTGCCTTCGCCGGTGCAGAGAACCAGCAACACCTTGCCGTCATTGCCCATTGTGGGCATCCAGCCCTGAGGAATCACACCGGTCAGCAACAGCGCCAGTGTGGTCAACAGGGCAAAGAGACGAAGCGGCAGAGTCATTCCAGATGCGCGATGATCGAGCGCAAGGTCGGAATGCCATCGCCTTTTTCGGACGAGGTCAGCACGATTTCAGGAAAGGCCGCAGGATGTTTCGACAATGCGCTGCGCACTTGTTCCAGCACCTTTTCGCGTTCTTTGGCTTTGACTTTGTCTGCCTTGGTCAGAACGCATTGAAAAGTCACAGCGCTGGTGTCCAGCAGCTTCATGATCTCGGCATCCACCGGCTTTACCCCATGGCGCGCGTCGATCAGGACAAAGGCCCGGCGCAAGGTCTGACGTCCGCTCAGGTACTGTTTCAGCAACCGCTGCCACTTTTCCACCACCTTCACTGGCGCATTGGCGTAGCCATAACCGGGCAAGTCGACCAGATATAGTTCGGGGCCTTGAGTGAAGAAGTTGATCTCTTGCGTGCGGCCCGGAGTGTTCGACGCGCGCGCCAGTCCCTTGGTGCCCGTCAGCGCGTTGATCAGGCTGGATTTGCCCACATTGGAACGGCCGGCAAAGCAAACCTCAAGCCGATCCGGCGCAGGTAGGCCATCCATGGCGACCACGCCCTTGACGAATTCAGACTCGCCCGCAAACAATTTGCGTCCGCGCTCCAACGCGAATTCATCGGGGTTTTCGGCTAAAGGAAACGGGAGGGGGCTCATAACAATTCTACCTTATCGCCAACCGAGATTGCGCCGCCTTCAAGAACTTCGGCATAGACGCCGAAATCCTGGTGACCCCAGGTTTCAAGTGCGCCCAATGTATCGGTATCGCGTACACCTGTGTCAGGGTTGGCTGTGGTTGCCAAACAGCGGGTGATGCGCTCGCGTACGCGAAGCACGGCCTCGCCGATCTGAACCTCACGACCCAGCCAGTCGAATTCTTCCCACAAGGGCAGGCCGTCGAACCAGATGTTGCCTCGCCAGCGGCGCACCGACAAATCTTGAGCCAGCTTTTGTCCGACCGCACGATGCGATGCCAGGTTGCATAGGCTGATTGAAGGGAAATCACTGTCGGTCATCCCGCGCCCTGGAACCCGAATGATCCGTGCCGAGGCCGCGCGGTTTGCGGGCATTAGGGGCCGGACCCAATCCAGAAACGCCTGTTGCTCACTGTCTGGGGCAAAGGTCAGGTCCGGGCGATCCGGGTGGGACAACGTCAGTGTGTCGCCGTTTGATTGCGTTGAAATCGCCATCAACTGTGGTGCTTTTGCGCCGCGACTGAAGTTGGCGCAAGGGACCCATTTTGAATCATCCGCTTTGGATGCCTCATGCGCAACCGCCCAAACGCGATCCCCGGGCATGGTCTGCCCGGGGGTCACGTTTACGGTTTCGACGGCTTCGCGACCATGGCTTTTGATCGGATGCCGCCAAAGCTGGGTCACTTCAGCTGTCATTTATCATCCGTTTTCGGCGTGCGCTTAAAGCTGGACTTAATGTTGCCGAACACGTCCGGCTTAAAGCCTTGGCTGCGCATGATCAGGTACTGCTGGGTGAACGTGATCGTGTTGTTCGCGATCCAGTAGACAACCAGACCACTCGCAAAGCTGCCCAGCATGAACATGAAGACCCAAGGCATCCAGGCAAAGATCATCGCCTGCGTCGGATCGGTTGGCGCCGGGTTCAGCTTTTGCTGCAGCCACATCGAGATACCCAGCAACAGCGGCAGGATACCAATAAAGATCAGTGCCATGATCGTGTCGGGCTGCGGACCGGCAAACGGCAGCAGTCCAAACAGGTTCATGATCGAGGTCGGGTCCGGCGCGCTGAGATCCCGGAACGGGCCAAACCACGGCGCTTGACGCAGTTCAATGGTGACGAAGATCACTTTGTACAGCGAGAAGAAGATCGGGATTTGCATCAGGATCGGCAGACAGCCTGCGGCGGGGTTCACCTTTTCCTTCTTGTACAGCTCCATCATGCCTTGCTGCATCTTCTGACGATCATCGCCTGCTGCCTCTTTCAGGGCTTCCATCTGCGGCTGAAGCTCTTTCATCTTTGCCATCGAGACGTAGGACTTATACGCCAACGGGAACAGGATCGCCTTGATGATCAGGGTCAGGCCGATGATCGACCACCCCATATTGCCGATCAACGCGTTGATATTATGCAGCAGCCAGAAGATCGGTTTGGTCAGGAAAAAGAACCAACCCCAGTCGATGCTGTCGATGAATTTCTGTACGCCTTCCGACTGATATTCGCGGATGGTTTCCCATTCCTTAGCACCTGCGAACAGCTGTGTGGTGACCTCTTCGGTAGCGCCGGGGGCGACCGTCAGGGTCGGCAGCACTGTTTCGGTTTGGTATATCTTGCGGCGTTCGTCGTATTTTGCTGCGGCCTTGAACGGTGTTCCCGGTTCCGGGATCAGTGTGGTCATCCAATAGTGATCGGTAAATCCGATCCAACCATCTTCTTTGACCTGATAGACCTCGGCTTGCGCGCGCTCGTTCGGGTCGATATCAAAATCGCGGACATCGCCATAGTCAATCTCGGCCAACGTGCCGTCGGCCATGCCGATTACGCCTTCATGCAGGATGAAAAAGTTCTTCAGACCGGGCAGATCGCCATCCTCGCCAATGCCGTGGCGGGCCAGGATGCCATAGGGGGCCATGCCAACCTCGGCCTGGGTATTGTTTTCGACCGACTGGGTGACCGTAAACATATAGTTTTCGTCCACCGAGATCATGCGGCGGAAGGTCAGACCTTTGTCGTTTTCCCATTTCAGTGTGACCGGAGCGTCGACGTCCAGCGTTTCGCCGCTTTCGACCGTCCACAACGTGTTCGGGCCGGGCACATCCGCGCCTGCCACACCGGTTCCCGGCGCCCAGCCATACAGGGCATAGTAAGCCGAGTCCGAGCCAACCGGAGACAGCAATTCGACAATTGGCGCCCCTTCTTCAATCGAGACCTTGTAGTCCTTCAGGAACAGCTCATCGATCCGTCCGCCCGACAGCGACAGACTGCCCTTCAGCCGGGGGGTGTCGATTTCAACCCGTGGGGCTTGCTCCTCGGGCAGGGTTTCTTCTGCGGCCGCCGTCGCCTCACCCACAGTACCTGCGGCGCTGGGCGTCTGAACCTCATTACCCTCGGCGGTTGCAATCTCAACCTCGTCTGGAGTGAGTGTCTGCTCCGGCGGGGGAAACAGCACGAACCAAACAAGGATCACGATAAAGCTGAGCACGGTTGCAAGGATGAGATTCTTGTTCTGATCGTCCATCGGGGACAGCCACCTTAAGCAGTGAAACACACCCGGTGGGTTCAACAGAGTGCAAGCCCAAAGGTCAAGCGGATTCGCCCGTCATTTCCTTTTGGATCGCGTTTCTGTGGCGTAAATCAGCGATTACGGTCCTGTTTTGCGCCTGATCTTCGGCATTCCGTTGACCTTGTTCTGATGTGCCGCGATCCAATTCAGCGTCTTTTCAAAGGGCATTGGCTTGCCAATTCCGAACCCTTGAACATGATCGCACCCCAATTGCGCCATCAAAGCATGTTCGCCTTGGGTCTCAACCCCTTCGGCCAGCGTTTCGACATTCAGCCGCTCGGCCATCGTCAGTATTGCGCTGACCAGTTGTTGCTGGCTGGCGTCGCGATCTGCCTTGGCGACGAAAGAGCGGTCAATTTTGATCCGCGAAACATCAAAGCGCTTGATCGAAGCAATAGATGCGTGGCCGGTGCCGAAATCGTCTAGATCGATGCAGCACCCCAACTTGGCCATGCTGGTCACGTTGCGGGTTATCACATCGTCGGGGCGGCGCGAGAACACGGTTTCCAGAACTTCCACCGCCAACCTGTCCGGTGTCAAATCATTCTGGTCCAACTCCCATTTCAGGCGGTCGATCAACGCTGGATCGCGGAGTTCTTCAGATGAGAAATTCACGCCGATCCGGGGAACCACGACCGATGCGCGATCCCAATCGCGCATCGCGGCGAAAGCATGGTGCCGCATCGCCTGACCGAATTTCTCCATCAACTCGGCCTGCTCAGCGAACGGCAAGAATACCTGTGGACTTAGTACACCCTTTTGCGGGTGTTCCCAGCGGGCCAGAGCCTCGAAACCCGTAACGCGACCTGTGTCGGTTGAGATTTGTGGCTGGAACCAAGGGCGTATCTCACCATTGTCGAGCGCGTCTTCAAATTCTTTGCGAAGATTGGCGCGAATGCGTGAGCGACGCTGTGTTTCGCTGGAAAACGCGCGAATGGTCGACGGCCCGTTCCGCTGCGCCTCGCCCAAGGCGGCTTTTGCGGCGTCGACCCAATCCTCGTACTGATCCTTAGGGCCGCTGCTCAGCAGGCTGAATCCGATTGAACAGGAAACGTAGACACCAGCACCGTTGAGCGTAAAGGGTTCTTCAACGACAGCCTGAATGCGCCCCGCCATCTGAATGCAGGCCTCCAGATCCAATTGGTGGGATGGATGCAGGCCGATTGCGATTTTGTTAGGTTCCAGGCGGGTCGCGATATCCTGTGTTCGGATAACAGAAAGAATGCGGCTGCCAAATTGATTAGTCAGATGATTTGCCGCCGAATTGCCGTGAAGATCGAGAAAGTCGGAATAATCATCCAGGGCGATTAGAAGGCAAGCCGAATCCGCACCATCGGTTACTGCCTTTTTGAACATGCCTTCCAGCTCGTTGTAAAAGCTGTCTACCGCCATCATGCCACCAGGCGGGTTGCGCCGCTGAAGCTGCCTGTTGGCGCGGGCGTCAAAGGTGGCCGCGCCTGCGAATATCAAGGGTAAAACGAGGGCGGCAACCACCAACGCCCGTTCCCCGCCAATCCAGAACGCCGCCAAACTGATGGCGGGCACAAAGGCCAGCGCGGCAGGGCCACTCAGAACAGAAGCAAGAGCATCAAGAACGCGTTCGAATTTGATATGTTTCCACATCGGATTTCTGGGCCTCTACGTTTGGCAAAGCACGTATTGGGCAACCGTAGAAAACCAATCTGAGTCAGACGTTAACGCAGCTGAGGAATCTCGTCCGAATTTTCGTCTTTTTTGCCAGTGTTTAGCGCAAGGTTGGCGAAATCGAACAGTTTTGAGTCCAACAGATGCGACGGTCGCGCATTGGTCAGTGCCCGAAACATCACTTGGCGTCGACCGGGACTGTTTCTTTCCCACTGATCCAGAATCTGTTTCACCTGCTGACGCTGCAAGCCGTCCTGGCTGCCGCATAAATCGCAGGGGATGATCGGATAGTTCATCGAGGTGGCGAATTTCTCGCAATCGGTCTCGGCCACGTGTGCCAGTGGGCGGAACACGAACAGATCGCCTTCTTCGTTCACCAGTTTCGGTGGCATCGTGGCCAGACGCCCGCCGTGGAAGAGGTTCATGAAGAACGTTTCCAGAATGTCGTCCCGATGATGGCCCAGAACCACGGCTGAGCAACCTTCTTCGCGGGCGATCCGGTACAGGTTGCCCCGGCGCAGGCGTGAACACAGGGCGCAAAACGTACGGCCCTGCGGAACCTTATTTACAACGATGGAATAGGTGTCTTGATATTCAATGCGGTGAGGCACGCCCATGCGTTCCAGAAACTCGGGCAGGACCGTGGCGGGAAAACCAGGCTGACCCTGATCCAGATTACAGGCCAACAGATCGACCGGCAGCAACCCGCGCCACTTTAGTTCATAGAGAACCGCAAGCAGGGTATAGCTGTCCTTGCCGCCCGACAGGCAGACCAGCCAACGGGGCGGTTTGCCGTCCTTGTCATGGGCGGACGGGTCCACCATTCCGTAATGCTCAATGGCTTCACGGGTCTGGCGTACGATGCGTTTGCGCAGCTTCTTGAACTCGGTGGTCGAGGGCGCGCCAGCAAAGAGCGGGTGGATATCGTCAGTTTCGTCAAACATGCGCCGTGGTTAC
This sequence comes from Ruegeria sp. BB1, assembly GCF_056539465.1. Taxonomy (NCBI): domain Bacteria; kingdom Pseudomonadati; phylum Pseudomonadota; class Alphaproteobacteria; order Rhodobacterales; family Roseobacteraceae; genus Ruegeria; species Ruegeria sp. BB1. The sequence goes on from NZ_JBQFVB010000010.1 coordinate 52,798, forward strand.
AGTCGATATGGCAAGCGAGCAAGCGTGATAAGCCGGATTGTAGATTTTGGGGCATTGTTGACCTGTGATAAAAGGGCGTCATTTATCGAGGAGATTATTATGGACTATGCCTTTGTTGCCCGCGGCAAAAGCGGAAACGGCTTTTCTAACGAGCCTGCAGCCAGCCATTTTCTGGAAATTCCGGAAAGCGCGGATGATATGATGCTGTCGCACAAGATCACAAAGCGAGAATGGCGCGACAAGGTCATATTGGCCGCTCAGGGTGGTACGACGAACCCTTATACCGAGGGTGACATCGTGTTCTACGTGCATGGGTTCAATAACTCTCAGGCGGAAGTTCTTGTGCGGCACCGCAAAATCAAAGCAGGGCTAAAAGAACACGGCTTCAAAGGCGTTGTTGTCAGCTTTGACTGGCCCAGTGCGGATTCGGCCTTGAATTACCTGGAGGACCGGATGGATGCCAAGCAATCGGCTTTCCGGCTGGTGAGGGACGGCGTCGCGATGTTTTCGGAGATGCAGCGACCAGAGTGTCGGATCGACTTGCACGTACTGGCACATTCGATGGGCAGCTATGTGGTGCGCGAGGCATTTGATGATGCCGATGACCGAGCCCGAATTGCCAGCAAAAGCTGGTCAGTCAGCCAGGTCATGCTGGTGGCTGGAGATCTGTCTGTCAAATCGCTTGATCCGGAGAGCTCCAAGTCTTCATCGCTTTATCGTCACTGCGTACGACTGACGAATTACTACAATACAATGGATGACGTACTGTCGATATCTGCGGTCAAACGGATCGGGGTTGCACCAAGGGTTGGGCGGAATGGTATGAACAGGCCGCTGCATAGCAAGGCCGCCAATGTGTATTGCGCGGCGCGCTTTAAACAAGGCGGTTTTGACGGCGGTATTAATTCCGGACACACGTTTTATTTTGATGACCCGGTATTTCTTGAAGACGTGTTCCACACCATTTCTGGCAAGTTGGACCGCGAGGAAATCCCGACCCGTACACACACGACGCAGGGCAACCTTGCTTTAAGGCCGAGTTGAGACAGCTATTCTTTGATACACGTCTGCTCTAGTCTTTTGGTTTCTGCTCTGGAACCGGGTCATACCCGTCACCACCCCAAGGATGGCAGCGCCCGATCCGCTGGGCGGTCAGCCACGCGCCTTTGATGGCGCCGTGCTTTTCCAATGCTTCCAGCGCATAGGCCGAGCAAGTGGGTTGATAGCGGCAATTGAAACCAACCCAGGGGCTGAACACCAGCCGATAAGCCCGAATGGGCAGGGCAAGGATATGAGACAGCAGAGTCATTTCCGCGCGCTGTGAATTTTGCGCAGGGCATAGCGCAGATCATCCAGCAAAGCTTCATACGGGCGCGCGGCAGTGACCTCGGCGCGGCCGATCAGCACGTAGTCCCAACCATTCTGACCCTGTGCGGGCAGCACCGCGCGGGCAGCTTCTCGCAGGCGCCGCTTGGCGCGGTTACGCGCCACCGCATTCCCAACCTTCTTGGAACAGGTGAAACCGACGCGAATCCCCATAGCTTCATCCGCAGCACGTTTGCGCGCCTGCACCATCATGGACGAGGTGCCCTGCCTGCGCGCGCGGGCGGCTTTCAGGAAATCGGATCGTTTCTTGAGAACAGTCAATGTTTCAGGCACGCAAACGGACGCCGCCGGGGGCTTGACCCTCGGCTGGTTCTTACCATCCTCAGGGGCCTCCGGCGGCGTCATGTTCATAACCTGATCGGTGAGCGGTTTATGCGCTCAGCGATTTGCGGCCGCGTGCGCGACGTGCGTTCAGGATCTTGCGGCCGGCCTTGGTGGCCATGCGCGCGCGGAAACCGTGGCGGCGTTTGCGAACCAGGTTCGAAGGCTGATAGGTGCGTTTCATCGCTCCGTCTCCAATCTATGCGGTGGGGTGCGGCGCGGATTCGCCTGGCCCTAGTGTTCGAAGCCCGTCCTCTACTGGGTAGCGGTGGGTAAGTCAAACCCCTAGGTGGGGGTTTTGACGCCTTTTGCAACAATTCTGGTACGGCGTCACGCAAAAGGTTTCAAAATAGCGGTTTTATGGCCTCAAACCCTCACATTACCCGTCATTTGCATCAACGCCGCGTGAGGTCCCTGTTGCATGGGTCCCGCGCGGCGCATGTTGGGGACAGAATGAAACGCACCAAACCGGACAGCTTGATGAGCGAAACCACCCAGACCCCGCGCAGAGGGCTTGCGCGACACGTACCTTTGCTGGTGATTCTCGCCGTGGCTGCGGTGGGGTTCTTTACGTTGGGCGATTATCTGACGTTCGAGACGTTGCGTGACAACCGCGAAGCCCTTTTGGCGTGGCGGGATGCGAATTATTGGTCCATGGCGGGTGCTTTTGTGGCGACCTACATCGTCATCGTCGCCTTTTCGCTGCCCGGCGCGGCTGTGGCGTCCATGACCGGAGGGTTTCTGTTCGGCCTTTTTGCCGGAACCGTTTTTAACGTCTTTGCAGCTACCATCGGTGCATCGGCGATCTTTCTGGCCGCGCGTTGGGGGCTGGGTGAATCCCTGACCGCACGGCTGGAGGCTTCGGAAGGCACCGTGAAAAAGCTCAAGGACGGCCTACGCGAGAACGAAATCTCGGTGCTGTTCCTGCTGCGTCTTGTGCCAGTTGTGCCGTTTTTTGTCGCCAATCTGGTGCCAGCGCTGGTGGGAGTGAAATTCCGCAACTTCTTGATCACCACAGCGCTGGGCATCATTCCGGGCGGCATCGTGTACACCTGGATCGGTGTTGGTTTGGGTGGCGTGTTCGACCGCGGCGAGACGCCGGATGTCTCGTTGCTGTGGGAACCCTTCGTTATCGGACCCATCCTGGGCTTGTGTGTGCTGACCGCGTTGCCGATAGTTATCAAAGCCCTGCGCGGCAATAAGGACACCTGAACTCATGCAAGAACTGAAGACGGATATCCTGGTGATCGGGGCCGGGTCGGGTGGCTTGTCCGTTGCCGCCGGGGCTAGTCAGATGGGGGCCGACGTCATCTTGCTGGAAGGTCACAAGATGGGTGGTGACTGCCTGAATTTTGGCTGTGTACCTTCCAAGGCGCTGATCGCCAGCGGCAAGACAGCTTATGGGCAGGCCCATGCCGCAGCCATGGGTGTGGCAGACGTGATGCCGCAAGTGGATTATGCGGCTGCTAAGGATCACGTCCGTGACGTGATATCCCAGATCGAACCGATGGACAGCCAGGAACGCTTTGAAGGCTTCGGAGTCAAAGTGATACGCGAATTCGGCAGCTTTGTTTCCCCCACGCAGGTGCAGGCGGGCGATCACTTGATCACTGCGCGACGGGTGGTGATTGCCACCGGCTCGTCGCCTTTGGTGCCGCCGATCCCGGGTTTGGATCAGGTGCCATATTACACCAACGAAACCATATTCGAGCTGCGCGAAAAACCCGAGCATCTGCTGATCATTGGTGGTGGCCCTATCGGGCTTGAGATGGCACAGGCCCATATCCGTCTTGGTTGCGAGGTGACCGTGATCGAAGGCATGCAGGCGCTGGGCAAGGATGACCCTGACGCGGCGGCTGTTGTGTTGGACACTTTGCGCGCCGAAGGTGTAGCCCTGCATGAACAGGCGATGGTTGCCCAAATCAGGGACAATAACGGGCTGGTCGATGTCGTGACCGAGAATGGCGATATCTACACCGGCTCGCATCTGCTGATCGCCGCCGGGCGCAAGGCCAATACCGACCGCCTTAATCTGGAAGCCGCCGGGATCGAACCAACCCGTACCGGGATTAAGGTGGACGCCTCGCTGCGCACCACGAACCGCAAGGTCTATGCCATCGGCGACGTGGCGGGCGGGCTGCAATTCACCCATGTGGCCGGGTATCATGCCGGGATCATCATCCGCTCGGCTTTGTTTGGCCTGCCATCCAAGGCAAAAACGACACATATCCCCTGGGCCACCTATACGGACCCGGAGCTGGCGCAGGTCGGCCTGACCGAGGCGCAAGCCCGCGACCAGCATGGCGACAGGGTCGAGATCGCGCGCTTTAACTATCACCATAACGATCGCGCCATAACCGAACGCAAGACGAAAGGCTTCATTAAGGTCATGGTCGTAAAAGGCCGTCCCGTGGGCGCCACAATCGTGGGTCATCAGGCGGGCGAATTGATCAACTTGTGGTCGCTGGCGCTCGCCAATAATCTGAAGATGGGGCAGATCGCTGCGATGATTTCGCCCTATCCGACGATCGGAGAGCTTAACAAACGCGTGGCAGGTGCCTATTTCACGCCAAGGCTATTTGAGAATCAAATGGTTAAACGAGTGGTCGGGTTCGTCCAACGCTGGATACCCTGACCGGAAAAGGAGCGTATAGTGAACTCGCTGTCGGGCCGATTTCTGATCCTGACGACGGTCTTCGTCATGTTGGCCGAGGTGTTGATCTTTGTCCCTTCGATTGCGCGGTTTCGCGAAGATTTCCTGCTGAACCGTCTAGAGCGTGCGCAGATTGCCTCGCTGGCCTTGCTGGCCGATGATATGCTGGCCGAAGACCTTGAGGCCGAATTGCTGGTCAACGCGGGCGTGTATAATGTGGTGCTGCGGCGCGATGAAATTCGACAGCTGATGCTGTCCTCGCCCATTCCCGAACAGATCGCCAATACCTATGATCTGCGCGATGCCGGTCCGTGGATTTTAATCCGGGACGCCATGTCGCGCCTGTTCACACCTGAAAACGAAGTCATTCGCGTGATTGGTGAGCCGGTCAAAGATGCAGGTCTTCTGATCGAGGTCACGACAGACAGCAAGCCTCTGCGGATGGCGATGACCGATTATGGCCTGCGTATTCTGGGCCTGTCCTTTGTCATTTCAATTATCACCGCGTTTTTCCTGTTCCTTGCCGTGCGCGTTGTTCTGGTGAAGCCGATCAAGGGCGTCGTGGGGTACATGCAGCGCTATGCAAGCGCCCCCGAAGATGCCCGCGGGATCATCTCGCCCAATTCCAAAGTGACCGAGTTGCGCGAAGCTGAAGAGGCGCTGCAGCAGTTACAGACCGAACTGACGCAAGCTTTGAAACAGCGCGAACGACTGGCGCAGCTGGGTGGTGCTGTGGCCAAGGTCAGTCATGACCTACGCAACATCCTGACGTCGGCGCAGCTGTTCACTGATCGGATCGAGGCCAGCGATGATCCGCTGGTGCGGCGCATGGCGCCGAAGCTGGTCAACTCGATCACGCGGGCTGTGTCCCTGTGTGAAAACACGCTGGCGTTTGGTCGGGCGGAAGAGCCGGCACCGACCTTGACAATGGTGCCTTTGCGCGACGTGGCCGAGGATGTTGTGGCAAGTGAAAAGCTCGCCATTGCTGATGCCTGTGTCGAGATTGTGAACGAGGTTCCGAAAGACCTCGTGGCGCGCGCAGATCCCGAACAGATTTTCCGCGTGATGATGAACCTGGTGCGCAACGCGCGTCAGGCGCTGGTGGCGTCCGGAAAACCGGGCCGAATCACGATTGCCGGCTGCGTACACGACAATGACTGGTGCGTAGAGATCAGGGATAACGGCCCTGGTTTACCCCCGCGAGCGCGCGAAAACCTGTTCACTCCGTTTCAAGGCGGGGTGCGCAAAGGAGGCTCGGGCCTTGGGCTTGCCATCTCGCAAGAATTGGTGCGTGGACATGGTGGCGACTTGGTTCTAACCCAGACCGGACCGGAGGGAACCACCTTTGAAATCAGGCTACCGCAGGGCGACGTGACTTTTTAAAAGTTTTTTGAAGAATCGGCTTGCACGTCCTCTGACGTGGGTCTACATACCGCCTCACCAACGCGGACCGATAGCTCAGCTGGATAGAGTACTTGACTACGAATCAAGGGGTCGGGGGTTCGAATCCTCCTCGGTCCGCCATTGGTTTTCTGTTGAACGTCACACGAACCTGACCCAACCGTCACAGTTGGACCAGAAACGGGTGAACGTTCGACACCGGAAGGCACCCCCCGATGTTGGCCATAAGTTGAAATTGACCTTTGCGTCTTAAACTGATCCAGAATCCCCATTTTGATACTCCCGCAAAGATTTTGTTTGATCTGACTTCCCTTTTGGAAAATCAGGGCTGATTTGCAGATCAGACAGCGAAGCTGCCTGTTCCTGCTGATCTGCCACGTGGCGAACGCGGGAGGGGGCGAGGCAATGCTATTCGACAGGGGTGGTGCGGACCGGAGGCGCAACCGAGGACACGGCCCTGTCTAATAGGGTTGCCCGAGGGGGAGGGCCGCGCCCACACCCTGACGGCCAGTGACGTTTGGCTTGTCCAAATCCCGCTGGCCACGAAAGGAAAGTGGTGGGAAGGATGATATCTGAGGGGTTGAAATGATGGTTCGTTCGGTCCGCAGATAAGGCTCGCACTCAACCAGAGATCGCTTCAGATAACACCCGTTCAGCGACGTTTGCAGTTTGTTATCGAAGTATCAAACATCAATGGTTGCCAAATCTGGCGCTCGTTATGTCGCTCTCCGTCTACCGCGAAGCGGACAAAGATGACCTTTTCAGCGCTTACTTCGGTGCGAGGTTTCGGAAACTGAATGCGAGACGCAACAATGTCCGGGCCTTATACTCTACCAATCTGGAAAGCGTGTCGTGAAATAACTAGGGAGCCGGACTGTAAACAGCCGCTGCAGCATGGATCTCAAGGAAATGCCCAATGTTATTTTCGCGGGGCTTCCGTCCTTTGGAGAGTAGCCAATCGCTTTCCGCGTTTCGGTGATATCCCAGCGCATCCCCGGGTTATCTGACATTAGGTTGAGGGCTGCGAAGGAAATATTCTTGGCATCTATTGCGGCGCGCATTCCGCTTAGAAAGTCCCGATCACTCAACCACATTTCCTGACCCCACCGGCCCATCGCCATGTGTGTGCCGGGTTGGTTGCCGTGAGTCCATTGCGTCCAGCCGATGCGCAAGCAGATGACCGACAGTCCGTGATGCTCAGCGAAATAAGCCCCTGTCCGTTCACAGAATAGCTTTGACATGCCGTAGGCGTTTACTGGCCCTGGTGGTGTCGTGCTGTTGAGCACCTGATGCGTGAACCTTTTGTCGCCGTGAACCCAGTTGGAGCTGGCAAGAACCACGCGGCTGACGCCCATGGCTGCCGCATGGTGATAGAGAGAAAGCGTTGCATCCATATTGTGTTTGATCGCGGAGGCCCAGGTGGCGGAGGGCTCTCGGTCACCAGCTAGATGCACGATAACGTCCACTCCCTTAAGCAAACTGACCCAACTGCTGTCGTCGGACAGGTCTGCTGTGTGAATGTCGGGATGATCAACGGGACGGATGTCGATGCCAGAGACGGTGTAATCGGAGTCGCTTTCTAGCGCGTTGAAGAGTTTGCGGCCGAGATGCCCGCCTGCGCCTGTAATCAAGACATGCATGACAGGAACTCCTTGTTGTTTGTGAGCCCCAATGGCAATTGGGTTGCATCTTCATCCGTCAAGACGCGGAACGTTTGCCGAAAACTCAGCGTTTCATTCGGTGCGAGGTTGCGTGCCGGGGAGTGCCACTCCGCTTCGCAATAGGCGTAATCGGCTGAATTAAAGACCTCAAACGGATAGTCGTGTGCAAATTGATCGCCCTGTTGAGGTTCTGGTACCGAGCACATTAGCAACGGGGTGTTAGGGCCGCACCGCATCAGTGTACGACCGTTGGGGTTCGGTAACCCGACTTTGAATTCCTGCTGTCTGTTGCAATCCACGACAATGCCATTGCCGTGCGTCGCTATCATCCCTTCGGAAGAGCCAAAAACAGGATAAAACGCGGGGTCTTCCAACTCGACACCGATTTTGGTGGGGGTGTTAAGCATCATGACTGACCAAATGCCAGTCAGGCGCGACGAGGTCCCATGGTTGACCACGATGTGTTCTATTTCCCAGCTTTCCGCAGAGGTCAGCGTGATGCGGCGCGACACTGACAAGTGCGAGGTCGGGCATAATGCGCTGGTCATGTCGATACGAGTGCTGCTTCTAGAAGTGATCTGGTAAGAGCCGCTGTCCAACACGGGAAACGGAGCGCCGCTTACCCAGGACGCATCTGGGGCGATCCAAGTCTTCTCGCCGCCCCAGAGTGGAAAACCAAATTGTGGAGAGCGTGTGGGCAGATCAGTAAGCCGTGTGTCATCGACATCCAAACCGTCGAGATCTGCGTTCTGAAATAGGAGGGAGCGACCTTGGAAGTTTATATCCCATAAGCGGCCCCCGATGCCGGGCAGGAGTGTCAGCCGCAGATCGTTTTGCTGCAGGTGAAGAACGCTCCATCGGTCCAACATTTAACCCCCTCCTATCGGTTTCCCGGCGCGATAGAATGCACCGGGACAATCGCTTAGGTGTGCTTGAACTGGACGACGTTCTCGGCAGTAATCGGCATAACCCCGGTTTCAACGCGCTCGGGTAGAGGATTGATGCCAGCCGCCTTCCAATCGGGCAAGACCTTCAGCGCGTCAGTGTTCTGCCAATGCATCATGTGGAAGGCGAGAAAGATCTCAAGATAGGATTTCTGAGCCACAGCGCCGTGAATTGTGCCGTCTTCGATATAGGGAAGCATATCATCATTTCGGTCCATCGCGACGATCTTGATGTCCTTGCGTCCCGCCTCATTGATTGCAATTGCCGCGCCTTTGCCGCTGTCGCCGTCCGTGCCGCCAATGCCAACAATATCCGGGTTCGCCTGAATTGCCTGAAGGTAGGCTGTCGGCGCATAGGAAGGGTCGGCCTTATCGTTGACGACGTCGACAACCTCGATATCCGGGTATTTCTCGGCAAAGATTTGTTTGTACCCTTCGACACGCTCCAATGTGGAAGGGGCAGGGAAAGTGCCGAGGATAACTTTGCCCTTGCCGCCAATCGCTTGCGCGAGCATTTCGCCGCCGACACGTCCTGCCTGAACACCGTTGATACCAAGGAATGTGGACCGGGGACTGTCGGGAATATCGCCAATACAACATGTGACCGGAATGCCCGCCTCGACCGCACGTTCGACGCCGGGGGCCAGAGTGGCTGGATCACCGGGGAAGATAAGAATGCCTGCGGGGCGTCTTGCGATCAGTTCATCCAATTGACGTGCTTGTGCGGCCGTGTCGAAATCCAACGGACCGGTGAATGTGGCCTTGATGCCCATCAATTCTTCAAGGTCTTCCATCGCATTGCGATAGTCCACCCAGAACGGCACCTGCGTGACAATGGACAGGAAAACATACTCTTTGCCGGCCGCTTGCGCCATGGCTTCTTTGGACAGCATGGGCAGTCCAAACGCTGCGGCCAATCCTGCGGTGGTGCCCGCTGTCAGCAGCCTGCGCCGATTCACATTCAATTCAGTCATCGTAGTCTCCCTGTTTTGGATCTTTGGTTGTTGTTAAGTTTTGGAAAGCTTCGGGATTAGCCCCGTTTGCTTCGGATCAGCATGTCCAAGGCGACCGCTGTAACGAGTACACCGCCGATGACGATCATCTGCCAGTAGATCGATACAGCCAGCATCGTCATAGTGTTGTTGATCAACGCTACGAAAACGACGCCGAGGAAAGCACCAAGAATAGTACCTTCGCCGCCGCGTAGAGATGCGCCACCGATGACAGCCGCTGCCAGAACCTGAAGTTCGATACCGTTTCCTGCCGTGGGCGTGCCGCTCATCAGGCGCGAGGCCAGCAAAACTCCGGCCAAAGCAGCCAGAATACCGGTCAGTGCGTACAGAATGATACGCACGCGTGTGACATGGATGCCTGACAACATCGCGGCCTTTTCATTGGCGCCGATGAAATAGACCTGACGGAAAAAGCGTGTATGGCGGACGGCCAGGTCAAACAGAACGACGAGCAGAATGGTGAACAAGACGATTACCGGAAAGCCGCCTATGTCAGCTTTACCGATCCAGGCAAATGATGCCGGCAGGCTTGAGACTGAGAAACCTTCCGTCAGGACAAGAGCGATGCCTCGCGCAATCGACATCGTGCCGAGGGTTGCGATAAGCGGATTGATCCCGAGGCCGGTCACCAGCAAACCGTTCACTACGCCGACAATTCCACCCAGCACCAATCCGCATACCACAGCGAGCGGAATTGGCATGCCGGTCAAAAGCAGCATGGCTACGACGGTAGAAGACAAGGCCATTACCGACCCGACGGAAAGATCGAACCCGCCAGAGGCAAGCAAGATCGCCATACCGATCACGATGATCGCGGTCGGGGCCATGCCCACGGCCACGGCTCGAAAGTTCGAGAAGCTGAGGAAGTAGGGATTGACGTTGGACATCACGATGATGATGGCGGCGATCAGAACGATCAGAGTCAGTTCACGAATATCGACAAAAGCTTGCAAAACACGGCGCAGCAGCGGACGCTTCATGGGCAAGTTGGCTTGAGCGGTCATGGTCACGTCGCGACTCCTGATTGATTGGTTTGGGGCGCATCAACAATTGGGGCGGAATTTCCGGCGGCCATTTGAAGAAGCGTTGTTTCGGTTGCCTCAGCGGCTGCGATGTCTCCCATGAGGCGACCGTCGTGGACGACAAGGATGCGGGTTGAGAGGGAGACAAGTTCGGGAAAATCGGATGACACGACGAGGATGGCCATTCCCTCGGCAGCTCGACGCAATAGTTCCGTGTGGATTTGGAATTTGGCTCCGACATCGACCCCTTTTGTGGGCTCCTCGATGATCAGAAGAGCTGGCGCGCGTTTGAGCCACTTGGCCAACATTATCTTTTGTTGATTGCCCCCTGAGAGATCACCAACAAGTTCGTTAATCCCGCTGGTTTTGACACTGAAGGCGTCAATGGCTGCTTGGCTAGCTGCTTTGATCGAGCCCGAACGCATGAGCCCAGCAGACGCATGATCGGAAAGGCTAGCCGCGATCAGGTTGTCGCTGAGTGATTGCTCCAGAAAGAGGCCTTCAGTCTTGCGTTCCTCGGGAACAAACCCGACTCCAGCACGCATCGCCTGCCGCAAGGACGCAAAGTTAACAGGCTTGCCGTGAAGTCTGATCTCCCCGGTCGTGCCATACATCAGCCCGACAATCGATCGAACAATCTCGCTGCGGCGAGCACCCATCAACCCTGCCATCCCTACAATCTCTCCGGCTTTGATGGAGAAAGAAATGTCTTCGAATTCACCTGGATGGGTTAGGTCTTGGACATGCAAAACCTCTTCGCCGTTAACCTTACCTGACCGCTTGACATCACCGGGGTGAGCGCCGCCGATCATCTCGGCAACGACTTGTTCCTGAGAAGTTTCCGAAACCGGTAAAGTGCTGATGTGGCGCCCATCTCGCAAAACGGTAATGCGATCCGAGATCTGGAAAATCTCGGCCATATGGTGGCTGACATAGACGATGCCAATCCCTTTCTTTGTCAGGGACTTTAGGACTTCGAATAGTGCGTCTACTTCGTCGGGTGCCAATGCCGATGTCGGTTCATCCAGCAAAAGGACGCGGGAATTCAACGACAGCGCCTTGGCGATTTCAACAATCTGGCGGGAGCTGATCGGTAAGTTTTCCACGGGTGTTGAGACGTCGATATCCAGACCGAATTCCGCCAGTAACGCCTCCGCACGGCGGCGCAGTTCAGGCCAGTCAACTACGCCAAACCGGGTGGGCACGCGGCCCGCGTAGATGTTTTCCGCAACAGAGAGCGCGCCAGCGAGGCTGAGCTCTTGGAATACACAGCCGATGCCCAGGGATTGCGCACGCGACGGGCTTTCGACCCGCTGTTCCTTGCCGTCGCACAGGATACGCCCAGCAGAAGGTTGGTGAAGTCCATAAAACAGGCCGAGACAGGTGGATTTTCCGGCGCCGTTTTCCCCGCATAGCGCGTGAACTTCGCCGGGTCTCAATTCAAAGTCGACGCCATCCAAAACAATGTTCGTGCCGAAGCTTTTGCCAACCCGATCCAATTGGATCAGTGGCTGTAGCCCCGGTGAGTCAGGTTTCATTGCTGGCGTCATATAAGCTTCCTCCCGCTTTTTGATTGGCATCTGATATCTCAGATGTCAACTGAAAAAGAAAAGACAGTGAGGTGCCCAAAAGAAAGGGGCGGCGCCGTTCTGGCCCGCCCCCGTCACAACGAAGCTACGTTTTTGCTAGGATGCGGTCGCTCCTTCGAGGACGATGGCGGCGCTTTTGTAGGCTTGTCTGGTGCGGTCAATATGCGCTGTGAGAAGAGATTTGATTTTGGCCATGTCACCTTCGCGAACGGCAATAGCGATTTTCGAATGCTCATCGAAGGAGAGCTCAGTATGCTGTGGCAGCTTCGCCAAATGGGTTCGCAATGCGGCAATCTTACCGATGTAGCGTATATAGCTGGCCGTCAGATAATCGTTACCGGCATGTTCAAAAATCAACTGATGAAATGTGGTATCCAGTGAAAGGTAGCCCTTTTCATTACCTCGCCTGCGTTCCTTCTCCATGTCCTTCACGACACGCTGCATGTCGTCGGCAAGACCTTCCGGGTTCCGCAACAACGCAAGTTCAAAGGCGGCAGTTTCGATAGCCTGTCTGAAATCGCAAATCTGAGTCACTTCCGGCTCAGACAGCGAAAAAACACGTGCGCCTTTTTGAGGCTCGATACTGACCAACCCTTCGTCACGTAGTTGAGCGAGTGCTTCGCGGACTGGCGATTTCGATACGCCCAGCTCTTCGGAGATTTTTCGCTCCGACAAAACCTGACCCATTTTCAGGGAGCCATCGATAATACTATTCCGCAAATGTTCCAGTGCGAGTTCACGCAAAGACTTGGGTCTCTCAAGCGCCATCTGAGGATATCTCCAAAAAAAGGTGTTGCCAGATGCAAGATATCTGATACACCAGATTAGGCAAGCTGGTATATCAGATATCAGAATGTACTTAGGAGAAAAAAATTGCGCGCAGAGTTGGTCGTCGATTGTAAGAACCAGCACGGGGAAGGGATTTTCTGGAGTCCCGCCGATGGCCTTATCTGGTGGACCGACATTGAAGGCCGTGCGCTTTGGTCATTTGATCCTGCAACGTCAGAAACTGCCTCTCATGAGATGCCGGAGCGCGTGTGTTGCTTCGCGCCGCGCGCGTCTGGCGGTCTGATCGTTGCCTATGCGGATCGAGTTGTCTTGTTCGATTCGCCCAATAGCGAGGAAACCCTCGTGACGCGATTCGAGCCGAACAATCCGGAGACACGGCTTAACGATGGGCGAACCGATCGCCAGGGGCGATTGATTGTTGGAGGCATGAACGAAGTTTCTGGTAAGGCCGATTCGTCAGTCATCTGCGTCGATAAGGATTTGAGTGTACGGACGATTATCGAAGGAGTGTCTTGCGCCAATTCGACTTGCTTTACGTCCGACGGTGAGACGATGTACTTCGCGGATACCCCGGATCGGGAAATCGTCGCGTTTGATTACGACACCCGCAGTGGAACCGTTTCGAACCGTCGGCGGCACGCGTCTTTCAATGATGAGCCTGGCTTGCCTGATGGGTCCTGTGTCGATGCCGAAGGGGGCGTCTGGAACGCCGAATGGGAAGGCCATCGCGTTGTTCGCGTCGCACCTGACGGCACGATAGATCGCGTGATCGAGGTGCCGGTCTGGAAGCCCACCTGTTGCGCTTTCGGGGGCTCTGATCTCGACACGCTGTTCATCACGACCTCAAGGCTGATGAGTGACGAAGCAGCTTTAACAAAGGAACCGGAATCCGGCGGCCTCTTTGCTGTGAAACCCGGCGTTCGTGGCGTGATCGACGCGCCATTCAAAGGATAACCGACGAAATTCTGGAGGAGAAAACTATGTTGAAAACGCTTATGACCACTACGCTTGTCGCGGGGTTCGCCACTCTGGCAACGGTCGCTCTGGCGGAAAATTATCCAACACCGGTTCCACTTGAGGACGGGGCACAAGCGCCAATCGATGCAATAGAACCCAAAAACGATACGTTCCGGATCGCGTATATGCCGCCGGCGACCGAGTTCAACTATTACATCGCCATCGGTGAAGGCATCAAAGCGGTTGCTGCTGAGGCCGGGGTCGAAGTCTTCATGCTTGCGCCCCAGTCCGGTGCGGACATCAACGGCCAAATGGGAATGATCCAGGATGTGCTGACGCAGGATGTGGATGCAATCATCTTTGGTACCCACGATGAATTTGCTGCCGCACCACTGCTGAAGCAGGCCGTCGACAAGGGCATGGCAGTTTTGATGATCAACTCAGACATCCCGAACTTCCCGACACCAATTCATGGCGTTGTCGGGTACTCTCAGCGTAACGGCACGCATGCTATCGCTGATTGGGCCATTGAAACTTATGGTGATCAACCGCTGAAGGTCGGCATTATCGAAGGGCAGCCTGGCTATCACTCGACCGAACGTGTGGGCGGCTTCCTCGACGGTATCGAGGGCAATGATAACTTCGACGTTGTGGTATCCATTGATGGTAAATGGAACGTTGAAGGCGGCAACACTGCTGGTATGGATATCCTGCAGTCGAACCCCGATCTCGACATGATCTTTGCGGCGAACGACTACATGATCATTGGGGCATCATTTGCTGCAAAAGCACTTGGCCGCAATGATATCGTCCTTTTGGGCAATGATGGTGACACTTCTGGCCTTGAAGAAATCGCGGCTGGCAACATCACGGCAACCGTCAACACCTCGCCATTCTTAATGGGTAAAGCGGCCATGCACGCAACCATTGATGCGCTCAACGGGTCCTATCCCGGCGGCTGGATCGAAACGCCCACATCAATTGAAGACAAAGATGGTGCGATCAGCGTGCTGCAAGAGCCAGAAAAGCTCTTCCCGCAGCCGTCCAAAGAGTACTGAGCTTTCTCCCCGCTTCCCGGTGGCGCGTGCGCGTGCTGCCGGGTCGCAACTCAACCGAGTTTCACTTTTGTCGAGGCAATCGCAATGACACCCGCAACGCCACTTTGGGAGTTTGTCGATATCACCAAGGCCTATCCTGGGGTTTTGGCGAATGACAAGGTTTGCATCCGGCTTATGCCCGGTTCCATTCATGGGCTGCTGGGTGAAAATGGCTGTGGCAAGTCGACTATGATCAAGACTCTGTCCGGCGTGCAGCAACCCGATAGCGGTCAAATCCTGCACAATGGCAAGCCGGTCACGATCAGCGACCCGCAGGCGGCACGTGAATTGGGCGTCGCAACAGTTTTTCAGGAATTCTCGATCGTGCCCACCTTGTCGGTTGGCGAAAACATCTTCCTTGGCAATATGCCTCGGTCCCGCTTTGGCGTGATCGATTGGGCCAAGGTCCACAACGAAGCTGCTCGCGTTTTGGCGGAAATGGATGTCGATGTTTCACCCGAGACCATAACCGGCTCGCTATCGGTAGGCGAGCAACAACTGGTCGAGATCGCGAAGGCAGTCGCGATGGACGCTCGCATGATCATCCTGGATGAGCCGACGGCGGCATTGGGTGAAGATGAAATTGAGCGCCTGCACCAGCTACTGCGCAATATGCGTGAGCGCGGTACCGCTATTCTCTATGTGTCGCACAGGCTGGATGAGGTTGAACGGATCGTTGATGAAGTGACGATCTTGCGCAACGGCTGTGTTGTGCGAGCAAGTGGCGAAACCAAAATCAACGTCTCTGAGATTGTCAGCGCAATGGTCGGTGAGGACATTGGTGAGCATTATCCAAAGGAGCAGAACGCGACCAAGGATATTGTGCTAGAGGCGGCGGGTCTGGCCACCAATTCGGGCGTGAAAGATGTATCGTTTTCGTTGCATCGGGGCGAAGTTCTGGGCTTGGGTGGCGTATTGGGCAGTGGCCGCACAGAGATCGCTCGCGCACTGTTCGGGACAGACGAGCTGACGGGCGGACAGATAACACTGCATGGCAAACCAGTACGCTTCCGCCGGGAAATCGATGCGATCCGTGCTGGATTGGCCCTTGTTCCGGAGAACCGTAAGTTTGACGGGTTGTTCTTCAATTTCCGCGCAAGCGGGAACGTCACCGCAGCGTCCCTTGGCGGGTTAAGCCGGTTCGGTGTCTTGAATCTCAAGGCGGAAGAGCAAGCCACCCATGACCTGATCCGCGATCTGGAAATCTCGACCCAGGCCGAGGAAAAGACGGTCAACTTCTTGTCTGGTGGTAATCAGCAGAAGATCGTGATTGCACGCTGGCTGTTCTCAGCCTCTGACATCCTGATCCTTGATGAGCCGACGCAGGGGATCGATATCGGCGCGAAGATTGCTGTTTACAAGCTGATTAACAGGCTCACTCGGGCGGGAAAATCGATCATTCTGATCAGTTCAGACCATGATGAGTTGCTTGCGATGAGCGATCGGATTGCCGTCGTGCAGCACGGAACGATAGTGCGCACGGTCGATGCATCCGACCTTACTCATGACGACCTTGTGCGCGCGTCCGCCGACACTCCTCAATCCAAGCCTAAGGAGGCTTTCGCATGAAGCGGATCTTTGACACCCAGTTGATCGGACCATTTGCAGCAATGGTGATCGTCGCACTGATCGTGGCACTTACGACGGAACGCTTCCTGAACCCGGGCAACCTTTCTAACTTGTCGCTACAGGTAAGCATCGTGGCCTTGATCGCAATCGGGTCTACTATCGTGATCTTCGCTGCGGGCATCGATCTGAGTTCCGGGTCTATGGTGGCTTTACTGACCATGATCCTTGCGCAGATGTTGAAATTTGTTGGCATTCCACTGGTTCTGGCGTTACCACTCATTCTTCTCATGGGCGGATTGCTTGGTCTGTTCATTGGGCTGATAACAGCCTACGGGCGTATCCCGTCTTTCATCACAACATTGGCGGCGTTGATTGCCTTCAGGGGCCTTGCGCTGACCTTCAACAATGGGTCTCCGATCTTTTCGCTGGATCCGGCGCTGGAGCCAATCTTTTACGGCAAGCTGTTCGGCGTTCCGATGCCTTTCTTCTATCTCGTGTTCTTCTACGTCCTTGCCGCGTTCACTATGAACTTCACGAAACTCGGCCGTGAGATTTATGCCGTGGGTGGCAACCCAGCCGCTGCCGTTCTGACAGGTATCAACGTACGTAAAGTTCAGACGACGACATTTGTCATCGCAGGTTTCATGACTGCGGTTGGTGCGATCCTGATGTCCGCGCGCCTCAACTCTGGTTCACCGAACTATGGCCAGACGCTGGAACTGCAGGCCATTGCCGCTGCTGTTGTCGGCGGGGCCAGCCTTGCAGGCGGCCGCGGCAACATCCTCGCCACGCTGATGGGGGCGATGACAATCGTTATCGTCCAGAACGGTTTGAACCTGAACGCTGCGCCATCATCGGTTCAGAACATCGTGTTGGGCCTGATCATTCTGTTGGCCGTTGGCATAGATATGTGGCGTGCGGAAATTTCGGGCTTGATGGGTCGAATATTCGGTCGCCCCTCATCGCAGCAGTCATCTAACGTTAAGAAGGAGGCCTGAGATGGATCTAGGGCTCAAAAATAAGCTGGTCCTGGTGACTGGCTCAGGTTCCGGCATCGGCAAAGCCACTGCCCGGGTCTACCTGGAAGAAGGCGCGCGGGTCATCGTGCATGGCCTTACCGAGGCGGAAGTGTCCGACTGCGTCGACGACCTGTCATCTCTGGGCAAGGTCGAAGGCATTGCGGCCGACTTAACCAAAACCACTGATGCGGAAACTCTGGCAGAGTTTGCCCGCGCGCGCGGCGCGGTGGACGTTCTGGTGAACAATGTTGGCATCTTTTCGGTCAAACCGTTCGAGGATCTCACCGATGACGACTGGATGCATTACTTCAACATCAATGTCCTGTCCGCCGTTCGGATGAGCCGGATTTTCCTGCCTGACATGCTCGGCCGGGATAAGGGGTCCATCATCAACATGGCCAGCGAAGCGGCAGTGAAACCACTGCCTCAGATGGTGCATTATTCTGTCACTAAAACTGCCATGTTAGGTCTGACACGTGGCATGGCAGAACTGACAAAGGGGACAAAAGTCCGGGTTAACTCGATCCTGCCTGGTCCAACCTGGACCGAAGGTGTCGAGGCCTATTTTGACGGCCTCGCCGATCAAAAGGGTGAGCCGCTCGACACGATCGTCGACAATTACTTCAAATCAGATGAGCCCACATCGCTCATACAACGCTTTGTCCAACCAGACGAAGTCGCCCGCATGATCGTCACGATCTCTGCAAGCACAGCCTCCAATGGTTCTGCGCACCGGATCGAAGGCGGCATCGTTCGCAACATTCTTTAACTTCTAACTGGAGGAGCCCTACATGGCCGCTCTCACTTTCTCTCACATCGGCATCACAGTTCCCGACCTGGAAAAAGCCGTGGAGTTCTATTCCAAGGCATTCGGCCTCTACGTGCTGATGGAACCAACTGAAATCCTGCATGACGAAAGCGCCATCGGTCAGATGTGCGACGATGTATTTGGGGAAGGTTGGGGAAGCTTCCGCATCGCGCATTTGTCGATGGGCGACGGTGTTGGCATCGAATTGTTTGAATTCCCGAAGACCGTCGAAGAAGAACGCCCGTTTGAATATTGGCGGCGTGGCTTGTTTCATTTCTGCGTACAGGACGAGGATCTGGAAGGCCGCGTCAAGGTTATCGAAGACCTGGGCGGGCGCCAGCGCATGAGCCAAGTGCGCAAGTATTACCCAGGTGAAAAGCCCTATCGCATGGTCTATATGGAAGACCCTTTTGGCAACATTTTCGAGCTCTACAGCCACTCGTACGAATTGACCTATTCGGCGGGTGCTTATGACTGATCGCGCCGCCTTTCCCCCCAGAACGGACAAACCCAAGGTCGTGATCACCGATTACGACTTTGGTGATGTTGCCGTTGAGACGGAAATCCTGGAAGCAGCGGGAGCCGAGGTGATTGCGCTTCAGGCCAAGCGTCAGGAAGACCTGTTCGATGTCGCGCCGCATTGCGCAGCGATGATGAACCAATATGCCCGGATCGGGAAAGAAACGATCACGCGGATGCGAAACTGCGAGGTCATCGCGCGCTATGGCGTAGGCGTGGATATCGTGGATGTCGGCACGGCGACGGAAAAAGGTATCCTCGTTACCAACGTGCAAAACTATTGCACCGAGGAAGTCGCCGATCACGCGATTGCCCTTTGGCTGACCCTGGCGCGCAAGTTGCCTGACTATGATCGGGCCACTCACGCAGGGGTCTGGCAATGGCAAAGCGGGCAGCCGGTCTACCGGTTGCGCGGGCGGACGATGGGTGTCGTTTCGCTGGGTAAAATCGGGCAAGCCATCGTTGCGCGGGCGCAATCTTTCGGAGTTACGGTCATCGCTTACGACCCGTATTTGCCAAGAGAAGTCGCCGCGAAGATTGGGGTCGAGCTGGTGAGCAAGCCCGAATTGCTAGCAAGGTCCGACTATATCCTGATGCAGGCGCCGATGACGCCGAACACGCATCACTTTTTGTCGGATGCCGAATTCTCGGTCATGAAACCCGGTGCGATACTCGTGAACACTGGACGCGGACCAACGGTCGACAACAAAGCCCTATTCCGGGCGCTGACCGAAGGCCATCTGGCCGCTGCAGGGCTCGACGACCCCGAAGAAGAGCCGGCCAAGCGCGCCAACTGGACGCCTGATGACAACCCGTTGTTCACACTGCCCAACGTGATCGTAACGCCACATGCGGCCTACTATTCCGAGGAATCCATACACGCAGCGCGGGTCACCGCGGCCACTCAGGTGGCCAAGGTCCTGACAGGGCAAAACCCCGACTATACCGTCAATGCCGACGCATTGGCCGTATCTACCGCATAACAGGAGACTAGAATGCCAGACGTCAGCACGGACCTCAGGGTTTTCAATGATTTTGAAAGAAACCCGGAACTTCTCAAAGAATTCGACAAGGTGTTGGAGGCGTACTCTGCCGCTGCCATTTTTGCGGATGTGCAGTACCGAACAGGCGTGATGGACAGCGCCATCAAACCCGCTTTCCGCGCCAAGGTGACAGGCCAGGCCGTGACGGTTCAGCTTTCAAAAGGCGACCTGGTCGACCCATTGCGAGCGCTTGAAATGGGACAACCCGGGGACGTGATCGTTGTGGACGCGGGTGGTGATCGTCAAACGTCAGTCTGCGGCGGTTTAATGGGCGGTCTAGCCAAGAACCGTGGCATACGCGGTATGATCGTTGATGGCACGGGGCGCGATACAGATGAGCTGGAAGACATCAACTGGCCAATCTGGACGCGTGCGATCACGCCGCGTGGAACGCACACGATGTTTTCAGAACGTAAAGAAGAACTTTCGATCAATGTGCCAATCGCCTGTGGGGGCGTCGTCGTAAACCCTGGAGATTTCATCGTAGCTGATCTTATGGGCGTCGTTGTGGTTCCACAGGAAATTGCCGAAGAAACCGTGCGTCTTGCTCAAGAGCAAGCTGACCGTGAAGAGGAAACCCGTAAATGGGTGGCCCAAGGCAAAACCGTTGAGGATCTGCTGAATGAATTCGGTCGCATCTGAGCCAGCGCTGATCGGCGTAGATTGGGGCACGTCATCGTTCCGTGCATTTCTAATCGGTGCGGAGGGCGAGGTGATCGATGGGGTCTCGTCGCCTGAAGGCATCATGCAGGTTGCGGGACAAACCTTTGAGGCGGTCCTTGATCGTCTAATCGGCCCTTGGGTCGCCAAGGCTAACCTGCCGATCCTGGCATCTGGCATGATCACCAGCCGCAATGGCTGGGTAGAAACGCAATATGCTGAAATGCCGCTGGGTGCTGGCGGTCTTGCGCGAGCGTTGGTCCCCCACGAAGCGGCCAACGGAGCGCGTATTCATTTTGTGACTGGTGCTTCGACAGAACATGCCGGAGGACCGGACGTAATGCGCGGCGAGGAGACCCAGATCATTGGGGCATCTTCGCTAGGTTTGAGCGAAGGTATGTTCGTGATGCCGGGAACGCACAGCAAATGGGTTCAGGTTGCCGACGGGAAGATCGTGGATTTCTCAACCTACATGACAGGTGAGATCTTTTCGGCGCTGAAAGAACACACGATCCTTGGCACTTTGATGAAGGAGGACGCCTTCAGCGAAGACGCATTCGTGATGGGCGTCAAGGCGGGCCTCAGTGGTGAGTCGAACCTGCTGCACAGCCTGTTTCATGTTCGGACGCTTCCTCTCATGGGCAAAATCCCAAAGGTTGCCACGGCCGACTACTTGTCGGGCTTGTTGATCGGGACCGAGGTTGCTGCCGCGACCGGCGAAGTAAAAGACGTCGGCACGATCACTGTTGTTGGACGCAGCGACTTGTCCGACCGATACGAAATAGCGCTTCGAACTGCTGGTTTCGACAGCCGTCGCGCGCCAGATGATATCGTTGCGAAAGGGCATTTTCTGATTGCTCGCGCTGCGGGGTTGGTTGGATGATTGACCTCGCCGCAGCTCTTGCCGAGAACCCGCTGATTGCGATTTTGCGGGGGCTAGCACCAGAAAATGCGCGCCCGGTGTCTGATGTACTCTTCGATGCCGGGTTTCGGATAATCGAAGTGCCACTCAACTCACCGGACCCGCTGGAATCGATAGGGCAGATCGCCGTGAAACATGGCGCTCAAACCATCGTCGGCGCTGGCACTGTGTTGACTACGGATCAGGTCGCGGCGGTTGCAGATGCAGGCGGGCGGATCATCGTGTCGCCCAATATGAACCCGGACGTCGGGCGCGCGGCTGTCGCGCGGGGTCTGTATTGGTGTCCAGGTGTCATGACCCCATCCGAGGCCTTTACGGCGTTGGATATCGGAGCATCGATCCTCAAATTCTTTCCGGCGGAAATGGTGCCACCCGCTGCCATCGCTGCAATGCGCGCCGTATTGCCTGCAGACGCAGTCGTCGCTGCGGTGGGCGGCATAACGCCTGATACGATGGCGTCGTATCATGCCGCGGGTGTAGATGGATATGGGCTGGGGTCCGCGCTGTTCAAACCGAGCTATACATTGGATGATATCGGCAGGCGCGCGCGCGCCTTCATCAGTGTATTGGAGGAACTTGGATGAAACAGGCCCTTGTTACGGGCGGTACGCGAGGGATTGGTGCGGGTGTTGCACGTACGTTGGCAGACGCAGGTTGGTCCGTCATTGCCGCTTCCGCCTCCCAATCCGAATTGGATGCATTCGAGCCTCAGGACGGGATAAAGTTGCAGTTCTTGGATGTCACCGACCAGACATCCATCGATGATGTATTCGGCGAGCTCACGGGTCTCAATGCCTTGGTGAACTGCGCAGGTATTCTTCTGCGTGGCGAAGAATACGACATTGACGTTTTCGCTAAGGTGCTTGATGTGAACCTGACTGGTACTATGCGCTGCTGTCTCGCCGCGCATCCTTTCTTAGCGGAAACAGGTGGGGCTATCGTCAATACAGCCTCTATGCTCAGCACTTTTGGTGGACCTTTGGTGCCGGCCTATTCCGCTTCCAAGGGCGGCGTGGCACAGTTGACGAAGGCGCTGGCAGGTCGCTGGGCCGACGACGGTATCCGGGTCAATGCCATCGCGCCGGGCTGGATCGAGACAGAGATGACCCAAGGCCTTCGGGAAAACCCTGAACGAACGGCAGGGATCTTGGCGCGTACGCCGATGAAACGTTGGGGGAAACCCGAAGAAGTCGGTGCGCTTGTGCAATGGCTTTTGAGTGAAAATGCCAGCTTTGTAACCGGATCGATCTATCCGGTCGATGGCGGCTATCTCGCTATGTGAGGAAAATCAATGAATGACCATGACACCGCCCGAATGCCCTATCAGTTGCCATTCCCCAAGGATGCGCAAGACGAGATCGTGATCCCGAATGCCATGAGCGAGGACGACAGACTGTGGGTTCCGCAGGCAGAGAACGTCTGGTTCCGACCGCTCTGTCTGAACCGCTCGCAAGGTTATTGGATGAACCTTCTCAAAGTGCGCAAAGCTGGCGTTCTTTCGCGGCACCGCCATCCCCAGCCCGTCCACGGCTTCGTCCTGAAAGGGCGCTGGCATTATCTGGAACATGACTGGGTTGCGGAAGAGGGGGGATATGTCTTTGAGCCGCCGGGTGAGACTCATACCTTGGTCGTTCCCGACGATGTCGAAGAGATGGTTACCTATTTCCAGGTCAATGGCGTGATGTGCTATGTTGATCCGTGGGGCAAGGTCACTGGCTACGAAGATGTCTTTACCAAGATTGATCTGTGCCGGAAACATTTCGCGGAAGTCGGTCTTGGAGAAGATTACGTTGAACAATTCATCCGGTAAAGCGCCGCGTTTCGCCCTCGTAGCCCATGATGCGCGAAAGGACGAAATCGTTGAATGGGTGGGTCTGCAATTGGCCCGCCTGTCCAGAGTACAAATCATTTCGACAGGGACCACCGGCAGTCGCATTAAGCAAGCCTATCCACAACTGGATGTGACCTGCCTGAAAAGCGGACCACTCGGAGGCGACCAACAGATTGGCGCCATGATCTGCGAAGAGAAACTGGATGCATTGATTTTCTTTGTCGACCCTCTCTCACCCATGCCACATGACGTCGACGTTAAGGCTCTGACCCGTCTCGCAACGGTATATAATCTGCCAATGGCATGTTCGCGCTCAACCGCGGATCTGATCGTCAAGGGGCTGATTGACGAGGATGACAACGCGCCTGGGTGATACGCCACGCGCCGCAAGCGCCGATCAGCCAGTTCTCAGAAGGTGCTCTGCCAGACTGCCGAGGTTTTCGCTGCCAAGCTGGCTCATGTTGGCCTCAATGTCAGCTTTCAGGATGTGAACGAGATGGTCGATCCCTCGTGCTCCGAACGCTGCAACAGCATATTGAAAGGCGCGCCCGACCATGACGAAGTCTGCACCTTTCGCCAGGGCACGCATGATGTCCAATCCCCAGGCAACGCCAGAGTCGTAGATCAATGGCACATTTGTTCCGACCGCCTCGCGGATGTTCGGGAGTTGGTCAATCACGGCGGGCCCGGCTTCGAATTGACGCCCGGAGTGGTTTGAGACCCAGATGCAATCCACGCCCTCGGCAACCATTTTTTGCGCGTCCTCCGGCCGCAGTACACCCTTGACGATCAGGTGACCCTCCCATTCCTGCCGTAGTTCGCGCAGGTAGTCCCAATCCGGAATCCCTCGTATCAGAGCACCTGCATGGGTAAAGCTTTCTCGCCCGCGTGTGGGAACGTAATCGTCAAAGAACCGCATACGTGGCATGATGCCCTCGCGCAGATGCGCAAGGCACCAGGCGGGTCGTGACGCCATTTCTTTCAGCGTGCGCAGGTCAGCTTTTGGAGGCACGGTCAGGTTGGCGCGGCGTTGTCGTTCGCGCCGACTCTCTTCTGGTACGTCCACCGTGATGATTAGTGTATGAAACCCTGCCGCCTTGATCCGCGGCAGCATTGCGCGGCGCAATTCACCGGAGTTCACCGGGTAATGCTGAAACCATCCGTTGTTGCCAATGTGGGGCGCCACGTCTTCCGGCGATGCTACTGCCACGCTGGACAACGAAAACGGAATGTTGTGCGCGACCGCCGCCCTTGCAAGCATCCGCTCTGCACCCGCCCACATCAGGCCGGACATGCCCACAGGTGCTATCCCGAAAGGCAGATCATATGTTTGACTCATCAGTGTAGTCTGCAGGTCGGCCTTTGTTCGGCCGCATAGAACACGTGGCATGAACCCGATGGCATCAAGTGCGTCGCGGTTTACCTTCAACCCCAGTTCCCGGCCGGTTGCGCTGTCGAGGTATTCGAAAGCAAACTTCGGAATGCGCTTTTGCGCGGTTTTCCGAAGGTCTTCTATCGACGGGTGGGATAGGTCCAGAATCATCCGGGTCCTCTGGTTTTGTTGTCTAACGTTTGAAGCGCCTCAGCCGGTCACCAAAGGGATGGCAAGGCCAGGGAAATTGCGGGCACATAGGTGATGAACATCAGCAGGATCAGCATGCCGGCAAAGAATGGCAGGATCGCCCGGCTGAGGCTTTCGATGGAGACCTTCGAAATGCTGCTGGCCACGAACAGGTTTACACCCAATGGCGGTGTGCAGAACCCAATGGCTAGGTTGACCGTCAAGATGACACCAAAAACGATCGGATCGACACCCAGTGCGGTTGCAACCGGCAGCAGGATCGGCGTCATGATGATGATCGAAGAAATCGTCTCCATGAACATTCCGATCACCAGCAATAGCAGATTGATCAGCAACAGAATGATGATCGGATTGTCGGACAGGCTGGTGATTGTTGTTGCGAGCTCTGTCGGGATTCTTGCGAGCGTGATCAACCTGCCAAAGGCGGTCGCCATGATTACCAATATCAGAATGGTCCCGCTGGTCTTCGCACTGCCCGCCAAAACCTCTGGCAGGTCCTTGAGGGTGATGTCGCCATAGACGAAGATGCCGATGAAGGCGGCATAAACCACAGCAACGGCACCAGCTTCGGTTGGGGTGAAGATACCGCTATAGATACCCCCAAGGATAATCACGGGCACCAGTAGCGCCCAGATAGAAGAGCGGAAACTCTGCCAGACGCCCGGGCCTGAGAACGTAGTCGTCGATTGCTGAACAACCTCGTCTTTTCGCAGCAGAACACGAGCGACCAACATGAACATGAGGGCAAAAAGGATGCCAGGAACAACACCTGCAAGAAACAGTTTGCCGATCGAAACCTCGGCGGTAACACCATAGATGATGAAGGGAATACTTGGCGGTATCATAACGCCGATCATTCCTGAGGATGCCGTCAATGCGCCGCTGAATTTGCGCGTATAGCCGACCTTTTCCATCTCTGGGATCATGTTCGACCCGATGGCGGCTACAGTTGCAGGAGACGAACCGGATATGGCGGCAAAGAACACGCAGGCGAGTACGTTCACATAAGCCAACCCACCCCTGATATGACCGATCAGTGCATTGGCAAACCCAACCAGTCGGCGAGACATTCCGCCGTGCTGCATCAGGTCGCCTGCCAGTATGAACAAGGGAACAGCAATCAGGGGAAATGAGTCCGCGCCTGTTACCACCGACCGTGCCAGAAGAACCATGGGTGGCGTGCCATCCACAAAGACCATCACGATCATAGTGGCCAAGCCCAGACAGATGCCAATAGGCACGCTGAAGAGCAACAGGGCAAAGAGCGTCAAGAAAAGCGTTGTTGCAAGCATGCCAGGTTCCTCACGCTTTGGTTCCTGCGATCAGACGCAGGGTTCGGATCAGATGTTGAGTGACGCGGATCGCGGACAGGCCCGCGCCAATCGGCGCCGAAGCATAAAGGATCGGAATCGGTAGTCCCAAAACGACCGAAGTCTGGCTGGCGACAAAAGGCTGTCGGATAAGCTTGATGCATTCAATTGTCAGAACGATCAGAAATCCAAGGACAAGAAGCGCGATCACAACATCCGCATAAAGCCTTGCGCGCTCGCTTAGGACATCACGCAGGACCGTGATACGCACATGATCGCCTGTGTGGAATGCATAGCTGACGCCAAGCCAGACAAACCATACAAACAGCCAAAGCGTTAGCTCTTCGCCCCATGAAAGAGAGGCATTCAGAATGTAGCGCATGAACACATTGCCAAAGATCAACAAGACAATCGCGGCCAGAAGTGCGCTTGCTAAGACCTTTTCGGCATTCATATCGATCCATTTGATAACCGACACCGTTCACCTCCCCTTGAACGAAAGGGGCACCCGAATCCTCATGGCACGGGTGCCCGTATTGGCTGAGTAGTCCGAGGGTCAGCTTCCGCTTGCTGCGGAAACCGCTGCTACCCAGTCGTCATAGGCTTCGGCGCCAACCTCGTCGCGATACTGCAGGCGGACGCTCTCGGTTTTGTCGGCAAAGGCCTGTCGCTGCTCTGCAGTCAGTTCCAGAACCTCGACACCGGCAGCACGGATCTGTTCCAACTGTTCCGCATCTTCGTTTGCGACCAGTTCCGCCTGATAGTCACGTGCGGCGGCCATCGACTCCCGCACCAGTTGCTGATGCTCTGCGGACAGCGAGTCAAAGAACGGTTTGGAAATGACGGGCATATAGACCGCAAAGACATGGCCCGTGGTCGAAAGGTATTTCTGCACCTCGTAGAAACGTTGTGAGGTAATGATCGCCAGTGGGTTTTCCTGGCCGTCGATCACGCCTTGCTGGAGAGCAGAATAGACCTCACCAAAGTTCATTGGCGTCGGGTTGGCCCCGAGCGTTTCGAATGTCGCCACATGCGCCGGAACCTTCATGGTGCGCAGCTTGACACCCTCGAGATCTGCGGGGGTTGCAACCGGACGGACATTGTTGGTCACATTGCGTACACCCAATTCAAGCCAGCCGAGACCAACCAATCCCTGGTTTTCGACCCGTGCAAGCATGTCATCACCAGCATCGCCATCAAGAACATCAAAGGCGATGTCCTTGGAGGAATACATGTAAGGCAGTTCAATTACTGCAAATGCCGGATCCCAGCCCGCGAAGAAAGAAGAAGGAGGAATGGCCATTTCCAGAACGCCGGTTTGAACGCCTTCAATCATCTCGCGATCAGGGCCCATCTGCGACGAAGGGAATATCTGTACGTCGATCTCGCCATTCGAGCCAGCCTCGACCAGTTCTTCAAATTTCAGTAGCGCGCGATGCATGTGAAACGCTTCTGCTGCGCCATGCCCAACCTTAATGACTGTTTCAGCGGATGCTGCAAAAGCAAGCCCGGCTGACATGACGACGCCAAGCGCCAATGTTGATTTCTTGAACAAGGTATCCTCCCACGGATTTAGTCATTTTCGATCTATTATCTGAGATATCAGATATAATATAGAAATCAAGCTTACATGTGCTATTGTGTTGGAGAGACAAAATAGGACGAAGTGAAAATGACCGAGATTTTGCAGATTAAGCGCCCGGATTCGTTGAGTAAAACTGCTGAAGAGCATATCCGAAAAGGCATAATCAATGGCACGTTTCAATTGGGTGAATCGTTGCCGGAAGTGAAGCTGTCAAATGCCATGGGCATCAGCAAAACTCCGATTCGCGAAGCGCTATCGGCTTTGAATCTTCAGGGGCTCGTTCAGATCTTTCCTCATCGAGGAGCCTTTGTATTCTCTCTTTCTCAAGAGGACGTGGTGCAGCTTTGCCAGTATCGGCTCATCCTAGAATCTGCAGCTTTGGAGCAAGCGCTTGAAAAGAACCCGTCGGTTCTGATCAATGAGCTGGCTACAATTGTTTCTAAGATGTCAGAAGCGCAGGAAGCGGATGAATTCGAGCAGTACTTGGAACTTGACGCCGAGTTTCACGACGCGTTTTTCAGGTCCTGCGGAAACAGTTACCTGCGGGATGGATATCAAAAAGTCAGTGATATCGTCCAAACTATGCGGACGCATCTGTCCAAGCGTTCCAATCGAACGAAGAAATCTTACAAGGAACATCAAGCGATCACATCGCTTTTGGGCGAGGGTAAAGTAAAAGCAGCAACGAACACCCTCAAACGTCAAATCACTCGCGGTGAGCGTTCTTATTCCGATTTGGTTGGTCTGAAGCAAGCATAGGTGCCCACCATTTGGTCACGATGTTCACCAAAAGCGCACCTGGCAGCAAATCTGATGTCGCGTGCGTGGGCAACATAAGTTCAAAGTGGCGGAGTTGGGCTGTTCTGAGACAAGGGCCGTGGCCACGATTAGAGGGTGGTTTTTGTGTTGGGTCAGAAATGCTTGACGATTGGGCCAGAAATGAATGACGTGATTGGCCGATTTATTGAGGTTTTGGCTGTCGATTGAGTCAAATATCAGTGACGTTCCACATTTCCTTGTCAGGCGACACATAGTTCTGCCACCAGCGACAGAACCTTGCCATTTTCGCCTCACTTCCTTCATCCAGCACCTCGACTGATTTCATTGATCGTGACTTCCTTTTAGGAAAACCAGGTTTGATTTGCAGATCATACGCCGAAGGCGCCTGTTCCTGCTGATCTGCCACGTGGCGAACGCGGATGGGGGCGAGGCAATGCTATTCGACAATAGTGGTGCGGCCCGCAACCTAGTTTCGTGTCACTGCGTATCTTGGTTGGTCATTTTTTCTTTGTCTTCGACAGAAACAACCGTTTTCATGTTACTTCTGAGGGTGGATATTGGCGCAGTTACAGCGAATTTACACTTTGTCCGCGAAGCAGCCTTTAGTACTCGTTCCACTGAATGGCCACTACTCAATCAGAGATCGCTTCACATAAAACCGCTTCAAGGATGTTCGCGGTTTGTTATGGTGGTGCAAAGCAACCCTTGGTTGCGGAAGCTTAGCGTTCTCATCCTTGTTTAAACGGCTGCCTGATGTAGCGGGTTCGGATGTTGAATCATAAACTTACGGAATTCGTCTGGTAAGCACAGTAATTAAACTTGCCTTTCAGGTCCCGTGCCGCTGATTCAGGTGATGGAGATAGGCGGCAACAACAGCGAGCTACATAGCCTCCAGCGTATGTGAAAGACCGTTTCGGATGTGATCTACCAACAGCTTCTTAGCGGTGCCCGCGTCTCTGGCCAATGCGGCATCGAACATGCCCTTATGCTCCTTGACGGCCTCTTCGCCGCGATAGGTCAGCACGAGCATCTGATACCGCAAATACTTGTCGTAGATGATCGAGTGCAGAGACAGAAGGTTCTTGGAGTTGCAGGCCGCGATCATCGCTTGGTGAAACTCCCAATCATATCGTTTCCAGGTTTCTTTCTCGGACTCGTCGCCCTTGAGAAGCTGCTGTTCCATCAGGTGCAGTTTGTGGTGCGCGGCAACGAGGTTGCCTTCCCAGTCCGTGTCGCCATTCGCAATGGACAACTCCAACGCGTGGCATTCCAGCAGGACACGCAACTCTGATATCTCGGTCAGGTCTTCGCGAGAGACCGGCGTAACCAGGAACCCCCGTTGTTCCGGGGCTTCGACAAACCCGTCGCTGGCAAGCCTGTTCAGCGTTTCACGAAGTGTCGAAAGGCTTGCTGAGTAGCGCTCTTTCAATGCGTCCAGCTTCAGTTTGGAGCCAGGCTGCAATTCTCCAAAGATAATATCCCGCTTTATGCGCTGATAGGTGCTTGCACCTATCGTAGACGGCTGTTTCGCCATGCGTTTCACCCGATATTTTTAGATTCCTCCTTTAAATACCACTTTACAGAGTTATCAGCAATCCAATGTGATGTATGGTAGAAATAAAAATATCATACATTATTGTGGAATCGCAAAAACCCCAATACGGTCGAGTTCAAGTTGGGCAAAGCAGCTCAGTCATAAACATTGGTTTCGGAGTTTCCGAACCCTCTGGAAGGAAGCAAATTGTCAATGAACTTTCGCATTGCCATTGTCGGCATTGGCCTTGTTGGACGCCGCCACGCAGACGCGATACGCGCGTTGCGTCATGTCGATCTTGTTGCGGTTGTTGATCCCAGTGACGAAGGGCGCACCTACGCTGCGGAGCATGGCGTTGCGTGTTACGAGACCCTCGAGGATATGTTTGCAAATCAGACGCCGGACGGAGCTGTGCTCGCGACGCCCACGACGCTTCACGTCGAACAAGGGCTCACATGTGTTCGGCATGGTTGTCCCGTACTCGTCGAAAAACCGATCGCCGTGGAAGCCTCCGCTGCACTGGAGCTTGTCCAAGAAGCGGAGAAGGCCAATGTGCCACTGATGGTCGGACATCATCGTCGGCACAATCCTTTGATCAAGTCAGCGAAGGAAGCCATTGTCGACGGGAAGATTGGAGATGTGCGCGCTGTCCATGCGAATTGCTGGTTTTACAAGCCCGATGAATATTTTGACGCCGCACCCTGGCGTAAGAAGCCCGGAGCGGGGCCCATCTCGGTCAATCTTGTCCATGATGTCGATCTTCTGCGGTACCTGGCCGGAGAGGTCGTGACCGTACAGGCGCAGTCGGCTACCTCGCAACGCGGCTATGACAACGAAGATGTCGCCGGAGCGCTATTGACGTTTGAAAGCGGAGCGATTGGGACCATTAGCGTATCCGACAGCATTGTTGCTCCGTGGAGCTGGGAGATGACGTCTCAGGAATATCCAATCTATCCGTCGACCACTGAGAGTAGCTACATGATCGGTGGCTCTCATGGGTCGTTGTCTGTCCCCGATCTAAGACTATGGACCTACCAGGGTGAGGAAAGGGATTGGTGGATTCCAATTTCGTCAACCGCGCTGAAGAAGGGTTCCTCTGACCCACTGGTCAATCAACTCGGGCACTTTGTTGACGTTGCTCGGCACGAAGCAGATCCGATTGTGTCCGGATGGGAAGGCTTCAGAACACTTCAAGTCATTGAAGCCATTCAGAATTCCTGCAGAACTGGCGAGACTGTCAAGATAAGAAACCTTCAGGAAATGCAACAACAGAAATTGCAGGTAATGAAAAATATCTGATATTTTGCAAAAAATCTTGCAAAAAGTCCAAAATAGGTCAAAACTCAGAATCGGAAAAATGCATCATGATGTCTCAGGGAGGAGCAAAGTGATTACCAAACTTACCCGCCGGGCTGCTGTGTCAGCCCTGGTTGCAACCGGTGTTCTGTTTAGCGCAACAAGTGGTGCGCTGGCGGAAGACAAAGTGCAACTTCGCCTCGCAACATCAGGATCGGAGACCGACCAGCGTTCGGTTGCCATGGCCGAGGTTTTCGCGCCCATGGTCGCCGATTTCGCAAGTTATGAGCCCAGCTATAACGGCACGATCTTCGCGCAAGGCACTGAGTTGGATGCTATCAGTCGCGGTAACCTGGAAATGTCGATCACCTCGGCGCAGGAACTGGCCCAGTTCTTCCCCGAGTTTTCGATCTTTACCGCAGGCTATGTCCACCAGGACGCCGCGCATCAGGTGGCTGTCTTCAACGATCCCTTGATGGATGCCTTTAAGCAGAAGGCCGAAGAAGAACTGGGCGTTAAACTGCTGTCGGTCATGTATCTGGGCCGTCGTCAGGTGAACCTGCGTCAGCCCAAGGATGAGTTGACGGTCACAACTCCGGCCGATCTGGACGGCGTGAACCTGCGGATGCCGGGCACCGATGCGTGGCAGTTCCTTGGCAAAGCGCTGGGTGCCGCACCGACACCAATGGCCTTCTCCGAGGTTTATACCGCGCTGTCGACCGGTGCCGTTGACGGTCAGGACAACCCATTGCCGACTGTGGTTGATGCCAAGTTCTACGAAGTGACCAATCAGATCGTCCTGACATCGCATCTGGTCGACCTGAATTATATCGCCATCGGCAAAGAGGTTTGGGACGGGCTGACACCGGAACAGCAAGCAAAGGTTCAGGAGGCTGCAGACGCAGCGGCTGAATCGGGGCGCCAGAAGCAGCTTCAGAAAGAAGAGGACCTTGTCAGCTTCCTGAAAGAGCAGGGCATGGAGGTCTATGAACCCGACCTCGCGGCGTTCCGCGATCAGGTACAGACCATGTATCTGGAAAGCGAGTTCGCCGGATCATGGCCGGATGGCGTTCTGGAGCAGATCAACGCTCTGGGCAACTAAGTTCATCTACACAAGGGAGGGAGAACCACAATGAAAGGCTTCATAAAGGGGTTCTCCCGATTGACCGAAGCGATTGCCGGCGGGATGCTGGCGGCAATCTTCCTGATCTTCCTTCTGCAAATTCTATTGCGCTATTTCTTCACCCCTGCCGGATGGACGCTAGAACTGATCGGCATCCTCTGGGTCTGGGTGATCTTTTTCAGCTGCGCTTTCATCGTGCGCGAGCGGGATCACGTAAAGTTCGACATCATCTACCTTTCGGTACCGATGCGGGTGCGCCAGGTATTTGCGATGCTGGCGGCCGCGGCAATCGTGGTCGGGATGCTCTATAGTTTCCTACCGACTTGGGACTACATCGACTGGATGAAAATCCGCAAAACCGCGACGGTACGTAATCCCTTTTCGGGTGAGAAGATACCGCTGCGCACCGTGTTCTCGATCTATGCCGTGTTCATGCTGGTCGTAGCGGCGCGGTATGCATGGCTGTTTTTTGACATCATGCGCAACGGCCCACCAAAAACCGAACTTGAAATGGTCGTGGGATACAACGTGGTCGACGAACATCCCCGTGTTGATGTGGAAGACGACGAGGACGCAAGCAAATGAGTTTCGAACTTCTTTCCTGCCTGCTCACACTCTTTGTTCTGGCAGGCATCGGGACTCCTATCGGGTATTCCATCCTGCTGGCGTCACTTATGTATCTGGGTGTCGCCGGTCTGGACGTTGCACTGGCGGGTGAAAAAATCCTGCAGGGTTTCTACAAAAGCACGATCCTGCTTGCCGTGCCTTTGTTCATCGTTGCCGCCAATATCATGAACGCGGGATCGATCACAGACCGGTTGCTGAACTTTTGCGTCGCGGCGGTCGGGCGTTTCAAGGGTGGTCTTGGGCACGTCAATGTTGTGGCGTCGTTGATTTTCTCCGGCATGTCCGGCTCAGCCGTCGCGGATGCTGCAGGGATCGGCAAGATAATCATTGAAATGATGACCAAGGATGGCCGCTACAGCCGAGGTTATGCAGCCGCAATCACGGCGGCTTCGGCGACGATCGGCCCGATTATTCCGCCTTCGATCCCGATGGTTCTGTATGCGCTGGTCTCAAAGGCCTCTATCGGGTCGCTGTTCCTTGCTGGCATTCTGCCGGGCCTGATCATGGGTGTCGTTCTTATGGCGATGAACTACTATCTGGCTGGAAAGCGGAACTTTGCATTGGAAGAACCTGTTCCGTTGCGCGAGTTGCCGGCTAAAACCGCCAACGCGTTCCCGGCACTGCTGATGCCCGCAATTCTGCTGTACGGCATATATGGCGGCGTCACTACTCCGACAGAGGCCGCCGCAGTTGCTGCATTCTACGCCCTGCTACTGGCAGCGCTGTTCTACCGCGCACTAACCTTCCGTGGTCTTTATCAAGTGTTCGTCGACAGCGCGCGCTCTTCCGCCGCCGTCGGGGTGGTCATTGGTGGCGCGTTCATTCTGAACTTCATCGTCATTCAGGAACAGATTCCACAGTCGATCTCGGCACTGCTGGAGGGTTCAGATGTTAGTCCGATTGTTTTCCTGATCCTGGTTAACCTGCTGATCCTCGCGCTGGGTTGCGTGTTGGACGCGACAACGATCATTCTTGTGATCGTGCCTCTGTTCATTCCAACCTGCGAAGCGCTTGGGATTGATCTGGTGCATTTCGGAGTGCTGGTCGTCGTGAACTCGATGATCGGTCTGATCACGCCGCCCTATGGCATTCTACTCTTTGTGATCAACGCCGTGACGGATATTCCGCTGCGCGAAATCATCTCGGAAATCTGGGCCTTCCTCGCGGTTCTCATCTTCGCCTTGGTGATCATGATGCTGATGCCTGATCTGGTCCTGTGGTTGCCGCGTATGTTTGGATATCAGGGATAATGTGCCTTTCGGTTTCGACAACGTCGATCCCCGGTGATCTGGCTGAAAAGCTGAGTGCTATCGCTGACGCAGGATTCGGGGGTGTCGAACTACACGAACCGGATTTGACCGCTTTTGATGGGCCGCCATCGCAAATCCGGAATATTGCATCAGACCTCGGCCTGAAGATTTGCCTGCTGCAACCCTTCCATAACCTCGAAGGTCAATCCGGCAGCGGTCGGCAGCGCGCTTTTGCTCGGCTAAAGCGCAAACTCGACCTGATGAGCGAGTTGGGAACAGAATTACTGCTAATCGGGTCTGCTTACGAGGTCGATGCCGCTGCAACCGAAGAACAGGTAATCGCGGACCTTGGCGAGGCGGCCAAGATCGCGCAAGAGATGGGGTTGCGTCTGGCCTATATGGGCTTGCCATGGTCGGATCTTGTTCACTCGGATGAGCAGGCGTTAGGCGTCGTTGAAGCCATCGACAGCCCTCATTTGGGGTTGGCCTTGAACTCATTCTTCTCGCTTGCCGACGGGTCCAAACCCGCCCGCCTTCGGGACATTCCCGGAGAGCGGCTGTTCCATGTGCAACTGTCCGATGCACCCCGGCTTGAGATGGATATACGTCGGCTCAAACGGCACTTTGGGCTTCTGCCAGGGCTCGGATCGCTGAACCTTGCAGGTTTCGTGCGGGTGTTGTCCCGCGCCGGGTACAAGGGGCCTTGGTCTATTGCGCGCGTCAACGAAGCAGCTCCTCAACCCGGTGGCCGCACACTTGCCCGAGACAGCTATAGGTCGCTGGTGAACCTCTTGGACGAGGTGTCGCGGACCGAGCCCGGAACGAACTTTGATATCCCGAAATTGCCTGAACGCGTTTACGCCTCAGGCTTCGAATTCGTTGAGTTTACAGCCGACGAAACGAGTGGGACCCAATTGGCAGACATGCTGTCAGCAATGTGTTTTCGAATGGAGCGAAAGCACGTCAGCAAGTCCGTCGAGCTGTGGCGGCAGGGGGCTATCAACATCGTAGTGAATACCGAAAAGGACGGTTTTGCCCAGTCGGCGTTCCTGGGCCACGGCCCCTCGGTTTGTGACATGGGGTTGCGTGTCAAAGATGCGGATCAGACGGTCCAGCGTGCGACCGCGTTGGGCGCTCCGAATTTCTCGCAGCCCGTGGGAACAGGAGAGCTGGATATTCCGGCCATCCGTGGTGTCGGCGGCAATGTCGTCCATTTCATTGATGAGAAATCCGATCTGCATCGGGTTTGGGATATCGAATTTGAGCCGGTAGCAAAAACCAAAGCGACCCAGCCCGCCGGTTTGCGCCGTATCGACCATCTGGCACAGACGATGAGCCACGATGAAATGCAAAGCTGGCTACTGTATTACATCTCGACTTTTGAGATGGAGAAGTCGCCTATCGTGAATGTGGCCGACCCGTCCGGCGTCGTGCAAAGCCAGGCCATCGAAAGCCCCGAAGGCGAAGTGCGCCTGAACCTGAACGGGGCAGTTGGTCGCCGAACTCTGGCCGCTTCGTTCCTTGAAGATGGCTTTGGGGCTGGTGTTCAGCACATCGCCTTCCAGTCTGACGATATATTTGAAACTTCAGACCAATTGCTCAACTCCGGCTTTCCCAGCCTGTCCATCCCAGAAAACTACTACGCTGATCTGCAAGCGACTTTCGGATTGGATGACGATTTGATCGCCCAACTGCGCCGAGGCAACATTCTCTACGATCGGGCAGCAGGTGCCGAGTATTTTCAGATATACAGCCGCCCCATCTTTAACGGCTTCTTCTTCGAAATTGTTGAACGCCGCATGGGCTATGCCGGTTATGGCGCGCGTAACGCACCCATTCGCCTCGCCGCGCAAAGCAAAATCCAGACCGTGAAAGAGGTGCAAACTCAATGACCGTGCTGGATGAAAACATGACAATGGATGAGCGCGCCGTTCGCCAATGGTGGCGCACATCCATCGTCGACATGAAACCCGGAAAGATCGCTTTTCGTGGCAATGCCATAGAGGACCTGATCGGGAACGTATCTTTCCCGCAAATGATCTGGCTGATGGTACGGGGCGGTTTGCCCAGCGACGCGCAAGCGCGCCTGTTCGAGGCCGCTTTGGTCGCAGGCGTGGATCACGGTCCACAGGCTCCCTCGATCGCGGCTGCGCGTATGGCCGCCACCTGCGGGGTGGGTCTCAATAATGCGATGGCGACTGCGGTGAACATGCTGGGCGACGTGCATGGTGGGGCAGGAGAGCAGTGCGCAGAGCTGTACTATGATATCGCGGCCCGCATGGATGCGGGAGCTTCACTGAATGACGCTGTTCGGGATGGCTTGGACAGCTGGCGTGAGACCTACGGCAAGATCGTTTCGGGCTTTGGTCACAGGTTCCACAAGCCCACCGACCCACGTGCACCCCGGCTTATGCAACTAGTTCGAAATGCGGCAAAGGAAGGCACAGTTTCAGGCCGGTTTGCCGACATTGGCGAAGAGGTTCAGGCCGAACTTGCCCGTCAACGCGGAGGTCGACCGATTGCCATGAATATTGATGGCGCGACAGCTGTGATCTTCTGCGAGCTTGGCTTTCCTGCGCCCTTGTCGCGGGGGCTATTCTGCTTGTCCCGCTCGGTTGGAATACTCGCCCATGCTTGGGAACAGATGAACCAGGGTGGTCGGAACAAAGGGCCCATGCCCCCAAATTACTTGCCCCTCTACGAAGACAGGAATGATGACACGTGAGACACCGAAATCCTTCCGGGTCGGCCTTATCGGCTGTGGTCGTATCAGCGATATCTATTTAAAAACACTATCTAAATTCTCCAGCGTCGAAGTCGTGGCTTGTGCAAGCCTTGATCCTTTGGAAAGCCGCGCCAAAGCGGATCAATACGGTGTCGCCAAGGCCTGCACGCCAGATGAAGTGTTTGACGATCCGACGATCGACTGCGTTCTGAATCTGACAATTCCGGCGGCGCATGCGGAAATCAGTTTACGCGCGTTGGAGGCGGGCAAACACGTCTATTCCGAGAAGCCACTGGTTATGAATCGAACGGATGGTAAGGCGATCCTGCACATGGCCTCTGAAAAGGGGTTACTGGTCGGCTGCGCACCCGACACGTTTCTGGGCGGTCGCTGGCAGACCGTTCGGCGCTTGATCGACGAGGGTGCTATTGGCAAACCGACAGGGGTTTTTGCCCATGTCGGGACCCACGGGACGGAGCGCCACCATCCCAACCCGGATTTCTACTACCAGGCCGGTGGCGGGCCCTTGCTGGACCTTGGCCCATACTACCTGACCGCGATGATCTGCTGTCTTGGACCAATTGACCGGGTCGCTGGAATGGCACGGCGGACCTTTGAGGAGCGTATGATCGAAAACGGCCCGCGCAACGGCGAATGGATGGATGTCGAGGTCGACACGCACTCCCTGAGCCTGCTGCAGTTCTCATCCGGAGCTATAGGGTCGATGACCATGAGCTTCGACATTTGGGACAGCGAAACCCCACGGTTCGAAATCTATGGTGAAAACGGAACCATCAGCATCCCTGACCCTGACCCGGTTCATGGTGCCAATGTCTTTCAGGGGGATGTCTGGTTGAAGACGCGAGACACCTCGCGCTGGTCTTATCAGCCCCGTCCAGCCGGTCGCGAAGACTGGCAGGTGGTCGAGAACAAACATGGGTTTAATGAAGACAGCCGCGGGCTCGGCCTTTTGGATCTGGCCCTGGCGGCACAAGAAGGACGCCAACCCCGTGCAAGTGGAGCGCTTGCCTACCACGTTTTCGAGGTCATGGACGCGATTGAACGGGCGCCGAAATTTGGCGCCTATCAGACAATAGAAAGCCGTTGCGTGGCCCCGGCGCCTCTACCGGTCGATTTCCTGAACACTGAGAGGAAGGAGCTGGTCCATGCCGATTGAGACACTCGACTTTGCCCAGCCGTTCTTTCGTGTCCAGCACATCACCAATGAAGACCGATTATCTGTCGAGGGCCGCGCCATTGTTCTGAGCCTTGGGGGGAGGGACTTCTCGGTCGAGGATCAGATCGTTGCGCCACTTTCGTCTGTGATCGTACAGAACAGCACCATCCAAAACGTGGAACGCGCAATAATTGTCCACGGTTTCGACGCCCATGCCGATGACAACGAGTTGTTTGCATGGGTGAAAAATACATGGCCATCTGCTTTTGATGTTCGCCAAGAGGAGCGTCTGCGTGGCGTCAGCCACTACATGTCACCAAAGGTCTTCGTGGGTAACGTCGGACTGACCATGTATCACTCGGGCTCGGTGCCGCTGAATGTTGGATTGCACAAGGATCATCCGTTCTGCCCGGTACCGGGGTTTCGCGAAGTGCATACGCAAATCGTAGGCTTTGGCAAAATGCAGCAATGCCG
Source organism: Ruegeria sp. BB1 (assembly GCF_056539465.1). Classification (NCBI taxonomy): domain Bacteria; kingdom Pseudomonadati; phylum Pseudomonadota; class Alphaproteobacteria; order Rhodobacterales; family Roseobacteraceae; genus Ruegeria; species Ruegeria sp. BB1. The sequence continues at coordinate 91,465 of NZ_JBQFVB010000010.1, forward strand.
CGAACGGGACGTTGAAACCCTTTACCTCGAAGAATTCATGGCCCCCGGCACGACGCACAAGCCGATGTATGACGCTGAAGGCAACTATCCCTGGCATCAATACGAGACGATTACCCCCAGCATCTTCATGGCGGTGGAAATGCTGCCAGAAGGCGTACGGGCCCCGGAAATGGAGGTTCAGAATGGCTGAGAGACTTTTACCCGAAGACCTGAACTTTGACGGCCCTTTCCCCCGCTTTTCTCGCCGTTTGAGGCTGGGCGTCGTCGGCGGTGGACGTATCTCTGTCACGCAGGCAACGGCCGCGCGGATGACCGACCGGTGGGAGGTCACCGCAGGAGCGCTCAGTTCTGACGCCGCGCGCAGCAAAGCGCGTGGGGCTCAGTGGTTCCTGTCGTCAGACAGGTGTTATGCGTCCTTCGACGAAATGGCGCGGGCTGAGGCGGCGCGCCCGGATGGCGTGGATGCGGTCATGATCACTACCCCGAACCACGTCCATTTCGACGCGGCCAAAGCGTTTCTGGAGGCAGGCATTGATGTACTGTGCGACAAGCCCCTGACCAACGAAGTTGCCGAGGCCGAGGGGCTTGAGGAGATCGCCGCGCGCACGGGGCAGGTCTTTGCCGTCGGCTATGCGATGTCGTGTTTTCCGGTGATCCGTCAGGCCAAACAAATCGTGGCGGAAGGCGGCATAGGTAAAATCAACCAAATCCACGTCGAGTTCATGCAAGACTGGATGACGCCCGATGATGTTGCTGATGCGCCTCATGTAAAGTGGCGGCTGGACCCCAAGATTTCAGGCCCGACCAGTTGTGTCGGCGATATAGGCACGCATGCCGCGCATCTTGCCAGTTTTGTCTCGGGCGTGCCGATGACCGACGTGAGGGCCGAGTTTCATGTCTGCGGTGCGCCAAAGCCTTTGGAAGACACAGTTTTCATGTTCACCCGTTACCAAAATGAAGTCCCCGGAACCTTGATGGCAACACGCCTTGCCCCCGGAAATCGGGGTGGGTTGCGGTTGCGGATGTTCGGGAGCGAAGGCGGTCTTGAGTGGGGCTTGGAGAATTCGGAACAGCTGAAGTTCAATCGGTTCGGTGAGCCGGATCGTATCATCAGCCGAGGTCACGGGCACGGCATTGGCCCCGGCGCGGAACGTCTGGTCCGTACCGCGCGTGGCTTCCCTGAAGGGATTATCGAAGCTTGGGCCAACCTCTATACGGAATTTGCCATGGCCGTAGCTGCGCGTCGGGATGGCGTTACAGTTCCGGCCGATTGGCTTGCTTATCCCAGTGTCGAACAAGGCGCAGACGGTGTCCGATTCATTGATGCCTCTGTACGCTCTCACCAGTCCGGAGGCGACTGGGTCACTATCTAAAGCTTTGCCAAAACGAAGGTTAAACACGCCCGGGCCATTGCCCGGGCGTTTTCGTTTTCTGCTTAGTATTAAAAGTTGATATTTTAAAAATATCAGATATTTTTTATTACGTGTGATGAAAATGAGATTCGCAGACGCTTGGAGCTGTCGTTCATGGTGAAACCCGAAGAGGCTGGCGCAAGCCCCTCTCTCTATTCCTTGGCGCATCTGACGCTGATCGGCTGCACGCCGCCCGAGTTGGTCTATATCGCCGCGCGGGCCGGTTACGATGCTGTCAGTCCTCGGTTCATTCCGATGCATGTGCCCGGTGAATTCACTCAATCTCCAATCGACAAGGCGCAGGTCCAGGCCACCAAAACTGCTCTCTCTACCACCGGCTTGAAGGTCCTTGATGTCGAGCTTGCGCGCATCACTGAAGATGTCGATCCGCGCAGCTTTGAGCCTTCTCTGGAGATCGGCGGAGAACTGGGTGCCAAGCGCATGATCATGAGCGCGTGGACCAATACCCGTGATGATCGTGATTTTCTGATCGACGTCTATTCAGAGACCTGCAAACTGGCCGTGCCCTATGGGCTGACGGTGGATCTGGAGTTCCCAAGCTTCTCTCGCTTGCGCACTCTGGATGAGGCGCTGGATATTGTCCGCGCCTCTGATCAGCCGAATGGCGGTATTCTGGTCGATACGCTTTATCTGCACCTCAGCCGCGTGGATCTCGGAGAGCTTCTGCACGTCCCCTCGGAGTTGTTTCACTTCTTGCATATCTCTGATTGCCTGCCCGGCATCGCCGATACGCGCGAGGGCATGATCCAACTGGCCCGCGATGCGAGGTTGTACCCAGGCGAAGGTTGGATCGATTTCAACGGCATCATCGAACGGATGCCGCCCGTCGACTATTCTATTGAACTGCCCAACCAAAGCCGCGTTGCCGAGTTGGGATATGAAGAACACGCGCGTCGCTGTCTCAGCCACGCCAAGCGAACATTCGGCGAAGCGCGGTCACAGCGCCGCACGCCTGATGCTGCATTTCTAAAACACCAAGAGGATCACCATGGGCAAAGAGCTCACTGAAAACGACCGCAACATGGCGGCCGATATGCTGGCACGCGCCCGCGCTGCCATGGCCGAGATCGAGGATTGGGATCAGGACAGGCTGGACCGCCTGTCTCAGGCCATTGCGTGGTATGCTGGGAACGAGAAAACTTTCACGCGTCTGGCCCAGCAAGGCGTGGACGAGAGCGGCATCGGAGATCGCGAAGGGCGTCCAGCGAAGAGATTCAAGATTCACATGGTACTGCGTGACGTCCTGCGCACTCCATCGACCGGTATCGTCGAAGTGGATGAGGAAAAAGGACTGGTGAAATATGCCAAACCTGCCGGTGTGATCGCGTCACTGATCCCCATGACTAACCCAGCGATGACACCACCGGTGACCGGCGTATCCGCCGCCAACGCCCGGAATTCGGTCATCTTCAGTCCACATCCGCGAACCGCCCATACCACCTTTGAAATGGTCGAGGTCATGCGCGCAGCTTGTCGTGCTGCCGGTGCCCCCGAGGACTTGTTTCAATCCATTCGCAAACCGTCGATCCCATTAACGCAACATCTGATGGAGATTTGTGACCTGACGCTGGCGACGGGTGGCAAGCCCATGGTCAAAGCAGCCTACAGCTCGGGACGTCCGGCTTATGGCGTCGGCGCGGGCAATTCTTCCATCGTCATCGATGAGACAGCCGATCTGGATGTCGCCGCTCAAAACACACGTATTTCAAAGACCTCCGACTTTGGGTCAGGCTGTTCGGCGGACGGCAACATCATCATCCAGCGCTCGGTTTACGACGATATGGTCAAGGCACTTCAAGCCGAAGGCGGTTACCTGTGTTCGGACGAAGAGAAGGCAATGCTCGAAGCGGCCATGTGGGATGAGAAGGGCAACCGTACCTTCCCGACTATCGCCTGTCCGCCTCAGCAAACGGCCAAGGTCGCCGGTTTCTCGATCGCCGAAGATCGCAAATTCCTGATGGTCGAAAATCAGGGGCAAATCGGGCCGCAGCACAAGTTCTCCAGGGAAAAACTGACCACACTGATGGCTCTATATCACTTCGACACATTTGATGACGCGCTGGAAACGGTCAGCCAGATTTACAACACCGGGGGCAAGGGCCATTCCTGCGGCATTTACAGCCACAATGACGATCACATTGACCGGTTGGCGCGTCTGGCTCCGGTCAGCCGCATGATGGTGCGACAGCCACAATCCAAGGCCAACGCAGGTGCCTGGACCAATGGGATGCCCATGACCAGCAGCCTGGGTTGCGGCATCTGGGGCGGCAACATCACCAATGAAAACGTCACCATGAAACACATGATGAACTACACCTGGGTCAGCCGTCCGATCCCCGAGGATCGCCCCTCGGAGCCGGACCTGTTCGGTGAGTTCTTCGGGCAGGAGGTCGCGTGATGGACGGAGCGAAACTGGACGGAAAAACCGTAGCTGAACACATTGTCGACTTCCTCGAACGCCGTGAGGTAAAGCATGTGTTCGGCCTATGCGGCCATACCAATATCGCGGTTTTGGCTGCATTGGCGGAAAGCCCAATTGATTTTGTAACGGTGCGTCATGAACAAATCGCCAGCCACGCGGCGGACGCATATGCCCGCGTGACGGGCAAGGCCTCGGTGGTGTTGTCCCATCTCTCCCCGGGGCTGACCAATTGCGCCACCGGGGTCGCCAACGCCGCACTGGACTGTGTCCCGATGGTTGTGATCGCAGGCGACATTCCCACGCATTACTACGGCAAGCATCCGCATCAGGAAGTGAACCTACACGCGGATGCGGCCCAGTGGGAGATCTACCGCCCCTTTGTTAAACGTGCATGGCGAGTAGATCGGGCAGACCTGATGGCCGAGATTTTGGAAAAGGCATTCCATCTGGCAGAAAGCGGCCAACCCGGACCGGTTCTGGTCAATGTGCCCATGGACATTTTTTCAGAGGTGATCCCATCGGACAGCTTTGATCGTATCTGCGACAACACCCGCGCGCTCAAGAAACCGTCTATAGGCGATGAAACCGCGCGTGAAATCATTGAGGCTCTGGCACAGGCCGAAAACCCGGTCGCCTATGTCGGCGGTGGTATCCTGCTGGCGCAAGCCAGCGAAGAGTTGCGCGAATTCGTTGAACATATGGGCCTGCCAGTCGCGCATTCCCTGATGGGTAAAGGTGCGTTGCGGGACGACCATCCGCTTGTGTTGGGCATGACTGGTTTTTGGGGCACCGAGCTGGTTAATCAGACCTGCCTGAATGCCGACTACATTTTTGCCGTTGGGACCCGTTTCAAGGAAGCTGATTGCTCCAGTTGGTATCCCGGCTACACGTTCAACATTCCCGGCTCCAAGGTTATTCATATCGACATCGAACCGCAGGAGATCGGGCGGAACTATCCGACCGAGATCGGCGTAATCGCGGACGCCAAGGCCACGCTTCGTGTGCTTATTCGGGTGGCCCGCGAGATGTATCCAGAGGGTTTCAGTCGCCCCGCGTTGGAAAAAAAGATCGCTGACTTCCGAACAAACTTCAAAACGCGCAATGTGGAAATGGCAACTTCAACTGCGTTTCCGATGATGCCCGAGCGCATTCTTGCAGATACCCGAAAAGCGCTGCCTGAAGATGCCATCATCACGACGGACGTTGGGTGGAACAAAAACGGTGTCGGACAACAGTTTGATATCCTGACCCCGGGCTCAATCCTGACCCCGGGTGGTTTTGCCACGATGGGTTTTGGCCCTCCGGGTGCGATCGGCGCGAAACTGGCGGCACCTGATCGTGTGGTGATCAGCCTGGTTGGCGATGGTGGTTTCGGTCAGAACCCGTCAATGCTGGCAACGGCCGTTGAACTTGATCTGGGCATCATCTGGCTGGTGATGAACAACAACGCTTTCGGAACTATCGCTGGCCTTCAAAAAGCGCATTACGGTCTGACCTATGGAACCACATTCCCCGGATCAGCCGCCGCACCCGCAAACGGACCGGGCTATGCCGACATAGCGCGAGCCTACGGTGCAGAAGGACACAGACTCAGCGCTGCCGACGAACTGTTGCCCGCACTGGAAGCGGCAATCGCCAGTGGCAAGCCAACCGTGCTCGATGTGCCAATGATCAACAACCCGACACCAACGACCGGACATTGGAACATCCTCGACATCTATTCGCCAGACAGGGATGTTTCGCACGTTGCAACCTAAAGCAATTTAGAGTGTGCGATCCGCCTATGCATACGGCTTTTGCCTGTATCGGTTAAACAGAAGGGCAATTGCCGCTGTGCGATGGCTTCAGATTGATGGAAAACCTTTGAGTCGCAAATGGCAAGACTCGTGCGTCGTGCTTTTTAAGGGAAATTAAAAATCAAAGATTTAGATGTCGCCGAATGGCAAAACTATGTGTCGCCTGACATTTCCTGTTGAACGTCACACGAACCTGACCCAACCGTCACAGTTGGACCAGAAACGGGGTGAACGTTCGACTTCGGAAGGCACCCCCGATGTTGGACATCAATTGATTTTGGCCTCTGCGTCTTAAACTGACCCCAAATTCCCATTTTAATTCTCCCGCAGAGGGTTTCGTTTGATCTGGCTTCCCTTTTGGAAAATCTGGGCTGATTTGCAGATCAGACAGCGAAGCTGCCTGTTTCTGCCGATCTGCCACGTGGCGAACGCGGGAGGGGGCGAGGCAATGTTATTCGATAGGGGTGGTGCGGCCCGCAGGCATAGCCGAGGACACGGTCCTGTCTAATAGCGTTGCCCGAGGGGGAGGGCCGCGCCCTCACCCTGACGGCCAAGGGCGTTTGGCTTGTCCAAATCCCGCTGGCCCACGAAAGGGAGGTGATGGGAAAGAGGGCTTACCGCTATTTGCGATCGAAACCTTCTGTCAAACTTCATAAAGTAATTGTGGCCACTTTGCTGCCATTCGCCGCGTTTGCAGCCTAGACATCAATCTGCGTCCGCTTTGTGCGCATCAGCGGGCTTTGTGGCACAGGGAACTTCCTTGACTCTATGCTGGGTAAGAACCACAAGAGTGCATTGGTGAAATTCATTCGTCGTCGCAATGCTGCCGACTTCGACGATCCAATGGCCTTCATAGTAGCTGTAGCATGTACCCCAGCTTAGGAACGGGTTCCGCTGGGGTGTTCGAAACGAACTCGTTACTCGCAAACGTTCGCAGTTGTTTCCTGATATTTTTCAGACGACGAACGACACATGAAAGAAGGCAAAACATGAACAATACTTGGCTCATAAACTGCGTGTCTGATGCCCGATAGGCCCGACCCCAGGCACCGCTTTAACCTGACTTCAATCAAACGTACGCGCGATGTTTCGTGTTTGATTTTGACATTTTTCGTGTTGATTTCGGGAACGCAGCTTTCAGCTCAGGTCGCGCCTGCAACCTCTCAATTGGCAGGAAATTCTGGCGGATCGGTTTGTGACGAAGGTTACGAAAACAGGGGCGGATCGTGCCTAAAAGACAACGTACCTGAAAACGCATATTCGACAGGCAACTCCTATGGCCAAGGCTGGGAGTGCAACCATGGTTTCCGGGGTGTCGGGGGCATTTGTGAGGAAACAGAAGTTCCTGAAAATGCCTACCTCGTTTCTACGGGAGACCACTGGAAATGCAATCGGCTGTTCCGGCGTTTCGGAGAGGAATGTGAAGAAGTGATTGCGCCGGAAAACGGATTCGTTGAAACCCGATTTGGCGTGCAGGAAACACATTGCAACTGGGGATTTCGCAAAGATGGCCTGGATTGTGTTACAATAGATGTCCCCCGAAACGGCCACCTAACCGACAAAAACAGCAAGGATGGCTGGGTGTGCCTCAGAGGATTTAGATCAGTAGAGAGTCGTTGCGAGCCTGTAGCCATTCCGGATCACGCATATCTTGCGTCTGACACCTATTCTGGGTGGAAATGCGAGCGTGGTTTCCGCGCAAGTCGAAACACGTGTATTGCAATCATCGTCCCATCAAATGCTCATTTGAATCGAAGAAGTGATGGGTGGGAATGCAATCAACCCTTTAAACGTCAGAACGATACATGTGCTGAAAACTTGCCGTGACAATGGGCTGTTGAAATTCACCGTCGCCCTGACAGAGTAGGAAGGATCAAACTGTGACTCTAGACTCGATTGACGAAAATCTGGGCAAAAGGCTCAAAGCTGAAAGGGTTCGCCTCTTAACTTACGGCATCAAATTTTTTATCGCGTCAGTTTTTTTTGTAGCGGCGGTTGTCTTTGTAGTGTTTTTCTGATGCGCAATCGAACCCCTCAAGTCAGTCTTCAGAGCGCAAGGACGTCAGTTCTTGGTATGGAGCAGCGAGAATTTCAGGACCGCAGTGTTCGAGAGTCGCGAAATGCAGACGTATCCGGAGTTATTGAAGAAGAGTTCGGAAAATACCTGATAAAAGCCGGCCTTCTAAGCGGCAACAGCGTTGCACGGGCGTTCCCCAAGCCACCGGCTAAAACACAAACCATGATTGCTGACGCAGTTGGCGAAACACCGGCAATGGCTATCGAGGCGTTAAAGGAAATTCTTGAAGAACGTGACCGGAAACGCAGCGGTCAACGCCGTCTGAAAGGAAACTCCGGGACTCATGTTCCCAGCGAAAGAGAATACACAGAAGCATTGCGCCAAGTCCGGTTTACACCGGCGCAGGTTGCGATGCTCAGGGCGCTGTCAATCGCAGGAAAGGAAGGTCTGACTGTTGGCCAGCTCTCTCAGGCAGCAGGCCACAAATCGCGCGGGGCATCCCTCAAGTCCTTCAAAAAAGTGGGGCTGTTAATCGCTGAATACCTTGATCTCGATCTTCCCGAAACCGGATCGGAAGAGAATGATGGCGCTGCTCAGATACTGGCGTTTTCTCATATTGAAAATGACGATGAACCAGCAACTTGGATCATGCATGAGGAACTGCGCGGCGCTGTTCGTTCGGAACTTTGATGTACGTACCAGCGCCCGCTGTCGAACGGGATTCCGAATCTGACCAAAAGCTCGAAAGGTTGCACAAGTAGTTTATGCTAGAGAAAAGACCATACCCGCTGGAATTGATCTACGTACCTGTAAAACGTGCAAAAACACTTGATCAGAATAAAGTTCTGACGCTTGCCGAAGATATATTGAAGAACGGTCAGAAGACCCCGATCCAATTGCGCGCCGACAGCAAGAGGTTCGTGTTGATCGAAGGTCTGCACCGATTAGAGGCCATTCGCGCCCTCGGTGGTGACACAATTGAAGCCTACCTGGTGCGTGGCAGATTGCACTGACAATTCCTTGGAACCGGCAACTTCCCGACCAAACCGGCCGAGTGCGGCTACGGCTATCAAATGGTCGGGAACGGCGGCTAAGGGCTCTATCTGCTTGTCCAAACTCTCCATAGAGAAAGTCGGCAACGAGACCAAAGCTACCTCTCAGGCTCCTTGCTGATCACGGTCGTCACAGTTCGAGTTGAGCGACTTTGAGTGAGAGCTATCGCGCCCAAAACCAGCGCGCAGGCCAGCGCCTGTGTACCCGTGATTACTTCACCGAATGCAAGAACGCCAACAGCAAACATCGTGGGTAGTTCAATACTTCCGACTACAGCAGTGCGCGCTGCCCCAATAATAGGCGAACAGATCGTGTAAATCAGTTGCGGAATTAGCGCCGTCACAAGGCCCAACCCGACAACTAGAACCCAGTCGTCCCCACCTTCTGGTAGAATTTCGCCGACCTCGGATGAAAGAATGAGAGGGGCAAGGCCAATGACCGACCCAAGCGAGACTGACGCCATTCTGGCTAAAGGCGCAATACGTGACAGGCGGTGCACGAGAACACATATGCCGAAGCCAAAACCGAAAGGTGCCGCTAATGAGACGAGAAGGATTGGAATTTGGTCCGGTGGCACAGATGTCGGAGAACCTGCGAATATCGCAGCAGCGACGATCAATCCAGCCGCAACAAAGCTGCGCCGCGTTGGTTGATCACCAAAAAGCGCCCATGCGATGGCAATCGTAAACACCGGATAGGTCATGTAGAGTACGCCAACCGTCGATGCAGGAACAGTCTCAAGAGCAGTAACATAGCCGACCCAGCCAAGACCCATCACTGCGCCCGCAACCATACCCCAGACGATTTCTCGCCACTTTGAGTGATGCATTACAAGTGCGGGCAAAAGGACAACCGCTGCCAAGATGTACCGATAAAAGGCAACCGCATAGGGAGCGAGACCCTGATCGGTGAGCCCACGGCTAAAATAGGGTACAAGGCCAAAACAGATGGATGCAAAAAGCACACCAACGACCGCAAGGGCATAGGGTATGGCCTTCCGCTTGGCTGAGGTTAGTTGGTTCATTGCTGACAACTAACACGCTATGCTGCGGTTGACATCGTCAAGACAAATGAACGGCAACTTTGTACGCGTTCGCGACCTGCTGCATGAGCGAAAGACCGAGGTGTGATCAAGGTCTGGTAAGGGCTCATCGCAGGTCCGCAATCGTTCTGTGAGCTTAAAGATCTAGCGATCAGTCTTGTGGCGAACATGGCAAAGAGCGAATGCTTGCTTGGAAGTCCTGGATAAATACCTGGAGAATTTTAGAGAAAATCTGTGATGTCTTTCGCACTTCGATAACGGATTACTTGCTGGCGATCTTCTTGCAAATTCGGATGATGTCGTCTGCCTCATGTTGAGTAAGGCCAATTTGGGAAAAGACTTCAGATGATATCCCGCAGCTTTTTATCCAGATGCTGCGTCCTGTTTCAGTTAGAGTGACAATCTTCTGGCGCTCGTTCCCGTCCCGCGTCTCACGCCGTAACAGATCTTTTTCCTCAAGGCGCCGCAACAACGGCGTCATTGTCGCTCCGGATACGTCAAGCCGTTTTGCCAAAGTGGAAATGGAGACACCATCCTCTTCGGACAATGCCATCAAGACCAAATACTGGGTGTAAGTTAGTCCCTGGGCTTTCAGAAGTATCTGGTAAAGCTGCTCTATCTTGTGCGAGGCCGCGTAGACCGCAAAACACAACTGATTGTCTAGCCGAACATCTTCGTCGGTCTCAGGCTTTTTCGTCTTGGGCACGATGGCGACTTTCATTTTTGATTTCGGGCACCTTTTAGCATCTGAAGTTTTTACTTGCAAATAATTAGGAAGCTAAATATTTGCTAGCAAATAAATGAAAATGGAGGATGTAATGATCAGACGCAGCATTATAGCTATTGGCATTTCTGTGGTGGCGACACCTGCCGTCGCAGAAGGTGACTTTGACTTTGAGAAGGGTTTCGCTGCCTTCGAAGACTTGTTTGGTGTGACTGAAGGTAAACGCCGCAATCACACCAAAGGATTTTGCGTTGAGGGCACGCTTACACCCTTAGACGAGACGATTGAAACGTACTCCAACAGCACTTTGTTCACTAGTGAATCTTCGGTTATTGCTCGGGTGTCCCACAAGGGTGGTAAGGCGAATCCAGCAGACGACAAATACGGGCTACTTGGGCTATCGATGGAGATCACGACGCCGGATGATGACCTGCACGTGATTGCCATGAACACGGAACACTTCTTTCCGGTGCCGACGAGCAAAGCGTTCATCGAACTTTTGCGTTCCAAGGCTGCTGGAGCGGACGCAACCAAGGCGTTTGCTGCCGCTAATCCTTCATTGAAGACTTACAGCGAGTATCATGGCGCGTTGGATAAATCGCTTCGACCCCATGAGGGTACAACCTACTACAGCGTGAATTCTTTCCTCCTTGTAAATGACGGGGGTCAAGAAACTGCGATGCGATTCTATTTCCGCCCATCGGGGCAGGAGGATATCGTTGTTGACACTCACCCCGACTTCTTCATTGAAAACATGCAGGCCAATATCGCCAACGGGGGCGTGTCCTGGGACATGGTTATCGTTCTGGCTAACGCTGATGACAATGTCGAAGATCCCTCTGTTCAGTGGACCGGCGATCACACAGAAATCGTTGCTGCGCGTTTCACAGCGAATGCTGCGATGACTGAGGCTGACGGGCAGTGTGACGAGATCAACTTTGACCCGCTGATCTTGAGCGAAGGCTTTGCGCCATCCAATGATCCCATGTTGAAAGCACGATCGTTGATCTACGCACATGGTGTGGGAAAACGGCTGTCTGAAAAAGAATAACTTCGGATTCACTGAATCAGCGGATCAATCGATTTCCTGTGATGCTCTGCGCTGCCGGAAATACGAATTCTCAATGAGCAAAATGCATGGGCAATAAAGCCATCTCAAAGAGGGTTTCCCGGCCTGTTCGATAACTGATCAAGGAGGACGTCATGTCACAGGCAGTAAAACTGATCGACGCATTGAATGGAACGTTTGGCCGTCACAATGGCTATCGCGCGTCACACGCAAAGGGGTTTGCAGCACAGGGGCGTTTCTGTCCTGCTGCGGAGGAGCCGAGAGTTCAAATCCCGATGTTGAACAATGAATGCAAGGCTACGGCGCGCTTCTCCGTTGGGGGTGGAAAACCGGGCATCAGTGACAAAAGCCCTACGGTGCGCGGGATTGGGCTGGAGATCGGAAAAGGATCAGACTCTTGGGTTCTGACGTTAATTTCGAACCCGGTTTTCTTTGCCAACTCTGCTGCACAATTCCGGGCTTTTCTTGCCGCTCGTATTCCTGATCCGGACACCGGTGCCCCGGATCCGAAGTTGGTAGAAGCCTTTAATGAGGCAAACCCCAACACGGTGCCACACCAACAATATCTGAAGTCTGTTGCGCCCTGCCGTTGTTATTCGTCTGAACAATACCACTCTGGTCATGCTTATCGGTTTGATTGGAGTGGAAGGGAAATCTCTGCCCGAATTCTGCTGGAGCCGGAGGGTGGGCGTTTGGCATTGAGCAAGGAAGAGGTGGAAACCCTCTCGGATGATTTCCTTCATGACAGGTTCCTGGAAAAGCTCTGCGATGGTCCCGCCCGTTGGTCGTTGAAGTTGGTGATCGCGAACGCCGCTGACAATGTGTCTGATCCGACTGTGCCTTGGAGTGGGACACATACCATGGTTGATCTTGGGACAATTCAGGTTGAGCTACCTGATGATCGTTCTGAAAGCACCAAAAAGGTGTTCGACCCAACCCGGATGCCTGAAGGAGTTAGGGCACCCCTGGATGATGTTTTTTCCCTGCGAAGTGGAGCTTACGCGGAATCTGCGGCAAGACGATCCGTCTGAGAGGCGGGTTGAGTATCTGTGGGGTACCAGCGCCCTCCTTAATAGGTATTGACAATACCTATTAAGGAGGGCAAAAAACGGGAGCCCGAAATGGAGTAGATTCTGATGACAGCTGCGATGGTTGCCAAACCACAGATGTTTGAAATTTCCGCTGAGGAAATTGAGATATTGGTTTGCCGGTTTTACGCGCAGATAAGGGTACATCCTGTATTGGGGCCCGTGTTCAATGAGGCCATTCAGGATTGGAAAGCGCACGAAGAAAAGATCGCATCGTTCTGGCGCGGCGCGATCCTCAGGGAGCCCGGGTATTCCGGAAATCCAATGCAGGCTCATCTGGCGAATTCAGACATCCTTCCCGAGCATTTTCCCTTGTGGCTCGATCTGTTTGGCGAAACGGCACATCAGGTTCTGCAGCCAGATACCGCTCAAGCTTTTACTCATTTGACCAACCGGATCGGTAAAGGTTTGACCTTTGGGATCGAGAACTTTCGTCGCGAGGTGGGTGCCCCGCCGGTGTTGTCATGACCATATCGGTATATTCAAAAGCGCAGGTCATTACCGAGCCGCCAATCCAAGTCGTGAAACGTTGGTTGCGAGCGGGATGGCGCGATTTCAGAGCGAACCTTGAGTATTCGATATGTTACGGCATTGCGCTTGTTCTGTTGGGATGGGCATGTGTCGCGGGTCTTGTGTTTAGCGGTCAAGGTTGGGTTCTGCTGCCACTTTTGGCTGGTGGCGTGCTTGTTGGACCCATTGCCACCGTTGGTTTGTATTCGATCGCCAGCGGTGACACTGGACCAGCTGTCGCGAAAGGGCAGATTGCTCTGGTCGGCGCGATCCTCATGGTGTTTGCCCTGACTTGGATACGTGCCGCGACAGTCATGTTCGCCATTGTATATGGTCTGCGCCCGTTCTCTGGCTTCGCTGACACTCTGCTGCGGATGATCAGCACACCGTCGGGCTGGGCTTTATTAATCTCTGGATCTTTGATCGGCGGATTGTTTGCATCGTTGGGGTTCGCTGTCTCAGCCTTTTCGCTTCCGATGCTTGTAGACCGCAAGATTGATGGCTTCTCAGCCATGGGGCTGAGTTTTAATGCCACCACTCACAATTTTCGTCTTTGCCTGTATTGGGGCAGTGCGATTACCGCGCTGACTTTGTTGGGGATTTTAACGGGCCTGCTAGGGCTGGCCGTAGTTTTCCCTTTGCTGGGATACTCAACCTGGCATGCCTATGCAGAGCTTTTCCATGGAGACGCACAATGACAGAAGCCCTTCCAGAAGGCGTGGTGCACTATGCGACTTCGCAATTCACTCACGAAACTCTGCCAGAAAAATTGCGCAAGAATCACAGCACGAAAGCCGGTGTCTGGGGCCAATTGGCGGTGCAATCTGGCCAGCTGTTGCTGCGTCGGGACAACAAAGAAGACCTGGTGTTAGCTGCGGATGAAACGGCGGTCTTTGCGCCCCAGGAAATTCACTCTGTGAACCCCATGGGAGAGGTCGCATTGGAAGTGCGTTTCCACCGGCAGGAGCGGCCAGATGCTGAATAACAATACTGTCGAAAACGTTTTGGTCCTGTGTGCTCTTGTCATTGTTCTGATCGGCGGAGTGGCCATTCTTGGTTGGGGTGTACCTCTCGCCTATGTGCTGCATGGCTGGATGATCGCCATCTTCGCCGGTTGGGGGTTGATCTGGATGATCACCCGAATGAGTGAAGAAATCCGGGACATCCCGCTTGAGTATAATGACAAGGTCACGCGTTTCGGTGTCATAGCTGCGCTATTTTGGGCCTTGGTTGGTTTTACCGTCGGAGACATTCTAGCTTGGCAACTGGCCTTTCCGGCATTGAACGGGGATATTTTCTGGTCGAACTTTGGCCGGTTGCGTCCGGTACATACGTCTGCGGTAATCTTCGGATTTGGCGGCAATGCCCTTATCGCAACTTCGTTCTACGTGGTGCAGCGCACCTCGCGGGCAAGACTGGCCAGTGAATCGCTGCCTTGGATGGTCTTTTGGGGCTATAACCTTTTCATGGTCCTTGCGGCGACCGGCTACCCCTTGGGGATTACCCAATCCAAGGAATATGCGGAACCGGAATGGTACGCGGATCTTTTGTTGCTGGTTGTATGGGTAGGGTACCTCGCGCTTTACCTAAAGACCCTTTCGCGTCGGGCAGAGCCGCATATCTATGTGGCCAACTGGTACTATCTGGCTTTCATTGTCGTCATCGCGATTCTGCACACGGTGAACAACCTCTCGGTGCCCGTCTCCATCGCTTACCCCAAAAGCTACTCGCTTTCTTCCGGGACACAGGATGCCATGACTCAGTGGTGGTACGGGCATAACGCGGTTGGTTTCCTGCTTACGGCAGGGTTCTTAGGGATGCTCTATTACTTTCTGCCCAAAGCGGTGAACCGACCGATCTATTCATACCGCATGTCGATTGTGGGGTTCTGGGGGATCACTTTTCTCTACCTTTGGGCCGGATCGCATCACCTGCATTATACAGCCCTGCCTGATTGGGTTCAGTACCTTGGTATGACCATGTCGATCATTTTGCTGGTTCCCAGCTGGGCCTCTGTGTTCAACGGCATTCTTACGATCAACGGGGCTTGGGATAAAGTTCGGACGGACCCGGCGGTCCGGTTCATGATGGTCGCAATTCTGTTCTATGGGCTGTCGACATTTGAAGGTTCGTTCATGGCGATCCGCCCGGTAAACTCGCTAAGCCACTATACCGACTGGACGGTTGGGCACGTTCATGCCGGCGCGTTGGGTTGGGTCGCTTTCATCACCTTTGGTGCCTTGTACAAACTGGTGCCCTGGATATGGAAGCGGGACGGCGTATATTCCTTGCGGCTGGAGGCCTGGCACTTCTGGCTCGCCCTGAGCGGAACGCTGATTTACGTCGGCGCGATGTGGAACAGCGGCATCACGCAATCGCTGATGTGGCAGACCTATGATGCGGACGGCGCTTTCCTCTATTCCTTCCTCGACAGTGTGATCGCGATGCATCCTTACTATGTCGCCCGCGCGATTGGGGGGCTGTTGTATCTGATCGGAGCCTGCATCGGTGCATACAATATTTACATGACTGTAAGTGGGCCGAAGAAGGCCCAAACCCGGGAAGCCGGACCATTGGTCCAGCTGCCAGCGGAGTAAGTCCCAATGAGCACTCAGCACCAAAAACTCGAACGCCATTCACTTGGGTTTGCAATGGCAATCCTGATGGTTGCATCGATCGGTGGCATTGTCGAAATCGCGCCGTTGTTCACGATCGAAAACACAGTGGAAAAGGTCGAAGGCATGCGGCCCTACACGCCGCTGGAACTTGCCGGGCGCGATATCTATGTACGCGAGGGCTGCTATGCCTGCCACAGCCAGATGATCCGCACCCTGCGGTCGGACATCGAACGCTATGGACATTACAGTCTGGCTGCCGAAAGCATGTATGACCATCCGTTTCAATGGGGCTCGAAACGTACAGGGCCGGACTTGGCGCGCATTGGTGGCAAATACTCTGACGCATGGCATGTGGCGCATTTGGAGGCGCCGCGAGACCTCGTCGAGGGGTCAATCATGCCGGGATATGCGTATTTGTCCGAGACGCGTCTTGCGACTGGACATTTACCTGCCTCGCTGAAAGCCCTCAGCCGGGCTGGTGTGCCCTATACGGACACCCAGATCGAAAACGCCGAAAAGGACGCCGCATGGCAGGCGGATGCTGAGCAGTACTTTGAAGGAGAGTTGCAGGCAAGTTACGGTGAAAACGTTCAGGTTCGGGATTATGACGGGCAACCGGGCAGGCTGACGGAAATGGATGCCCTTGTAGCCTATCTTCAGGTTCTTGGCACATTGGCCGATCTGGATTCGTTAAACCTTGAGGAGGTTCAGCGATGACACATGATACGGTTCTCGTATTCTCCAAGACTTGGGGCGCAATCTACCTGCTGGCCGTCTTTTTAGCTGCAGCTGTTTGGACCTATTGGCCCTCGCGCCGGAAGGTTTACGACGATGCCGCCCAATCCCCACTCGACAGCCGGGAGGATCAGCCATGTCGATGAAGGAAAAGGATCCCGTTTCCGGCACCGATCTGACTGGCCACGAATGGGACGGTATCAAAGAGTTGGATACACCTGTTCCCTGGGCTGCCCGATGGGCGCTTTGGATCAGTATCATCATAGCAGCGCTGTATTGGGTGTTTTACCCATCTTTCCCGAGTGTGCGTTACTACGCGAAGGGGATGCTTGGCTATTCCTCGCGTGCAGAAGTTGCGACGGCACTTCAACAGGCGGATGCGAGTCGAGAAATGACATTCGCGCCTTTCGCGTCCGGGGATATCGAGAAACTGGCCGCCGATCCGACGCTTGAGGCGCGATATGGCGGGTCGATTTCCAAGCTTTACGCCGACAACTGTGCGGCTTGTCACCGGAATGATCTGAAAGGGCAGGCTGGCTTTCCCAACCTGGTGGACCGTCATTGGCTATGGTCAGGCACGCCGGAAGAGATAGAGGCGACCATTCGATATGGAATCAATGCGCAGCATGACGATACACGGATCGCACAGATGCTTGCCTTTGGTGCGGATGGCATGATCGAAAATCAACAGGTTGAGGAAGTCACGGAATTTGTCTTGTTCCTCTCTGGACAGCAGCATGATGCGACGGCGGCCGAAGCCGGTAAATTGGTTTTTGAAGAAAACTGCGCGGCCTGCCACGGAGATGACGGCCGCGGGGGCTACGAGATCGGCGCGCCAGATTTGGGCGATGAAAGTTGGATCTATGGGGGCGACCGGGACGCCATCTATCACAGCATCCATTTTGGCCGACGGGGGGTGATGCCGGCGTGGGACGGACGTTTGAGTGACGCTCAGATCCGAATGCTGACACTGTACTTACTCTGGAATGCAGAAGATGTACCAAGCTGAAGAGAATCCACGATTCCGAAGGGCAATGTATCTGATGATAATGGTCCTGTTGGCCGGCTACATCGGGTTCAAGGCATGGCACCTGTCGATGGCATTCGAGGCCTGGGAAGGGCAGGCGATTGAGGGTGCCGTGCCTGGTGCAGCTAAATGAAAATCGTTGTTTTATACGATTTCAATTTGCGTATTAATGATCTGAAGCCAGCGCATGACTAACTTCTAGCGCTCGGATCAGGTTTTTCATTCCGCGATTTCCTTCCAAAACATCCTGCAATGTCTTGCTGTCCAAGGCAGTAAAAAAAGCCTCCTGAGCTTCGGTTAGGATTGGCAGCAACCCACAGGCAGGCGTCATCACACAACAGCCGCCGTCTTCTTTCATACACTCAACCAAAGGGGTGCCGCGTTCGGATTTTCGCAGCAGGCCGCCAATCGAGATCGCATTGGGAGGCAAGGCCATTCGCATTCCTCCGTTGCGTCCACGAACGGATTCTACGTAGCCCTCGTGTGTGAGCCACTGGGAGATCTTGGCCAGGTGATTGAAGGGCAAGTTTTGCATCGCCGCAATCTCGCGGGTCGACATCAACCCCTCTTCGTGGGTGGCAAGATGGATCAGGATGCGCAAGGCATAGTCGGAAAACTTGGTAATTTGCATAGTTATATCTCTCATAAAAAATAGGCTTTGAAAATGCCTATTTTGTTGACATCTTTTTCCGGTCTTTATAATAGGTATTTAAAATGCTTAATAAAGGAGATGGCTCATGCAACCTGTTGTACTTTTGATCTCGCTGATCCTGATGGCAGCGCTGTCACTTGTCTTCTGGAAGACCGCGCGCGCCTCGAACGGGGCGGAAGCAGGACCCAATGCCAACTCGAAGCGTGCGGGCTTGATCTGGGCAATGACGATTGTTGGAGTAATCGTGGCAGTCGGTTCATTGCGACCATGGCCGCACGCTTTGGCCAGTACAGACGATGCCATCACCGTTTCCATCACCAGCGGGCAGTGGTGGTGGGATATCGACACAGTTGAGATCCCTTCTGGAACGCCCATCAATTTTAGCGCCACGACCGAAGATGTTACCCACGGATTGGGCATTTACACTTCAGACCTCCGCCTTCTGACGCAGGTCCAAGTGATCCCCGGTTACACAACCGAAGTTTCTTACACGTTCGATGAACCCGGCACTTACCAAGTCCTGTGCATGGAGTTCTGCGGGGTGGCGCATCAGGACATGGTCAACGAATTCGAAGTCGTCGCGGTGGAGGAATAAATGAGCGCTGTATCTGAACTTGTCGCGGAAAAATCAGTCGTCACTGAACCCCAGGCTGAGGCAGTCAAGCTTACCATGATCCTCTCAGGCGCGGTCTTTGCCTTGATGATGGTCTTTGGTCTGATCATGCGTGCTGCGCAGGGCCAATGGATCGAAGTGGATCCGGCTTTGTTTTACCAGTTGCTGACGGCCCATGGCGCCGGAATGGTTGGTACAGCTGCACTGTCTGGCGCCGCAATCATGTGGTATTTTTGCGGGCGTCATATCGTTCTGACGGCTGGAATCTTTTGGGCTTTCCTTGCTTTGTTTCTGCTGGGCGTCGTCCTGATCTTCGGCTCGATCTTCATCGGCGGATATGGCGGCGCATGGACATTCCTGTTTCCCTTGCCTGCGATGTCAGGCGGAGCGTGGGAAGCGGGCGCGGCTGCTGCGTTCATGCTTGGATATGTTTCGATCGGCGTTGGCTTTCTGCTGTATTATCTGGAGCTCGGTCGTCAGATTCATGCCCGTTATGGCAGCCTTTTGCGCGCCCTGGGCTGGAACCTGATCCTAGGGCGAGAGGATAAAAATCCTCCGCCGCCAACAATCATCGCGGCGGCGGCCGTGACTATTTTCAATTCGATCGGGATAATCCTAGGTGCCGCGGTGTTGGTGGCGAGCCTTGTCCACCTGCTGGTGCCGGGTTTTGAAGTAAACGCGCTGTTGGCCAAGAACCTGATCTATTTCTTTGGCCACGTTTTCATCAATGCCTCAATCTACATGGCCGTCACTGCGGTGTATGAAATCCTGCCGGAATACACCGGCAAACCGTGGAAATCGAACCGTCTGTTTGCGATTGCCTGGAATGCAGTTCTGATCTTCGTGATGGCTGTTTACTGGCACCATCTGCTTCAGGATGTGGTGATGCCACCCTGGATGCTGGTGGTCGGGCAACTGGTCTCATACTTCAGCGGCATTCCCCTCATCGCGGTCACAGCATTCTCTACGTTCCTCTATGTGCGAGGTTCGAAAATGACCTGGGATCTGACGTCCTCACTGCTGGTTCTGTCCGTGGCAGGCTGGTCGGTCGGCTCAATCCCCGCGTCAATCGACGGGATGATCAGTGTGAACAAAGTGATGCACAATACAATGTGGGTCCCGGGGCATTTCCACACCTATCTGCTGCTGGGCGAAGTGGCGATGGCCTTTGGGTTCATGGCCTGGCTGGTCCGAGGCAAAACCATCGCCCAGATGAGCGGGTTGGACCGGGTCGCTTTTGTGACCTACCTCGCAGGCGCCGCTGGGTTTGTGACAGTGTTTCTCTGCTCTGGCGCGGCTTCAATCCCGCGTCGCTGGGCAGTGCACTACGAAGAATGGCTGACCCATGACCGTATTGGCACCTTGTTCGGCGTGCTGGTCGTATTGGGAACATTGCTCTTTGTTCTGCGCTTTGTGCTGCGTCTTGGGCGGAGTGACAGCTGATGATTGCGCGCGCTCTTCCCTCGGTTCTGGTCGCGAGCATCGGCTTGGGAACTCTCTGGCATGCCACAGATGGAGGGCAGGCTTTCACCAGCGAAGCCGCTCGGAGATTGGACGTGGTGCGCGCACCACGCCCAGTTCCAGCCCTGCAACTGGAAGACATGTCAGGTCAGTTGATGCCCCTGTTGCCGCAAGGGGAGGAGGTGGTTTTGGTCGAGTTCATCTACACCGTGTGCGGCGACATCTGCCAGATTGCAGGCGCAGACTTTGCCGAGATCCGAGATCAATTGGAACAGCGTGGAGAGCCCGTCCGGATGATCTCGGTCAGTTTTGATCCTAAGCGAGACACGCCCGAGCAGATGACGGTTTACGGGGAAGCCCATGAGGCGGACGGAAAAATGTGGACCGTCGCGCGGCCGAGGCCAGAAGAGTTGCCGGCATTGTTGAAGCTTTTTGACGTGACTGTCATTCCCGATGAATGGGGCGGGTTTCAGCACAATGCCGCAATCCATGTGATTGAAAGCGACGGCCGCTTTTCGGCGGTGTTTGACACCGATGCGATCGACGATGTTCTGACCCATTTGGAGGAGCGCAGCTCATGAAGTTGCTTGGTTTGGCCTTCCTGGCTTCTGCCGAGGCCGTTGCACTTCGCTATGCGGTTGTTGAAAGTCCGATCCAGCATACCTTGGTGCAGATGCCATTGCTGGTAATGGCCGGGGTGTTGTTGGCTTGGAACAGGCAGGTCCGGCGTGAATGGGCTGTTCCTTTGCTGCTTGTGGCTTTGACCGTCTTTCTGTTCTGGATGCTGCCAAGAAACGTTGATTGGGCTCTGACGCCGACAGGGGAAATTGCCAAATATCTGAGCTTGCCTTTGCTGTTGGGGGCACCGCTGAGGCTGTCCTGGCCCTGGCTGGGCCCGGTGCTTCGCGGATTTCTGAAGGCGAATGCGCTGTCGATGCTGGGTGTGCTGGGTTTTCTGTATACGCATGCGCCGGTCAGGATTTGCAACTCCTACCTGGTCTCGGCTCAGAAGGATCTGGGCATGGCCTTTCTCTACCTCGCGGCATGCTTGGCCTGTCTCTGGGCTATCCCGATCCTGTTTGGAAATCCAAGTGGCCAAAGGTCGAACGCGACCGGCTGCGCAAGCTGTGGAGTGTAATACGAAATGACCTATGCTGACACAGTCATTGGGTTCGCAGAACTGGCGCAAGAGAAAGGCGTCAACCTGCGTGCAGATCCAATTGCCTTTCTGATCCTCGCTTTAAAAGCCGGGGCGTTTGTTGGGGCGGGCATCTTGCTGATCTTTTCTGTTGGGCAGGGTGCGGATCCATCCATCCGTCCCATCGTCATGGGGGCCAGCTTCGGTATCGCCTTGACCCTTGTGGTTTTTGCAGGGGCCGAGCTGTTCACTGGTCACACCATGTACATGACGCACGGATTGCTGGCCAAAAGTACTGCTTGGTGGGATGTGCTGCGCTGCTGGTTGGTCAGTTGGGCAGGAAATCTGATCGGGGCCATATTGCTGGCGTTGCTGTTCGTCGCAGGCGGTGGTGGACTTATCTTAGGGGCAGGCGAAGAGGCTTTGCTTTATAAGGTGGCCATCAAGAAGATGCACGGCACCGAGTTGGAGCTGTTCGCCAAAGCGATCCTGTGCAATTGGCTGGTATGTCTTGCCTTGTGGTGTTCGGCGCGCGCAAAAGACGACGTTACAAAATGCATCGTCATCTTCTGGTGTCTTTATGCATTTATTGCTGCGGGGTTTGAACACAGCGTTGCGAACATGACCGTGTTTTCACTGGCGCTGATTTCAGATCACCCCGACAGCATCACCCTGGCCGGAGCCGCCCACAATTTGACGTATGTCACCTTGGGCAACGCATTCGCCGGTGCCGGGATCATGGGCTACGGCTACTGGCGAGCGGCTTCTAAACCCACGGTCAGGGGCGCCGCAACACACGCGTCAACCAAACACCCTGTCTAGTGAGGGCGCGATCATGAGCGTGACACAACCTGTCAAAATCTCTGTCTCAAAAAACCGACTGTCCCATGCCGAGCCTCTTTTTGAGGCCGCCCGCATTGCACTGATTGCGACTATCTCTGTTTGGATGGGCGCCGCAGTTGGCGGTAACTTGATAGCGGTTCCGGCCAAGTTCCAAGCCCCGTCATTGACATTGCTGGTCGCCTTGGACGTTGGGCGGATGCAATTCCTGTGGATTGGCGTATTCGAGGCGTTTTGCACGCTACTGATTGCAGTTCTTCTTCTGTCGTTCCGGCAGAAACCGTCGTTGTCATTAATTGTCGCGCTCTGCGTGTTCGGATTTCAAAGGCTTTGGCTCCTTCCTTTGCTGAACGCGCGGACGCTTTTGATCATCGCGGGTCAACCAGTCGAGGACAGTTCATTGCATCTGCTCTACGTCGCGTCTGAATTTCTGAAGATCGGTTTTCTTTTTTGGGCTGGCATTCGGGAAATGAGAAGCCTGTTCCGAAAAGCAAGACCGACTGCAGTTTCGGTCCAAACCTGAATTCTCAACTATCTGCAATCAAAAGGAAGGGATGATCTCATGCGAGGTAATCTTGTGGCTGTAACAATAGCGCTGGCGGGTGCTCAAAGCGTTGCCGCAGAAGGCGACGCGGCGGCAGGCGAAAAAGTTTTCAAAAAATGTGCCGCATGTCATGCAGTTGACGAAGGTAAGAAAAAAGTGGGCCCAACGATGTTTGGTGTTTGGGGCCGAGAAGCTGGCGCTGTTGATGGTTACAAATACTCAACAGCGATGGGGGAAGCCGGATTTGTTTGGGATGAAGAACACTTATCCGGGTTCCTAGCGTCTCCCAAAAAGTACCTCCCGGGCACGAAGATGTCCTTTCCCGGAATAAAGAAACCGGAGCAAATCTCAGACCTGCTGGCCTATCTAGAATCCCTGCAGTGAAAGACCAACGGCGTTTCTTTGATGATGACTTGCACGCTTGCCCTCAAAGAAACGCTAAATTGCCTTCTCCGTGGTTGGTCAGGCTCTAAGCTTTTCCGTTCAAATACCGCGCCATTTCCGGGGCAGCCATAAGGGTCTGAATGAAAGTCCCGAAATGTTCAAGCGATCCCGTGCGTGGGTCACTGTCGCGCCATGCCAGCCTGATAGAACGGCCAAACACCCCATCCGCAATGGGATGTGTTGTTGCTAGGCCGCCGAAACGATCGGGGCCACTCACAGACAATGCCGGAAAAAGCGCGCAACCCTCTCCCAGCGCGACCATTTGCCGGAGCATCTCAAGACTGCTGGCCACTCTTTGTCCTGGTCGGTCAATCCGGTCGCAAAACGCAACGGTCTGATCCCGTAGACAGTGTTCTTGAGAAAGTAGAACGAGCTGTGAGGATAAAACCTTGGACCAACGAACCTTTTCATTGGGTTTGAGATCCAGATCCTTGGGGCAGGCAAAAACAAATGGTTCATGAAACAGCTCAAGCGCACTTAGTGCAGGCTGTTTCGGGTTAGTTGCGATCAGCGCAGCGTCCAGCGCCCGATTGGTAAGCATCTCTTCTAGAACATGCGTGGGTTCTTCGAATAGTGACAGTCTTAACTTGGGATAAGCCGATTTGAGAGACTTTAAGATGAGCGGGAGCAGGTATGGCCCAAGCGTTGGAAGCACTCCAAATTTTAGTTTACCTTCCAGATTGTCACTCAGGCTCAGCGACAATTCCAACAGTTCTCGAGCCTCTGTCAGAAGGGTTTCTGCTTTTTGTAGAACTATCCGGCCATTTTGGGTCAAAGAGACATGCCGTCCCTGACGTTCGAAAATCGAGAATCCAAGTCGGGCCTCTAGCTTCAATACCTGTTGGCTGATTGCAGGTTGTGAAACCCCACAGATATCAGCTGCTCGGCCAAAATGACCTTCTTCGGCAATGCTTTGAATATACTCAAGATTTCTGAGTGAAAGACCGGCAACCGAGGTTCTTCTTGCCATGCATCACCTCTGATTATCGATCGGATAATTTATATAAGTTGGAGTAATTTGGCGGTTTTCGGTTTTGTCCTGCCAATACCAACTCAGGAGATTGACATGACCAGCAAACCGAAACTGACCACCGCATTTGGCGCGCCAGTGCCCGACAACCAAAACACTCTGACGGCGGGGCCGCGTGGTCCTGCGCTGCTTCAGGATGTTTGGTTTCTCGAGAAGATGGCTCATTTTGATCGCGAAGTGATCCCCGAACGCCGGATGCATGCCAAAGGGTCCGGCGCTTACGGTATATTCACTGTGACCCACGACATCACCCGCTATACACGCGCCAAATTGTTCTCTGATATTGGTAAGAAGACGGATCTTTTCCTGCGCTTCTCGACCGTTGCAGGGGAACGCGGCGCAGCGGACGCGGAACGGGACATTCGCGGCTTTGCAGTCAAGTTTTACACCGAGGAAGGTAACTGGGATCTGGTGGGCAATAACACTCCAGTGTTTTTCCTTCGCGACCCATTGAAGTTTCCCGATCTTAACCACGCGGTCAAACGCGATCCGCGGACCAACATGCGCAGTGCGGATAACAACTGGGACTTCTGGACCAGCCTTCCCGAAGCTTTGCTTCAGGTGACGATTGTTATGTCTGATCGCGGCATTCCCGCAACCTACCGGCACATGCACGGCTTTGGCAGCCACACATTTAGCTTTATCAATTCGGACAGCGAACGGTTCTGGGTCAAATTCCATTTCAAAACCCAGCAGGGGATCAAAAACCTTACCGACGAAGAAGCCGCGCAAATCATCTCTGGTGACCGTGAAAGCCATCAGCGTGATCTTTATGATGCTATCGAAGACGGTGATTTTCCCAAATGGGTGCTCTACGTCCAAGTCATGCCAGAAAAGGATGCGGGTACATACCACCTCAACCCATTTGATCTGACCAAGGTATGGCCGCATGGGGACTATCCGCTGATTGAGGTTGGCGAGCTGGAATTGAACCGCAACCCCGAGAACTACTTTGCCGAAGTGGAACAGGCGGCCTTTGCGCCTTCTACAATTGTACCTGGTATCAGCTTTTCGCCGGACAAAATGTTGCAGGGACGTCTGTTTTCCTATGGCGACACTCAGCGGTATCGGTTGGGTGTCAACCATTCCCAGATCCCGGTGAATGCGCCGCGTTGCCCGTATCATTCCTACCATCGTGATGGAGCGATGAGGGTCGACGGCAATGCCGGATCTCGGATTGGCTATGAACCCAATATGCATGGCGAATGGTCCGAGCAACCGGATTTCTCTGAACCACCTTTGTCCATCGAAGGTGCTGCGGATCATTGGAACCACCGCGAGGATGATGACTATTTCTCGCAAGCCGGTGATTTGTTCCGCCTGATGACGCCGGAGCAGCAAAAAGTGTTGTTCGCAAACACTGCCCGCGCGATTGGCGCTGCAAGGAAGGAGATTCAGATCCGTCACATATCGAACTGTCTCAAGGCCGATCCTGGTTATGGTGCCGGTGTGGCAAGCGCGCTTGGTTTGAGCATCGAGCGTGTAGACCGGGCATAAAAACAATTGGCAAGTCCCCGATCTTTTGGGACTTGCCTGACGCTGTGGGTTGTTGGGTAGCGAGCACCGTATGGTGTTTTTGGGCTTTTCGTCGCCGTGTAAGACAAAACTACGGTTTGGCGATGGCGCTTGGAAAAAACGATTTCCATATGTGGGCACCTTGGCTCGATCACACATTGCAGCTACCTGGTTCGCATTCGCCCTGATCAACAGTGACGGTGCCGCCTTTGGTCGACACGACCTCCTGTGTCAGAAGACTGCCAATCTCGGACCCCAATTGAAGTTCCGAAACCTGACCAAGGTGATGCGCAACGATCTGCCTCGCCTGATCTAATAGGACAAGGCTTGGTGTGCCGCGCATGCCAAAGCGAGACATCGTGTTTGGCAACGGTCCTGCGCCCTGTTTGTCCACGCCGACAGGGAACGTGATGCGATATTCATGCAGGAAAGCTTGCAAAGACACCGGTGTCATAGCGTTGTGATGCTCGAACACGGTGTGCAGGCCAATTACGGCTACCTTCTCTTCAGGAAACGTCCTCTGAATCGACTGCGCCAAGGGAATACCGTGCAGGACACATCCTGGGCAAAGCATTTGAAAGGCCTCAATGACGACAACCCGTCCTTTTAGGTTTTCTAGGGTTAGGGGCGTGTCTGTGTTGAACCATTCCGTGACGTCTAACTCTGGTGCTTGCATTTTCTTTGTCCTCAGTAGCAGGCAGCCGCCGTGGGTTCGGCGGCTGCGCAATCGAATATTAGTGAATCTTGCCCGGCAGGCTCAGTTCGCCAGATGCGACGTCAAAAACATCTGTGACGCACAGCAAGGGAGCATGGATATTAGCGTTCACACGCAAGGCCGAAGTGACGCCATCGTAAGCGACACCTTCCAGTTCGACGTCGCTGGCGAAGCCTGCGTTCACCGAGATTTCGGGCCCGTCGAACAGCGGTGTAAACCCTGGGCTGTCCAGAAAGATCGGGAATCCAGGCCATGTCGCAGGTAGCTTGGGTGTGGAACCTTCGGGGATGTCACGTACGGCAAGCGCGTCGGGTCCGCACGCTTCGGTCGGGGTCAACACAACCCAATGGCTGTGCCATTCGATGCCGTCATTGGCCGGATCTCCGTCGCCGTTCTCGTCAAAAAGCGGTGTGTCATCAAAATCTGGATGACTGGTTGCGGCCATTGCAAGGATGCCTGTGCCGGCTTCAAACCCAACGGCCGAAGGGTCCAAAGACGTAGGCCAGACATATGACCAGACGTCTGAACCACCGACCTCTCCGGTTGCCGCCGGAACCGAGGCACCAGCCGATCCATTCGTGGTCATGTGAAAAGTGACCGTGTTTCCATTACGGTGCGCGTGCGCGGCCAGAATGTCAAAATCCGCGACTTTACTGGCGTCAGCAGAAGATATGATCGCGCCATCCTGATGAATGGCATGGTTCCCATCAGCAAGAGCTGTGCTGCCGATGAGCAGAGCCAAAGTAGAAGTGAGCGTTGAAAGTTTCATAGATGCCTCCAATTAAAAGATAGCGAGTCGCTACTATAGTGAGAAATACATTGCAACTATAATTTCGAGTCGCTACTAAAAGTGTTATGAACTCAGATCATCGCATACGCACACTGATCAACCGTCTGGCCCGGATTGATGCTTCCGAAGGATGGGCGGGAGATCTGAACCCGACTCAGAGGATGGCGCTCGAGTACCTCGCTGAGGCGAACATGTTCTCGCGCTCGCCGTCGCATGTCGCAGAGTACATCGGTACAACCCGTGGAACGATGTCACAGACGCTCAAGGCTTTGGCACGCAAAGGCTATGTAGAAGAGCACCGGAAAGAACACGATCAGCGGTCGATTTCCTACGAACTCACAAAAGAAGGGGCCGAGATCGTACGTCAGCCAAATCCTGTTGCTCAGGCAATTGGAGATATGCCTGCAGAAAACCTAGCCTTACTTGAGCAGGGGCTGATGCAAGGCCTCAGTCTGGCTTTGGCCGCAAATGGAGGCCGATCCTTCGGCCAGTGCAAATCCTGCACTCATCATGACGACACGACAAACAGCGGTTTTTGCAAGTTATTGGGCGTCTCATTGGAGCCCGGCGAAAAAGACAAGATCTGCATTGAGCACGAGGAAGCCAGATGAACCATCCTGAACTGTCGGCAAACATCGACGGCATTTTCCTTGGAGCCATCAGAGATCGCTGGGAAGGCAAACCGCCTTCGGCCATTCAGAAAGATCGGGTGAACGGCCGGCAGGTTGTTACCTCGCTCGGTTTTGCAGGCGATGCGCAGGCGGATTTGACCGTACACGGTGGTAAAGACAAAGCCATCCATCATTATGCACTTGATCACTATTCAGCCTGGCAAGCAGAGGGCCTAATGGCACCCGGCACAATACCAGCGGCGTTTGGCGAGAACATTTCAACAACGGGGCTGACCGAGGAAAACCTCTGCATTGGGGACATCCTGTCGCTCGGGACGGCGGTGGTTCAAATTAGCCAGGGGCGGCAGCCATGCTGGAAACTTGGGCTACATACCGGGCGCAAGGAAATGCCGTACCAGTTTCAGAAGACGGGCCGAACCGGATGGTACTATCGTGTACTCGAGCCTGGCGAAGTTGGCGCCGGTGATCGGATCACCTTGTCTGAAAGGCCAAATCCCAATTGGTCTGTATTGGCTGTTACACGCGCACGGTTGACTCGTCGCATTCTGCCGGAAGATGCCGAGGCTTTGTCTCAGATGGAAGAACTTGCTGAGGGTTGGCGACAAGCTTTCCGCCGAATGGCTGAAGGCAATGCCAAGGAGGATACATCGGCAAGGCTTGGAGGCTCAGGGTAAGACACCCAACGCGCGTTCTGTCGCGACGTAATTTCCTTGATCTTACTAACCTTCTCAATTCCATGACAGTCAAATCCCCGTTTGTCAGTCGCTGGGTGGGGCAGGTAAAAAATGAGACATCAACTCCAGCACCGATGAAATGCCATTAACCGCTTTGGGCCAGAAATGCTTGACGTTTGGGGCAAAATTGAATGACGTGATTTGAGCATTTTTTGAGGTTTTGACTGTCGATTGAGTCAAATATCACTGACGTTCCACATCTCCTGTTGAACGTCACACGAACCTGACCCAACCGTCACAGTTGGACCAGAAACTAGGTGAACGTTCGACATCAGAAGGCGCCCCCGACGTTGGACATCAGTTGAATTTGACCTTTGCGTTATCAACTAACACGCCGCCTCCATTTCATACTCCCGCAGACAGTTTGGTTTGATCTGACTTCCCTTTCGGAACATCAGAGCCGCTACTTTTTCCGGAAAGCAGTCGGTGTCATTCCGGTCTGGCCACGAAAAAAGCGAGTGAAGTGGGACTTGTCGGAATAACCGAGCATCAAACCAATCTCCGCAATTGTCATCTGGCCTTCTTTGAGGTGCTCCTTGGCGACATCGACACGCAGCCGTTTGACTTCGCGTGGGAGCGTTGTGCCTTGCCGCTGAAGCGCTTTCAAAAACCGTTCCGGCTGTATTCCCAGTAATCCCGCCATCGCCTCCGGCCCCAAATCGGTTTCATCTAGTTTGTCGCGTAATACAGATCGCAAAGCAGCTACCACTGTTACTTCTTCATCTTGTCCCTGTGAGGCGATGGGCTTGGCAGGGCCCTCAGAGACATGGTGCAAAAACAACCATTCCACAGGAAAACTAATTTGCATTCCGGGATCGGTCCCAAGGCCAACCTCGATCCCTTTGTAGTTGATAGGCAGACCGTTGATGTATCTGCTTTCCCATCGTACACGGGAAGAATCCCAGGCATCTCCGACGACGGTCTGAAATAGGCGTACGTAGATTGCCGCACCAAATCCGGTCACCTGAATGGGTGGGACAGTAGGCTCTTGTTGCCTCTCGATACGATAAGTCGCTTTGTCCGCTTCAACGACAAGGCTATGCCGCACAGAATTGGACTCCTGCGGTACAAGTCCGACGAAACGGGTAAAGAACTCGAACAGCGTCTCGGTCGATTGCAGGGCCTGAGCGAATGGAGGCCACTGATGCAAGTCAAACGTCTCTCCGACATTCAGGCCAAGATATCGATCCCCTGACACTTCTGAGAAGGAATTCAGCAATCCATAGACCAACTCAGAGTGAACGAACACGGATGGGTCAGACAACAGTTCGGCTTTCAAGCCGACCTGATCCAGTGCTGGTTGCGGATTGATCTTACGTTCGGTGAGATATTGCAGGAACGGAGCAGCTAAGGAGAGGCGAATAAAGCCTTCGCTATGCTCTTGAGAGGTGGAGTTGAAAGGCAAGCTCGTCACCCTCGTTTGGACTAGATTTACAATGTGGCCATTTTTGCAGTCACATTCGAACATCCTAATGCGAAACTGGCAACCTAGGCAAAGATTTCCGGGCTACAGTTGGCAAAACATGAATATGAAGGGAGTGCTTATGTCCGGTCTACGAATGTCGCTTTGCTCGACGGCAATTGTCGCTGCAGGACTTTGTTTTTCAGCGTCCGCGCAGGCTCAGGATCAAGAAGAACTCCAGACGCTGTTTACTAACGTGCATATCTTCGATGGCGTGAATGAACAGCGTATCGAGAATGCCAGCGTATTGGTCGAGGGCAACCTGATTACGACTGTATCAACTGAAGCGATTGACGCCCCTAATGCTACGGTTATTGACGGAGACGGGAGGACACTGACCCCCGGCTTTATTGAAAATCATGCACACCTGATGCTGCCCGGACCCACGTTGCCCGCAATGGAAGCCAACAGCACTTGGGAAGACCTCGCGATTCACGGCACTCAAATGGCTGAGATGTACTTAATGCAAGGCTTTACCACTGTAAGAGATGCAGGTGGCGCTAATGGAGGTCTTCGTCGAGCAATCGACAGCGGGACCATTGCCGGGCCGCGTTTCTACCCTGCGGCTGCTTTTCTAAGTACACGTGGTGGGCATGCTGATTTCGCCAACTTTACGGCGCCTGTTGGCCAGTCTTCCAACTTCAGCCGTCTGAATATGGCCCAAGAAGTCGACAGTGTCTCTGAAATGTACAAGTTTGCTCGCAACAACTTCCGGATGGGAGCAACACAACTGAAGTACATGCAATCAGGCGGTGTAGTTTCGGCGTTTGACCCGTGGCAGTTGTTGGCTGGATCGACGGCAGAATTAGAAGCAGCCGTGCAGGTTGCAAACGAATACGAAAGCTACGTCATGGCCCATTCCTACCGCAAGGAAACGATCATGGCGGCACTGAATGCTGGTGTGCGATCAATTGAACACGGGTTCATGTTTGATTGTGAAATATCAGCGCTGATGGAAGAGAAAGGAGCCTACATCACAACCAATCTCACAGCATTTGATCCAAATCTCTTTGATATTCCTGCCATTCGAGATGTCCCAGCCAGCTTACGAAAGGCACAGTCCGCTACGCAGGCTTTTGGCGACTACATAAAAAACATGAATGAGTGCCCAGCCAAAAGAGGGTTTCATACGGATTGCGTAGGTTCTGTGGCAGCCTGCAATATTCAAATTGCCTATGAAAAGCATCTCAATAATGAGTTCTTTGGTTCCCACGCCTCTTTGGTCGCAATGACATCTACTGGCGGTGAAATCGCTGCTTTGTCCGGGTCGTTTATGAACCCCTATCCCGAAGGCAAATTGGGCGTGATTGAGGAAGGAGCCTATGCAGACATTCTGCTCATTGACGGCAACCCGCTTGAAGACTTCTCGGTTGTTGGCACGGGTAATCAGTGGTTCGGTGCCGATCCGAGGCCTGAAAGCCCAGATACGATCCGCCTGATCATGAAGGACGGCGTCATCTACAAAAACACACTGGATTGACCTGTCTAAACAGCCGGAGAAAATTTATGCACCATTGGTTTCGCTCCTTAGTATTTGCAGGGTTGGTTTGGTGTGGTCATCCTGTCATGGCGACGCCAGGAACCGCGTTGGACTGGTCTGACCTACCTGACCCGTCCGCGCAGGTCTTTGAAGACCCCTATCGAGATCTCAGCCCCGAACAATTCGACGATGTCCTCTACGTCGTACGACTGCGCGGCAGGCTGCAGCAGGATGGCGGCAGCGAAGAAGAGCGGCAGAAGTGGCAAATGCTTTTGACCGAGACTGAGGATGCCTTGGCAACTGATGGAATTGATGTCGACTGGCTGCTCGATCAGCGCGAAGTTGTGATGGAACGTCGAAGAAAGGCTGGAACGAACGGAAATCCACAATTCGATGGTCAGACAATCACACTGGCGGGCTTTGCCATTCCTGCTCCGAATGATTCGGATGGTCGGCCTGTCGCATATTTGGTGCCAGAACGAGGGATGTGCAGTCACATGCCTCCACCTCCGCCCAACCAGATGATCCGTGTGCGGTTGAACGGGGGCTGGGCACCCAGCTATTTCCATGAACCCGTTCGGCTGACAGGCACGCTAACGATCGATCCGTCTGTTCAGAATATGATGGTTGTGGATGGCCAGATGCCCATGAGCGCGACTTTCCAGTTGGAAGCAGAAAGTGTCGAAACTCTGGAAACCAAGGCAGATAGGCTGGAATGGAAGCAGCGTGCCGCTGATCGCATCCGCGCGGCGGGCAATCGCAAGACCGGCGGGGCAAAGGCATCTGAATGATAAGACTTCTGGTTGCCGCATTGAGCATTGCCTTCGCTGGCACAGCGTCGGCTCAGGGACTATCCGGGCCATCTTCGGTCGAAGCTGATCTAGAGCCCGGAGATGGGCTAACCGACCCACAATATCGTTCCGATTTTCCGCGTAATATCGCACCGGGTTGGTTTCAATGGAAAGACCGACTGGCTGTGGGTGGGTTTCGCTTCAACATTGATTACTTGGCATTGGGCCAATCCACAAATGCTGATCTGGGAACCGGCGAAGCGGCCAGCGGAATTGCGCGCTTCTACGGTAGTTGGCAGGCAACTGAACGGGGTTCCCTGACATTCAAGATCGAAGACCGGCACAGTTACACGGACGTTGCTCCGCAGTTTCTCGGTCTGGATGGCGGAGCCCTTTCAATCACGGGAACGGCCTTCAACGATAATGGTCTGCTGCTGACCAACCTTTTCTGGACCCAAAGAGCCGAGAACGGTTCGTGGACGCTGCAAGTTGGCCAGATTGATGTAACGGACTTTGTGGATATCTATGGGTTGGTCAGCCCCTACAGTGGTTTCCAAAACCTGTCTTTCAATACCAATCCGACTATTAACACACCCAATCAAGGCCTTGGCATTGCCGGTGGGGTAAAGCTGAGCGAAAACTTCTACGCTGTTGCCAGCGTCTCAGACGCAAACGCCGACCCGTCTGATCCAAACTTTGATGTGTTTAGCGACGGCAATCTCTTCAAATCACTCGAATTTGGTTACACCTCCGGCTTTGATCGCATCTACTTCGACAACATCCATTTGACCCTCTGGCATGCGGATGCGGCTGACGATGGCAGTCGAGCGGAAGATTACGGCGCGGCGTTCTCTGCCGCATGGTTTGTTGACAATAAGTGGATGCCGTTCTTTCGGGCTGGGGCCTCAAAGGGTACCGCAGCGCTTTATGACCGGTCCGTCTCAGCAGGTCTGGGCTACTATGGTCGCAACACCGATTTGGCCGGGCTGGGCCTGAATTGGGCCGAGGCAAGAGGCATAGACGGTGATCAGTTCACGCTCGAGGCATTCTACCGGTTTTCAATCTCGCCCGGACTGCAGATCACGCCATCGCTGCAGTTCATTTCTGACCCGCTACTGAACCCCAATCAGGATAGCATTACGCTGTTCGGTCTAAGAACCCGGATCGTTTTCTGAGGGGTTCGAATGCGGTGGTAAAAACAAAGCAGTTAGGGAGGTTCTGTCATGAAGACCATGTTGGCCGTAAGCGCTATCGCGATCACTCTAGGTTGCGCACTACACGCGAGCGAGGAAAGCAAGACTTGGGATGCATCAGAAGAGGCGAAGCAATTCGTACAAGACACCATCGTCCTCGGCATGTTGGCCAGCCCCTACGGCACTGGTTGGACCGACTACGACCAGCTTCATACTTACTTCGCGCGCGCTCGGGACAACGGCATTACGGGACACGAGATGACGCTGGCTGCTGCGGATATGTCGTTTGAAACCCTGCTAGAGCAGCACTATCACTTTCGCTCAGCCATGGCGCAGCAACCGGAAAACTACCTGATTGTCAATGAAACCCGAGATATCGAAGCCGCCCATATACAAGGCAAGACGGCCGTCATCTGGAACAGCCAAACCGCCACAATCCTGAACGGCGATCTTAAGAAAATGGCATTGCTAAAGGATATGGGGATCAAAAGTATGATCCTGGCTTACAATGACATTTTCCGAACCGGATCGGGGCAGTTGGCGGCCTATAACGGGCGCGACATTGGTCTGACACCTTGGGGGAAGTCGGTCATCGATGAAATGGTGCGGTTCGGTATCTTGCTCGACCTAAGCCACACGGGTTCAAAAACGGCCAACGACGCCATGGACTACATGGATGAAAACTATCCCGGCGTGCCATATGTCTATACGCATTCTGTCCCAGCTGGGCTTTATGCGAACGAACCCAATGCCACGACACGCGGTTGTTATCGGGCCATTCCCGACGAAGAGGCGCTGCGTGCGGCCAAATCGGGCGGCTATATTTCTCCGACCTTCACCGAATGGATGATGGACGGTGTTTGGCCTGAGGATATCTCACCCGAGCAAGCTGCTGATATGATCGACTACTATGTCCAACTTGTGGGGGTCGACCATGTTGGGATTGCAACGGACGACATGTTCTCGACTGAACTAGTCGTACAGTTCGCAACTGTAAACGCGAGCATGTACGACGACGGCGGCTACATGATCGATGCGTTCAACAAAGGGGCCACTGGCAACGGTGAACTTGCCAAAATCCTTGCGGCGATTACCGATGACCTTTGGGCGAAGGGTTATTCCAATGAGGACCTCGCGAAGATTTATGGCGGTAACAAGATGCGAGTTTATGCGCAAGTTTGGGAGGGCAAACCACCCGAACTATTCCTGAAAGAGTACCCGGAGCGTCTGCGCCTAAGGCAAGAACTTCGTGATGGGTTCTATTCGCGTTAGAGACGAAAGACCTAGCAGCAAGATACTTGGCGCGTGGGCGAACAGGTCGATTGCTAGCTTGCAAAATCGAACCTCCACGGCTGTTCATGCTTCCAAATCACTCGAATGAAGGGATCTGCTTACCTGTACCTGTCGGAACATCGCCCGCAGAATAGCATCGATGAATCTGGGACTATGGTTGAGAGTTCTTATCGGGCAGCTTTCAGTAAATCAGCATTGTTCCTTCCGTAAATCCTCAACTCTGGTACAAATGCAATTATTCGAAGATGAGGGTGCAATGAATTCACTGACCAGAATAACACGAGGAATTGGCGTCGCTTTCAAGGACGGTAGAGTGAAAGGCATTCTTGCCTTCACAGTTGGAATGATTTTATGGGCCTCGGTCTTTTACCACTTTGTCGAAGGATGGAGTTGGCTCGACTCAATCTACTTTTCTGTCGTGACAATTTCGACCGTGGGGTTTGGTGACTTCTCACCTGAAACTGCGGCAGGGAAGATCTTCACAATGGTATACATCATCGTGGGTCTCGGTGTCTTCGTGACCGCGGCGACGACAGTGGCAGATACAATCTTGTCCCAAGACGACAAAAAAGCGGACAAGTAGATTATCCCAATTTGGCCAAATCGAGTTCACGCCCAGGCATTGGTTTGACTGGGCACCTCAAGCTGTGGCCCGGATTCATTTGAGTCTTCAAGCTGATAGATGATCACCAAAATTCAAAAAAATATACATATTATGTTTTTTGAGTGTAACATTCGAAAAACACATGGAGGGATGGAATGGAAAAGACACAGGACGCAAAGATTGTCGATCTGGCAATACGATTGCTCTTTCTCGGACTATTCCTCTACAGCGCCCTAGTCATGGTGGCCCCGCTTGCGAGCGTGGTTATCTGGGCAACGATCCTCTGTGTGGCGCTTTACCCGGCATTTGACTGGCTTCAGTCCAAGCTGGGAGGGCGGAAAAAACTTGCCACGACGATCTTGGTTTTGTTGGGCCTTGTTCTGACCCTCGGGCCAGTCGCTACGGCGGTGTCTGGTGCCGCAGAACTTGGGTCTGAATTCGCGGAACAAGCAGACAAAGGTGAGTTGAAAGTCCCACCTGCGCCCGAGGGTCTCAAGGAGTTGCCCTTGGTGGGAAACAAAATAGCCGATGTCTGGGGAATGTTTGAGCGCAATCTTGACGGCGCGCTTGCAAAATACGGCACGCAAATCCTTGAGATCACCAAATCGCTCTTCGGTAAGGTGCTGGGCATTGGAATCGGGCTGCTTGGCTTAGCTCTGTCCGTGTTGATTATGGGGGCATTGTTCAGCCCTGGGCCAAATTTGGTCCAAGGTCTTCAGCGCTTTGCCAACCGTGTCTTTGCACCGCGCGGTGGTGAATTCGTGACACTCGCAGGCGCAACGATCCGGAACGTTACAAAAGGCGTGATTGGCGTAGCAGCCATTCAGGCGGTTTTCGTTTGGATACTGTTGGCATTGTTTGGGATTTCTTCGGCCGCCACGCTGGCATTTATCTGCCTGATACTCTCGATTATCCAAATCGGGCCCGGATTGGTTCTTATACCGGTTATTATCTATGCATGGAGTTCCATGTCCGGTGGAACAGCTTTGATCTTCACCATATTGGCCGTTCCAGTCATGATAATGGACAGTTTCCTAAGACCCGTGTTCATCTCAAAAGGCCTTGAGACTCCCATGTTGGTCATCCTCATCGGTGTTCTCGGAGGTATGATGGCGTACGGTTTGATCGGCGTCTTTATGGGGCCGGTACTCTTTGCTGTTTTCTATGAGCTGTTCAAGGTTTGGATTGATACCTCGCCCGAAGCCGAGGCCGCTGCAGAAGGTGCCGCGAAATGAGGAAGAC
Organism: Ruegeria sp. BB1; assembly: GCF_056539465.1. Lineage (NCBI taxonomy): Bacteria > Pseudomonadati > Pseudomonadota > Alphaproteobacteria > Rhodobacterales > Roseobacteraceae > Ruegeria > Ruegeria sp. BB1. Next base: position 128,172 of record NZ_JBQFVB010000010.1, read on the forward strand.
GATATGGACAACCCTGGCTGTCATTCTGATTTTTCTTGTCTGGTATCTGGTCGCTGATCGAAAAACACCATTTACCGGGAACGCCAGAGTAAAAGCTGTGGCCACACAAATCGTGCCTCAGGTGACCGGAACGGTAACGGAAGTTCTGGTAGAAAACGGCCAAGTCGTTTCGGCAGGTGATGTTCTAGTTCGAATAGATTCCAGGCCCTACGAAATCGAGCGTTCAAAGGCGGAAGCTGATCTTGAAGCGGCGACCCAAGAGGTGGGTGCGTCTTCGGCAGAGGTAAGTGCAGCACAAGCCAAACTCGCAAGGGCGCAGAGTGATCTGGATACGATGCGCATTCAGACCGAACGTGTGTTTGCGCTCGAAAAGAAAGGGTTGATTGCCGTCTCAAAGGCTGATGATGCACGAGGGCAATTGGCAGAGTCTGAGGCAAACTTTGAGAACGCAAAAGCGGATCTGGAAAAAGCAAAACAAAGGCTTGGTGACGACGGGATTGAAAACCCGAAAATCCAGCGCGCGTTGGCGGCCTTGGCGGATGCAGAACTGAACCTTGAATGGACGGAACTGCGTGCTCCGGCGACAGGTGTCATCACTAATCTGCTGATAGCCCCCGGAACGTATGCGCGATCCGGCCAGGATCTGTTGACGTTTCTTGATGCAACGGACGTCTGGATCGAGGCGTATTTTACTGAGAACAACCTAGGAAGAGCTTCGATAGGGTCTCCGGTTGATGTAGTGTTGGACATGCATCCCGGTAAGATTGTTCCGGGCGTCATCGAGAGCTTTAGCGCGGCCGTTTCCTTAAGTGGCGGTGATGAGCCCGGGCAATTGGCGAGCCCGCCAAGTACCAAAGGTTTTTTGCGGGAGCCTGAAAGGTTCCCAGTCAGGATCGTTTTGCCGGGCTATGAAGCCGGAAGCACCGAAGATGATCTTCGCTTTCAGCTGAACGGGCAGGCCGATGTGATTATGTACCTCAGCGACAACTCGTTACTGAACTTCGTAGGCCGCACCTACATCCGCTTGGTCTCAATTCTGTCCTATGCGTACTGAGGACCAGCGCTCTATCGCCCGGCTTGCTCTTGGTGTTACCGGCGTCTTTTCCTTGGGCTTGTTTCTTGGCTGGCCACTCGCCGTCGTTGGGGCGGTGTTCACCGCACTGTTTTTGCAGGCGCCAGCCGCATTGCCTCTGGCAGCATTTGCTAAGCTGTTTGTCTTTTCGATTGGATTGATGTTCACTTCGTTCCTGGTGTCGTCAATCTTCTCACCATATCCTCTTGTTTTTCTCATTCTGGTGGCCATAGGAATAATCCTGTCTTTCATGTGGTCGGTTTCCGGAGCCGGAGTTTTACCGGGCGTCATTGCCCTGATGGGTGCACTGATGATCCCGAACTTGGTTTTGCAATCACAGGATCTGGCCTTGGTGCTCGTGTATTGGATACCGTTGAACCTGCTGTTTGCGGGCTTTGTATCGACGCTGATGTTCGTGTTGATACCCGCTGAACCTCAAACGCCCGCTCAAAAGAAGGCCGCATCGTCGCCGAACTTCGACCCACATCGCCGAATCGTCAGGATGTCGCTTGTAACAGTGCCGTTTGCCTTGGCGTTTTTTGTTTCCGGCGCATCTGCACTACTGGTTCTGTTTTTTGTCGCCCTGCTGAGCCAGCAGCTTGCGGCAATGCCCGCTGCAGGCAAAACAGTTGCAAAAGCTATGCTGACGGCAAACCTTCTTGGGGCGGCAGTATCCATCATATGCTACGAAATAAACGTAATAGCTCCGGTTATTATAACCCCCATTCTGCTGTGTTTCTTCTTTTGCCTAACACTCGGAGCACTTGGAAAGTCAAAAGTACCGCTCGCCGCCGCCGCCGGTTCCGCTATTACAACAGCTCTGATTGTATATGGCGGTTCGGTTGCACCGTTTTCAGACGAGGCTGACGTCAAGAGCATCACTCGCGTATTGCAAGTTGCCAGCGCCGCTTTTTTTGTAATCATTGCATATGTCGTGGTTGATGAATTCTGGCCGGAAAAAGAGCGCCGGGCAATTCAATGAGGTTAGCTGCGATGAGGCTTGGAACCGAAACCAGCAGAGATCCTCCAGCTGTATGCGCGCCGCACAAAACCACAATGACCGCCTTGGGCTCGAAACAGACGTTCTCCGCGCGCAGGATCAATGACTGCTATCCGGCGATTTAGTAATGGTTCGTTTGATCCGCAGGGGAGCTGACCACTCAACCAGAGATCGCTTCACATAACACCCCTTCGGCGACGTTCATGGTTCGTTACGGCACCACCAATCATCCAGTGGCTGTGAGAGCCTGCCGCTCGCGCCCCCTGTCGCCGATGACCGCAACGCGGGACGGAGCCGCCGTTCGCTGCAAACATCCCAAGTTCGGCTTTGTGCAATTTAAGTCAGCACGGGGGCGCTTTTTCGGTCAGGCCAGATGTTGTTTGATCTGTTGCCGAAGGTGGTCCAGAAATAGACCAACCCGACGAGGTTGGAAGGCTTTTTCGGGGTAGACTGCAAACACCCCAACATCAGGGAACTGCCCTGTAAAATTGATTGGCTCAAGTTGGTCCGCTTCCACCAAGTCTATCGCCATGATTTCTGGAAGCAATCCGATCCCCAACCCACGCACCAGTGCTTCGCGATAAGTATTGGTGTGGTTCATGACAAGTTTCCAGGGCAGGCGCAGCTTTTGCATCCCTTTATTTGTCACGAGCGGCCAACTGTCACCGAACCGTGAAGCACCAAAGACGAGGCAGCAATGTTGGTCTAGATCGGCAACCGTTGTGGGTGTTCCATATGCGCGTAGATAAGAGGGGGACGCGAACAAACCGAGGGATGTCTGAGCCAGCTTGCTAACGATCAGACTGCTATCGTCCAGCTTGATCGCTAACCGAATGGCCAAATCCACCCTGGAGCTGATGAAGTCAGTCTGCTCATTTTCAAACACCAGATCAAACAACACCTCGGGATGAAGCGTCTGAAAGCTCTGCACCGCATCCAGCAATAGTGGCGTACCGATCCCTTCCGGAGCAGCTACGCGAATTACTCCAGATAACAGCCCCCCTTCTTGTGCAACCACGTCCTGCTCAAGTGCATCCACTTGTTCCAGGGTGGCCTTGCACCCGTGATAGTAGCGAGTTCCGGCTTCGGTCACTTCCATCGAACGAGTTGTGCGGCTAATGAGGCGCAGATCAAGCATCGCTTCCAGATCGGCCACATGTCGCCCTATAATGGCCGGACTAACATTCAAATCTTCCGCGGCTGCGGCAAAGCTTCCCAGCTCGACCACGCGAGCAAACACGGTCATCTTCTTCAGCTTGTCCATTCAATACTTTTTGTATCTTTTGAATTGCCAATGACATCAATTATCTCATGTTAGGACAAGAGTATGTTGTTTCCAACGCAAAAGGAGACACATGCCATGAAGCGCATTCTGACGGCCATCGCCGCCGCTACCACCTTTACAAGCGCGGCCATTGCAGCAGGTGATGAAACGACACCGGCCATGACCAAGCTGAAGGACGGCGTCTATCAGTTCTACATGGCGCATTATTCCAGCCTGGTGGTGATCACGGATGAAGGCGTTCTGGTTGTAGACCCCAATCACGAATTCCGGTCCGAGGCGATGCGCGCTGAAATTGCCAAGCTGACCGATCAACCCGTGGTCAAGGTTGTTTACTCGCACGATCACTTTGACCATTCGCGGGGCGGCCAGATTTTCAAGGACGAAGGTGCGAAGTTCATCGCCCATGAAGGGTGCGTTGAGTTGATGAGCCGCGATCTGGAAAACCGGGTGGTGCTGCCTGACGTGACCTATGGAGATGAGCATCGCATCGAACTGGGCGATAAGATCATCGACTTAAAGTACTTCGGGTCCAGCGACGGCCAGTGCCAGAGCGTGATCCACATGCCCGACGACAAGGTTTTAATGGGGGTGGATTGGCATCTTCCGCGTTTTCTGGTCTCGAACGCCCGTTTGAACACGCATGATTATGTGGGCGCTCTGAACACCCTGCGCCGTGTCAGCGCAGAGCTTGACTACGATACCGTGGTTTCAGGCCACCTGGAGCATTCATCGCCTGAGCTTCTCGCTGAAGAATTGGCCTTTGTCGAAGCCCTGTACGTTGCCGTTTGGGAGGGTCTACAAAACGGCAAATCGGTCGACGAACTTAAGGATACGGTCAAACTGCCTGATTTCGAAGATTGGCTGTTCTACAAAGAAAACCTTCCAGCCCATGTTGAACGGATGGCTTACGCCATATGGCACGGCCATTGAACCTCTGACTGGGTTGCGGGGCAGCCCGGTCGTTCCCCACAAATGAAATCAGAATTGGACCTCAACATGTCTAAGAAAACAGAAGCGACCGCCAAAAAGACCGTTGTCAGCGGTTGGCATGAAGGCCGCAAGTATTTCATGGCGGATCAGGAGTACACGTCGGTTGTCGCAGGCAAAGACGATACGCAATCCGAGTATGTCTTTGGCTCAGGTGAAATAGCACCGGGCGGGTTCATTCCTGATCATTATCACAAATGGGAAGACCAGACCTTCCACATCCTTGAGGGCGACCTGGAAGTTAAAATCGGCGATGAAGTTTTTAAGGCCGGGCCTGGGGCCAGCATCCAATGCCCATGCGGCGTGTCCCACTACATGAAGAACGTCGGTGATACGACCGCCAAGATGATCAGCTACATCTTCCCCGGTGATTGGGCTGAGGAGTTTATGGCCGAAACCTCACGCCAGAACGAGATCGGCGAAATAGATTTCGCCTTGATCGAAGAGCGCTTTGGCGTCGTCTACATCTGAACCGAAAGGAAAAACGCAATGAGACTCTTAACGCTTCTTGCCACGTTCCTCGCTTTGACCAATCTGAGTGCGGCTTTCGCTGCGGGCCTTCAAGTGACCAAAAACAACTGGCGGACAACGTCTCCCTACTGCTTAACCTTCTAGCACTGAAGGTCTGGTATGTATGGGTTCGCGACTTGCTGAGCGAACAAGTAACCGAATTACGATCAACGCCCGGTCAGGGCTCATCTGCTTGTCCGAACTCGCCGCAGAGAAAGTCGGTAGTGAGCCCAAAGATACAGCGGTTATAGGCCGTTAGTTTGAGCTTTGCTTAGATCTCGCGCGTGCTTTCAATCATCCACTCAATATATTCACCGTTGGCTTGGTCAACATCAATCGAGAGAATACTGGGCGTCTCATAAGGGTGCATCCTGCGGATCGCTTCAACGACTACGCCAAAAAGCTCCTTTCGGGTCTTCAGCAGAAGTGGGACCTCCCGCGCAGTTACGATTTTTCCCTTCCAGAGATATTTACTGCTAGTCGCAGCGTAGCGGTTCGATGAGGAAACCAAACGCTTTTCAAGAAGCTTGTCCGCGATCTGGTCAGCGACTTTCTCGGATGGGCAGTTGACCCAAATTTTGACTATCATCTGCAATCTCACAAACGCCAAACCTAAGTTCTTAGTCTAACACGGGACCATTTCGACGCCATTGTTGCTCCTACAACGTATCACCGCCATCTGCGTACCACTCAGAGAATGACCGGGTTCCTTTGGCACGCGTTGTCACGGATTGGGCGGCAGGTCGATTGACCGGCGTGTCGCGTGAGCCAGAAGTCGAAGGTTTGGCTGGTTTGCTGATCGATCAAGCTGAAGGCTGAGAAAGACAGGAGCGTGCATTTTCTGGCGACCTGCCGCTCTTGGATGCCGCTGCACGCTTGAAAATAGATGTGATATCGATCCGGCGGTTGCGGAATGGCGGCTTTCTAAATCAGGTCACGGTGCGAAACCCGGACACGCAGCACTACCGTTGCTATATAACTGCCCAAAGCCTGCAAGCGTTTGTGGCTCGTTATGTAACACTGGGTCAAATGGCAGAGCAGTTTGAATTTGCCGCGATTCATCTGGCTCGGGCGTTGGACCGAAAAGAAATCGAGACGATCCCCTGTGAGGCTGGGTTCGTTCGCGCTTAGTGGACGCCGCCTGGAATACGACCGTTTCCTGGTGCTTTAATCCTACAAAATGCAGTGTTAGCAAGGTATTAGGATTAGAATTTGGCTAAAAGCAGATAACCAAAGCGTGTCATCCATTGCAGCTCAAAGAAGATTCTTTGTTCCTTCAATTCTCAGACTACACCCAACCATCACCCAAACATATTGATCCATCGGATCACCATCGGCGACAGGCAGATCAGCAGTAGAACGGGCATCATGCACATGGCCATTACGGCTGACATTTGAACTGGTAGCCGGTTGGCCTTTTCCTGAGCGCGCAGTTCGCGATCGATACGCATATCAGTGGCAAATCTGCGCAGTGAAGCGGAAATGCTGGTGCCGTATTGATTGGATTGAAGGAAGGCGTTCGCGAAAGAGCTGACCTCGTCAATGCCGACGCGTTCGGCCATGTCCATAAAGGCGGCCTGACGCTCTTTGCCAGCTTGCAGTTCCAGTTGGAGTATCGTGAACTCTTGCGAAATCTCCGGTGCCGCATGCGACATCTCATTCGCCACTCGCACCATTGCGGCATCAAATCCGAGCCCGGCCTCAATCGCCACCTGTAACAGGTCCAGCGCATTTGGAAGGCTGTGTTCGATGGCCTGGCGGCGCTTTCTTATACGGTGCCGCAGCCAGAGTGCTGGACCGTAGAAACCGGTTACCATCAAAGCGGTGACAATCTGCAATGCGTTCACCCAGGTGATGCTTTGCAATAGGCCAGCAATCCCAAGCTGAACCTGAGTTTCAAGCGGCAACGACAAAGCCACTACGAAAACGGCTGGAAGCACAAAACCCATCACCAAACGGAACAGATAAAATGATCGGACGGCATGTTTGCGCTGAATACCAGCCTGCTTAAGCATTCTGCCAATTCGGGAACGTTCGCGTTTCGACGAAGGCACAAATGCCTTAAGCAGTCCGTGCGGGTCGCTGTCATCCCCCTGTATGAGGTCAAAATCTGTTCCGTGCCCCCGAGAAATCGTTCCGACCCGCATCCGGTGCGCGACCGTGTCATCGGTTGCGGTCATGCCAGAGATTCCGAGGATTACAAAGAAAACACTTACGGCAATCCCACCCAGCACAATATACTGAAGGGGAAGGTCTTGGCCGTTTAGAACATTTTGAATAAATTCCATTTTTCCGCTCCCATTCAGAATTTGAATTTGACGAGCCGCTTCAGGATAAGTCCTTGAGCAATCGTCAGACCGACTATCGCGCTCGCGAAATATGGGAACAGCGGATCGTTTCGGACATCGCCGTAGAACGAAGGTGTGGACATCTCGATTGAGAAGTAGATGAACACTGGTAGGACCGTGAGAATTAGACTGCTAAGACGCCCTTCGGCAGAGATGGCCTTGATCTTTTTTTGCATGGTTTGCCGGTCACGGATGACCTGGGATAGAATGCTTAGGACACGGGCAAGGTTGCCGCCGGTGCCGTGCTGAATACCGATGCTGACGGCAAGATAGTTCGCATCCTCTGTTCCGACACGTTTTGCAAAATCCTGAAACGCCGTTGCAACGTCGTCGCCATAGTTAATCTGGTCCTGAATTATGCCAAACTCACTACCTATCGGGTCCGGAAGATCTGTCGCCACGTTCCCGACAGTTACAGCCACTGGGTGCCCGACTTTCAGGCCACGAGCCATAAGGTCCAATGCATCCGGTAACTGTTTCGTAAGTTTTTTGGCCCGGGTATCCTTCATGGCGATCAGTGCCAGCAGCGGCAGAACGCCAGCCAGAAGGACGCCTAGAGCTGCGGCAATTTCCGGGGCAAGGAACCGGGATATTGCGATGAAGGCCGCCACGGCCAGACAGGTGGCTGCAAGGACCACCCAGATCGGGCTGATCGTCAGCCCGGCCTGGACAAGCAGACGACGAAAACGGGCGATCACACTGGGTTTTTCGCCAGGAGCGGTCATCGCAGGGTCACGTAGCAATTGCAGAACCTGATCGGTTGAGGCGCCCCCCTGGATTAGCTTCATGCGCCGATTTCTGGCCTCGCTGAGGGATTCCTTGCGCAGGAAAAGCTGCTGTAATCCTTCGTAAGCAAGAAGAATTCCGAGGAAAATCGAAATGTAGAACAGAATGTTCAGGGTGTTCGGTTGCAGGTCAATCATGACGACATAGCCCCACGAATAAACATGTTGGTGTCTACGTCGATCCCTGCGGCAACCAACTGATCGAAGCATTTTGGACGAATGCCGGTAGGCAAGAACTCTCCCAGTACCTGTCCGTCCTCCGACTTGCCGCGACGTTTGAAAACAAAGATGTCCTGCATCGTGATCGTGTCATCTTCCATGCCGGTAATCTCAGAAATACTGACGACTCTGCGGGTGCCGTCGCTAAGGCGGCTGAGTTGGAGTACGATCTGAATGGCCGAAGCTATCTGCGACCGAATGGTTCTGATCGGCAAGTCAGCGCCAAGCATTGTCACCATCTGCTCGACCCGGCTTAGTGAATCACGCGCCGAGTTTGCGTGAACGGTGGTCATAGACCCGTCATGGCCCGTATTCATGGCTTGAAGCATGTCAAAACATTCTGATCCACGAACTTCTCCAACGATGATGCGGTCAGGCCGCATCCTCAGGGCATTGCGAACCAGGTCACGTTGGGTGATTACACCTTGCCCTTCAGCATTTGGAGGGCGGGTTTCAAGACGTACAACATGGCTTTGCTGAAGCTGAAGTTCGGCAGCGTCTTCGATGGTAACGATACGCTGTTTGCCATCGATAAACGACGATACAGCGTTCAGCATGGTTGTTTTACCCGTGCCGGTACCGCCTGAGATGAGGATATTCAACCTCGCTTCGACAAGTGCCTCAAGGAGTTTGGCTGCCTGATCATTCATGCTGTTCTGATCAACAAGCTTTTTTATTGTCAGAGGGTTGCGGGAGAACTTGCGAATTGACAAAGCTGGTCCATCGACGGAACACGGCCGAATAATTGCGTTAACGCGGCTGCCGTCTTCCAAACGCGCATCAACCCAGGGCTGAGACTCATCGATACGCCGACCAACTTTGCTGACGATCTTGTCGATAATCCGTAGCAAGTGACGTTCATCGCGGAAGCGAACAGTAGAAAGCTCCAGAAGACCAAAGCGTTCGACGTACACCTGATCAAAAGAGTTTACGAGAATATCGTTGATAGTCGGGTCTTCCAGCAACGGTTCCAATGGCCCCAGGCCCATGACTTCGTGGATAAGCTCATCAACCAGTGCAGTGAAAGCCTCAGACCGCATGTGCAGGTTTTCAGCCTCGATCAGGCCGGTTACCAAAGATGCGATCTGGCGTTTCAATTCCGATCGTTCAACCTTGTCGATGACTGAAAGATTGAGCCGGTCCAGAAGCTCACCATGCAAGCGGCTTTTGAGTTCCAGATGCGCCTGCAGGTCGACGTCCACTGGGTCAGGAGTCGCCTTGGATTTGGTGGGCATGTCAATGGGTCGATCCAGTGTCAGCACATTCGACTTGGAAGCAACCTTGCGTGATCTAAATTCGTTGAACACGTTGATCTCCTTTTACGCTTTCTTCGTTGCCACGGGCTGAGTTTCAGCCGAAACGGCAGCGGCCAGTTTTGCCAAGGCTTTTCCAAGGTCCGATTGCGGCTTCATATCCACAATCGGCCGTCCAAGATCTACGGAATTTCTGGCAACTTTCGAATTGTCGGGTAGCCAGTGTTTCAGGCTTGTTTTCCATACCTTCTCGGCTTCGCGGACATGCGAAGGCTTGATCAAAGTATTCCGCTCTCTGTTGACCACGAACTCCACCGGAAGGCCGACGTTTGCCTCGCGGTAGAAATCAATCAACCGCCGCGCCTGGCGTACGCAGGGGACAGTAGTATCGGTAACCAACGCCAATTTGGTGGCCCGTTTGAAAATTGGTTCAACCCATTCAACAACGGCGCAGGGAAGGTCGATGATTATATAATCATAGCGCTGTTGCAGAAGGTCCAGCATCCCTTCGATCAGATCAGGCCGCATCGATTGCAGGGGCACCATCGGGGTAGGCGCGCACAGAACGTCAACGCCAAGCCCATGCTCTTGCAGGATCGAAGACAAAAGGTGATCATCAGGAATTTCAGAATTTTCAATTAGCTGAAGGAATCCGCCGTTGTCCTCGATGTCCAGAAAGACATTCGAGTTTCCGAACTGAAGGTCAAAATCCAAAAGGGCTACTCGATTTTTTGCGGACTTCCTGAAGAAAGATCCCCGCCCGCCGACAAGCGAGCACGCGAGGTTGACAGCAACTGTTGAAGCCCCGATTCCACCGCGCGCCTTTGCGACTGGTATCACCTTGCCCAACGCCGAAGAACCGTCTGAAATAGTGGTTTGCGAAACCGCACGCGCATTTAGTTTTTCACTAACTGCGGCTTTCAAACCTTCGCCATCAATTGACAGCGGCAAAACCTCATCAATACCGATCTTGTACAACTCGCGCGCTTTGGTGATCGACAGATCATTCTGAGTAAGCGCAACAAACAAGGTATCATCGTCGCGATGCGCCAGCACGGCCTCGATAGCGCGGAGCTCTCCTGTGTCATCAGGGTCGATTTCAAAGATTACCAGATCGTGCTTGAATGCAAGATCGAGGGCAGTTCCATTCAACATCTGAAACGATGCCCCGTTCCTGGTGACTTTATTTTCCTCATTTACGGGAAAGACATCCGCAACCAGCTGCGCGATCTCTTCGTTTTCCGAAACAAGCATAATTGCCTGTGATTTGGGTGTGAAAACACTCTGATCTCTCATCCTGACTCTCCTAATGCAAGGTCTTCAGCAGGCAGCGAGACGCTGAAGTTTGAGTAACCGACTGTCGAAGGTATTGTGCTGTTAGTTGCGCCTGCGGCGTTTGCCAGCGCGGCCAACGGTGACACGAATTGAAAATCGTTAAGGTTCAATTCGACTGAGACCATGGGTGTATACGGGCCACCCAGGAAACCCAGATTGGGATTGAAGTCATAATGAAACTGTAAGTTGTCTATTGTGGCATCCGGGGGCAAAAGCGGGCTAATCCGGGTCCAGATTTCCGAGGCCGTAGCATTGGTTGCGACACCCGAACACGAAGGGGTTTGAGGATCCGCACAAACCCCGGCCGAGGCACTGCAGGACGTACCAAATCTCGGTGACGAAGTAGATGTGCCTCGCTGATGCGTCGTGGGCACTCCGGGGCACGCAGGCGGTCGTACGACTGCAATGCGCGCAGCAAGTTGCGAGGCTTTTTGAGCATTCGCAACGCTATAGGACATGCGGCCGAAATCCAGTAGCGCCATGAAGAGAAACAGAAACAGGGAGACGACAATGGCGAACTCTACAAGAACGCCGCCGCCTTGATCCTGAAGAACTTTCTGCCCTCGGCGAAGCAAGCGCGTGTGGATATGAAGCTGACCTTTCATTGTCCGAAAATCCGTGAAGTGTCAGAGACATCCGTCGTCACGGACGATAGTCCGCTGCCAAAGAGGGACAGGATGCTGCCCATCGGAAACTGGATAGTAATGTTTGCGCTGACCGTGCCTACTGGGGCTGGGTTGACCCTATAGGTTCCAGACACACAGGACAGGCTGGGTGTCACCGAATTGACCGTTATGCTGGGTGGAAACAGGCTATTGGCATTTTTGTCGTCCTCGACGATGCCTTTCAATGTTGTAGTAAGCCCTGCAACAGAACCGCCAGAGGTGCAGATATCTGCCGGAGTGACTCTGGACAGATAGCGACTGGCGTCGCGGACGCCTGCAATAACCGATTGGTATGACCACATCATGCGTGCGGATTCCAACGTAACGGCCAATAGTAGAAGCATGATTGGCATGACCAGGCCAAATTCCACAAGGATCGCGCCATCATCTTTTTTTGCAAAGCGTTTGAGGGATTCTGCGAGGCGAGTTTTCATGATTCTGCGTCCCATCACCGATACAGTTGCACTAGGTCGCGAAAGATACCGCCGAACCCATTGCCGCCGCTGCCGACGCCTGAAACGTCAGGAAAGCCGACAATCTCGCCATGGATGTCAAAACTCGGCGGTGAACTACCGTCATCCCCCACCGGTTCGGTCAGGAAGACGGCAACAAATTTTGTGACCGGAACGCCTGTGGTCGAGCCGGAAACCGGGTTTTGAGCGCAATCAATGCCTGCTGCGGTCACGACGCGACGCGCTGGGTTAGTCGACATTTGGTTCGAACACATCGGGCGACCGGTTTCGGCAAGCGAAGGGTCCAGGATCGAGTTTGCGTTCGGTGGTGAATGTGGGTTGCTGTTGCCGTACTCGATTTCCCGCAGATACATTCCGTATCTTGTGCCAGCGAACACGCTATCCGTTACGCTAAGAGCCGGGAGGTGAGCATCGCTGCCAATTCCGTCTGCGATACCATCTGCAAGGTCATGGTTCCGGTTAAGATACCCTTGGCGATCCCAGACACCGTCTCCGAACCGGTTGTTACCACCGCACGTACCTGCTGCCATGCAAGTGTCGCGACCAAGTGCGATCGTATCAGGCGTGACTTCTTCGTTACCCTGAATGCAGGAACCACCACCCTTTTTCTGTATCCCTTTGATGACGTTTGGAGCCGGTGCAAAGTCCGGATTGTTTTTCTCCCCGTTAAGTACGCTACGGAAAATATCAAAGCGGACATTGAACGCCGCATTGGTGATTCCGACCTTCTGGCCAGGTTCGGTATCCAAACCATTGGTGAGGACGCATTGCGTGATCTGGCTTTGCGCCGCGATGAGGCAGGCGAGTTTGTTCCCGCCTTCATCCGCACATACGCCGGAGGCATCTTCAAATGTTGCTAGGTCGATAAACCCGAAGTTGCCCGGTCCCCAGGCGGTTCCGTTGCCACCGCTGCGCAGTAAGATTTGATCACCAACGGTCAGGGTATTCTCCCAATCCGGCGGTAAGCAGAACATTAAAGGTGAGATATCGCAGGCCGCTTTGGAGTAACCGGCGACGGCCTCGGCCGAAACGCTGGCCGATATGCCGCTTCCGCCAAGCATCCGGTCCAAAGCAGAAGCAAGGTTCATGCTAAGGGATTTGGGCGTTAGCACGACCTGAGCAAACTTGGCTTCTCTTGGGTTGGTCGTGAAGTCTGCGCCCAACGGCGTGAGGTCCGAAACCGGCAGGGCGGAATGAAACGAAAGCGTATAATCCGATGAACCCGAAAGCGTGGCGGACCCATTGGCAAATGTCTGGCTGTCACTGATCAAGTTGGCCGCTGCATTGGTTGCGCGGGTGATGGCGTCGGGTTGTCCGTCCAACTCACCAGCGGCTGCCAAGGCTACGTGGTCCGCGAAGGACTGAAGCTCTGCATGGGTCGAGTTCATTCGGCCTACATCCATCGTGATTGCAAAGAACCCGAGAAATGCGACAAATGCTGTACCCCAGAGAATAGCGACCGTGCCGCGCTCGTCCTGTGCAAAGAATGATATGTTCGTTGTCCGACGCATGACGCAGCCTTACTGTGCAGTGTTCTGGCTGACTTTGAGCGAGCGGGCTTTCGGCTTGGTGCCAGAGTTGATGGTTGCCGGTGTCGACTGGGCGTCCGTTTGATCGCGGGACTCTGCATTTGGAACGGCTTCCACTTCTGTCGCGTCGTCGGCTCCACGAGAGCTTCTCTGTATAACTTCAACTTCGGTTTCGGTGCCGCGGTTTACAATGATTGTCGGTTGCGCTTCGACTTTTTCAACCGGACCTTCCTCTTGCAGAAGATCGCGCAGGCGGACCATTTCCATCGGTTCATCCTCGACACCGTCCAACGTTCTGAGGGTGAGGCTCAGGGTGCCGGCCTTTTGGGCCAAAGCCAGGCGCTGACCTTGCTGAGGGGTCACTTCTACTGTGATCGTACGGGCAATTTCGGGCTGATCACTCAGTTCTTCGGATTGCTGATCCACACCAATAACGCGGATATTCTGTAAAATGGTCACAGCGCGCAAATCCATTTTCGCACCTTGTGTCAAAACGATGTCTACCCAATCACCCGGAGTGACAAATCCGCCGACCGCGGTCACGGCGTCCACTTCGATCGCCATGGCGCGCGTGTTTTCACCCAGCTTTTGAACCAGCGTGACCTTTTCGCCAAAATTCGAAACTTTCGAAATAAGCATGACTTCACCGGGATAGAACCGCCCCTTAGCGCGACGCAGCTGTTGGCGATTATCCGGAACAAGTACGCCTAACTCGGTGAAAACCCCGGCAGGTAGCGCTTCGCGTGGCCAGAGATGAGTTGTGACGTGATGATTTTCTATTGTTTGACCAAATGCGATTTCTGAGCGCGCAACGTAGATCTCAACGAGATCGGCGTTCGTCGTGGCACTGGGTGCAGTCGTGTTAAATTGGATGTAATCCTTCGCCAGGAACACAGAGCCTGAAGCAATCGCAATTCCAAATAATGTGGTAATAACTGGTCTGATACGCATCTCTGTCTCCAAAAGTTACGCTCAAAAATTTCGAAATGTCAGTGGTTAGGTTTCGAAAATCCCGGCGGTGTATTCTGCGCCGCTACACGGATGGGACGGCGCAGAATGTTGTTGTGGTTTGCAAATCGCAAGGAACCAATGGTTCAGCAGGTCGCGCTACCCAGAGCTGCGCAAGCACCCGTTACGTTCGTGTTAGTGGTGGTTCCAAGATACGAAAACGCACCAACCGCAATTGACGCGACAACCAAAAGGGCAAGGCCATATTCAACAATTGCCGCGCCGCTTTCTTCTTTGACAAACTTCTTCATAAATTTGGTCATGTTTCCCCCGAAAGGTTAAATTGAAATCCACGCTGCATTTGTCGCAGCGCAAGCCAGGCATTTCGCATTGGCTCTGAAATAACGGTAGCGGTGATGAAAACTTCCGCCTTCCGCAAAAAATAGGAAAAATACACGTAATAGATGATTTATTTATCATTTAAACTTCCTAAAAGAGATTAAAATAAACATTGCATTAACAAGGCTTTAATCTTCAATCGAATCAGTCAATCTGGAAACAATGCGGCGATTCGATGTGCAACTGTGGCTGGAAGGCTCAATAATACTCGTCGCTATATCTTTCCTTTGAGGCATCCAAGTGTAGGGAATTTGTTTTTCGGTATCTAGGTTTTACGTCATAATTACAAATAGTTATGAAAGTATTGGAAGCTGCTCGCTCTTTTTTGCCCTATAGGCATGGCCTTAAAATCAGTTGCTGGACCCATGAACCCCGAACAAGTTTGTAATTGCGGTGGGGCCGCGGCAGAAAGTTCTGCCTCGCAACGTTTGTTGTTTTGGTTAGTAGGGTAATGAGTATCATTTTCTCCAAGAGCGCCCAGGCGCAAAATAGTTTCAATTTTGTTATGGAATGGACGCATGCTTTAACGAGCAAAAACTCCATTCCGCAGGTTTTATATAAGCTAATAAAGTTGGTTAATGCGGATGCCGCATTAATTGCACGTACACTTAAGGTGGAACGAAAAGTAAAATATATTGCCCGGTGTTGCAGCGAGGAAGGAAAGGTTTGGCCCTCTCAACCTCAAACTCTGGTGGAACGGGTTCTGGGTGAAAGTTTTCTGACGGCTCGGGTGGGCTCAATTTGGACGTTGTCAGACGCGTTGGTTGCGGGCAACACAGCAACGCTTCGTCATTTTGAGGGCAATTTAAAGGCGCTGGGCGAGGTGATCGTGGTTCCGCTTGATACAACCGGCGGGCATGTGGATCACATCGAGCTGCATTTCAGGCATGAACCTGCCCAATATGATCTGGACCTACTAGCCATGTTGGCACCGACACTGGCGTCAGGTTGGTGCAAGCGAACGCCTGGTTCAATCTCCTCGTATCTGGAGAAGGGTCGTAATCATAATCTGAAAAAAGTTTCGGATACCGAGCATGTTCCAATCCTGGGCCCTCAAAATCCAGCAGGGCTCAGCCGGTGCGAGTTTCGGGTTTGCGCTATGCTGAAGGAAGGAATGACAGTTAAAAAGGTTTCAGAAGCCCTGACTGTCTGCCCAACGACTGTTCGTTCGCACCTAAGCTCGGTATTTTCGAAGACGGGTGCCTCTAATCAAGTCGAACTGTTGCACTTGTTAAATCGAAAAATTCAAGCAGGCCGCAGGCCCAGAGACGCTGAAACAGCTAACTTCGGTTGACAGCAATGGAATGCCAGTTCTGCAACGCGCCTCGTTAGCCATAAAACCGAGCAAGACACCCTTTGGTCTGATCGACGGCTAAGCTATGGCACAAAGCCAAGCATGGCTGATGTTATTCGAATAATATTTAGAGCAACCCAAATTTATAGTTTGGTTACAAGCGGCGAAGAGCAATTCAACACATTGTTTACGTTCCGGCGACAACTTTAACCAAAGGTGAACAATGTGTTCTCGTGGTGTTCAACAGGCATCGCGCATACTCCTTCCACCGAGCCGAGACAGTTATGGGTACTTGGCTCCCTGGAAGGGGAACTGCATGATTAAGTCTGCCACTGAAAGCGCTATGGATCAGGTTCCTGTACACTTGGAACCACCACGTTCCACCGCGCGCAAACACTTGTCTAACAGCACGAAATCCAGAAGCGGGCGTTTCCCGCCTGTCGAAATTGCTCTGAAAGCTATCGCAAGGAATGAGCAGCTTGAAAGAGCAAGAAGGACGTCTGACCCTACATCTTGACGTCCGCAGTTTTCGCGGGAAACGTCCTACCCGGGAAAACACAAATGCAAAAGCCCGCTCCAATCCGAGCGGGCTTTTTTGCTGTGTTAAGCTAAGGTTCAAAATTAAGGTACTTTTTCTGGTTCATGTTAGACGAATGCAAGGCAAAAGCGTCGCCCGGAGTCTCGTTGGCAGAATACTTAGCCGTTGCTAACAAGTTCTTCCACTTGTTCTCCCTCAGGCGTCTGACCGTCATCGACCGGATCTGTATTGGCTTCATCCTCATCGTGATCGTCGTCATCATACTTGTCTTCGTCATACGAACTGCCAAGCGCGGTTTTGACGGCTTCCTCGTCAGGATTAGAGGCTCGTACAGCGTCGAGAACATTGTCCTGCTGTTGCGTTGCGATGGCGTCATCTTCTGAAAACCCGCCCTTGTGGTGATCCAAAAGGTTGTCTTCTGCCTGATGCACGGCTTCTGCGGCCGCCAACTGATCTTCCGTAGGTCGATCAATCGGATTACCATCTTCATCCGTGGTTAAGTCGTGCGCATCTTTAACGGCTTGCGCGTCTTCCAAAGCTTCAGGGTCAGTTGTCCCAGGGTTGGCTTCCTCATTGGCGAGGATATCCTCAGCTTCCTCCAATGACAGAGGGGCTTCGTCCAAGTAATCTAGCGCTGCGTTGATTTCTTTCACGTCTTTGGGGCTTAACGTGTTGTCTTCACCCATGATGTGATTGAATTCGGTGTCCGCAACGGCAAGGCCCGCTGCAAGGCTGACCGGTCCGGTACCTTTCTTATACTGACCGTTTGCAATATGCGCGAGCTTTGCTTTGGGGCTGGAGTTAATGGCGCCGTTTAGCTTGCCGAGATTGCGCGATTCAAGCGCAAGCGTACTATCTTCCAGAATCGTTGCTTTTCTACTTGGCGGGCGCAGGGACCGCTTGACCGAAGTAGTCTTTGTTTGTTTTGCGGTGGTTACTGGCTTGCTACCTTTGAACAGGCCACCAATTCCCTTCCTTTGCGTTTTTTTTGCAGTTTGCTTTTTATTACCGCCAAGCAAGCCTTTCAGAGAGAATTGACCCTTCTTAGAAGACCTCGAATTGACCCCTGCGGAGCCTTTTGACTTGTGACCAGATTTTCCGGCCGCTTTGCTTGCTCCGTTCGTGGATGCGGCTGACCCGTTACCCTTGTTTTTATCTTTGCCGCTACTCGCACTGTTGCCATGGCCTTTACCACCGCTGTTGCCCTTGTCGCCCCCATTTCCATTGCCGCCATTGCCACCACCATTACCGTTGCCACCGCCGTTTCCTTTGCCTTGCTTGGCATAGGCGGCATCAGGGAACGTGAATGCGCCAACAATTGCCGTGGATCCCAGCAAGGCGATTGCGATTGCAGAGGCTTTCATTAGGCCGGTCGTATTGATCTTCATGACGGTCCTCGTTTGTTGAATGCGAATTTCCGCACACGATGCAATGCGTAGAAACATGACAGCACGAGTGCGCGTGTCGGAATCGGGAACTAACTGACAAATTTAAGCCTATTATCGTTGAACCTGCGACGAACCGACCGTTCATCGCCAGTTCATCTTAAAATCTGTAGAATTGAGGCGCGATTACGCGATATTGAGTACTGAGGATGAGAAAGCTTTTTATCATCGCTTGTCTGTTCGCCTTTCTCCAGGTTGGGGAAGGGCATGCTGCTGTGCGCGAACTAAAGCAATCCGAATTGCGCAAAGTGACAACGACGGGCAGCACCATCAGGTTAAAGAGGGTTCTAAAAGGCGTTGAAAAAGTCTTTGGTGGAACGCCGGTCGATGCGCGCGCGTTCCAGACTGACAAGGTCTACTATCGGATCCTCGTAAAGAAACCCAATGGGAAGATCATAAGTGTTATTGTGAATGCTCAAACCGGTGTCGTTGTACCCAATCGTTCTAATATCGGACGCCAGATTTCAAACGCAGCCAAGTCCACATCAGGCAATTCTGCCAAATCCAACACACAAAGCCAGACCAGCAGTAAGGGCAATCAGAGCAACAATAGTGGCGGCAACGGTAACGGCAATTCCGGTGGCAACGGTAATGGCAACTCCGGTGGCAACGGTAATGGCAACTCCGGTGGCAACGGCAACGGCAACTCTGGCGGCAACGGTAACGGCAACTCCGGTGGCAACGGTAACGGTAACTCCGGTGGCAACGGTAACGGCAACTCCGGCGGTAACGGTAACGGCAACTCCGGCGGCAACGGTAACGGCAACTCCGGTGGCAACGGTAATGGTGGTGGCAAAAAATAGTGGTTAAAATTTCGGTCGCAGGCCTATAGATAAAAGTATGAGAGTATTACTCGCAGAAGACGAACCGCACCTTTGCGAACAGATCAAAAAGCTGCTGAATGCTGAAGGCCGCGTGGTCGATATTGTCCACAACGGAGTTGATGCTCAGCATCTGGGAACTACCGAACCATATGACATGATCATCCTCGATCTCGGGCTTCCGGAACGAGATGGCATCTCGGTTTTGCGCGACTGGCGCAGCGCGGGTATAAAAACTCCGGTTCTGATCCTGACGGCACGCGATGGTTGGAGCGAACGGGTCGACGGATTGGATGCCGGTGCAGATGATTACATGACCAAACCATTCCATTTGCCCGAGCTGGCCGCGCGTGTCCGCGCCATCTTGCGCCGTCAGAGTGGGCAGCTGAATCCTGTTATCGAGATGGGCAATGTCGTTCTTGATACACGCAATGGGCGGGTGACTGTTGATGGCGTTCCGATCGACTTAACAGCCCAGGAGATAGCCGTTCTTACTTACCTGGCCCACAACGCCGGTCGCCTGATCCCCAGATCCGAACTTTCGGAACATATCTACGAATATAACGGTGACCGAGATTCGAATACCATTGCGGTTTTCATAAACCGGCTGCGCAACAAATTGGGACCTGACCTGATAACAACGGTCCGGGGTCGCGGATATATGATCGATTCAGTTTGATGTTGTCGCTGCGTCAACGGGCACTGCTTGGAGGGATTGCATCTGGGGCATTGTCCGTTGGCGTGGGCACTCTGGCTGTTTTTTCGTTTATCGATGCCCGAATTTCAAACAGGTTCGACGCTACGCTTCGAGATCGCCACACCCAGCTTGTCGTTGGGTTGAGCGTTACGACACAAGACCCGGATGCCCTGCGTGATCTCATGTTTGATCCGGCATACAGCGCGCCATATTCCGGCAGATACTGGCAGGTTACCACCGGCAACGGCGAGGTTTACACGTCGGCATCTTTGTTTGACGAAACAATCGCTGAACCACCTGACATCTCTGAAGATGCAACCCTTTGGAACACTTCCGGCCCCGAGGGGGAAGCGTTGCGCAGCGCATACCAAAAAATTTCTTTCGAAGATGGAACTGTCTGGGGAATTAGTGTTGCGGAAAGCCAGGCGCAGTTGGTCAATGAAAGACGGGCGGCACAGCGTAGTCTTCTACCGGTGTTTGGTTTGGTTGGCTTGATCGGTGTTGCAAGTTCATTGATGCTGATGTCCGCAATCCTGGGTCCTCTTCGTAAATTGCGTGCGGATGTCGCCCATCGTTGGGACACGGATGACAATCTGGCACCCACGGATTACCCGGACGAAGTGGCCCCTTTGGTCGATGATCTGAATCAGCTTTTGCATCGCAATCGGGACATTGTATCCGGCTCACGCAGGCAAGCCGCTGATCTGGCACATGCTCTGAAAACGCCAGCCACTATTCTGAGAAATGAACTACAGGCTATGTCACAGGCCGGTGTCGACACAGGTATCGCTGACGAAGCTTTAGATCGGATCGACTCTCAACTCGGTCGGTCACTCGCGCGAATCCGGGCTCTAAACACGGCTGAGTTGACCCATTCGCGTACGGACGTTTCACACTCAGTCGAACGTCTCGCACGGTTGTTTACTACGATCGCTGAGAGAGAGGATAAAATACTGGAAGTCAAAAGCGATCCTGAGCTTTGGGTGCGCATGGATACGCAGGATATCGAAGAGGTTCTTGGGAACTTACTGGATAACGCAGTCAAATGGTGTCGTGGCAAAGTAAAACTGACCGCAAAACGTCACGAAGACTGTGTCGAGATCTGTATCGAAGATGACGGCCCAGGTATCCCAGAGGACGCAATACGCGAAGCGCTACGCTCTGGTGGACGGCTTGACACTTCGGTAAGAGGCAGCGGGCTGGGGCTGGCAATCGCGGTTGATCTTCTCAAGGCATACGGTGCGCACTTCGACCTGGGAAAATCTGCCGCGTTAGGAGGATTAAGTGGTCGGGTGGTTATCCCAACCAAGTCTTAAGCGGCGACGGCTGAGAGAATGAGTGGCACAATGCGTGGATTTCTGAGCAGCCTCATCTGACTGGTCCAGTTTGATTGTTAGTGCATTGTTGGCCTCTGACCCATTGGGATGATGGTTTCCGTGGCTGGTGGGCGATGTACACCGACTGCATCAATTGTGATGTTCGAGACTCAAAAACACCAATGTACGATTGATTTGGCCCTTATCTTTTTGGGCAACGCGAATAAAGCCTTCTGAAGTGAAAAGCTCCCTCAGCACGTAACTATCAGGGTGGTTGACTGATCCGTCGTCTTGCGTCCAAGTTCCCTCTTTGCAAAGTGTTACTTCAGTCCAGAGGTCGTTAAACGCGCGAATGGCTTCAGAGTCCCGGAATGGAAACTCCCATCGGCATGAAACGCCTTGGACATTGTCCAGGCCGACAAATGTTTTGCACATCGCTCCATTCGGTGAAACGCCCGTGGTATTATAGTTTTCAAGCGCGGAAACCCGGTCACATTTGTCCGCGAAGCCAGTTGTTGGTGAAGTTGCGATGACAAGCTCCAGAAAACAAACGGCCACAACTTTGGCCGTTTGTTTGGCAGTCAAGTTTTCATTCGGCCGCATCCGGGACATTTTTACTGGGGTAAACACCTTTCACGCGCTCTTTAGTTGGATCAAAATGCGGGAACGGAACAATTTTTGCCTTAAGGCGCTTTTGCTGCCCATCCAGTTGACCGATCTCAATGTCGTGCCCCTCCAGCGCATGGGTTGATGCAACACGCCCAAGGGCGATGACCTTGCCTAAGATGGGTGACTTCATCGCGCTGGTGATTTCGCCGACCTGCGCTTTTCCGACACGTACACAATCGCCCGGAGAAGGCACTGTTCCACCTTCTATATCAAACCCGACCAGCTTGCGGTGAGGGTGAGCCTTGCGTTCCTCAATTGCGCTGCGCCCGATGAAATCATCGGTCTTAGATTTCAATGGGACGGTAAAACCGACCCCGGCCTCGAACGGATCGGTCTGGTCGTCAAATTCGGACCCGGCAAAGATCAAGCCGCCTTCGATCCGCAACATGTCGAGGGCGGCAAGACCAAGCGGGGCAATTCCATAATCCTGACCAACTTCCCATACACGGTCGAAAATCTCGACAGCATCATTGGGGTGGCAGAATATTTCATATCCCAACTCGCCGGAATATCCGGTTCGGGAAATCACGACCGAGGTTCCGCGCACATCCCCGACCCGGGCCACGGTAAGCCGGAACCAAGGCAATTCTTCAATTGTTGGCTGCTGGGGTGGCGTCCAGAATATCTGCGAGAGGATGTCGCGGCTGTGCCGCCCCTGTACCGCGATATTGTGCAACTGATCTGTAGAGTTTCGCACCCAGACATTCATGTTACGCTTGCGCGCTTGTTCCTGCAGCCACAATCCGCTGGTGTCGTTGCCGCCGATCCATCGGAAGTTGGTCTCTCCCAGCCGATAGACAGTGCCATCGTCGATCATGCCGCCATGTTCATAGCACATTGCCGTATAGACAACTTGACCGACGCTCAGCTTCTTCATGTTGCGGGTCACGCAAAGCTGCATCAGCTCTTCGGCATCCGGGCCAACAACCTCGTATTTGCGCAGTGGGCTCAGATCCATCACGGCGACTTTGTCCCGACAGGCCCAATATTCTGCGATCGCACCATGATTGGTCATCGTATTGGGCAGCCAATACCCGTTGTATTCGACAAAATCACGGGTATGACGTGCAAAGCAGTCGTGAAATGCTGTTTTCTTGGTTTCTTCCACATCCGCCTCCGCAGATTTTCTGTAGCCATAGGACCGTTTGAAATCTTCGGTCGCTCTGTAAGTTCGCACCTGAATGTCGGTTGGATTCCAGCCATTGGCCGGGTCAATGTCGCAGGGGCAGCCGGTACTGACGCAGACAAGATCTGTCAGCGCGCGCAGCAGCACGAAATCTCCGGGTCGCGACCACGGATCATCCATGCCGATGGCATTGTCATCGTCCAGCATCGTGTTGAAAAAGAAGTTGATCGCAGGCCAGCCTGCGCGGGGCCGGATGGCATACTGGTCCAGATCTTTGTTGATATTTTCCGAGCAATTGACATGGCCAGGATAGCCCAAGTCTTCATAATACCGAGCTGTACAGGCCAGCCCGAACGTGTCGTGGCGGCCGCACGTATCCTGCACGATCTCGACCAGGGGTTCTTGATCCACCGACCAGTACTTTGAGAATATGCCTGGTTGCGGATACAAACTGCCCATCAGGCTACGTGTCGTGGTGGGATCAATCTCGCGTTCGATCCCCTGATCCAGTGCACGTCGGCTGAACGCCTGAAAGTCTGAACATTCGCGGCCCCTGACATCCACGATCTGGATGAACTCCCCGGCTTTGACCTCATAAGATTTGGCATTGCCAGGCTGAATGTTGATATCCTTGAGTGGGTCGGCCAGAGGATCGGGCGGGCCCACGTCGGGTTTTTCCAAGCCAGGAGCGGCACGCTGAATGTACAGGATAATGTCGGTCGGCGGGTTGTTGTCTTCGGGCCGCATCGCTTCGCCGGGAGCAGAGACGATCAGAAGACCGTCGCATTCCGCCACGAAATGCGCCATGTCGCCGGGCCGTGATCCATCCGAGAAAGCCCGGATCGCATCCCCGCGTCCGATATCGAAACCTGCAACCTCTAACGCGCGTAGCACTTTCTTGCCCGAAACCGAGCCATTCGCCAGAGTCGCAATCAGCCCCTCTGGTCGCCCGTGCCCCTGCGCGCCAAGCATGGCAGCGTCCGAGCTTCGATCGGGGGCAAAGAACACCATCTCGGCGGGTTGCATCCCATCGCGATCCAGCAATGTGATCGTGTCGCCTTTGGACACCGAAACCGCCCGCGACCCTGCGCCAGGGACGGGATGACGTTCCGTTCCATGCGGTAGAATCGGAAGACCGGGGGCCAGAACCCCGCTACGTTCGTAAGGCACTTCGAAAACCGGTTTCACATTCATAATGCACCTTCCTGAATGGACTCGGTTGCACCGCGGTGCGTGACCACCAAAAGGCATCCCGCCTCGGTGCGCGAAAAATGGCTGGAACCGGCGGCCAAACTGACGAAGTCACCGCTGCGATAGCTGAAACCGTCGTCATCAGTCAGATCGCCTTCGAGGACAAAGAACTCTTCCGCACCGTGATGAATATGCGGATTCGAGCGCGTTCCCGGGGCCATCTTCATCAGATAACTCCCTTGCCCGGTGACTTCGTCAAAGCTGACATTCTTCCACCAGACCAGTTCGTCGAGCAGACCGTCCATGTGCATTCTAACAAAGCCGGTATCGTCGAACCGGGCGACAGTACGCATGTTTTGCTGTTGTGCCATCTTAATCGAGCCCCAGTCGCTTTTTACGCTGTTCCGCCCAGCTGCTGATCGCCATGTCAAAGGTCAGCGCCATCAGCGACACGTTCAGGCCGAGGACAAAGTTTTTGCCCAACTCGGTTCCGGCCAGCGTTCGCTGAAGTTCTTGCCCAAGGTCCTGCGTGCCGATAAAGGCTGCGATGATGACCATAAAAAAGGCGAACATGATGGCCTGATTGAACCCGACCGCCATAGTTGGCAGAGCCAGTGGGAACTGTACCGACATCAGCTTTTGGCGACGGGTTGAGCCGGACATGTCGGCGGCTTCGGTCATTTCCGGCGGGACGCTGCTGAGGCCAATAATAGTGTACCGGATCAGCGGTACGGCGGCGAAGATCAGGATCGAGAACACAACCGCCACGTCATTGACACCGAACAACATGATCGCTGGGATAAGATAAATAAAGCTGGGGAAGGTCTGCGCGGTGTCGCAGGCCAGAAGGATGCTTTTCGACCAGCGTTCGGACCGGGCAGCGATTACGCCCAGCGGTATTCCGATCAGTGTGGCCAGCGCAACAGCCGAGATAACTGTATACAGAGTGATCACCGACCGGTCCCACCAACCCGAGAATGCGACGATGGTAAAAAACACTGCCGCATAGATACCTGGGCGGCGTCCGCCGACCCAATAGGCAAAGGCAACGACTATTAGGATGAAGGCGGGGGTCGGGATCGCCAGCAGCGTGTCCCGGAACGGGATCAGAACCTTGACGTTCAGGAACCAGCGCAACCATTCAGTTGTTCCCTTGATGGCGTCGATCGCCAGGAACGACTTGATCACCACGTCAATTTCCTTGCCTTGGCTCAGGTGCTGTTTGCGGCCAACTTCAGCCAGGATCGGGAACAGCTGCGACAGCAGGATAAACCCGATGAACAGACCCAGTGCGACCAGCGAGATTTGATGCCGCTTCCACCAGGGCGTGTTGCGTTCAAAGTGAACTGGTTGCTTGACCACCCAGGCCTTGGACATCCGGTCCAAAGTCACGGCCAAAAGGACGATAGTGATGCCAATCTCGAAGGATCGTCCGAGCTTGAAACTCCCCATCATCGCCAACAGTTTAGCGCCAAGACCCGGCATTCCGATAAAGGCGGTCAGAACGACCATTGCCAGACACAGCATGATCACCTGATTGACGCCAACCAGAATTTCGGTGCGCGCTGCCGGAATGTATACATGGCGCAGCATCTGCCAGCGAGTACAGCCGGACATCTGACCCGCTTCGATCACTTCGGGGCTAACCTTCTTGAGCCCCAGCGTTGTCATCAGGATCATCGGCGGGATCGCGAATGTAATCGTTGCAACGGCCCCGGCGGTTGGACCCACCTTGAAGAAAATCACCGCAGGCAGCAGGTAGGTAAAGAAGGGCAGGGTTTGCAATATGGACAGGATGGGCTTCAGGACCCGCTCGAACCAACCGTATTTCCATGCGGCAATACCCAAAGCCAGCCCCAGCAGGAACGCCAGGGGTGCTGCAACCACGATCACCGACATTGTTTGCATGGCGATCTTCCACTGGCCGATTGCTGCGGTCCAGATAAAGGTGCCCGCGCCCAAAGCGGCCAACTTCCATCCACCGACAGCATAACCCACAACCGCGGCAACGGCGGCAATCGCAGACCATGGGATCGGTCCCAGATAGGGCCAGCGACGCTTGCCTTCCAAAAGGTTGGCCGATGTATCCAGCAGGAATTCAAGCGGACCTTCCGCGATGAAGCGGGTGACGTATATCAGGCCCAGGTCATTCTGGATGAAGTTGAAGATCGCATCCAGAACTTGTGCGGTGGGCGGGATCGCCGCTTCGGGGATGCGGTTCAGCCATTCAGGCAGAATACCAGCGGCTTTGGCAAGGATCAGTGCAAACGCCACTGCAAGCAGCGCGGTAAGTACCCGTGTACGTCCCCACGGCTTGCCCGATGTCTCCGTCAGATCAGTGGACAGCGTCGCCATTATTCGGCTCCGAGCAGAACATTCAGAGCGGTGTCGCGTTCCAGGACACCGGTGATAACGCCTTTGTCATCCGCAACCGGCAAAAGGATGCGGTTGTCATTGACCAGAACTCGCGCAAGTTCGTGGATCGTTGCGCCACCATTGATCGGAGCTCCTTCCAAGGCGTGCCCGTTGACCGGTTTCGCCAGCCCTTTCGCATGCACCACGCGGGCTTTGTCGATGTCCTCGGTAAATTTCGCCACATATTCAGTGGCAGGATTCATGACGATTTGATCGGGTGTGTCACACTGTTCAACCGCGCCATTGCGCATGATCGCGATCCGATCTGCCAAACGCAGCGCTTCGTCAAAATCATGAGTAATAAAGACGATGGTTTTACCCAGCATCTCTTGAAGCCGTAGGAATTCATCCTGCATTTCACGTCGGATCAAAGGGTCAAGGGCGGAGAACGGTTCATCCAGGAACCAAATATCCGGCTCAATCGCCAGGGACCGGGCGATGCCGACCCGTTGCTGTTGCCCGCCGCTGAGTTCGCGCGGGAAATATTCTTCACGACCCTCAAGGCCGACCAGCTTGATTACTTCCAATGCGCGTTCGCGTCGGTCATGGCGATCCTGACCGCGCATTTCCAGCGGGAAGGCCACGTTATCCAGAACCGTACGATGCGGCAGCAGACCGAAGGACTGGAACACCATGCCCATCTTGTTGCGTCGCAACTCGATCAGGTCGCGCTCGCTCAGGCTCATGATGTTCTGACCGTCAACCTCAATCGTGCCGCCGGTAATGTCATGAAGACGTGAAAAGCACCGTACCAGAGTAGACTTACCTGATCCGGACAGCCCCATGATGACCAGCATTTCACCCCGGCCAACTTCAATCGAGACGTCTTTGACCCCGGCGATGTAACCGTCCGCACGTATCTCGTCGAAACTGCGACCCGCGGGCATAGATTTCAGATAGGTCTCAGGAGAGGCTCCAAACAGTTTCCAGACGTTTTTAGCTGAGATGACGGGCGCTGTGGCGGACATGGCTGCCTTCTTTCTTGTTAGGCGCGGCCTTGCTTCACCGAGATCGGCAAGGCCGCGCCAGTTTCGTCGCGAATGACCGGTTTATCAACTGCAGGCGCTGATCCAGGGGTCAACAACAGCGCGGTTAGCGTCCAGCCATTCGGCTGCTGCCTCTTCCGGTTCCAGCTCGTCTGTATCGACCAGCTTGGCCATTTCCGCGATTTGCGGGTTGGTGAACGAAATTTCAGTCAATACGCAGTAGGCAGCCGGCCACTTATCTTTCATGCCATCCCACGCGGCTTTTTTCAGGTAACCGCTGGCTGGGTTTCCGCAATCATACAACGCATCGGGATTCGGACCTTTGGATGGATCTTTGTCGCAACCATCTTCCCAGGCCGGAAATTCAACAAACTCACCGGGCCAGACAGCTTCGGCAAAGTTGGGTGTCCAGTTGAAGACCAGAACAGGTTTCTTATCCGCCTCTGCCGCTCCGATCTCGGCCCAAAGGGCTGCAGCCGAACCCGCATTGATAACCGTGAAATTCAAATCAAGCGCTTCGGCACGTTCCTTACCGTGCTTCAACCAGTCGACGGGTCCATCCAGATACCGGCCTTTGTCCCCGGTTTCCGCTGTTGCGAAAAGATGTGCGCAGTCGTTTAAAGCTTGCCAATCAGGCAGGCCGGGGCAGGATTCCTTAGTCCACATCGGATACCACCAATCCTCGCGCGTGACTGCATCATGATCGCCTGCATCATGCAGACCACCCTTTTCCAGCGCGGCGCGGAAGGATGCGCCAAATGCACCTTCCCAGACTTCCATCTCAAGTGTGACATCGCCCAAGCGTACCGACTCGTAGACCGCCTGACTGTCTGTTGTGACGTATTCGACGTTGTCACCGATCTCTTCGAGTAGTTGACCTGTAACGTAAGACATCACGATCTGACTGGACCAGTTGTGAATTGGAATGACGATCGGATCGCTGCTGTCTTCGGCGAACGCTCCGGTGCCCGCTACCGCTGCCAAGGTTGCAGCAGAAAATAGGTTTGTGAGTTTCATGTTTGCTCCCTGAGTGACGTACATTTCTTATCTGCGGACTCTTCCGGCCCCGAATTTTCTCATTCTGCCTAAGTTTTCACGAGACGCAGAACAGAAATTTGAGAGCCATTGCCTATAAATTCTTGAGGCAAATCTGACTTTTCACTATTTTAACAGTCAGTTGCCTGATCGGTTTCCAGTCGAAACGGGCAAATGTTTTTGATTGCGATCATCTTCAGATTGGGAAACCGCCTTCAGATGCCAAAGAAAGCGCCAATTACCGGGAAGGTCCTTCCACCGCTCGATTACCTTTTGGCATTTGAAGCGGCTGCGAAGGCGCAGAGTTTTGCGCAGGCCAGCAAGGTGCTCAACATTTCGGAAACGGCAATCAGCCGCAAGGTGCGACTGCTGGAGCAGCATTATGATGTTCCGCTGTTTGTCAGAGGTCATCGCTCGGTCTCGCTGACGCAGCAAGGTGCGATTTTGTTGGCAACTGTGGAAAAGTCGCTGGACCTGATGCGGGATGTTAGCCGTGACATGCTGGCTAAACATCAGGCCAACACGGTCTCGATCTCTGCGACTAACTCGGTTGCGTCACTCTGGTTGATGCCACAGCTAAGAAAATTCAACAAATCTAATGATCGCATTCGTATTTCGTTGGTGTCTTCCGACAGTGATGCAGAGTGCCTTTCAGATTCGATGGATTTGACGATATTGCGCGGGGATGGGGAATGGCCTGGATATCATGCTCAGCTGTTATTTGGGGAAACTGTTTTCCCGGTCTGCAGCCCGGAGTATCTCAATAGTAATCCGACGGTGACAGATTTAACTGCTTTGCCAGAGTTGGATCTGATTGAGGTGACCAGTAGTCACGCGGAATGGATGACATGGCACACGTGGTTCAACGGCAATGATATTTCGACCTCATTGATGGAGCGCGCTGTGGCCTTCAACACCTATCCTCTCTCTATACAAGCTGCAGTCGATGGATTGGGGGTCGCATTGGGTTGGGCCCATCTTGTCGACCCACTGCTTGAAAGCGGCGCGTTGGTCAGACCAATTCAGGACGTCTCGGTGCGAACACAGTCTGGGTATTATCTTCTTAAAAGCCCAACGCAAAAAGCATTCCCGGAATTACGCATCGTTGAGGATTGGTTGTTGGGGCTTAGCGCGGTGCGCAAACGTTACGCGTGAACCGTGACCCCATTGGGTAACAAATACCCTTTCGGTCATGTCCTCGCATTTCCAAGGTTGACCCAAGGGAAAAATTATTTACCGTAAAGAAAGTATTCGATTCCTCCCCGGTCGCAGATGCGGACGGGTTTGAGTCCGTTAAACCTACTTTGCACGGAGCCCAGCACCCAATGAGCTACAAATCCGACATCGAAATCGCCCGTGAGGCGAACAAGAAGCCGATTCAGGAAATCGGTGCGAAAATTGGCATCTCCAGT
>NZ_JBQFVB010000011.1:0-140377 GCF_056539465.1 Ruegeria sp. BB1
ACTGGAGATGCCAATTTTCGCACCGATTTCCTGAATCGGCTTCTTGTTCGCCTCACGGGCGATTTCGATGTCGGATTTGTAGCTCATTGGGCAGGGTCCCTGATTGAATGCCGTGCGTGCCGACGCAATACGTCGGTGCTGATCAATCCATACCGTCGTGTACAATCGCAATGGATATGAATTCCGACATAATCATGGCGTGAAACGGCGTTGACCCAGTTCTGGCGCTGTTAGCGCAACATTCCGAGGCTTATGAGGGTTCCCACGCGCGCTGATCCGGCACAAAAAGCGAGACGGAGTCGTTCAGCTTCAACGTTCCCGGACGTTCGATCCAGGCCGTGACGCCGCGACGGCCCCTGGCGGCGGGTTTGAACGTCTTGCCATAGCCTGGAATGTCAGATTCGATTTCTTTCCCTGGATAGATGCAAGGGCGGTTCTCCATATCAACGGTCATCGTAAGCCCATCGAGGGCCTGCAGCCGCGATGAGGGCGGAATATGGGTAAAATCCGGTATTCCCTTTAGCACGATTGACGCCCCCAAATAGGTGGGGTCGAGCGTTTCCAGCCCCATTTCACTTGCGATCTCGTCCATTTCTTCGGACGACAGAATCGTCAACTGACGCACATTTCGAATTTCAGTATCTTCGGGGTACAGGTTCTTCATACGCATACATGAGGCTCGATTGACCCCTGCGTGACGGGCGCCTGTTTCCCCGGCAAAATCAAGATCCAACCGATCGACCGGACGGGCGCGCAGCGAGCCACCTGACGGTACATGCCCCAACCAGACAACCTGCGCCGAATACTCGGTTTTTCGCATCACCGGCATGTGGGGCCTCGCTCCAAATTCCTGACAACGGCTCTTCGCACCGTACGTATCCCGACTGTGAAGTGAAGCAAAAAAGACCCGGGACAATGCCCGGGTCTGATGTACTTAAGCTGAAGGTTCCGGCTCCATCCCGCCATCGGGCGGAGACTTCTTGACCTTTGTCTTGGGAATCGCCGTCACGCTGGGCGCGCTGCCCTCGTCGGGATTGTCACCATCATCATCACCCTCGCTGGGCGATTCACCGTTCATGACGCGTTTGATCTCGTCCCCGGTCAGCGTCTCATATTCCAGAAGACCCTGTGCCAGACGCTCCCATTCCTCGTTCTGTTCGGTCAGAATCTGGTGGGCGCGCTCGTAACCCTGCTGGATCAGACGCTTCACCTCTTCCTCGATCAGCTCTTTGGTATGGGCCGAAACCGAGAAACCGGCGGTATTGCCAGAGTATCCATCATGCGCCTCGGCATAGTCGATATTGCCGACCTTGTCCGACATTCCCCAGCGCATCACCATGGCGCGCGCCAGTTGGCTGGCCTGCATGATGTCACCGGCAGGACCGTTCGAAACGTGGTCTTCGCCGTACTTGATCACCTCTGCGGCTTTGCCCGCC
Organism: Ruegeria sp. BB1; assembly: GCF_056539465.1. Taxonomy (NCBI): domain Bacteria; kingdom Pseudomonadati; phylum Pseudomonadota; class Alphaproteobacteria; order Rhodobacterales; family Roseobacteraceae; genus Ruegeria; species Ruegeria sp. BB1. The sequence continues at coordinate 1,437 of NZ_JBQFVB010000011.1, forward strand.
ATGGTCATGGCCAGCTTCTGCTCACATTCGTCACGGTGATAGTTCAGGCGATCCATTTCCGGCAGCGAAACAACCATGCCCAGCGCACCACCGCGCGGGATGATCGTCGCCTTGTAGACCGGATCACACAGCGGCAGAGTCAGGCCGACAACGGCGTGACCGGCCTCGTGATAGGCGGTCTTTTCTTTCTGATCCTGGGTCAGCACCATCGAGCGACGCTCGGCCCCCATCATCACCTTGTCCTTGGCATTCTCAAAATCTTCCATGGTGACAAAGCGACGGCCCACGCGCGCGGCCATCAGCGCGGCCTCGTTCACGAGGTTCGCCAAATCCGCACCCGAGAAGCCCGGCGTACCACGCGCGATGATGCGCAGGTCCACATCGGGGCCCAGAGGCGTCTTGCGTGCGTGAACGCCCAGAATCTTTTCGCGGCCTTTGATGTCGGGGTTGCCGACGGTCACGTTGCGATCAAATCGGCCCGGACGCAGCAGCGCAGGGTCCAGAACATCCTTACGGTTGGTGGCCGCCAGAATGATCACGCCTTCGTTGGCCTCGAACCCGTCCATCTCGACCAGCAACTGGTTGAGGGTCTGTTCGCGTTCATCATTACCACCGCCATAACCAGCACCACGATGGCGGCCCACGGCGTCGATCTCGTCGATGAAGACAATACAAGGCGCGTTCTTCTTGGCCTGTTCGAACATGTCGCGGACACGGGATGCACCGACACCAACGAACATCTCTACAAAGTCGGAGCCCGAGATGGTGAAGAACGGCACACCTGCCTCACCCGCAATGGCACGGGCCAGCAGCGTTTTACCGGTACCCGGAGGGCCAACCAGCAGCGCGCCCTTCGGAATCTTACCACCCAGACGGCTGAATTTCTGCGGGTTGCGCAGGAATTCCACGATCTCTTCCAATTCCTCCTTGGCCTCATCAATGCCCGCGACATCGTCAAAGGTCACGCGGCCATGCTTTTCGGTCAGCATCTTGGCCTTGGACTTGCCAAAGCCCATCGCGCCGCCTTTGCCACCGCCCTGCATCCGGTTCATGAAGTAAATCCAGACACCGATCAGCAGCAGGAAAGGCAGCAACGTGATCAGGAAGGACTGAAACCCGGATTGCTGCTGTTTCACGGCCTGAACGGGAATGTTCTCATCGATCAGCAGCTTGGTGACTTCGGCATCGGCGGGTTTGATGGTGACATAGGTCGCGCCGCTTTGCGTGGAATAGCGAATCTGTTCACCGTCCAGCGTCACATTTTTGACTTCGCCGCTTTCAACTGCGCTGACAAAATCGGAATAGGTTCTTTCATTGCTCTGAAGCGTTCCGCCCTGACCACTAAAGAAATTGAACAGTGCAAGGATCAGCAGAAACAGAACGACCCAGAAGGCGATGTTACGAGCGTTGCCCAAGGAATATCTCCCAAAAGATTTCGGCAGGTGGGGGTCTGCCGGTTTGCCCTATAAAATAGAGATGATTCAAGCATGTTCAATGCGATAAAAGCGAAGAGTAAAACTCGGGCCTTTGTGGGGCCATTTCGGCTGTCCAACCGTTGGAATAATCAACTAGGGGTGCAGCAAGCAGGTTTTCACCGCTCCACACGGCAGGCGAGGCCAAAAGCGCCATACGTGGTTTGCCCAATGCGCGCCATTCCGGCACCTGCGGCAAACCAGTCTCACCTAGCGCACGCACCTCGGCGCCCACGGCCCGAGGGCCGGACAGAACCCAGCGGTCATCCCAAAGCTTTTCCGGGGCGGTGATTTCTGTCGCCACGGCGTTTAGCTCTCTGCAAAACCACATTTTATCGCCGAGTGGGATCAACAAACAGCCCGCCAGAGTCAGGGTCTTTGCATCCCGAACGGCTGCCACAGCCTGATCCACGGCAGCCCCGCGCGGCGGATAGCCCGGTCCTGTAATCCACGCGGTGATTCCAACGATCAGCCGTCGTTGGATCTCTGCCGGAAGCCGTTCAAAGCCGTTGCGGTCCACGCAGATGTCCCCGCCATCAACTGCAGTAACCCGTCGTGCGGATTCCTGCGTATAACGCGCCAGTGCTTCACGCGCTTGTGCAAGATTTTCGGCCACGCGCGACAGCGATTGTGCAGAAATCCCCAGCGGTTCCAGCCCTGTCAGGGCTTCACGCGCTTTGATCCGGTCGAATTTAAAGTCCTGATTCGACGGGTCCTCGATCCAACTTGCGCCGATCCGCGACAGGTAGCCGCGCAGGGTTTGCCGAGTGATTCCCAACATCGGGCGCAGCAGCGACACGCCGTTTTGGTCCCGCACCCAAGGCATCCCTGACAATCCTGTCACACCGGCCGCCCGGCCCAACCGCATCAGAACAGTCTCGGCCTGATCATCGGCTGTATGTCCCAAAGCAATCGCCGATATGTCATTCCGGTTCGCCCAGTCGGTCAACAATCGATACCGCGCCTGACGGGCCTGATCCTGCAGATTGCCCGCACCATCCCACCCCTGCCACCGCAGCGTTTCGTGCGGGATATTCAATCCAGCGGCCTGTTCGGCCACGCAAATAGCCTCAGATGCCGATTCGGGGCGCAATCCATGATCCACGGTGGCAGCGAACAGATCGACCTGCTCGGACCGCGCGATTTCATGCAACAGATGCATCAGCGCCACCGAATCCCCGCCACCAGACACGGCGATACCCAAACGTGGCGGCAGTCGGTCAGGCAGCCGCGTGCGGAGTTCAGATCGAAGTGTTTCGGCCTCGCCCGTCAAGAACAGCCCAGCGACGCCATTTCCTGAGTGGCGGCGGATACTGTGGCCGAGGCCGGGAACCGCACGCCAACCTCTGTCAGGGTGATACAGGCCTGTTCGGTTTGTCCCAGACGCCCCAACGCGGCACCCAGTTCAAACAGGGCCTCGGGGGCAAACGCACCCTCGGAATCGCCGGTAAAGCTGGCCAAGAACGCCCGTGCGGCCTCACGCGTGTCACCCAATCCGTCCAGCGCCTGCCCGCGCTTCAAATGTGCTTCGGGCGCAAGCGGGCTGCCTGGATACGACGAATCGAACTGCGCGAACTGGTCGGCTGCGGCCTGAAAATCCCCTTCGGACAGGGCCAGCGCAGCAGCTTCGAAGTCTGATTGTTCGCCGATCGCCAGTTCCCCCTGCTCGCTTACCGAAGAGGGCGTTGGTGAAATGGGTACCGCAGAACCGACCGTAGCTCCTGAATCACCACCCAGGGTCGAGGTTTCGCCAAGCGTACTCAGATCTCCGCCTTCCAGTTCGACCAGACGGAACTCCAGGTCGCCGATCCGGTTGGTGCCATCGGTCACGACGTTCTGAACCCGCTGATTTAGCTGCTCGGTCTGGCTCGTGAGGCGTTGCAACTCGGCCTCGATCGCGTCGACCCGTTCCAGAATGGAACTGCCAGACAGGTTCGGCGCCGGAGATCCGGTCGTCGAAAACTCACGCTTTAGGCGTTGAATCTCCACGTGCAGCACTGTCAATTCCTGACGGATATCCGCCAGCGTCTGCTGATCCTGTGCTTGTGCCACACCGGCGGTCGCAATAACTGCGGCCAGAACCCATCCTGCAAGTCTCATCGTTTTACCCCAAGGTTGAACCGGTCAGCACCGTAACCGCGCGGCGGTTCTTGGAATAGCATTCCTCGGTGCTGCAAATCTCAATCGGGCGTTCCTTGCCGTAGCTGACTGTTGTCAGGCGGTTCCCTGCCACCCCGCGCGAGATCAGATAGTCGCGGGCCGCATTCGCCCGTTTCGCGCCCAGACCAAGGTTATACTCGCGTGTGCCTTGTTCATCTGCATGACCCTCGATAGTAGCCACGAAATCCGGGTTGGCCAAAAGCCAGTCTGCCTGCCCCTGCAAGACCGTTTGCGCCTGTGGCGTCAGTGTGGACTGATCCACTGCAAACAATACCCGGTCGCCAACAGTTTGCTGGAAATAGGCGGGCGAGCGCGGATCGCTGGGCGAGCCCGGCGCAATGGCACCATTTGCGCCATTTCCAAAACCGCCACCCAGTGCCGATGGATCGTTGTTGGTACAGGCGGCGATTACACTCAGCGCGCCTATAGCCAGAACTTTGCCCAATACGTTCATTTCAAGTGCCTCGTTGTTTTATCGGTTTATTGCCGTCTCTGTATCACAGTGCAGGATTTTTGTGAACTTTTCCAACCGCCTGCCCCGATCAATTCTGCAATGGCCCCCAAGACGGATCGCTGCCGCCATCCGGAGTGCGCACCGGATGCAAGTTCCGCCCCGAAATATCCACGGAATACAGCGTCGCCCGCCCGCTGGCCCCCTGCGTTTCGCGGGTAAACATGATGACGCGGCCATTGGGGGACCAGGTCGGCCCCTCATCAAGGAAGGATGAGGTCAGCAGTCGTTCTTCACTGCCATCCGTACGCATGACACCGATGTGAAAACGGCCCTTGTTTTGCTTGGTAAACGCAATCAAATCGCCACGCGGCGACCAGACCGGGGTGCCGTAGCGGCCTTGACCAAAGCTGATCCGTGTTGCCTCACCCCCATTGGCGGGCATGATATACAGCTGCGGTGTGCCCGAGCGGTCGCTTTCAAACACGATCTGCGAACCGTCCGGGGAATAGCTAGGCGCGGTTTCAATGGCCGTCGTATTGGTCAGTCGAACGCTTTGGCCCGAGGCCAGGTCCATCTTCCACAGGTCGGTATTGCCGCCCTGAATCAGCGAATAAACAATCGAGCGGCCATCGGGCGAAAAGCGTGGGGAAAAGCTCATCGTGCCTTCTTGCGTCTGCAATTCGGTTCTTTTCACTCGGTCGACGTCCAGAACATAGATGCGTGGCTGACCGGTTTCATAACTGGTATAGAGCAACCGATCGCCCGACGGCGAAAAGCGCGGGGCAAGGACGATGGCGGCACTGTCAGTCAGGTACTGCACGTTGGCTCCGTCATAATCCATGATCGCCAAACGTTTCAGGCGCTGATCCTTGGGCCCGCTTTCGGAAACAAAGGCCACGCGGCTGTCGAAATATCCGCCCTCTCCCGTGATGCGGCTGTAAACCTGATCGGCTACTTTATGCGCCATGCGTCGCCACCCTTCGGTAGTGCCTGCAAATTGCAGACCGTTGCCCAGTTCCTGACCCGAAAACACATCCCACACCCGGAATCGCACAGTCAGCCGGTTGCCGGAGACGTTCACAGCACCCGTCACCAGCGCATCTGCGTTGATGGCTTTCCAGTCGGCAAACTGGACCGGCGCATCAAAACTACTGACCCGACTGATGAATGCGTCCGATGAGATTTCGCGGAACAGCCCCGTACCGGTCAGGTCGGCGGCTACGACTCGAGAGATGTCGTTGGCATATTGCGCCGCGGCTGGCCCGTCAGGCACAAAATTCGGAACCGCAAAAGGCAAGGGTTCAATGATCCCCTGATCCAGTTCCAGACGCAGCGGTCCGCTCTGTGCGTATACCGGCGCTGTCATAATCGTCAGGCCAAGCAATAGGCTGGTCAGAAATCTCATCATTTGATCCGCATCCTCTCGGGATTGAATGTAATCTCAATATCTTGCCACTGAGCATATTTGTCAGCAGGCAGGTCGTATCCTTTGGCGCCACAGCGCAATATTGCCCGTCTGGCAGCTTCGTAAGCTTGTTTAGCAGACGCCGTTGTTCCGCCCGAGCTATCGATCATACGCAGGCTACCGCCTTCCACCTTCCCTTCACGGGTCAATGAAAATCCAACGACTACAACCGTTTGCAAGGCATCCGTGGACAATGACCCCACGTTCCAACACTGTGACACAGCCAGACGCATTGCATCTTTTTCACCGCTTGTCAGTGGAGGACCAGCAGGCTCACTACTCTCTTGCAAAGCCTCGGCCAAAGCATCTTCAACGGCGCTTTCGTCAACTTGTGTTGGTGGCGTCGACTCCTGCTCCTCAGGTTCTGCCACTACCGGATCTGCCGGTGGCGCGGGTCGGTTTGGCCGCACCTGCGGTCGCGGGGACGTACGCGGAGCGTTCTCTTTGGTTTCCTCGGCTTCGGTCACGATCTGATCCGTGGCCTCTTCCGGAGCGGTTTGATCCTGCTGTTCCTGCTGGGTATCCGCACCCTCATCCAGCGACACAGCGGGCGTTTCCACTTCGTCCGGTTCCGCCTCGGGCGGTGGTGGCGCAATGGGTTCCGGTGCAACCTTGTCAGCGGGGCGCGGCTGCGCCTCGGGGCCCGGAGCCACGGGCAGCACTTCGGTCACTGGCTCGGGCTGATCCAGTGTCGGCGCTTCGTCGACCACTTCGGGTTCTGGCGGAGCCTCGACCGGTTCGGGTACGGGATCGGGCTCGGGTTCAGCTGGGGTCACAACCTCGGGTGGGGTTTGTTCTTCTTCAACCGGTGCGGGCGGTGTCACATCTTCGGTGGGCACTTCGGGCGGTTGCAGGGCAACGGGTGTCGACACCTCAGGCGCGGTGCGCTGTGCGGTTAAAGCATCGAACTGATCAACCGAGACCACCGACACCTCCTGCACAGCCATAGGCAGGGGGTCGGACCGGAACGTGCCGCCGAAAAAAGCCCATCCAATCAAGACGACATGGGCAATAGCCGAGATCTTGGTGCCGGTATCCACCGCGCGGCCTCACTCTCCACCTTCGTCCAGGGCCGGCCCGCCGCTATCGGTCACAAGACCCACATTGGAAAACCCACCCGCATTTAACGCACCCATTACCTGCATCACCTGCGCGTAAGGAATCGCCCCGTCGGCCCGCAGGAACACGCGATCACTGCTGCGTTCTGCCGCAATGGCGCGCAGTTTGCCAATCAACTCTTCGCGCACCACGTCCGTCGTCTGGATCTGCACGCGTCCATCCGCGGTCAGTGTTACGGTCAGTGGTTCTTCGTTATCGCCGGGCAAGGCACTGGCCGCCGTTTTCGGCAAGTCTACAGGCACCCCAACGGTCAAAAGCGGGGCCGCAACCATGAAAATAATCAGCAACACCAGCATGACATCCACAAACGGCGTCACGTTGATTTCGGCCATTGGCTGCGCCCGGCCGCGACGCCGCCCGCGTCTGCGCCCGTTCCCACCACCGTTTTGCTGAACTGCCGCGCCCATCGTTAGCTGTCCAACTGTCGCGACAGGATGGTGGCGAACTCGTCAGCAAAGGCTTCGTACCCGCCAACGATCCGGTCACTATCCGCACTGAGCTTGTTGTAGAAAATGACCGCCGGGATCGCCGCCAGCAGGCCCAGACCCGTGGCCAGCAACGCCTCGGCAATACCCGGCGCCACAACGGCGAGGTTTGTGTTCTGTTGCTCGGCAATCTCGATAAAGGCGTTCATGATGCCCCAAACGGTTCCAAATAGACCAATAAACGGCGCGGTCGAGCCGACGGTCGCCAGAATAGGAAGGCCCTTTTGCAGCGTCTCAGCCTCTTTCGCGATGGCAACGTCCATGGATCGGTCGATCCGCGCCGTGGCCCCGGCGATCAGCCCGCCATCAGTGCGATGAGACCGCCGCCATTCGATCATACCGGCGGCAAAAATCTTTTCCGAACTGCCATCAGGCTGCGTTCCAATCTGTTCGAACAGCTCATCAAGGGGGTTCCCTGACCAGAAGCTTTCATCAAACACCTGGGCCTCACGTCGTGCCGCGCGGTAGTTGATCAGCTTTTGAATGATGATGCCCCAGGACCAGATAGATGCGCCGATCAGCATCAGCATCACCAGTTTGACGATAAAGGTCGCGCGGGCATACAGCCCCCACATGGAGAAATCGATCTCCTGCGCCAGCGCCAGCGTTTCAGCTTCCATGAACCTGCTCTTTGTTTTGCCTGTTGGCCGTTCGTTTGGCCTTGTTTTGTCAAACGCTAACCCAGATGGTCCTGAAAAGCCAACAGAACCACCCCAACGCCGCAATTTGTTACAGCAATGCGCGAATCTCTGCCGGAAGCCGCACCGGTTTGCCCTGTGCATTCATGCAAACAGCGGTGACAGTGGCACGAAAAATCTCGGTTTCGCCTCTTTTTACCAACTGCCCCATCGTAAGCCGAACGCCCGAGCGTGAAATGAAATGAGTTTCGATGGTCAACTCATCGTCGAACTTGGCCGGGGCCAGGTAATCCGCCTCAATCCGCCGGATGACCCAAACTATCCCATCATCGCGCATCGCATTTTGGTCATTGCCCAACCGGCGCACATAGTCCGACCGGGCGCGCTCGATGTATTTCAGGTAATTCGCGTGATAGACCACGCCGCCCATGTCGGTGTCTTCATAATAGACCCGAACCGAATAGATGTGCTTTTGCGGGTCGGTCATACTGGCATTCCATCCTGTTGAAATCTTTGGAACGGGGCAGGACATGCCTCACACAGATACAGGCCAACGCGCAATCCCTATAAGGTTACAAAAAATCTGGTCACCCAACACTTGGTATCGAAATTTATCCCCTAGCTGGTTAGGCTGACCAAATAGAGGTTTGAATTTAAAGGGGATCCCATGGCCACCCCCCACCGAGAAGAGGGCAAATTCCCACTGCCCATCCTGCAGGGTATCGTGCCGATCAAGCGGTCGTCCCTGCCGACTGAGGTTCTTGCCGGACTGACCTTTGCCTGTCTCGCGATCCCCGAGGTGATGGGCTACACCAAAATCGCAGGCACCCCTGTGGTGACGGGACTGTACACGATCCTGATACCGATGGCGCTGTTCGCCCTGTTCGGATCATCGCGGCATCTTGTCGTGGGGGCGGATTCCGCCACGGCGGCCATAACTGCGTCTGCTCTGGCGGGTATGGCGGTGTCAGGATCTTCGGAATATCTGGCGCTGGCCTCTCTGCTGGCGCTGATGGCAGCAGTGCTGTTGATTGCCGCGCGCCTGATCGGCCTTGGCTTTCTAGCCGATTTCTTATCTCGGACAGTACTGGTTGGCTTTCTGACTGGCGTAGGCATTCAGGTGGCCACGGGAGAGGTGCCCGGAATGCTGGGGATCGAGGCGTCGGGCCACGGAACGCTGGCCAAACTTCAGGGCTTGATACAGCACTATGACCAGACAAGCTGGCCAACGATCGCGGTATCCTTGTCCGTTCTGGTCGTCGTCATTGGGTGCAAAAGTTTATCGCCCAAAATACCCGGCCCGCTGATCGCAATTTTGGGCATCATCCTTTGCAGTTGGACTTTCCAGTTCAGCGCGGCGGGCGTCACCGTGCTGGGCGCAGTTTCCGGTGGCCTGCCCGCCCTTTCAATCCCGGATGTGGATTGGAACTGGGCTCTGTTCAAGCAACTGACCCCTACCGCCCTGTCGATCTTTGTGGTGATCCTTGCCCAGAGCGCCGCAACCTCGCGCGCTTATGCGGCCCGGTACGAGGACAAGTTCAGCGAAAACACCGATCTTGTCGGGTTGGGTTTGGCCAATCTCGGCGCGGCCTTTACTGGCACTTTCGTCGTCAACGGCAGCCCCACCAAAACCGAGATGGTGGCCAGCGCCGGAGGCCGCAATCAAATCGCGCAACTGACGACGGTGGCGATTGTTCTGGTGGTGATCCTGTTTCTGACCGGGCCGCTTGCGTTCCTGCCCAATGCCGCGCTGTCCGCGGTAGTTTTCCTGATCGGTGTAAAGCTAATCGATTTGAAGGGCCTTGCTGCCATTTATCGTCAGGCACGGTCAGAATTCTGGATCGCGGTGGCCACAGCAGGTGTTGTGGTTCTGATCGGGGTCGAGCAAGGGATCATCTTTGCCATGGTTCTGTCGCTGATCGACCACACGCGCCGGGGATACCACCCCAAGAACGCGATCATCGCCCAAAGCCCTGATGGCGGCTGGCAGATAAGTCCCGTCACCACGTCAAACCAGTTCAAACCCGGCCTGGTGATCTATCGCTTTTCCCACAGCCTCTATTACGCCAACACGCAACGGCTGTCGGACGAGGTCGCTTCAATCGTCAATAGGGCCGACCCCAAGTTGCGGTGGTTCTGCATCGAAGCTTCTGCCATTGATGATGTGGATTTCACCGCAGGTTACTCATTGCGAAATATCCACAACTTGCTGCAGTCCAAAAACATTCGACTGGTTTTTCTGCTGGTCGAACCGGATGTCCGCAAAGAACTGGACCGCTACGGTGTCACCGATCTGGTCGGGCCTGACGCATACTTTGACACCGGCAGCGATCTAATTAAGGCGTTTCAGCACCAGAGCAAACCACTTGCCTAGGCTTTATTGCGGCGCTTGTAGCCGCGCAAACAGCCTCAGCGCGTGTGACGCATCCTGCGCAGCCCCGGGCAGGATCGGGTCATAGGCCGCGCGGATCACCTCGGCGATTTCGGGTCGCAGAACGGTTGTTTCCCCGGCAACAGCCAATGGGGATTGGGTCCGAAATGCGGTGTCCGACCACAGCAAGATGGTCTGCACCACCTGGCTAAGCGCGAGTGTTTCCGCCGGAACCTTGGACAGTTCCTTGTCCATTCTCAGAAAAACAAAAGCCGCGCGGATCGCTCCGTCTTCTTCAAAGCGGAAAATCCGGTACTGGTTGGCATCCGCAGCCACCAGACGATCCACCAGGGGTGCCAGATCGGGGATCAGCCGATCCAGATCGGGAACCTCCAGCAACTCTTGCCAGTCGCGGAAAAAGAACACCATGCAATTGGCGCCTAGTTCCGGATCCGTTTCGGCCATCTTGTGCCCGGCCAATGCCACCACGGCCTCGATCGCGCCTTTGACGGTTGCCAGTGTTTCATCCTCAACACCAAAGACAATCGGCACGATGGGGCGCCCCCAACGGGCAAACAGAAACTCACCACTTTCGCGCGTAAACAGCGCCTCGATCTGATCGGGTGTCACGCCCTGCCCCTTTTCTGAATCAAATACGGCCGCCGGTGGCATAAAATCTAATGGTGCGTACTTCAACCAAACAGATCGCTCTGTCCCTTCGGTGCAGCCATGCCCAGATGCGTCCATGCCTTTTGCGCCAACATCCGGCCGCGCGGGGTGCGTTGGATTAGACCCTGTTGCAACAAGAAGGGCTCGATCACCTCTTCCAGCGAATCGCGGCTTTCCGACAGCGCCGCCGACAGGGTCTCAATCCCCACCGGACCACCTGCGTAATTCTCGGCAATCAGCTTCAGATAGCGCCGGTCTGCGCCATCCAACCCCAGATGATCCACGCCCAGCCGCGTCAAGGCCCCGTCCGCCAGTTCGCGCGTGATCCGGCCGTCGCCTTCGACAATGGCGAAATCGACAACCCGCCGCAGCAGCCGCCCAGCAATCCGCGGTGTTCCGCGCGAACGTCGCGCAATCTCACGCGCACCGTCATCATCCGCAGGTGCCCCCAGTTTTCGGGCGTTGCGGGTGACAATCTCATGTAACTCGTCGACCGTATAAAACTGCAGCCTGGTCGGTATCCCGAAGCGGTCGCGCAGCGGCGTGGTCAGCAGACCCATCCGCGTGGTCGCACCGACCAGCGTAAAGGGCTGCAATTCAATCCGAACGGTCCGGGCGGCAGGGCCTTCGCCGATCACCAGATCCAGTTCGAAATCCTCCATCGCCGGATACAGCACTTCTTCGACCGCTGGGTTCAGACGGTGAATTTCGTCGATAAACAGCACGTCCCGCGATTCAAGATTGGTCAGGATCGCCGCCAGATCCCCCGCCTTGGCCAGCACCGGCCCCGAGGTCATGCGGAAATTCACCCCCAACTCACGCGCCATAATCTGCGCCAGAGTGGTTTTCCCCAGCCCCGGAGGGCCGTGAAACAACGTGTGATCCATTGCCTCGCCCCGCTGACGGGCGGATTGGATGAAGATACGCAGATTGGCGCGTGCCTCGGCCTGACCGATGAATTCGTCCAGACCCTGCGGACGCAGGGCGCGGTCATTATCCTCGGGCATCGGCTCGGGCCGCAGGGTGGGATCTGCATCTACCATTCAATCACCCCTTCGGAGCAAGCAGTTTCAGCGCTGCTCGGATCAGATCAGCCTCACCCGCGTCAGGCAGGTTGGCTGCCGCTTCGGCCACGGCGGATGCCGCGTCAGACGGCCCATACCCCAGATTTGACAGCGCCGACAACGCCCCTGCCGAGGCCGCCGCAGCCCCCGAAGCCTGCTTCACCGCTCGCTTCGGCGCAGGTGCCGGTTCCGCCAGTTCGACAACCTCTAGCTCTGGGCCGTCCATTGCCTCGGTTACGGTTCCGCCCATGGCCATCACACCCGGCGCCTTGTCCTTGAGGTCCAGCACAATGCGCTGCGCGGTCTTTGGTCCGACACCCTTGGCCGCCTTAACCGCGCCCCAGTCGCCCAGAGCAATTGCACGGCTGACCCCATCGGGGCCCAATGCCGAAAGGATAGCCAAAGAAACCTTGGCCCCAACCCCCTGCACCGAGCACAGCAGCCGGTGCCATTCCTTTTCGACCAATGACAGAAAACCATAAAGCTGCATCAGGTCTTCGCGCACCACCATGTCGGTGTAGATCGAGACAGCCTCACCCACCCCCGGCAGCGCCGCCATCGTCCGATCCGAGCAATAGACGAGGTAACCCACGCCGCGCACGTCGATCAGCACGTGATCCGCCGCGCGATAATCTAGCCGCCCCGTCAGTTTCCCAATCATGCCCGCACCTCTTTCATGCGCGCCTGTGGCGCTGTGCCGTAATACGAATGACAGATTGCAATCGCCAGCGCATCCGCCGCATCCGCCCCTTTGGGCTGACACCCAGGCAGCTGTAGTTTGACCATGTGAAGTACCTGCTCTTTTTCGGCATGACCGACACCCACAACCGTTTTCTTGACCCGGTTGGGTGCATATTCCCCCACCGGCAATCCGGCCTGCGCCAGTGTCAGCAAGGCCACTCCGCGCGCCTGACCAAGCTTTAGCGTTCCGGCCCCATCTTTGTTGACGAAGGTCTGTTCGATAGCTGCCTGATCAGGTTGATGCTCGGCGATGACCTCGACGATCTGATTGTGCAGTGACAACAACCGCTCACCCAGATCATCCCCGTCCGACTTGCACAAACCGTTGGCAACATGGGTCAGACGGCTGCCATGTGATTCGATGACGCCCCATCCCAGGGTCCTTAGCCCCGGATCAATGCCCAGAATTCGCATGTCGTGCCTCGGCCTGCTCGGGTTTTTTGTGATCTTTGTTTCCGATTAGCACGAAGCGTGAACATTTTCCAAGCGAATTGACGCGAAGTCTGAAAACGACACACCTAACCCACCCGCGACAGCGCGGCCTGTTTGCGACAGCGAAATGCCTGAATTCGACACGTTTCATGACCGTTAAATGGCTAATAAATTAAGGCTTTTTTAGAAATAATCACCCTTGCAAAAATTGCATAGGACACATGCAATTTCTGCTCTTGCGCGGCCAAATCCACGTCACTAGATGCCCGCTTAGTATCAAAACTGTAACACCAACCAGAAGGAAACAGGATATGGCTGCATTGGACACCACCCGCGCCACCACTGGCTCATTCGGCCTCGTCGGCCGTATCGGCGCAACTTTCGCATCGGTCGTAAACGCCGTCGCAGAATGGAATGACGCCCGTGTAACCCGCAACACGCTGAGCGGTCTGACTGATCGCGAGCTGGAAGATATCGGCCTGTGCCGCGGCGATATTGACGTCGTGGTGGAAGGTCGTCGGTAAGACGCAACCATCACTCATTCGCCCCTTTCCTCGCTCAGGGGCACAAAAGAACGCCGCGCATTTCACGATGCGCGGCGTTTCATTTCAAAGCTGACCGAATTCAGCGAATGAGGCTATTGATATTCGTCGCCAAAAACTCTGACACGGGGTCAATCTGCATGACCCAGGCGCCGGCCTGTTCAACCGACGTACCCTGCGCCAGACTATCAACGCGATATTGATAGGCCGAAGCGCCAAGGCTGGTTAGCAAAAAGGTCTTGAATGCAAACAGCCCAGCAAGACAGATCAAAAGCAGCTTAGCCGGAACCGCAGATTTGACTCGCTGCGGTTTCATCACCACCAGGCCATCTTTGCGCATCGTGGCGCGATAGCCCCGGCTGAGCTTGGCGTGTTTCTTGTTCAGGCGATGAACGCGCTGACCAAATTCCAGTTGTTTTCCCGTCATGGCAGCCTCCAATAAACCGCCCCCGTAACCACGTCCTGACGGTAGTTACAGATTGCGACAAAAAAGAGGCAAGAATCCATGAAACTCCTGAAAATGGTCTAAATTACGCCCTGTTTGCTTAAGATTAGCGTTGTCCATTCACCAATCTCATCTCTTTTAGTCAAATTGAACCCGTTTTGTAGATAAACCGAGATCACATCATCGGCCTGCTCATTGAGGATTCCCGAAAGAACTGCATATCCTCTGGCCCGCAGATTCGCTCCGATTTCGGGGGACAAGGCAACCAGTGGGCCTTTAAGAATATTGGCAAAAATCAGGTCGTAAGGGGCGTGCGACTGCAGATCCGGGTGATCGAATCCAGCGGCTTCGATGCATTGAACCCTACCGGCCATATCGTTGGCTTTCAGATTGGCTTCGGCCACATCTACCGCAACCTGATCTATGTCGCTGGCGATGATATCACCGTCCCAAACCCGCGCGGCGGCCATGGCCAAAACGGCAGTCCCGCAGCCGATATCGGCAACTTTGGATGCCGTGAATCCATCGTCCAGCAGGAAATCCAGCGCCTTGAGGCAACCCAAGGTCGTGCCATGGTGACCGGTGCCAAAGGCCATCGCGGCCTCGATCAATAGCGGGATGCGCCCTTCGGGCAGCTTATCGGCATCGTGGCTGCCATAGACGAAGAACCGCCCTGCCTCGACCGGGGCGAGTTCGCGGCGCACATGGGCAACCCAATCGGTTTCGGGCAGTTCCGAAACCACAAACGGCTTGGCCTCGAAGGCCGCGGCCAGAACGGCCAATGCGGTGTCATCGGGGGCTTCGGTAAAATAACCACCAACTTCCCACAGGCCCGAGCCGTCTTCGACCTCGAACACGCCGACACCGGTGGGTTCCGGTTCTAGCCGCTCCATCGCTTCGCCCAGACCTTCGGCGGCTTTCCTGCCGGTCAGAGTGGTAAGCGCAGTGAATGTGGGCATGGGGGCCTCCTGTCTCAGTTGAAACAGCGCCTAGGGCGTGGGCCCGCCAAGGTCAAGCAGTTGCACTTATTCTGCTGGGGCCGGGGCGTATTTCGACAGGATGGTTTCGTTGCCAGCCTCAGGATGGCGCGGGATCAGCAGCGATAAGCCCAGCGACACCATCGCCATCGCGGCGGCCAGTGCAAAGACCGCTCCAGGCGAGGCCACCCAAAGCAGGCCCAGCAACGCAGGCAGGAACACTGCCGCGATGTGGTTGATGGTAAAGGCCACAGCCGCCGTGGGCGCGATATCGGCCGGATCGGCGATCTTCTGGAAATAGGTCTTCAGCGCCAAAGCCAGCGCAAACAAAACGTGGTCGATCACATAGAGGGTTGCGGCCAGTATGACGCCCCAGCCAAACCAGTAGATGCCGCCATATGCGGCGAACACGATGGCCAGACCGGCATATTCAAAGATCAGCGTACGCCGTTCACCGAACCGTGCCACCGCCTTGCCCAGCAACGGGGCGGCCATCATGTTGATCATCAGATTGATCAGATAGAGGCTGGTCAGTTCATGCACTTCAAATCCGAACTTCTCGACCATCATAAAGCCTGCGAAGACGACGAAAATCTGCCGCCGAGCGCCAGCCATGAACTGCAAGGCATAATACAACCAGTACCGGCGACGCAGGACCAGTTTCTTGGTCTGCGGCGTAGGCGCATCAAATTGTGGGAAAGCGAACAAGCAAAACAGCGCCAGAAGGGCCGTTGCTCCACCTGCCGCCATAAACACGAAGTTATAGGACAGATCGAACCGTTCCCAGGTCAGCACGATCAAACCATACACAACCGCCGTAGCTGCCGAGCCCATTGCAACCAGCCAACCCAGTACCTGCGGTGCGCGGTCCTTAGGCAACCATTGCAGTTGCAGCGATTGGTTGACGGTTTCGTAGTAGTGAAAGCCTATCGAACTGAACAGGGTAACGAACAGCAGCCCGCCCAAACTTGGGAACCACGCCGTCACCGCCGTTGCCACACCCAGCATCATCAGCGAGATCATCGCCAGCACTTGTTCGCGGATAAAGATGATCACCGCGATCACGCCGATGGCAAGAAAGCCAGGAATCTCACGAACCGTGTGCAACAGGCCGATATCTGCACCGTCGAAATTGGCAACTTCGATCACGAAGTTGTTCAACAGCGCGCTCCACGCGTTGAAGGCAATGGGCATGGTCAACGCCATTACGAACAAGAGCGTCACCGGGCGGCGCCAGAACGGAAGGCTCTGTGCCTCAGCAAGGGGCATGGGTTTCAGCATGAGACCCCTCTACGCCCATTTATGCTGCTTGGCGAGAGGAAAGCTGCACATGCACAATCGCTCTGCGCCAGTGCAGAGTCAGTAAAAGCTCTGCGGGTCGATGTCCACAGTCAGTCGGATGTCGCCTTTCAGGCGCAATGGGGCGATCCAACGGGCGATAGCGTCTTGAATAGGCGCACCTTTCGGGGCTTTGACCAGCAGGCGTACACGGTGTCTGCCCCGGATACGCGCGATGGGCGCGGGGGCCGGGCCGAACACGTGCGCCCCAATCTCGCGCAGCGGTGCATCGTTTCGGGCCATGGCATTGCCGATATCAAAGACAGGGCCGACCTCGGGCCCGGACAAAACGATCCCGGCCATGCGCCCGTAAGGCGGCACGCCAGCCGCCTGCCGCCCTGCGGCCTCGGCCTTCCAGAAACCTTCCTCGTCACCCGACAGAATGGCGCGGATCACCGGATGTTCTGGCTGAAACGTCTGTAACAACGCCTGCCCCGGCTTGTCCGCGCGCCCAGCCCGACCTGCGACTTGTCGCATCAACTGGAACGTGCGTTCGGCGGCGCGCAGGTCGGCGCCATGCAGGCTGAGATCAGCATCAATAACTCCCACCAAGGTCAGTTTGGGAAAGTTATGTCCCTTGGCCACCAGCTGCGTGCCGATAATGAGGTCGGCATCCCCCTCGGCGATCTCCTCGATCTTGGCCTTCAACGCCCGCGCCGATCCGAACAGATCAGAGCTGAGCATCGCGATCTTAGCTTCGGGGAATGTCGCCTCGGCCTCTTCTGCCAACCGTTCGATCCCGGGCCCGACCGGGGCCAGCTTGCCTTCGACACCGCACGAGGGGCAGGCGCCAGGCATCGGTTTGGTCTCACCACATTGATGGCACATCAGACGCTTGAGAAACCGGTGTTCAACCATCCGCGCATCACAGTGATCGCAGGCAATCTGTTCGCCGCATGCCCGACACAACGTCACCGGCGCATAACCGCGGCGGTTGATGAACAAAAGCGACTGCTCGCCCCTTTCGATCCGCTGCCCCACCGCCTGCCGCAAGCTTGGAGAAATCCACGTTCCCGGCTGCATCTGCTCGGCCCGCATGTCGATCGGCTTCATCTCAGGCAGTACTGCCGCCCCAAACCGCGATGTCAGGTCGAGCCGCTCATACTTCCCCGCCTCGGCATTGGCCCAGCTTTCCAGCGACGGCGTGGCGCTGGCCAGAATCACCCGTCCTCCGCAAATGGCTGACCGCAGAACCGCCATGTCACGGGCGCTGTAATGTACTCCGTCTTCCTGTTTGTACGAGGTGTCGTGTTCTTCATCGACCACAACCAAACCCAAATCCCGAAACGGCAGGAACAACGCCGAACGCGCGCCCACGACCAGTTGCGCGTCACCCTGCCCGACCATCCGCCAAACCCGGCGGCGTTCGGTCATTGTCGCACCCGAGTGCCACTCGGCCGGGCGCGCGCCAAACCGCGCCTCAACCCGCGTCAGGAATTCGGCGGTAAGGGCAATCTCGGGCAGCAACACCAGCGCCTGCCGACCCATCCGCAACGCCTCGGCCACAGCTTCCAGATAGACCTCGGTCTTGCCTGAGCCGGTCACCCCCTTCAGCAATGTCGTTCCATAGTCGCCGGTACGCTGACCGGTCTGCAACTTAGCAACCGCTGCCGCCTGATCCTCGGTCAGGGTCTTGCCCGGCAGATCCGGATCCAACTGTGGATAGGGCAAATCGCGCGGGCTGTCCTCCTCGCGCACGGCACCCTGTTTCACCAAGCCTTTGACAACTGACGATGTCACACCAGCCTGTTCCGCCAATTCCTTCAGCGTAAATGCCAACCCGCCATAGTCCTGCAGAACCTCCAGAACGCGGGTCCGTGCGTCGGTCATCCGGTCTGGCTCACCTTGTCCAAGGCGGTAAATCTTGCGCATTGACGGTGGATCACCCAGTCCAGGCGCGCGCGTCGCCAACCGCAGCATTGATGGCATCGGCGTCAGCGTGTAGTCAGCCACGCGCCCCAGAAACACGCGCATCTCTTCGCGCATCGGCGCAACCTCAAGCACGCGGATCACCGATCGGGCCTTGCTTAGATCAAAGCCGCCCTGCCCTGGCCCCCACACCACGCCTAGAACCTTGCGCGGGCCCAGCGGCACCTCGACAAACGCGCCCAGAAAACACCCGCCCTCGGGCGCCTTGTAATCCAGCGTCCGGTCCAGCGGCTGTGCGGTCAGCACGGCCACCAGCTCACCTTGGTCGAAATACTCCTGAGTGCTCAATGCATATCCTTGGGCCAGGGGGTTTCAGCATGGGTCTCTTTGAGGTAAAGGCATCCGCGACCAAGGCCAACCCATCAAAGGACTGCCCTCATGAAATTCTTCGTAGACACCGCCGAGATCGACGCCATCGCCGAACTGAACGATCTGGGCATGGTGGACGGCGTAACCACCAACCCCTCGCTGATCCTGAAATCGGGACGCGACATTCTGGAAGTGACCAAAGAGATCTGCGATCTGGTCGACGGCCCCGTGTCCGCCGAAGTGGTTGCGACCGAAGCCGACGATATGATCGCCGAAGGGCGCAAGCTGGCCAAGATCGCGCCGAATATCGCTGTCAAAGTACCGCTGACATGGGCCGGCCTGAAGGCCTGTAAAACGCTGACCGACGAAGGCCAGATGGTTAACGTGACCCTGTGCTTCTCAACCAATCAGGCGATTCTGGCTGCCAAGGCGGGTGCAACATTCATCTCGCCCTTTATTGGCCGTCTGGATGACATCAACCTCGACGGCATGGACCTGATTGCCGACATCCGTCAGGTCTATGACAATTATGGGTACGAGACCGAGATTCTGGCGGCTTCGATCCGCACCGTGAACCACGTGACAGATAGCGCCCGCATCGGTGCAGATGTGATCACCGCACCACCCGCCGTGATCAAAAAGTTGGCGGATCACCCGCTGACGGACAAGGGTCTTGAAACCTTCCTGGCTGATTGGGCCAAGACCGGTCAGAAAATCCTCTGATCCTGTAACGCACCCGCGCGGCGCCTTCAGGCGTCGCGCCCGGCCCAACTGCAGAATCTGATCTTCTGATCAGTGTATTGCAGGCGGGAGCTTTTCCGACACAGCCCAAGTTTAATTCTACTTTTGCCTGTATTTTTTCCAAGGCAAATGCACCAACCCGTGTTATAAGCCGCTCAACAAAAAAAGACCGGACGGGACATGAGCAGCAACACCAAACTCAAGGATAATCTCCGCGCCGCGATTCTGGCTGAACCGGACGCTGTGCTGGACGACAAGGATCTGATGCAGGCGCTGGTCGCAGCCAACGAACAGGCGCGCGGTGACAATGTCATCGACCTGCGCGGCATCGCCATGCAACGGCTTGAGGCGCGGCTGGATCGGCTTGAGGACACGCACCGTTCGGTCATTGCAGCGGCATACGAAAACCTTGCGGGCACAAATCAGGTGCATCGCGCCATCCTACGCCTGCTGGAACCGGTCGAGTTCGAAGATTTTCTGCGCGCGCTAGGCAGCGACGTGGCCGAGATTCTGCGCGTCGATCACATCACGTTGGTTCTGGAAACAACAGTGATGCAGGAAGATCAGGCAATCGAAAAACTGGGCGGCGTGCTGACCGTGGTCGAGCCGGGCGCAATCAACGCCTATCTCAGCCAAGACCGCGGCGGCCCCGCACGCGAGGTTGTTCTACGTCAGGTTCCAAACCCAAATCCCCGGATTTTTGGGGCTACGGCCAATCAGTTCAGGTCCGAGGCCTGTTTGAAATTGAATTTGGGCGATGGGCGCTTGCCCGGCATGATTGTCATGGGATCCAAAGACGCCAACCATTTCACTCCGCAACTGGGCACCGATCTGCTGTCGTTTTTTGCCAGTGTGTTCGAACGATCAATGCGCCACTGGTTGTCATGAGCCTGATCTCTCCGGCCTGTCGCGATGCGTTGCAGCATTGGCTGGACAGTCTGGGGGCGTTGGCCGGACGGTCTGAGAATACGCAGACCGCTTATCGCGGCGATATTACAGATTTCCTGTCCTTCATGACCCTGCACCACAGCGAGCGGCAGGGTCTGGCGGCGTTGGCGCGGATCACGGTATCCGACATGCGCGCCTGGATGGCCGATCAACGCGCATCTGGCGTGGGCGCACGCTCGCTTGCCCGCAAACTTTCGGCCGTCAAAAGCTTTTATCGCTGGCTGTCCGAACGTGAGGGGTTTGAACCCACGGCCGTGCTGTCGACCCGCGCGCCAAAGTTTACCAAGAAACTGCCCCGGCCACTGGCCGAAGACGCCGCCCGCGCCATGATCGAAACGGTCGAGCTGCAATCGACAAGCGATTGGGTCTCGGCCCGTGACGTGGCGGTGGTCACGCTGCTCTATGGCTGCGGCCTGCGCATTTCCGAGGCGCTCTCACTGACCGGCGCAGATGCCCCCCTGCCGGAGACCCTGCGCATCATCGGCAAAGGCGACAAAGAGAGAATCGTCCCGGTTCTGCCCGTGGCCCGCGCAGCGGTGGACCACTACCTGCGACTTTGTCCGCACCTGCAGGCCAAGGACAAAGCACTGTTTCGTGGCGTGCGCGGCGGCCCACTGAATCCACGCGCGATACAGGGGGTAATGGCCAAGGCCCGAATGCAACTCGGCCTGCCGGCAACAGCCACACCGCACGCGATGCGACACAGCTTTGCCACACATCTTCTGTCCGCCGGAGGAGACCTGCGCGCCATTCAGGAATTGCTTGGACACGCATCGCTTTCGACCACACAGACATACACTGCTGTGGATACAGCGCGGTTGATGGAGGTCTACAACCGCGCCCATCCCAAAGCGTGATGTCTCTACATCGTAACGTTGGGTACTCACTCTAATCTTGCTTTTGGTTTGCATCTGCCGAATGCATCGTACATGAACCCTTCATGACTCTTAGATTCAAAGCCCTTTCCGTCCATCTGTTCACTGCCACAGGTGCTGTTTTCGCAATGCTGGCCATGTTGGCGGCCGTCGAGGAAAAAT
Organism: Ruegeria sp. BB1; assembly: GCF_056539465.1. Taxonomy (NCBI): domain Bacteria; kingdom Pseudomonadati; phylum Pseudomonadota; class Alphaproteobacteria; order Rhodobacterales; family Roseobacteraceae; genus Ruegeria; species Ruegeria sp. BB1. Next base: position 22,773 of record NZ_JBQFVB010000011.1, read on the forward strand.
GGAGCCTGATGTATCTGTGGCTGGTGGTCTCGTTTATCGTGGACGGGATCGACGGGCCGTTGGCGCGGCACTACCATGTCAAAAAGAATGCGCCCGAATTCGACGGGGTGCTGTTGGATCTGATCATCGACTATCTGACCTATGTATTCATTCCGGCCTTCGCGCTGTTCAAATCCGGGCTGATGGATGGCTGGACCGGTTGGTTTGCCATCATTGTCATCACTTTTGGTAGTGCGATGTATTTTGCAGACACTCGCATGAAAACAAAAGATAATTCATTTTCTGGCTTCCCCGGTTGCTGGAACATGTTCGTGATCGTCATATTTGCGTTAGAGCCCAATTTCTGGGTCATCCTGCTGCTGGTGTCGCTGTTGTCCCTGGCGATGTTCCTGCCGCTGAAATTCATCCACCCGGTGCGGACCGAGCGGTGGCGTGCGGTGTCGCTGCCGATGGCTTTTGCCTGGACATTCTTTGCAGGCTGGGCGGCCTGGGTCGATTTCCACCCCGAAAGCTGGGCGCACTGGGGTCTGGTGATAACTAGCTTGTATCTGGTCTTCGCAGGAATAGCGCAACAGATCGTCCCGCAGCGCAAAAGCGCAGGCTACAAGACCTCTTGAACCTCGAACTCGGTGCCGTTGTGGGTGAACACGTCACCCTCTTGCAGGCCGACCATGGCCAGATAAATCGGGCTTTGTGTTGAGATGCCCATGTAGGTTTTGCCGTCCACATCGAACCGCGTGGTCGAAACGCAGACCACGAAGCGGCGATTGTTGAACTTGACGACGGCCCCTGGCTGCACCCTATCGGTGATATTGAAATCGGTGTTTTCAATCACATCAATCTTGGCGTGATGGGCATGCACAGGGGCATCAAAAGCCGCCGCCAGATCCGCGTTCTCGCGCGAGGCCGCGATATCGTCCTTGTCATGCCCTTCCCGGTCATCCAGCTGAGAATCCTTCAGGAAAGCGTCGTAATGGGCCTGTGCCGTCGCCAATTCCTGTGCTTCCAATGACATCAGTTTATCAATGATGGCCTTTTTTCGGACGGCCGGGTCTGTTGAGGCAGTCATGCAATGCGATCCCTTGAATTCTCTATCTGATACAAGTTGAGCCTCAACCAGCCGGATTGCAACAGATTTCCGTGATCAGATCAGCAGGCCCGCTGCCCGTTCATGGCGCAGCAGGGCGACTTTGGTCTCAATCCCGCCATCCCCCGAAAAGCCACCCAGACTGTTGGCAGCCAGTACCCGGTGGCACGGGATAATCACCGGAATCGGGTTGGATCCGCAGGCCTGCCCCACCGGTTGAGGCGGTTGGCCCAGTTCCTTCGCGATATCTCCGTAAGTCCGTGTTTCGCCCAGCGGGATGGCAAACATTAGATCGCAAACCTGCTTTTGAAAATCGGAACCAGTTATGCGGTATGGCAGGTCAAACTGGTCCAGTTTCCCCTGATCATAGGCCTTCAGCTGTGCGGCGGCCTCTTGCAGCAGCGGGGTCTCGAGTCCTTCATCCCGCCCATTCCACACAAGACGTGTGACGGCGCCATCAGTTTCTTCGACGCCAAGTCGACCAAACTGGGTTTCAACGGCAATCATCGGCATGACGGCAGCGTTTCAGATCGCCAGGCTGGGCGCAAGAAGAGAAAACCCCCGGCGTGTGGGCCGGGGGGTCAAATATTAGCTCAGCGCCTCGTCGCAGCGTCCGCAGACGCCTTCATGGGCGTGGCGGCCCACATCGGGCAGGATTTTCCAGCAACGCTGACATTTGTCGCCCTCGGCCTTTTCGAACAGCACCGCGACGCCTTCGATTTCCGGCACGCGGAACGCCTCGGCCGGGGCCGGGTCGCCAGTGACGGTCAATCCGGATGTGATGCACATGTCATCCACGTCGAAGGTTGCCAACAAGTCGCGGGTATCGCCATCCTCGACGTGCACGATCGGGGCCGCTTCGAGGCTAGAACCGATCACCTTGTCCTGACGTTGGATTTCCAGCGCGGCGGTTACAGCCCGGCGCACACGGCGAACCTTGGCCATGTTGGTTTCCAGCTCCGTATCGCGCCACTCGGTGGGAGTATTCGGGAAATCCACCAGATGAACCGAACTGTCGTCGCCGGGGAATCGCTCCAGCCAGACCTCTTCCATGGTGAAGACCAGAACCGGGGCAAGCCATGTGGTCAGGCGATGGAACAGGATATCCAGCACAGTGCGCGCAGCGCGGCGGCGCAGCGTGTCGCCGTCGCAGTACAGCGCATCCTTACGGACGTCGAAATAGAACGATGACAGGTCAACGGTGGCAAAAGTGAAGACCGCGCTGAACACGCCCTGGAAATCGAAGGACGCATAGCCCTTGCGAACCTGCTCATCCAGATCGGCCAGACGGCTGAGAACCCAGCGTTCCAAACGTGGCATATCCGCCGGATCAACCCGATCCGCTTCGGTGAAGTCAGCCAGCGAGCCCAGCATGAACCGCATGGTGTTGCGCAGGCGGCGATAGCTGTCGGCGGTGCCTTTCAGGATTTCCGGCCCGATCCGCTGGTCAGCGGTATAGTCGGTCTGAGCCACCCACAGGCGCAGGATATCGGCACCGTATTGTTTGACGACCTCTTCCGGCACGATGGTATTGCCCAGCGACTTGGACATCTTGTTGCCTTTGGCGTCCAGCGTGAAGCCATGGGTTACCACATTGCGATAGGGCGCACGGCCCTTGGTGCCGCAGGCCTGCAGCATTGACGAATGGAACCACCCACGGTGCTGGTCAGTGCCTTCCATATAGACATCGGCGATACCGTCCTCGGTCCCATCTTCACGGTCTCGCAGAACGAAAGCGTGGGTTGAGCCGGAGTCAAACCACACGTCCAGCACGTCGAACACCTGATCGTAGTCGTCGGGGTTGGCGATACCGTCGAGGATTTTCTCTTTGAACCCGTCGGTGTACCAGATATCCGCGCCGTCTTTCTCGAACGCTGCTTTGATGCGGGCGTTCAGGTCATCGTTACGCAGCAGATAGTCCGCGTCAGTCGGTAGCGCGCCCTTCTTGGTGAAACATGTCAGCGGTACGCCCCAAGCACGCTGGCGAGACAAAACCCAATCCGGGCGCGCTTCGATCATGGAATACAGGCGGTTGCGACCGGTCTGCGGCGTCCATTTCACCAGTTCGTCGATGGACCGCAAGGCACGTTCGCGGATGGTGTCGCCCATCTCGCCCATGCCGTCATCCAGCTTGCGGTCGACCGAGGCAAACCACTGCGGCGTGTTGCGATAGATGATCGGAGCTTTCGAGCGCCACGAATGCGGATAGCTGTGCTTGATCTTGCCGCGTGCCAGCAGACCACCGACTTCGACCAGCTTGTCGATCACGGCCTTATTGGCGTCACCTTCGCCACCCTTGCGGGACAGGATGTATTTTCCACCAAAGAACGGTAGATCGGCGCGGAACGAGCCGTCATCCATTACATTGTAGGTGATGACCTGCTCAAGCATGCCCAGATCGCGGTAAAGCTCGAATTCCTCCATCCCATGCGACGGCGCGCAGTGGACGAAGCCTGTACCCTCGGTATCGGTCACGAATTCAGCCGCGCGGAAGTCGCGGATGTCATCCCATTCGCCGTCGCCACCTTCGGCACCGGCCAGCGGGTGGGTCAGTTGAACATTGGCCAACTCATCCGTCGTCACGTCGCGGACGCGGGTCCACTGATCGTCGTTCAGACGGGCGCGGCCCAACACGTCAGCGGCAAGGTTGTCTGCCAGCAAGAACTTGTCGCCGACACTGGCCCAGCATTCCTCAGGTGCGCCGGTGACTTCGTACAGGCCGTAGGAGATATCCTTACCGTACACGACCGCCTTGTTCGACGGCATGGTCCATGGAGTCGTCGTCCAGATCACGACAAAAGCATCATCCAAGTCGCCTGCATTCACGACTTTGAACTTCACCCAGATGGTGAAGCTTTCCTTGTCGTGATACTCGACCTCAGCTTCGGCCAGCGCGGTCTTTTCGATGGGCGACCACATCACGGGTTTCGAGCCCTGATAGAGCGTGCCGTTCATCAGGAACTTCATGAACTCGTCCGCGATCACGGCTTCGGCATGATAATCCATAGTGATGTAGGGATCGGGCCAGTTGCCGGTGATGCCCAGACGCTTGAACTCTTCGCGCTGGATGTCGATCCAGCCTTCGGCGAACTTCCGGCACTCCTGGCGGAAATCGACGATGTTCACCTCATCCTTGTTCTTGCCCTTCTTGCGGTATTGTTCCTCGATCTTCCACTCGATCGGCAGGCCGTGGCAATCCCAGCCGGGCACATAGCGCGCATCATGACCCATCATCTGATGGGACCGGACGATCATGTCCTTGATCGTCTTGTTCAGCGCGTGGCCGATATGCAGGTGGCCGTTGGCGTAGGGGGGGCCGTCATGCAGGGTAAAGGGCGTGCGGTTCTCTTTTTCACGCAAGCGGTCATAGACGCCGATGGTCTCCCACCGCTCCAGCCATGCGGGCTCGCGTTTGGGCAGGCCGGCGCGCATGGGGAAGTCGGTTTTGGGCAGGTTCAGCGTGTCTTTGTAATCTGGTGTCTGGATCGTGTCGGCGCACATTGGGGGCGTCCTTTGGATGATCTGGTCGTCTTATGGCTCGAAGCGGTCGGTGCGAAGTCTCAAACACCTTTGCCCGGCGTCTCAATGGGTCAGAGCGCCGGGGATATAATTCGAATAATGATGGCCATCCGGTCATACATGGCCGCGCTTATAGGACGCCCGCCCTCAATGGTCCAGAGGTTCCGGGTCCTGCGGCGAATGGCGCAGCTTGGCCCATCGGTTCAGCCATGCCAGCCCTGCCAATGCCAGGCCCAGCGCCAGCAGCGAGAACACCCGGATCAGCCCACCCAGGCCAGCGATATCGATCAGGAACACCTTGGCCACGGCCAGTCCGATCACCACCAGACCCGCCTTGCGCATCAGGTCGGATCGGCGCGCCAGCGATTGGTAGAACAGCACCGCACCAATCGCCAGCAGAGCCATGGTGTAGGTGTAAAGTTCGGGCTGTGTCACGCCGTTGCCTTCATACATCCCAGCGGCGCCCTGCCAAACATGGCGGATCATCAACCCCAGCCAAAGGGCGGCAAGTACACTGGTCAATCCCCAACTGGCACGCTTTAACCAAAGCGGGGTTGCGTAAATGCGCCAGACCGAGAAACCGATAATCAGCGCAGGCAGCAGATAGGCTACCGCCAGCGTATTCAGAACCGGCGGTCCCAGAACCGGTGGCACGGCTGTGCCGAGCAGCGGGTTCGCCTCGACCACCGCCTGCGCCAGACGCAACAAGCCGTGGCTGGCAAAGAACGCGGCCAGCAGATAGCGGACGTAGTTCAGCTTACCCCCCAGTTCCAACCGCTGGACTTGCGCGAAGGCTAGAAGCAGCCAGATGATCGCCAGCAAGCCCAACCCCCAGTGGCTGTTGGTGGCGTTGCCTTCGCCAAAGCTTTGCAGCCAGCGCTCCAAAAGCAAGGACAGCAGAATGCCCCCGGTTGCCCAAGCCGCGCTTTCCAACAACAGGCTCGCCACCGGGCGATGCATCGGCCGCAGTAGCAACCACCCGATCACAAATCCCAAAGTGGCCCCGCCATACACCAGCGCCATCTCAGGCACCGGTGCATAGCTGGCCCAGGCAAGGCCCGGTGTCAGAACCAACCGAACGGTAACTGTGAATACGCCTGCCCAGATGAACCAAGTCATCGGTGGCAGATTGAATTGGCGGTCCAGCGCCGCTGCCATCACGACCATCACAACCAGCGCAATGGTTAACGCGGCCGAGCTAAGAACAATGATGCAGGCAAAACTCAGGCAGGACAGGGCTGATATCGTAGCCAGCGCCGGACGCATCCGGCCCTCGCCATCCGCGCGTGCAAAGCGTTCCGCCAGAACGACCATCAGCACGCCCAGCGCAATTGCGTGCAAGGCCCAGGGGTATGCCCCGATGACGTGGGCCGGATGCCAGCCGACCTCAAGCGCGATGGCCAACGCGGGGGTAAACACCGCCGCTGCTCCGGCCCAGATTGCCGCGTATCTTTGCGCATTCATCGACCGCCATGCCGCAGTGATCGAAATCACCACGCCAAGGGCGATGAGAATGGTTACCACCCAAGGAAAGTCAGCCTCGGGCGTTTCTGCAAAGGTCTCGGCAAACTGGCGCAAAACGATCCCGTTGTCCAAGCCATGCATCAGGACAAACCAGACGAGACCAAGCGCAGGCAGTGCCGTAGCATCCTGCAACGCTTCGGCCCGCTGTGCCCACAACATCAATCCAAGGGTCATCCCGGATAGCAGAACAACGCCCAACCAGAACTCATCAACACTGTCCGCCCAGTGCAGCGACACAATCGCCGAGCTGACAGCGACCGCGCCAAAGCCCAGTCGGGTCGGGAATTCTGGCCATGCATCGCCCTTTTTCCGCCTAACGATTTCGCAGATCATCGACCCGCCATGATTGGGCCAAACGCGCCGGACCGGAATTGCGATGGCGATCACAGCCAATGCCGTCACGCAAATCAAGTATGCGGCCTCGGTCAGGGGCGAAGACAACACCAGCAGTAGGCAGGTTGTGTAGGCCCCAAACAAGGTCAGGACCGAAATCCATGCCCATCGCCGCACCGTGTCGATTCCCAGACCCAGAACAGCGATGACAACGAAATAGGCATACAGCCAGCTTGGGTTCTCTGACGTGCCACCAACCACGAAGGGGGCAGAAAACGCACCCATTAATCCGACAGCGGCCAGCAAAGGGCCGTGAAACCAGCCCAAAACCAATCCCACCAGCGCAACCGCGACCATTGCGGTCAAAGCGACCTCGGGGCCGATCAGGTCATAAAGCTGCCGCGCGGCCAGAACGCCTCCGAACAGCGTGACCAGCCCAGCACCGGAAAAGACCGACGGCAGATAGGCAGTCGCTGTGCTTTCGTCATCACCATATCTGCGCCGGATGACCTCGCCAGCAACAATCAGCACTGCACCGAAAAGCAACGCCGCGATCACCCGAGCGAATGGCGGCAACAGCCCGCTTTCAACGCCGTACTGAACCAGAAATATCCCCGCCAGTGCCAGCGACAGGGCCGAGACCGCATAGAACCAGTTCTCGCGCAGCCAGATTGTCAGCGCGGCCAGACGATCCTCGCGGAAGACAACGGCTGCGGGTGGCGTTTGCTCGGCCACAGGTTTGACCGATTGCGCCTTGGCTGCAGACCATAGGGCAGGTTTTGATGCCCTGTCCGGCTTTTCGGTCGGTTTGCGCGGCTCAACCTGCTGCGGTTCCGGCGCATCGCTGCCAAGGGACAGTATTTGGCGCTCCAGATGCTCAACCCGTCGACGTAGGCGTGTATGGTTGACTAACAGCACAATGATGGTGACCGGAATGGCCAGCACGATCAATCCGACAAGGACAAGAAGGGATTCCAATGGGTTCTCCGGGCGGTTTCGATGTCAGGCTACCCGAGGCGCACAGTCAGCAACAGCCAGAATTCCCGATAAATTGTTTGTCGGTCTTTAGGGCTACGCCCAACCAATCGACGGACGGGCGATCATCAGCCAGATGATAATCAAAACCGACGCAAAGGCAGGAAATCCGCAAGCGAACCAGATGCGGAACAGACGGTGATAAGCCCAAGGCAGCGGCGCGTCCGCATCTGCAGAGGCCTGCGCCAACCTGCGCATTCGAACCTGTATCCACACCACCGGCAACCAAAACGCCCCCGCAACCGCATAGAGCACCAGCGAGGCCAAAACCCAACCTTCGGTCAAATGCCAGCCCAACCGCCACGCCAGCAATCCGCCTGTCATCGGTTGCAGTACAACCGCTGTTGCCGTGAACAGCAGATCGGCCAGCGCCACGGTTCCTGCGGTCTGCGCGATGAACCTGGCGTCACCAGAACGATGCGCGATCAGCATGAAAAACGCGATGCCTGCCCCCGTGCCCAACAGGACGCAGGCGCCGATAACGTGTAACCAACGCAGGATCAGGTCAGGGTCCATCAGCGGCTCTGCAACAGGGGCCAGGCGATAAGCGACAAGGTCATCGCCGGCAGGATTTTGATCAACGGGCCAAGCGGATCCAGCCACAGGCCGGGTACGGTGAAACTGGCCGCCAGCAAATAGAACAAGGCCACCGCGACCTGCGCCAGACAGGCGCGCGCAGCCCAGGGTCGCCACAGGATCGCAAGCCCCAGAAAAATGTCGACCAATGACCAGAACAAAACGCTGGCAACGGCCATTCTGGTGCTCCACCCGGCCACGGTCAGAACCGATGTAGCCTTAGGCAGACCAATCAGCCCGAAAAGGCCGGACAGCAGCCAGAACAGGCTGAGCGCGGCGACGACCAGTGGCATCAGCAAGGACATTCGCGCAACCAGCCGATGTTCACGGGCGCAAGTCAGGCCCGCATAAACCTGGAGCAAGGGTGCCAGTGACCGGCCTGTTGCGGCGCGATATGGTTCCGGATCACCAACCACACCCTCGCCCATCACGGTCATCGCATTGCTGCGCAGAGGCGAGCGCCAACCCAAATGGCCCAACGCATCAGCGCCGCGTGCGATTATGGCTGTAACAACCGCCGGCATTCTCACAGTGAGTCGCGCTGCGGGAAAACCCATCCAGCGCCGTGTCTCGGCCAGGACCTCAGATAGTGGGGCGGGCGTGTCTTCGACCAGATCGTAAGTGCCCTGTGGGACCTCATCGGCAACGGCTGCGGTCACGGCACGGCACAGGTCCGACATGCCGACGCATTGAACCAAAACATGCGGATACGCGATGGGTTGTACCATAGGAACCGCTGCCAGCATGCGCAGCAGCGCTGTTCCGCCATAATCGGATTGCCCGATCACCAGACCGGGTTTGAAAATCCAAAGCGGCAAATCACAGGCCCGCAGCGCAGCGTCCCCAGCCGCCTTGGTGCGCATGAAATCCGTTTCTGCATCGAGGTCGGCACCAATGGCCGAGATTTGAACCACCGCAATGCCCCTTTGCGCGCAGGCTTGCCCCAAGGACGCAATGGCGGTGTGATGCACAGCCTCGAGATCATCGGCGGGACCATCCTGCAATGCTCCTGCACAGTTCACGACACAGTCAACGTGCTCCAGATGCGCGACCCAGTCCTTGGGCTGCAGACAAGCCCGCAAATCGCCTTGCACCTGCGTGACATCCGGCAGAACCTGCACCCCGGTTTTCAAGTTACGCACAAAGGCCGCCACATGCGCGCCCTCGGCTTGCAGAGATCGCGTCACCGCAGCGCCGATAAAGCCATAAGCCCCTAGAACCAGGACGTTTTTATTCTCAATCCGCAATGGTTGCTCAACCCGATGAACCTGTCTGCGGCAGCGTAACCGTTGGCCAACAATTGACCAGCCCCATGGGACCCACTGCGACAATCTTGGCCGTCAGGGGTGAAACAGCGAGCCGACAAGATAAGCGATCAAGGCCGCTGCACCGCCGATCAAAAAGGTCTCGAGCCCGGACCGCCACCACGGGGACAGCGACCAATGGGCTTTGAAGGCCCCAATGGCAAAGAAAACACCCATCGTCATGCAGACCGAGATGGCAAAGGCATGATCGACCGATAAAAGGAATGGCAGCAATGGCACCATGCCCGCGACAAGAAAGGCGATAAAGGTCGCCATGGCAGCTTTGAACGGATGGGGGTCAACGCTGCCCAACCCGTATTCGCCTTCGACCATCAGGTTGATCCAATTGTCGTGGTTGGCGGTGATTGCATCGGTGGCCTCATCCAGAACGTCGCCCGACAGGCCCTTTTGGGCTAGTATCTCGCGCACCTCGCGGCGCTCGCCCTCCGGGTAAAGCCTGATGTGGCGTTCCTCGATGGCGCGGATGCGGCGGATGTTGTCCAACTCGGCCTTGGTGCCCGAGTAATTTCCGGCAGCCATGGAAAACCCGTCGGCCAGAACATTGGCAAGCCCCAGCGCCACGATGATGAACGGCGAAAGCCCCGCTCCGGCAACCCCGGCCACGATGGCAAAGGTGGTGACCGATCCGTCGATACCGCCATACACCACGTCCCGCAGCACCCCTCGCCCCGGAGGCGCATTGATCCGCGCGGCAATTTCCTGCTGGCTGTGTCCGTGATCGGTCATGGCTGGCTCCGGCTTTGTTATGCACACCAGCGGGCCACAGGACTTTGCGTCAGGTCAAGTTTTGAAAAACAACCCGCTGAGCGCGCGTTTGATCATCCCGCGCGTAGATGGCTTGTGCCGGTCGGAAAACGGCAGTGGTCGGCAAACCTCCATCGCAGCCACACCAACCCGCGCGCTGAGCGCGCCGTTCACCAGCCCCTCGCCAAACCGGCGCGACAGTTTACTAAGGACCGATCCGCCCAGAATAGGTTCCAGCAGATCATCACCCACGGCCACGGCCCCTGTCGCCACCAGATGCACGAACACTGCACGGGTCAGGCGCCAGCTGCCCAGAAATCCAGCGCGTCCGCCATAAATCTCAGCAACCCGACGGATCATCCGTAATGAGGCCGCAAGCGCGGTCACCACATCGGCCAACGCCAAGGGCACCAGCGCCGTCACCGTTGCGACCTGCCGGGCGGCGGCCTCGACCTCGCGGCTGGCGGCGGCGTCCAGAGGGGCCAGCAATTCGTCCTCGGCCAAGGTCAGCAGGGTTGTGGCGTCGAATTGCTCTTCCATCCGTTCAGCCAGACGGTCACGGCCCCACCGGGTTTCTTCGCGCCCTTTGTAAAACGCGATCAGGCGGTTGGTGACCGCACGGGCCTGTGCCAAATCCGCCTCAGCCAACGCGGCATCTGCGGCGCGGCGCATCCCATCCACGCGGGACAAGCGCCCGATGGCTGCCAGCTCCCGTAGGGCGATGATCAGGGCGACCAGAACCAACGCACCGATCAGACCAGTTACAACCCAGCCCAATATCGGTGACCGCAACAACAGCGAGGTGGCGAAATCCCATGCGGCAACAGAAACCACCGCGCCAATCACGGCCAGCGCCAGACCCCAAAACCATCGTGACAGAACCGAGGGTTTCCGCGCAGCCAAGCGGGCTGCCGCTTGCATCGCCTGACCTTGAGGTGGCTCAATATCGGGGACCGGCGGAGCCTGTGCTACGTCGGCGGCAGGTTCTTCCGTATCGAGATCAATCAGTACCGGACCTTTAGCCATCCGCCACCCCTTTCCGCCGCCAGACATATTTGATGTCTGGTAGATTTTCATCGTTATCGGCCCCGTCGCTGCGGGCAACTTCTGCAAAACCGTTGCGCTCATAGAACCGGCACGCCCCGTGGTTGGCCTGAAACGCAAAAAGGGACAGTTCGATCTGATCGGACTTGGCGTGGTCCAACAAGCGCTGTCCAATGCCTTGTCCACATTCTGGCGGTGTCAAATACAGGGAATGAACTTCGGTTTCATTGAGCGCAAGAAATCCCACAACGCCAGTATCGGTTTCGGCCACCGTGACCCACCCTAGATCGATCATCCAACCGCAAAAGGCGATGGTTTCAGCGCAGGTATGTAGCTCGGGCATCCAATCGTTTTCGCGCGAAAAGCCGTGCAGGATCTCTCCGATCTTTCCGGCATCCGTGGTACGAGCGGGGCGGAGAGTCACGGTCACAGGCGGTCTCCGATCAGAAACTGCGTGGCACGGTCCAACCGGATATGGGGCGGGCCATCGCCCGGACGCAAGGTCAGATGCGCTGGGGCAAAGGCCATAAACCCAAAATCCTTGTCCAACCAGTTTTCAGCCCCGTTACGGGCCGGACCCAGTAAATGCGCCGGGTCATCTGGCAGATCACCGGGATAAAAGGCCGCCTGTTTGCCGTTCAGCAACGTCCCACGCACACAAGGCAGATCCGCCCCGTTATGCGTCCGGATTTCCTCGGTCGTGGCACGCAGGGCGGCCAGCGACAGCGCCGCCGTCTCGGCCCCGGCAAAGCTGGCCCGGTCGCGGGCATCGCGGGTTAGAGCCTCCATGATATGGGTTAGGCGAGGATGCTGCGTGTGGTGCAGGTGATCGGCCTTGGTGGCTGCGAACAGGATACGTTCAACCCGCTTGCCCAACAGCAACTGGCTGAGCCACGCATTGCGCCCCGGTCGAAAGGCCGACAGGATATCGGCCATCGCGCGTCGCATATCCTCAACCGCTTGCGGCCCCTTGTGGATTGCACCCAGCGCATCGACCAGAACCACCTGACGGTCGATCCGCGAGAAATGATCGCGAAAGAAGGGTTTCACCACTTGCGATTTATACGCCTCATACCGCCGCGCCATTTCGCGGTGCAGGCTGCGGCGCGGTGCGTGGCCCTCCACCGGCAATGGCGCAAAGGTCAGCACCGGAGAACCCGCCAGATCGCCGGGCAGTAGAAACCGCCCCGGCGTACAGTCGTAAAAGCCTGCATCCCGTGCGGCGTTCAAATACGCAGCAAAGGCTTTGGCCAACGCCTGAGCCGTGGGTTCGTCATGAACATCCGCAGGGTTTGCCACCCGGGCCTGCGTCAAATACGCGGCCGCTTCGGTCCGCGTTTCGATACGGTTTAAGGTTTCGGCTGACCAGACCTCATATGATTTGTCCAGTAGTGCCAAGTCCAGCAGCCACTCACCCGGATAGTCCACAATATCCAGATGAACCGTGCGCGGCCCCTGCAGACCCGCAAGCAACCCTGCCGGACGGGCCTTGAAGGAAAGGCGCAGCTCGGACACGGCGCGCGTGCTATCTGGCCAATGAGGCTGCGGCCCGGTCAGCGCCGCCAGGTGGTTTTCATAATCAAAGCGCGGCACCGTATCGTCCGGCTGGGGTTGTAAGTAGACCGAATTGATGCGGCCCTCCTGCTGCGCGACCAATCCTGGCATACGCCCCCGGTCCAGCAGATTCGCAACCAGGGATGTGATGAACACCGTCTTTCCCGACCGCGCCAACCCGGTAACGCCCAGACGGATGACCGGTTCAAACAGAGTTTCAGACACGCGGTCGCCCACGGATTCAACACCGCGCACAAGACTGTCTGCCAGGGATGAGATGACCAAACTGTCGCCCCGCTTTTATCGTTTCGCTCAAGATAGGTAGAGGGCGCCGTACATGCCAGAGCTTTCCCACCCTTGCCCCCTTTCGCAGGGCGGGTTACCAGCGGCCCATGCCTAGATACGCGCTGAAAGTCGAATACCAAGGGGAACCGTTTGCCGGATGGCAGCGGCAAAAGGAATTGCCGTCTGTGCAAGGAGCAATCGAACAGGCCTTGTCGCGAATTCAACCCGGTGATCACACCATTGCTGCAGCGGGCCGCACCGATGCGGGCGTTCATGCGCTGGGTCAAGTCGCCCATTGCGATCTGGTCAAGGATTGGGACCCTTTCCGCCTGTCTGAGGCGCTGAACTATCATCTCAAGCCGCAACCGGTGGCCATCGTCAAAGCCGCACAGGTTGACGATGACTGGCACGCCCGGTTTTCCGCGTTAGAGAGGCAATACCTGTTCCGAATCCTGATGCGTCGTGCGCCTGCGACCCATGACGCCGGGCAAGTCTGGCAGATCAATCACCAGCTGGATGTCGATGCCATGCAGGCCGGGGCGGATATGTTGATCGGGCGGCATGATTTCACCACCTTCCGCTCATCCATCTGTCAGGCCGCCAGCCCGGTCAAAACGCTGGATGAGTTGCGGGTTGAACAGGTCGATGGTTTCTCGGGACCTGAGATACATTTCCACGTCCGCGCCAGGTCGTTCCTGCACAATCAGGTGCGCAGCTTCGTCGGGACGCTGGAGCGTGTCGGTGCGGACGCGTGGACGCCCGAAGATGTGTGCCACGCGCTGCAGGCCGCTGATCGCGCCGCCTGTGGGCCGGTATGCCCGCCGCAGGGCTTGTACCTAGCGCGGGTCGGGTATCCGGAACCGGTCTTCGGTTAAATCGTGCGCAGAAGCAAACCGCTGGCAATCACCGCTATCGTCAGCCCCGCCACCAATTCAATGGTCGGGGCCAGCACAGATGCAAACCTTGTGGCCGAGGCAGAGGCCAGCAATCCCCCGCGCAACCCGAACGACGTCCACCCGACCAGGGTCGTGACCATCGCCGTACCCAACGCCATGGCAAACGCCCCAGCGATGCCAACCATCGCGATCCCCATCTGCCATGTCAGGATCAGCACAAACAGCGCCCCAGTACAGGGTCGGGCCGCGATACCCGCAATCAGCAACAACGCCTCGCGCAGGCTGCCGACCTGCGCAACCTCTTCCACCGAGGGGCCGTGACGATGGCCGCAATCTGAACAGACATCGTGGTCGTGATGATGGTCGTGATGATGGTCGCGACCATGGTGATGACCGTGGTCGTGATGCGCTTGCGCTGTGTTACTGCGGTGTCTGCGGGCAAAGCCGCGAATGGCGCGAAACACCAGCCACAGACCGATCGCGGCGATGGCACCATAGCTGATCGGGGCCATGACCTGTTCGGTTGTTCCCACAAGGCTTTCGCGTGACATCTGAAACACCAAAACGCCAGCGTAAACCAGCACGACTGCTGTCACTGCCTGCCCCAGACTGGACAGCACGCTGATTGCGGATAACCGCCAAAAGGCGACCCGACGACCCAGCCCGTACCCGCCGATCAGCACCTTGCCGTGACCTGGACCGATGGCATGAAAGAACCCATAGGCGAAACAAACCGTCAGCAGGGTGGCGACGGCCTCGGGCTGTTCCGCCCGTGCGGCGCGTAAGGATCGGGCGATCTGGTTCTGAAACTCGCGCTGCTCACCCGCCGCCCACGCGGCCAGACTGTCAAACCCACCGCTGCCCCAAAACCACAGAAGCAACGCAATGGCGATGGCAACCGGAACAATCAGGTATTTGGACATGAAACGAAAATCTCGGTCGCAAAGTTTTCCCCGACCAGCGGGATATCGTTTTCCTCAAGGTCGTAATCGGCGTCCAATGTCAACAAAAAGGCCTGCATCTGCGCCAGCTGACCATCGATATCGGGGTCGATCCGATCCATCTGACAGGACGCAGGGCCACTCACCGTCACCGGGCGGGTCAGTTCATAGGCAATATAGAAGGTCTCATCAAAAGCCTTCGCCGTCAGCGAAGATGCAGACACCGCGTCGCCATCAACCGCGCGCAAATGGGTTGTCACGATACGACCATCTTCGGTGGTTGCTGTCGGTTCCAATGGGCCGGACAGCGACACGGGCACGCCATCTGCAAAGACAACCAGATCGCCATTGTACCCTTCGATCCACTGTGCGTCGAAACCGGCCAGGAATTTCTCTTCATTTTCAGTGAGAACTCCGTCGAAATCCTGATCCAATTTCATGTCTTCAAGTTGATACAACGAGTAAAGTTCATCATAAGCCCAGGTCACCCGCACATGGGTCAGTTGGCCGGCGTCATCCACAATGAATTCCAGCCCGGTGTCGATAAAGACATGCGGGTGCGCCATGGCCGGGATCGGCAGGCAGCAAGTCAACAGGGTTACAATCCAACGCATGCGTGAAAGATAGGGCCTGCGTCCGCGCGCGGCAATGCGATTCAATCAGCGCCCGCAGAAACCGGCCAAAGGGTCATTTTGGCGGGAACAGAACCAGCGTTTGCAGGGCCGTACCGACAGGGCCTTGCGTGTCATACAATACGGACTGGGACATTCCGATCCCCGACGGTTGCCAATGGCACAGCGATTCTGAGGCCAGCCAATCCGACCCCGGCTCGCGATGGATTTGCACGGTCAGATCGGTGTTCATGAACCCCATCTCGGTCGTCGGTGCGTTCCACGAGATGCCGTTGCCACAATCGGCAAGCGGGCACAGTGCCTGAATCGGCGAAGGGTCCTCGCCCTCAAGCAAAGCCGGGGTGCGCATCCAGACCGTCTTGGGACCGGCGCCCTGATTGCCGTCTTTCGGGTACAGCACTTCTGAGTGGTTGGCGAAGCCCGGCAGACCGTGGCGTATCTCACCGATCGGAAATGGCCCCGTCACCGCATCTTCCAGCCGGGGTGGAGCAACCGTGACATTCGGGACCGGTCCCAGGTTACGGCGGGCCAAGTGCATCGTGGTCGCGGTGGCGCAGAGCGTGTCGTCCAGATCGTGAACCGTTACCCGCGTGGTCGCCAGCGTCTTGGTGTGGCGCGTAGTCTCGGCAGCCACGCGCAGCCCTGCCAAGGGTTGTGGGCGCAGCAGATCGACCGTCAGGCGGGTCAGCATCTTTTCCGGTCCCACCTCGGTTTCTGCGGCACGCACGATCAGACCGCTGACAGGCCCGGCGTGGCAGTGATCGGCCGACCACGGCCCCCGGGCGGAGTCATTGCCCACAAAAGCGCCATCAGGGCGCAGATGAAAATAGGCCTGTTGGCTCAGGTCTTGTGTCCCGTTCATACGCTGCCTCAAAAGTTTTCTGTGCGTGTCTGGTCATCCGATCCGATGACCGGGCTTTACCTTGGGACAAAGAATGACTTAGCTGCGGCAACGATGTCCAGTTCAGTGACGGCACGTCATCACTGGCAAATTGAAGCAGAGGGGGGCGCGACATGGCGTTGCTGATCGAAACCGGGTTGTCCGACTGGATAAGCGACAACGACATCGCCCAAGACATTCGGCGGCTGCACCCGGACATGGATGTACGCACGCCTGAAACCCTTGGTGATCCGACCGAAATCACGATGGTCGCCGTCGTCGTGCTGTGCAACGATCACCCCAAGCGGCTGCCCAACCTGAAACTGGTGCAAAAGCTGGGCGCCGGGGTAGAGACCATCGTCAGCAATCCGCACCTGCCCGCGCATGTGCGTATAACACGGCTGAAACCGGACGCCCCCGCGCAGGGTATTGCCGAATGGTTCGTCGCTTATGTTCTGCGCCATCAACGACACATGACCTTTCATGAAAAGGCACAAAACCGCGCGGAATGGGCCCCCAGAGCACCACTCTATTCGCCAGACACCGTGGTAGGTGTGCTGGGTCTGGGCCATATCGGTGCCCGCAGCGCCAAAATGCTGCGTGCGGTCGGGTTTCAAGTGATGGGTTGGAGCCGCTCAGCCAAGCAGATCGATGGGGTTACCTGCCTGCATGGCGACGCGGCTCTGCCGGAACTGCTGGGTCAGTGCGACCATGTCTGCGCGATCCTGCCTTCGACCCCGCAGACAATCGGTTTGTTCGATGCAGGGATGCTGTCGGCAATGAAGCCAGGTAGCCAGTTACTGAACGCGGGTCGCGGGGATCTGATTGAAGAAACCGCCCTGATCGTCGCGCTGGACCATGGTACACCCGGTCATGCGGTGCTGGACGTGACTTCGACCGAACCACTTCCGTCCGACAGCCCGCTCTGGACACATCCCAGTGTCACCATCACGCCGCACGTGTCGGGCTGGCATCTGGGCGAAGCGCTGGCTGATGTGGGCGAGAATTTCCGCCGCCTGAGCGCCGGAGGCCCTTTGCTGCACGAAGTCGACAGGGCCCGCGGTTACTAGACCCAGATCAGGGTGTCAGGATCCAGTTTCCGCCTGCGTCGCGACACCGGCGGGTTCTGACCTCGCGAGTCTGATCCGATCCTTCGGGTCGAATGAAATGCTGCAGGTGTACGCAGTTGTCACGTACGTCGCGGACGCGAATCGTGCCTTTCGAACCGGTGGCTTCGTTCACCCAGGAACTTTCCTCACCCACCCGGGGTGTCGCGCCTGACAGCATCGCGTCAGCGGCTGTGTTCACAACCTCGAAATCTGCAGGTGTCAGCCCCATTTCTGCGATGATTCGGGAAAGCGGCTTGGCCTGCACGGTCGGGATTGCAGCCAGAACAACAACAGCTACCAATGTAGAAGAAATCCAGGCTTTCATGATCGCCTCACCTTGCTGAAATAGATTTGCATTCAAGACTATACCGGCAGCGAACGGGGGCCAAGCCCTGTTGGGCAAACGCTAAAACTATCCAGAATAATTCTTTTGACAGTCTAAGGCCGCTACTGGCATGGCATTCCATTCCTGGCGTTCGCCCGGCACAACTGAGTTACCCCGCACGAATGCCCCCTAAGGTGCGTGGGCGGACCGAAACAACCACGATCAACTGTGCAAAGACGCGAACCAGCAACCACCCCGTAACTGGCTAACCACTTACGCCGATTCAGTTTTTCCCGCGCAGGGGTTCACAGAAGCACTTGAATCTGGTGAAATAGCACCGTTTTTAGCACTGGAGATTGTTCAATGGTACTGCGCGGATCCCTGCTGGCACTGGCAGCTGTAATTGGCCTGACGGCCTTAGAGGCGACCCCTGTAGTCGCCAAAGAGGAAACCAAATCGGTCTTCGTTATGAGCCGCACATGGGCCGTTACGCAGGTTTCGGATGCTCCGGTCGTGTACCGCGCCACGCGTGACAACAACAATCTGAACCCGTTCGGTCCGCCACCGCGCCTGCGCACCATTCAAGCTATGGCCGCCATTCAGGCAGCCACCGGATGCAAGCCTATCCGGGCCAGCATGTATCAAAACATCTCAGGCCAGTTCTTTTCGCAGGTCAGCTGCAATTGATCTTGCCGCGAAACGGGCATTGAGGTCAGCGCGGCCCACTGCCATAGCTTGCGCATGAAACTTGCAATCAATGGATTCGGCCGTATTGGCCGCACGATCGTGCGGCAGCTGCTGGCTTTGCCGTGGGGCAAGGATATTGAGCTGGCGCTGATCAACGATATCGCACCGCTGGAAACCTGTGCCTACCTGTTCAAATACGACAGCACGTTCGGCCCCTACTCTGGGCCTGTCGATACCGGCGACGGAACCCTTGTCATCGACGGCCACACAATCCCGGTGACCCACAGCCCCGACCTGTCCCGCGTCGACCTGAGCGGCGTGGATGTCCTGATGGATTGCACCGGCGTCGCCCGTACCTCGGATGTTGCCAGCCAGGGGCTGACCGCCGGGGCGGGCAAAGTGCTGATTTCGGGCCCCTCGCCCGCAACCGAAGTCACGATCGTTCTGGGCGCCAACGAAGCGCAGTTGGGCAACGCCCGGATCGTTTCGAACGCGTCCTGCACCACCAATGGGCTGGCCCCACTGATCAAGGTGCTGGATGGAATCGGCGGCATCGCCTCGGCCCATATGACGACCATCCATTGTTATACCAACAGCCAACCCATGATTGACGCCCCGCGCGGCGATCTGGCCCGGTCACGCGCCGGGGCGCTTTCCATGGTGCCCACCACCACCAGCGCCACGCACTTGATTGATGAGGTCATGCCGCATCTCGCGGGTCGCATCTCGGGCGCGGCGGTGCGTGTCCCCACAGCCAGCGTGTCTGCGGTGGATTTGGTCGCAACACTTGAGCGCGGTATGTCCGCCACTGACTTTGAAGCCGAGCTGCGCAAGACGGTCGCGCAGTCTCCCGTTCTGGGATGGACCGATCACCCGCTGGTGTCGTCAGATTTGCGTACACGACCGGAATCTTTGGTCATTGCAGGCCCCGAGACGCGGATGGTCGGCGACCGGCAGGTTCGCATTTTCGGCTGGTATGACAATGAATGGGGCTTTTCAGCACGTATGCTCGACGTCGCCCGCCTGATGGCACAGCCTTGAATTCGCGGAACCGCAGCGCGCGGGCCTGCCCGGGCGCTGCCCGGCCCAACGGGTCACGAGCATCCTTGATGCGATGTGATCGGGCGGGAGGAGCCCGTCAATGCGTTCATGGGTTGGCGCCACATTACCGCCCCGCAAACGGGGCTGACGGGGCACACAAACCGGTAATTTGGCATCTCATTCGATAAGTTCTTTCCCTGTGTGGAAACTGATGCTCTAACATGAACGGTATCAGCCGTTGTTTTTCATAAGACGGTGAAATTGATTTCGACTTGGGGCAGTTGGAGCCATTCGATGCGGGGAAGCAGGCCACAGGCCTTTGTGAAATATTGTCTGCTTGGCGTTATTGCCGCCGCTCTGCCCTCATCTCTGGCCGCGCTGGAAACATCCCTGTCCGCGCCCGGTGCGCCCCAGGGAGTGGTTGAACGTATCGAAGAAACCTCCTCGGTCTTAACGGCGGATGAACGTGGCTTGGATACACCGCTCGAGGTTCTGTCTGCCGCCCTGTCAGATTACCGCACACTCGTTCAGATTCTGTATGACGAGGGCTATTTCAGCCCCGTCGTCAGCATCAAGCTGGATGGCCGGGAAGCGGCTGACATCAGCTCACTAACCGTACCCAACACGATCAACCGAGCGGTTATCACGGTAAATACCGGACCGACCTTCACTTTTGGAACGGCTATCGTCGCCCCTGTTACGCCGGAGACAATCCTGCCAGAGGAATTCGCTCCCGGAAAACTGGCCACGACCGGTGCCATCCAACAGGCGGCCTCGGCCGGGGTACAGGGCTGGCGGGACGCGGGTCACGCCAAAGCCCAACTTGAAGACCAAACCGTTATCGCTCGCCATGCGCAGAGAAAGCTGGATGCTGAAATCGACCTTGAGCCCGGTCCGCGCCTGACCTTCGGCAAGATGTTCATCAAAGGCGATACAGATGTACGCCACCACTCGATCAACAAGATCGCCGGCTTTCCCTCGGGCGAGGTTTATTCGCCAGCGGAAATCCAGAAGGTCGGCACCCGCTTGCGTCGGACAGGCACGTTCAGCATCGTTTCAATCGAAGAACATGAAACGCCCAATCCCGATGGCACGTTGGATTTCGATGCAACTTTTGAGGACATGCCCAAACGCCGCCTGACCTTCGGGGTCGAGCTGGCCTCGAATGCCGGGCTGGACGTCACCGCGACCTGGACCCATCGCAACGTCTTCCGCCGCGCGGAACGGCTGCGGTTCGAAGCCGCTCTGCGCAATATCGGCGGAACCGAGGATTTGGACGGCCGCATTGGTTTGCGCCTTGATCAACCCGACCGGCTGGGCCCGGACGACAACACCTTTTGGAGCGCCCTGCTGGAGCGGCGGAATACCGAGAATTACAACGTATCCGTGGCCTCGCTGGCCTATGGTGCGCGTCGCACCTTTTCCGACCGGCTTTATGCCGAAGCCTCGGCTGGATTTCAGTGGTCGGATGCAGATGACGCCTATGGCAGCGGCCGCAAGTTCCGCTATTTCATTATCCCAACCCGGTCTGAATGGGACGAGCGTGACAGCAAGGTCAGCGCGACTCGCGGATTCTATCTGGATGCGCAAATCATGCCCTTTGTAGGTTTTTCCGGCACAGACACGGGCATCAGGCTGTTCGCCGACACACGCGCCTATACCAGCCTGGGCACGGGCGGGCGGCTCGTTTTGGCTGGTCGGGCTCAGATAGGATCGATAATCGGTCCTTCCCCAAGCAATGTGACACCGGATTTCCTGTTCTTCTCGGGTGGTGCCGGCACAGTGCGTGGGCAGCCGTTCGAAAGCCTCGGCATTCCAGTCAACGGTGGTGAAGCAGGCGGCAAGTCCTTCCTCGGGCTGTCGGGAGAAGTCCGTGGCAAGATCACCGACACGATATCGCTTGTCGGGTTCTATGATTTCGGTACTGTGGACACTTCTTCTTTCATCGGCAGCGGTGCAGAATACCATTCCGGTGCCGGGCTTGGGGTGCGGTATGATCTTGGGGGGTTCGGCCCTCTACGCGTTGACTTAGCCCTGCCGGTTCAGGGCGACACTGGCGATGGTCTGCAATTCTATATCGGGATCGGACAAGCGTTTTGATACGGCAGTTTTCATATCCGGTTGTGACAACTGTGCTGATCCTGACAGCGCCGCCCGTACTCGCGCAAGAGGATGACGGCGGCGGCAGCATGCTGGAACGTTTTCTGCAGGACACCCTGTCGGGGGATGATCAGAACGTCACCGTTAAAGGCTTGCAAGGCGCGTTGAGCGCCCGCGCGACGATTGAAGAGATCACCGTATCGGACGACGAAGGTGTCTGGCTGACCATCAAAGACGCTCAGCTGGACTGGAACCGGCTGGCCCTGATCCGGGGTCGATTTTCCGTCAATGCCCTGACCGCGCAGGAAATCGACATCGCCCGCACGCCGGGCACAACCACCAAGGACACGCCTGCGCCGACAGCCGAAACCAAACCGTTCGAACTACCGGAACTGCCCGTTTCCATCGAGATCGGTGAAATCAGGATTGATGAGCTGTCACTGGGTGAACCTCTGATCGGGGTTGCCGCCGATCTGGCGGTGACGGGGAACCTGTCACTGGCCGATGGTACATTGGACACCAACCTGGATGTCACCCGCCTGGACCGCGGAGGGGATGAGGTGACACTGACCGCCGGGTTCCAGAACACCTCGCGCGAGATCAATCTGGACCTGCAGGTGAAAGAGGCCGCAGGCGGCGTGATATCAACTGCGCTGAATATTCCCGACAGCCCACCGATCGGCCTGTCGGTCACAGGCTCGGGCCCAGTGACCGATTTCACTGCTGATATCGCCCTGAGCAGCGACAATCAGCAACAGGTCACAGGGCAGATACAGCTGCGCGCCGCTGAAACCGGTGCGGCAGACGGGATCGCCTTTACCGCCGATCTGGGTGGCGACCTGACTCCCTTTATGGCCGAGGATCTGGACCCGTTCTTTGGCCCGAAAACACGCCTGTTCGTGGACGGCCAAACCAAACCGCAAGGCGCGCTGGACATCCCCGATCTGGAATTGACCACCCAAGCCCTGGACCTAAAGGGTGAGTTGCAATTGGCCGAAGGCGGCACGTTACAATTGGCGGCCTTGCAAGGCCGGATCACCCCGCCCGACGGAACAACGGTGGTTTTGCCGGTCAAAGGCGGCGAAACCTCGATTGAAGCGGCGCAGATTTCCGCTTTGTTCGATCAGAAAAACGGCAATTTGTGGGATCTGAGCCTGACGGCGAATGCGTTTCAATCTCTGCAAGCGAAACTGGACACGGCCCGCATCACCGCGCAGGGCACGTTAGAACAGGGCACTTCATTCAGTGTAATGGGAGACCTTCAGGCCATCGTCGACGGGATCGATCTGAATGATCAGGCCCTGAACACGGCCTTGGGAGAGAGCATCACGTTGGATGGGCAGTTCGATTACGGCAGCGATCAGTCTCTGAACCTGTCGGGGTTCGAACTGGTGGGAACCGACTATACCCTTGGGCTGGATGCGTTGATCGACGGATTGAATAGTGGACTGACGGTTGACGGTTCGGCCACGCTTGAGGCATCGGACCTGTCGCGTTTTTCGGACCTGGCGCAGCTTGATCTGGGCGGTAGTGCCTCGGCCCGCGTTGACGGCACAGGCTCACCATTGGAGCGTAGCTTTGACGGCAAACTGGTGCTTGAGGGCAGCAATCTGGTCACCGGGCGCGACGATATCGATCCCGTCATCAAAGGCGAAACCACCATCACCCTGGATGCCAGCCGAGGCAGCGACGGCATCACCATTCGCGAGTTTGACCTGAACAGCGAAGCTGCGCAGGCAAAGGCCAGCGGCGAGGTCACGACACCTGACGGCAACCTGACCATTGACGGCAAGGCCCGCGTGAATGCGTCTGACCTGTCGGTCTTTTCCGGTCTGGCCAAGCGTGAACTGGGTGGCGCCCTGCGGGCGGAAATGGACGGCAAAGGCACCGTGCAGACTTTGGAATTCGACGGCACGGCCAGCGTGATCGGACAGGATATACAAACCGGAATGTCCGACATCGATCCGCTGCTGACCGGCAAGACCACGATCACCTGGGACGGGGCACGCACGACAGATCGGATTGAAATTCGCGAAGCGACGGTCAACGGTACCGCCTTAACTGCAAAAGTCGCCGCAACGGTGGATGACCCTACCGGAGAGCTTTCGGTTGACGGCACCGCCCGTGTGAACGCCCCGGATCTGTCGCTGTTCTCGGGGTTGGCCAAGCGGGATCTGGGCGGCTCGGTCACCGCGAATGTGCAGGGCAACGGAAATCTCGCCAATCGTGTCTTTGACGTTCAGGGCAATGTGGACGCTGAAGACCTTCGGACCGGGATTGATTTGGTCGATAAATTGATCCAGGGCCGCACGACCCTGAACATTGATGCCGACAAAGACGACGATGGCATGGAAGTCCGTAAGTTTAGCCTGAGGGGCACTGCCCTATCGGCTACAGCATCGGGCAAACTGGACCGAGAGGCGGGTGGCCTGACCTTCTCGGCCCAGCTTGACGACCTGTCCCGTGTCATGACGTCGATGTCCGGCCCGCTGACGTTGGACGGGAATGTTGCCCCAACGGGATCGGGACTGGAAGGGGACATGCGCCTGAGCGGCCCGGACAGTTCCTATGCAGCCCTGACCGGAACAGTAGACACCGATGGTTCGGCCGATTTGGATTTCGACGCCAAGTTGAACAGGATCGAACGGTTCGCGCCCGAATTCCCTGGCACCGTTGCGGCAACCGGCACGGCCAAGCGCGTCAATGGCGTCTGGACCATTGACGGGTCAGCCAATGGCCCGGCCGAGATCAACAGCACTATCGCTGGAACCTTCGATGAAAACAGCGGCGAGGCCGATCTGCGGGCGCAGGGTGGCATCAACCTGGGCGTCGCCAACATCTTTATCTCACCCAACAAGATCGAAGGATCGGCCCGGCACAATCTGCGGCTCAAGGGAAAGCCCGAGCTAAGTTCGCTCAGCGGTTCTATCACCACTTCGGGCACGTCAATTGCGATCCCTGAGATCGGACAGACAATAACCGGCATCAGCGGCTCGGTCGAATTGGCGCAGAGTCGCGCCAATATCTCGTTGAATGGTGGCATGCGCGCGGGCGGCACTTTTACCATCTCGGGGCCATTGGACCTGACACCGCCGCTGAACGCGAACATTGTTACGCGGCTCAATCAGTTGGTGCTAACAGACAAGCTTCTGTATGAGACCACGCTGAACGGTGAGATCGCCATGACCGGAGCGCTGGCGGGCAACAGCGCCATTTCCGGTCAGATCACGTTCGAGGAAACCAATATCAACCTCGCTGCCGCGGCTGGTGCCGTGGGCGCTGCACCGATCCCCGAGATCAGGCATGTCAATGAAAGCGCGGCTGGTTACCTAACACGGGAACGCGCGGGCCTTGTTGTCGAGGAAGGCGCGGAAAAAAGCGATTCACGTATCGCGCTGGATGTCAGCCTGCTGGCGCCCAAGGCGGTTTTCGTGCGCGGCCGGGGTGTGAACGCCGAACTGGGGGGGCGGCTGAATATCGGCGGCACGACCACCGCAGTTATCCCATCCGGCCAAATCGAACTGATCCGGGGAAATTTCGACATTCTGGGCCGCAGGCTGGCCCTGACAAAAGGCATCGTGACACTGCAAGGCGACCTGACGCCGTATATCGAGTTCGCCTCATCCACCAGCACGTCCGATGGCACCGCCACAATCGAAATCGCGGGCCCGTTGGATGCGCCGGAGGTTGACGTTTATTCCGACCCTGAACGCCCAGCCGAAGAGGCGCTGGCCATGCTCTTGTTCGGCAACCGGTTTTCCGAAATTTCACCCTTTGTCATCGCCCAGATGGCGGCGTCTCTGGCGCAGCTCAGCGGTGCCGGGGGAGATGCAACCAAAGGGCTTCGCGATTCGACCGGCGTTGACACGGTGGATATTGGCGCGTCCGAAGGCGGTGCTGGCCGACTGGGGGCCGGCGCGTATCTGAGCGACAATCTCTACACCGATTTCACCGTCAATACCGAAGGTGACACCGAGGTGAACCTGAACCTTGACGTGTCGGACAGTTTTACTGTCCGCGGTTCAGTCGACGGGCGCGGAGAAACCGGGGTTGGCGTGTTTTTCGAACGGGATTATTAATCGCTGCGGCGGATGC
Organism: Ruegeria sp. BB1; assembly: GCF_056539465.1. Classification (NCBI taxonomy): domain Bacteria; kingdom Pseudomonadati; phylum Pseudomonadota; class Alphaproteobacteria; order Rhodobacterales; family Roseobacteraceae; genus Ruegeria; species Ruegeria sp. BB1. The sequence continues at coordinate 48,505 of NZ_JBQFVB010000011.1, forward strand.
CAATGGTGTGCCCAACCTGCGGTGCGGGGTCCAATGGTGCATGATCTTGAACCATCCGGGCCAACCGCGCTACCGCCCAGTCCGGATATGGAGTGGAACGCCCGGTCGTATGACTGACGTTCATGAACAGCGCCTCTTGCGTCGCACAGAGTTCACCATCATCGGACAGCATCTGTGCAAAGTAATGCCCCCGTTTCTGATCGGAATCCAACATCCGAAAGCGAAACCAGAACGGTTCGTCCTGCCTAATCTCGCGCAGAAAATTCATATGCGACTGCAGGATGTAAGGCCCCTGCCCCAATGCGTCGACCTGCGCCTCGCCCAGACCCAGATGATCATCCATCAAGTGATCCAGCGCGCGGTCGAAGGCCACGCCATAGAACCCCACATTCATGTGGCCGTTATAGTCGATCCACTCGGGCAAAACTCTAAACCCTCGTATTTCAATCGGGGCATCATAGGGCCCATCGTGACCGCTGAGGGGGTTAGTCATCTGGATCCTCCTCGAATATTGCGACGGCGCGCACAAAACCCGCCGAGGCGCCCTTGATCTTGAACGGAAAACACGAAATTTCGAAACCCGTTGGTGGTAGGTCTTCCAGATTGGTCAATTTCTCAATGTGGCAATAACCGATATCCATCGACGCCCGATGGCCCTCCCAGATAATCGACGGGTCGCGCGTTTCGGCATATTCCTGGGCCGTCAGCGCAAAGGGTGCGTCCCAGCTCCAGGCGTCTGTGCCAGTGACCCGCACCCCGCGTTGGGTCAGGTACAACGTCGCCTCGCGCCCCATACCGCAGCCTTTCATCAGGTAATCGGCCTGTCCGTATTGCGTACCGGCTGAGGTGTTCACGACCACGATATCCAACGGCTGCAAGGTATGCCCGATCCGCTTCACCTCGGCCTCAACATCGGCGGCAGACACCACATAGCCGTCGTCGAAATGGCGAAAATCCAGTTTTACGCCGGGGTTCATGCACCATTCCAGCGGCACCTCATCGATGGTGATCGCCCTCTCGCCATTATTCATGGTCGAGTGGTGGTGATACGGCGCGTCCAGATGGGTGCCGTTATGCGTGGCAATTTGCAGCCGCTCAATGGCCCAGCCTTCGCCGCCCGGTAGGTCCTGTTTTTGCAAGCCGGGAAAGAAGGACATGACCTGTTCTGCGGTCTGATCATGGGTCATGTATTCGATTTCGGGCAGCATGATTGGCGGGTCCGAAACGATCCCGGTTTCCAACGGAACGGACAGATCGACGAAACGGCGGGTCATGTAAAACTCCTGCACCAGTGACGCCGACAGGGTTGGCTGCAAGTAACTTACTGTCAAGGAAAGAAAAAAGGCGGCCCAATCGGCCGCCTTTCATGCTGCGTACGCAACAAGGTTATTCTGCCGCGACCGCGTCTTCGATTTTTTCAACCCGGATAGCCGAGAACTTGAACTCGGGGATTTTGCCAAACGGATCGATTGCCGAGTTGGTCAGGATGTTCGCCGCCGCCTCGACATAGGCGAAGGGGATGAACACCATGTCCTCGGCAATGGCCCGGTCCGCGCGTGCCATGATCTCGATCGAACCACGCCGTGTGGTCAGACGGATCATTTCGCCCGGTTCGATCCCCATCAGCTTGAGCGTTCGAGGGTTCAATGAACAGTTCGCTTCCGGTTCTACGGCATCCAGAACCTTAGCACGGCGGGTCATGGACCCGGTGTGCCAATGTTCCAACTGACGGCCGGTCGTGGCGATCATCGGGTATTCGTCATCCGGCGCTTCGTCCGGTGGGATGACGCTGGCAGGGGTAAACCGCGCACGGCCATCGGCACGCGGGAAACCATCGCCAAACACAATCGCCTGACCCGGATCGGTTTCGCTGAGCGACGGGTAGGTGATCGTTTCTGTTTCCAGACGCTCCCACGTAATGTTATCCAGCGACGCCATGGTCAGCTTCATCTCGGCAAAGACCTGAGACACATCCGTGTAATCCCAGTTCAGACCGATGCGCTGCGCCAGTTCCACCGTGATCTTCCAATCCTCGCGCGCCTCACCCGGAGGCGTCACAGCGGGGCGCACCCGCTGCACCTGACGGTTGGTGTTCGACACGGTGCCGTTTTTCTCATACAGCGCCGAGGCGGGCAGGATGATGTCAGCATAGTTTGCCGTTTCGGTCAGGAAGATATCCTGTACGATCATCAGATCCAGCTTGGCCAGTGCCTCGCGCGCGTGACCCACATCCGGGTCGGACATGGCCGGGTTTTCACCCTGAATGTACATCCCCTTGATGTTGCCCGCGTAAGCCTGATCAATGATCTCGGTAACCGTCAGGCCCTTCTCGTTCGAGAAATCCTCAGAGTTCCATACGTTGTTGAACTTGGCGCGGATGTTGTCGTCAGTAACCGACTGATAATCCGGCAAGAACATCGGGATCAGACCCGCATCAGAGGCGCCTTGCACGTTGTTCTGACCGCGCAGCGGGTGCAAACCCGCGCCCGGCTTACCAACATTTCCGGTCATCAGTGCCAGCGAGATCAAGCAACGCGAGTTATCCGTGCCGTGGATGTGTTGGCTGACGCCCATGCCCCAGAAGATCAGACCGGCCTTGGCCTGCGCGAATGTGCGGGCGACGCGGCGCAGCTGGTCCGGTTCAATGCCGCAGATCGGAGCCATCGCCTCGGGGGTGAACTGGCGCAGATGCTCTTTCTCGGCCTCCCAGTTCTCGGTCCAGCGGTGGATGTATTGGCTGTCGTATAGCTCTTCTTCGACGATCACGTTCATGATCGCGTTGAGCATCGAGACATCCGCACCGGGGCGGAATTGCAGCATCTCATCCGCGAACTTGCGCATTCCAACGCCGCGCGGATCCATCACGATCAGCTTGCCACCGCGCTTGGTGAACTGCTTGAAATAAGTCGCTGCAACGGGGTGGTTTTCGATCGGGTTGGCCCCGATGATGATCGCCACATCCGCGTTTTCGATCTCGTTGAAGGTCGCGGTCACCGCGCCCGAACCCACGTTTTCGATCAGCGCCGCTACTGACGACGCGTGGCACAGACGGGTGCAGTGGTCAACGTTGTTGTGGCGGAAGCCCTGACGGATGAACTTCTGGAACAGATAGGCCTCTTCGTTGGTGCATTTGGCCGAGCCAAAGCCCGCAACGCTGCGCGGGTCCTCGTCGCGCATCGCCTTCAGCTTGGTGGCCGCCAGATCCATCGCCTCTTCCCAGGTCGCTTCGCGGAAATGGGTCGATAGGTTGCCGGGATCGACATTCAGGCCCTTGGCAGGCGCATCCTCGCGCCGGATCAGCGGTTTGGTCAGGCGGTGCGGGTGGTGGATATAGTCGAAGCCAAAGCGGCCTTTGACGCACAGACGGCCTTCGTTTGCGGGGCCGTTGATGCCTTCGACATACTTGACCTTGCCATCCTTGACCTTCAGCGAGACTTTGCAGCCAACACCACAGAACGGGCAGACGCTTTCGGTTTCAGAGTCGTAATCCTTGCTGTCCCCCTGTTGCTGATCGTCCAGCACGGTGGCCGGCATCAAGGCACCCGTCGGGCAGGCCTGAACACATTCGCCACAAGCTACGCAGGTCGAAGTCCCCATCGGGTCGTTCTGATCGAACACCACCTGCGAGGTATGTCCGCGACCGGCCATTCCGATCACGTCGTTGACCTGCACGTCGCGGCAGGCGCGGACACAGAGGTTACAGTTGATGCAGGCGTCCAGATTGACGCGCATCGCAACGTGGCTGTCATCCAGCAGCGGGATCTTTTCGGCCTCTTTGGCCGGGAAGCGGCTGTCGCTGACATCGTTCAGCTTGGCCATGTCCCAGAAGTGGCTGGACACATCATGCGGCTGTTCGGGCTGGTCAGCGACCAGCAGTTCCATGACCATCGCACGCGATTTTTCGGCGCGGTCGGTGTCTGTCTTGACAACCATACCTTCCGAGGCAGGGCGGATGCACGAGGCGACCAGAGTGCGCTCGCCTTCCACCTCGACCATACAGGCGCGGCAGTTACCGTCGGGTTTGTAGCCCGGTGCCGGTTTGTGGCACAGATGCGGGATTACCAGTCCACGGCCGTTGGCCGCGTCCCAGATCGTGGTGCCTTCGGGCACGGTGACGTCGTCGCCGTTAAGGTTGAAGGTGACGGTCTTGGTTGGGCTTGCATCAAGCATGGCTCTGTCTCCCTCAGATTTCGTCAGCGAAGTGTTTCATGACAAGGCGGATCGGGTTTGGCGCCGCCTGCCCCAGACCGCAGATGGACGCGTCGCCCATGACTTGACACAGATCCTCCAGCAGGTCCTGATCCCACTTGTCGGCCTGCATCAGCTTGACCGCCTTTTCACAGCCCGCGCGACAAGGCGTACATTGGCCACAGCTTTCATCCTCGAAGAACCGCAGCATGTTCAGCGCCGCGTCGCGGGCGGTGTCCTTCTCGGACAGAACCACCACGGCGGCCGAGCCGATAAAGGTGCCATGTGGTTGCAACGTGTCAAAATCCAGCGGGATATCGTCCATCGATGCAGGCAGCAGACCCGAAGACGGTCCACCCGGCTGATACGCCTTGAAGGTCTGACCCTCGACCATGCCACCAGCGGCCTCAATCACATCCAGAATGGTCGAGCCTGCGGGCAGCAAGTAAACGCCAGGCTTCGCTACGCGGCCCGAGACCGAATAGCTGCGCAGGCCCGTGCGACCGTTCTTTTCAGTGCTGTTGAGGCATTCCGGCCCTTCACGGCACACTTTGGTGACCCAATACAGCGTCTCAACATTGTGCACCAAGGTCGGGCGGTTAAAGACCCCAACCTGCGCCACGAACGGAGGACGATGACGCGGCAGGCCCTTTTTGCCTTCGATCGACTCGATCATCGCGGATTCTTCACCGCAGATGTAGGCGCCAGCCCCCCGGCGCAGGTCGATATAGCCGGGCTCAACGATCCCGGCCTCTTCCAGCGCTACAATCTCACGGCGCAGGATTTCCAGCACTGCCGGATATTCGTCGCGCATGTAGACAAAGCAGGTCTGGGCCTCGACCGCCCATGCGGCGATCAGCATGCCCTCAAGGAAAACATGCGGCGTGCGTTCCAGATAGTAACGGTCCTTGAACGTGCCGGGCTCACCCTCATCGCCGTTCACAGCCAGATAGCGCGGACCTTCGTTCATGCGAACGAAGCCCCATTTCTTGCCGGACGGGAAGCCAGCGCCACCCAAACCACGCAGGCCCGAGGACAGGACGTCTTCCTGCACCTTCTCCCAATCGCCACCGTCGCGCAGCTCTTTCAGTTTGGCATAGCCGCCATTTTCGGCATAGGCAGCGAAGGTTTCATAGTCGGGTAAATGGGCGTGGGTATCACCGGCAGCAATCGCGGCCTGCACCTTTTCCGGCGTCGCATGGTCGATATGGTTGTGACCGATCTCAAGCACGGGGGCCGTATCGCAGCGCCCCATGCAAGGCGCGCGGACAACGCGAACCTCGGACGCGTCCAGACCATCCTCGAGCGCCTTTTGCAATTGCTGGGCACCAGCCATTTCGCAGGACAAAGAATCACAGACCCTGATCGTCAACGCGGGCGGAGGGGCCTCGTCTTCTTTCACTACATCGAAGTGGGCATAGAAGGTTGCCGTTTCATAGATCTCTGCCTGCCCCAACCGCATTTCGACCGCCAAAGCGGCAATGTGGTCGGCGCTGATATGGCCGTGTGCGTCCTGAATTAAATGCAGGAATTCAATCAGCAGATCGCGACGGCGTGGGCGGTCGCCCAGCAGACGTGTAATTTCCGCCTGTGCCTCATCCGTGAATTGGCGGCCTTTGGGCGTGTGCCGCCCCTTGCCTTTACCTGACTTCCAGACGCCCTTGGGTGCGCCTGATGGCTTGGTGTCTAATGGTGCCATGATGCCCTCCGATTGAGGCTCCGTGTCTCATCAGAATAGCATATCGTCAAATCGCATATTTCAATCGCACGATAACGACAGTTTATCACCGTAAAGACGTCACCACGGCACGCAGCGCTTCGACTGTTGGCAATTCGGGATCCCGTGTAAGGGTCGCAAGACAAATCGGCTTGCTGACAACGGGATCGACCAGTGGCAGCACCTTTGTTCCCTTAAGATCACCCAGCGCTCGCACCAGCACCCGAGGGACCACGGTGGCCGCCAACCCCTCGCGCGCCATGACCATCGAAGCGGTAAATCCGCTGGTTTCGGCGACAACATCCGGGTGCAGGCCCTGTTCAGCGAAAATCCGGTCGAGGATGCGCCGGTTCTGCATCTGTGGCTCTAGCAGGCTGAGCGGGAATTCGGCCACACGTGCCCATGGTATGGGGCCGGTTTCATCCGTCATATGCGACGGCACCAGCAAGACATAGGTCTCTTCGTACAAAGGTTGCACCTGCCGCAGATCGGTTCCGATGCTGTCCCCATAGGTAATGCCCGCGTCCAGACTGCCCTCGTCCAGACGGTGCTGAATGGCTGTGGCAGACATTGTCTCAATGCGCGTAATGATGCGGGGATGCGCATCCCGCAACCGTTTGGTCAGCCGCCCGGTAAAGGCAATCGCGGTCGGGATCACACCCAGTATCAGGGTGCCGGTGATCTCACCCTTGGCGGCCAGCACCTGCTGTTCCAGCGCCTTGGTATCATCAAGGATACGCCGTGCCCGCTGGACGATCATCTCGCCCTCTTCGGTCAGGCCCTGAAACCGGTTGGCGCGGCGGACAATCGACACGCCCAAGCGATCTTCGAGGTTGCGGATACGCATTGAAAAGGCGGGTTGCGATATCCCGCATTCCTCGGCCGCTTTGGCAAAATGACGGTGCCGCGCCAAAGCGCTGAGTAGCTGGAGGTCGCGAATTTCGATCATTTTGGGATGTCTCAAAGAACGGATCAACCCTATAATAGATAGGATTTCGACGTATAGGAACTCGTCGCCAGGCTGGGAACATTTTGAACTAAACCTCAGCGATCCTTGAGTTCAATATGCACATTGAAACACCGGAAAACCGCATCTGAAATTTTATGTGAGAAGTGGACATGCGTCTCAGGATTTCCAGAGTCCACAAATTGCATATCTCTGCTGGTCGTCCGGTGATCAATGGTTACGCCGTCTGAACCTTCCGAAAGGAGAGCGGAAGCACCTGGAGTGTCCGGCAAACTTGAAGCCTCAACGTCGCTGCCCTGATAGATACGGCAGGCAATCACTTGGCCAAGAGAAGTGTTTGGGATCACGACCTGATAGGGGTGAGCCATAATGAGCGGGAATGATCTGACTTCGAACTCGTAAATTTCATCATACGTCACGACCGCCCGCGGGTTATAGGGGCTACGACCCGTGGACCCGGCAATCGATGCGAAAGGTAGAGAGGCGAATAGCAAGACTGGTAGCAACTGGTGTGCAATTTTCTTAGGTCGCGTCATATCTAACTTGCTTCAATTCTGGCTGTTGCCTCAGAAAATCTTAGGCTTAAGCCTAAGATTAAGAGCACCACTTTGACAAAACTTCGACCCGAGTGGCGGATTTATTTTTTCCTCAAACGGCAGAGTCCACTGTTGCAACACCTGCGACCTCAACCGCAGGGCAATCAAGTTCCTGCAATAAACACACCGAACGCTTGCCCGGCGAAGCTTTTTAGGATCAGGTATTGAACAAAAAGTGCATTACGTCGCCGTCCTTGACGATGTAGCCCTTGCCCTCAGCCCGCATCTTGCCGGCCTCTTTCGCGCCCTGTTCGCCATTTGCCGAGATAAAGTCGTCATAAGCGATGGTCTCGGCGCGGATAAAGCCTTTTTCGAAGTCGCCATGGATCACACCAGCAGCCTGTGGTGCGGCGGTGCCTGTGCGGATGGTCCAGGCGCGGGCCTCTTTCGGGCCGACGGTGAAATAAGTCTCAAGCTTCAACAGGTCGTAACCAGCTTTGATCAGACGGTCGAGGCCGGGTTCCTCCAAACCCATCTCTTCCAGGAACATCTGCGCTTCGTCTTCTTCCAACAGGCTGATCTCTTCTTCGATCTTGGCGCTGATGATGACATGGGCATTGCCCTGCGCCGCGGCCATCTCGGCGACTTTCGCAGAGTATTCATTGCCGTCAGCTGCTTCTTCTTCGGACACGTTGCAAACGTATAGCACTGGCTTGGTGGTCAGCAGTTGCAACATCTTCCACGCTTTGGCGTCTTCGTCCGAGACCTCAACCAGACGCGCCGGTTTGCCATTTTCCAGCATCGCCTGCGCCTCGGCCAGCAAGCGTTCCTGCTGCTGTGCTTCCTTGTCGTTGCCTTTCAGCTTGCGCACCAGATTGGCGCGGCGCTTTTCGATGCTTTCCAGATCGGCCAGCATCAGTTCCGTCTCGATCGTGTCGGCATCGGCCACGGGGTCGACGCGGCCGTCCACATGGGTCACGTCACCATCTTCGAAACAGCGTAGCACATGGGCGATGGCGTCGGTCTCGCGGATATTGGCCAGAAACTGGTTGCCCAGCCCTTCACCCTTGGACGCGCCTTTAACCAGACCAGCGATGTCCACAAAGGTCATCCGTGTTGGGATGATCTGCTTAGAGCTGGCAATCGCCGCCAGCTTGTCCAACCGGTCATCAGGCACGGCCACGTCCCCCACATTGGGCTCAATGGTACAGAACGGGAAATTTGCTGCCTGAGCGGCTGCGGTTTTGGTCAGCGCGTTAAAGAGGGTCGACTTGCCCACATTCGGCAGACCCACGATTCCCATTTTAAAACCCATAGCGGCCTCCTGATGCCATTCGAGGGGTGCTTCTATGCAGGTCCGGATCAATGCGCAAGCCAGACTGCGGAAACGAGGAAAAGACCAATTTACAACATCACGAAATCGTTCGTCATTCGTGAACTTGCCCGGATTGAAATTGGCACACTAAGATCACCACGTAAGGTGTTGCAAACAAACATATAGTGAATGTGTAATATGAAGTTTACCTCTGCAATTTTTGCGCTGCTTTTGGCCGCACCAGCAGCGCAAGCTCAATCCCTTGTCTTTGGCGCAGGATTTTCAGATTTCTCGGATAGCCAATCCGAGGACGAGGCTGTGTTCTCGCTCGAGTATCAGCATCGCCCCTTTCACGAGGCCTCCCGTTTTGCCGCTTCATGGGGTAGTGCCCTGACTGTGGATACCGCAGGTGATATTCATATCGGTATCGGCCTGATCGGAACCTACGGGTTTGCCGAGCGTTGGTTCGTCGAAGGCAGTGTCATGCCGGGGTATTTCTCAGAGGGCGAAGGCCGCAACGATCTTGGGGGAGAGTTCCAGATTCGCACCCTGTTGGGTCTCGGATACACCTTAGAAAGTGGTAACAAAGTGTCCTTGGCAATCACCCACAAATCCAATGCCAGCACACAGGATGACAACCCGGGTGTTAATTCGGCGCTGGTGCGATATCATTTCGCATTCTGACGGTATCCCGCGGGACCGGGATTGATTTTCGCGCAAAGTTTCTGCACATCAGGTCCAAACCTGACTGCAAGGACATCCGATGACCCGTATCGACGCCAAGTTCGCCGCCCTGAAGGCCGAAGGGAAAAAGGCTTTTGTCGCCTATATTATGGCGGGGGACCCCGACTATGAAACTTCGCTTGAGGTGGTCAAGGGCCTGCCGGGCGCTGGTGTGGATGTGATTGAGCTGGGCTTGCCGTTCACCGATCCCATGGCGGATGGCCCGACCATTCAGGCCGCAGGGCAACGGGCATTGGACGGCGGCATGACTTTGCAGCGGACGCTGGATCTGGCCCGCGCCTTCCGTGAAACCGACGACACCACTCCGATTGTTCTGATGGGTTATTTCAATCCGATTTACAGCCGCGGCGTGGACACCTTTCTGGCCGATGCGCAAGCTGCCGGTATCGACGGACTGATTGTCGTCGACCTGCCGCCGGAAGAAGATGAGGAACTGTGCCTGCCGGCCCAGGCCGCCGGTCTGAATTTTATCCGCCTGGCGACGCCGACCACCGATGACAAACGCCTGCCCCGCGTTCTGCAGAACACTTCCGGCTTTGTCTATTACGTCTCGATCACCGGCATCACCGGCGCTGCCGAAGCGCAAGCCACGAATGTCGGCCCCGAAGTGGCCCGGATCAAATCCGCGACCGACCTGCCCGTGATCGTGGGCTTTGGCATCAACACACCCGAGAAATCCAAGGCCATCGCCAGCGTTGCCGACGGCGCGGTTGTCGGCTCGGCCATTGTCAGCCAGATCGGAGCAGGAAAGCCCGTGGCCGAGGTTCTGGACTTTGTAAAAACACTATCCGACGGCGCCCATTCGGCCTGATCGACCAATCACAAGATCCAATAAACAAAACCGCAGCAAGCCTCCGGCCTGCTGCGGTTTTTTTCGCGCCTCAGCCAATTGCGCCCTTGATGTTGCGCCAGTAGAACTACCTGACCGACCAATCAAAGGCGCTGCCTCATGCCCATAATCACCACTATCGAAGATCTTCGACGTATCTATGAACGACGGGTGCCTCGGATGTTCTACGACTATGCCGAAAGCGGTAGTTGGACCGAACAAACGTTTCGCGACAACAGTTCGGATTTCTCGGATATCCGCCTGCGTCAACGGGTGGCCGTGGATATGGCGGGACGATCCACCGCTTCGCAGATGATCGGTGAAGATGTGGCGATGCCGGTCGCGCTGGCACCGGTTGGCTTAACGGGCATGCAACACGCGGACGGCGAAATGAAGGCCGCCAAAGCCGCCGAGGAATTCGGTGTGCCTTTTACCCTGTCTACCATGTCGATTAATTCAATCGAGGATGTGGCCGAGCACACGTCAAAACCGTTCTGGTTTCAGCTTTATACGATGAAGGATCAGGACTATGTCAGCCGCCTGATCCAACGGGCCAAAGATGCGAAATGCTCGGCCCTGGTCATCACGCTGGATTTGCAGATTCTGGGCCAACGGCACAAGGATTTGAAAAACGGCCTGTCTGCACCGCCAAAACTGACCGCGAAAACGATTGCGAACCTGATGACCAAGTGGTCCTGGGGCATCGAAATGCTGGGGGCGAAACGGCGCGAGTTTGGCAATATCGTCGGCCATGTCGAGGGTATCTCGGATGCGTCGTCCTTAGGCGCGTGGACGGCTGAACAGTTCGACCCCAGCCTCGACTGGGCAAAGGTCGAAAAGCTGATGAAACAATGGGGCGGCAAGGTCATCCTCAAGGGTATTCTGGATGCCGAAGACGCCAAAATGGCCGCGAAACTGGGGGCCGATGCCATTATCGTCTCAAATCACGGCGGGCGTCAGCTGGACGGTGCACTTAGCTCGATCCGGATGCTGCCACAGATCATGGATGCAGTAGGTGACGACATCGAGGTACATCTCGACAGTGGTATCCGCTCGGGTCAGGACGTTTTGAAGGCGCTGGCTCTGGGGGCCAAGGGCACCTATGTCGGTCGCGCTTTTGTCTATGGGCTGGGCGCAATGGGTCAGAAAGGTGTCACCACTGCGCTGGACGTCATTCAGGCAGAGCTGGACACAACGATGGCGCTATGTGGTGAGCGCAATGTTGGGGATTTGGGACGTCACAATCTGCTGGTTCCCGAGGATTTCGGCGGCCGCTGGCAAAATACACCAACTGCGAGCTGACCCGCGGCTGGGCTGCGGACTTTACGGCCGCCTCCACTGTGTCATTGAGGCCAGATGAACTTGGAACCCCCTGTTCATCTGGCCCAAAATACCTCGGAGCGCGAGGCAGAGCCTCGCTAAAAATTATTCGGGTGAACCCCTTTCCAAACCCAATGAATCGAGATAAGGACGCGGCTTCACGCGGGCATACAGCCTTGGAGGATGCCCGCCCTAACATTGGAGAATTATCATGGCTGGAGAGATTCCTGATCTCGTAGCTCTGGAACGGACGGGGACAGGCAAGGGCGCCGCTCGTCAAGCACGCCGAGACGGCATGGTTCCGGGCATTGTTTTTGGTGGCGATAAAGAGCCGCTGCCAATTCAGATCCCGTTCAACGTCCTGTTCAAGCGCCTAAAAGCAGGCCGGTTCAAGTCGACCCTGTGGAACCTGAAGGTTGAAGGCCACGAAGACGTTCGTGTCATCTGCCGCGACGTTCAGCGTGACGTTGTCAAAGACCTGCCGACTCACCTGGACCTGATGCGCCTGCGTCGGACCACTAAGATCGCGCTGTTCATCCCGGTTGAGTTCATCAACGAGGAAGAGGCCCCCGGCATCAAAAAGGGTGGCGTTCTGACCGTTGTCCGTCCGGAAGTCGAATTGATGTGTACCGCAGGTGACATTCCTGAAAAGATCGTTGTCGACGTGACCGGCATGGAGATCAACGACGTTGTCACCATCTCGGCCGTGGACCTGCCCGCAGGCACTAAGCCGACCATCGATCGAGACTTCGTGATTGCGAACGTTTCGGCACCGACCGGTCTGGCGACCGACGACGATGAGGAAGAAGGCGAAGAAGTGGCCGTTGACGAAGTTGAAGTCGTCGGCCAGGAAGAAGCAGAAGAATAAGTCCGGACCCAACAATTCGGATTTGGAAACGGGGCCTTGATCGGGCCCCGTTTTCTTTTGGCGCACATGGGCTGGAAAACCGGTGGCATTCCGTGCCATCAACCACCTGCTCATGTCGCAATGCACAAGGACGAGACTATGAAATTGTTTGTCGGATTGGGGAACCCGGGGTCGAAATATGCCCGCAACCGGCACAATATCGGCTTTATGGCTGTTGATCGCATTGCCGAGGATCACCGCTTTGGCCCGTGGAAATCCAAGTTTCAGGCCGAGATCTCCGAAGGTCGGTTAGGCCGCGAAAAGGTACTGCTGATCAAACCGCAGACCTTCATGAACCGTTCTGGTCAGTCCGTGGGTGAGGCGATGCGGTTTTACAAGCTCGACTCGACCGATGTGACGATCTTTCATGATGAGCTGGACCTCGCCCCCGGCAAGGTGCGCGTCAAGGCGGGCGGCGGGCATGCCGGGCACAACGGGCTACGTTCAATCCACGAACATATCAGCCCCGCCTATGATCGAGTACGGCTGGGGATCGGGCATCCGGGCCGGAAGGAAATGGTCTCTCCTTACGTTCTGGGCGACTTTGCCAAGGCCGATTCCGACTGGCTTGACGACGTGTTGCGCGGCGTGTCGGACGGTGCATGCTATCTGGCCGACGGGGATGGCGGCAAATTCATGAACGCCGTCGCCCTACGCACAGCCCCGCCCCGGTCGTCAAAGTCACCGGCCGAGGCGCCCAAAGCAACCGCCAAACGTGCTGCAGAACCAGAGGTCGATACGCGCTCGGCCATGCAGAAGCTACTGGACAAGTTCAAATAAGACGGGTGACCTTGCCGCAACGTCCCAATTGCACAACGGCTTTTGGCGCGTTCCAATGCAGCATGGATCGGGGAGGCGACATATGAGATCTATGTTGAAATGGGTGCTGCGCATCGTGTTGATGCTGGTGCTGGCAGCGGTCGTTGTCGGGTTCTGGAAACGCGAAGAACTGCAACGCCTTATGGCCGTGAACTCGTTGTTTTCCGAGGAAAAGATCGTTCACAACTTCTCTCATATGAACGACGCTTTCCTGACGGTCGACTTGCCCCGTGGCGACGGGCCGACCTGGGAATTGCCTTACGGACCCGGCTTTGATCTGCCCGAGGATACCGATGCGTGGATCGAAGATCGCGCTGTCACCTCTCTTCTGGTGATGCAGGACGGGCAAATCCGGTTCGAAGAATACTATCTGGGTACCACGCCCGAGGATCGTCGAATTTCGTGGTCGGTGGCTAAAAGCTATCTGTCCGCGCTTTTCGGCATCCTGTTGGCCGAGGGTGCAATCGCCTCGCTGGACGATCCCGTGGTGAAATATGCGCCGCAGTTGGAGGGCACCGCCTATGACGGCGCGACGATCCGCAATGTGCTGAACATGGCCAGCGGAGTTACTTTCGATGAGGATTATTTCGACCCCAATTCGGACATCAACCGAATGGGTCGTGTCATCGCCTTGGGCGGAGAGTTGGACGATTTCGCGGCCTCACTGCAGGATACGTTCGCCACGCCGGGCGAGACCTGGCAATACGTGTCGATCGATACCCATGTGATTGGAATGGTCATCCGCGGGGCCACGGGGCGCAGTGTGACAGATTTGTTGGTCGAAAAGATCATTCAGCCGTTGGGCCTGGAACACGACGGCTATTACGTGACTGACGGTGCCGGAGTTGCTTTTGTGTTAGGTGGATTGAACTTCACCACGCGCGATTTCGCACGCTTTGGTCAGATGATCCTGCAAAATGGCGTCCATGACGGCCAGCAACTGGTCCCGGCCGACTGGATCACCGAATCCGTCCTGCCCAGCGCGCCCACTGCGCCCGGCAAGATCGGCTATGGTTATCAATGGTGGATTCCCCTCGGTGCGCACGAAGGCGAGTTTCTAGCCCGTGGCGTGTACGGCCAGTACATCTATTTCGACCAGCCGCGCGGCGTGCTGATCGTCACAACCGGCGCAGATCGCCAGTTCCGCGATCCCGGCATTAACGAAGCAAACATAGAAATGTTCCGCAAGATCTCCCAAAGTCTGTAAGGTGATCCTATGCAAAAACAAGATAGTATTAATGTATTGGGCGGCGTTCTCAGCCCCTGTTCCCGTGATCCGCTGACTGGTTTCTTTCGGGACGGGGCCTGCAATACCTGCCCCGAAGATCAGGGCAGCCACACGGTTTGCGCGGTGATGACGGCCGAGTTTCTGGCCTTTTCGAAATACGTTGGAAACGACCTGAGCACCCCGCGCCCGGAGTTCAACTTTCCGGGTCTGAACCCCGGTGACAGTTGGTGCCTGTGCGCCGCGCGCTTCCTGCAGGCCCATGACGAAGGTTGCGCGCCCAAGGTGCATCTTGAAGCCACCCATCAGCGGGCGCTTGAGATCATTCCGCTACGCCTTCTGAAAGAAAACGCCGCTTCAGAGTAAGCGGACCGGCCCAGAAACCCCCGGACCGGTCCTTATTCGGGATCACTCCCGCAGTTTGACAAGGTCAGACATCAGCCCTTCAGTCCCGTTATGGACCGTCAGCCGCTCGACCTTCCCGGCGATGGTTTCCAGAGCTTCCAGCTCTTTCAACCGCAGCATCACCGGGTTTTCCGCCATCACCTTCGCGGTGTTCAGTAGGGACCGCGTGGCATTGGTTTCTTCCCGCCGCCGGATGACGTTGGCCTCAGCCTGTTTCTCGGCGGCGACCACGGCGGTCAGGATCTCCCGCATCTCCCCGGGCAGGATGACGTCTTTCAACGCGATCTCCCCCACTTCGATACCGATCCCGGCCATCTGTGTCCGCACCCGATCCGCGGCTTCGGTGTCGACGGTCACTTTCTCGGCAAGCAGCCGGTCCAGCGTCATCGCCCCCAAGGTCTTCCGGAACGTCAGTTGCAGCGCCCGGTGCAAGGCCTGATCGAAGTCCTTGACCGACCCTACCGCCGTGACCGGATCAATGACCCGGTAATCGGCAGACAGGTTGACCCGGATGGTAACCCGGTCCTTGGTCAGGATCTCTTGCCCTGTCACCTCATGGGTCCGTTGCCGCAGGTCGATCTGTTTAACCTCGACGTTTCGCCCCACTTTCCAGAAGGCATGCGCCCCAGGGTCCAGTTGATCCACCAGTACCCCGTCAACCGTCAGCAGCCCGGTATGCCCTTCGGCAACCTCGACCTGCGTCAGGTTCAGCCGCAGCCCGGCCCGAACCAACCGCTGAGCCGCCACTTTGGGAACAACCATGGTCTCGGTCAGCGCGTGATGCTCGACCTTCCACGGCCCTGCGGCCTTCCAGACCAGCGCCCGCGCTTCGGGGTTCAGCACCCGAACAGGGACCCCATCCCGCAGCAGAACCAGAACCTCGTCAGGCCCAGCCCGGAACTCGGTCAGATGCTTGGCGGCCAACTCGGGCCGGTTCTGCATCAGTGCCCGTTCATAGGGCGACACGAAAAAGAGCTTCTCCAGATCGTGCAACTCGGTCAGCACATCCTTGCGCGGCAGCCGGTGTTTCCCGGCACCCAGGATTGCATCGAACACCCCGTTGCGCAGGACCAGCATCCGCTGGGTCTCGGTCAGGGTCAGCCGCCGATGGCCGGTCAGCCGGTCAATCAGATCTTGGAACAGTGTCATATCATTTCTCCTTTTCGTCTCGCTCTATCGTCGTCGCAAATGCGAACTCCTTTTCATGTTTTCAGTGGGTTGCACCCCGAACGGGTGACAGGTGTGAGGCCTTCGGACGAAGGCAGGAAAGATCCGAGCATCCCCCGCGCCATGCCCCTGCGCGGGAAGGTCAGAGAGAGGGGCGCGGGACCGATGCGCCGCCTTGCCCAAAGGGCTAAGCGGGGCACCGATCCGGCGGCACCGTCATCTGCCCTCCGGCCCAAGACCAGAGCAGCGAAGACCCCTGCCCCGCCCGGCCAAAGCCTGACGTTGCGCGGTGTCACCCCTGCTGGGGAACACCCGGACCCTTATGATTTTGGACCGTTTTCACGGGCCGGCGTGGAAGGCCGGTGCTGACTTAACAGCTTTGTCAAATGACGGGATTCGAACCCGTTACACATCGATTTGCGGTCGATTGCTCTCACCAGAATGAGCTACATTTGGAGCTTTGGAAGGAATTGAACCTTCGCCTACAGATGGGAAACCTGCCGCTCTATCCAACTGAGCTACAAAGCGTACCAATCCCCGGTTTCGGCCCTGGCATACGGTTTCGGCAGCGCCGTCCGCACCGAGAGAGTGATCACCTCTGCCCGCTAGGGTCCGGCCCGATGTGACCGGTAACGGCGGGTTTAGGCGAAAGGTTTGGATTCGCTCAATAAATTTCTGAAGGTCAAAATCGCACCTGTGGCGGTCACGCAACAAAGTTACCCAGTTGCGCAATATTCGAAAAGCTCAGGGCTGAAATTTAAAGCGGCACACCCGTTTCAGGCGCGCCGCTCTTGTCAAAAATTTCAAATTTTACCGCTTGGTCAGTCGGCGCTGCGGCCTTCGGTATCCGACATGTCGAAGTTCAGATATTTGGCCACGGTCTGTACGTCCTTGTCGCCACGCCCGCACATATTCATGCAGATCAGGTGATCTCTGGGCAGCTCGGGCGCGATTTTCATCACATGTGCCAGCGCATGGCTGGGCTCGAGCGCCGGAATGATACCCTCGGTCGCGCAGCACAGCTGGAACGCCTCCAGCGCTTCTTTGTCGGTGATAGCCACATAGTTGGCGCGGCCAATATCGTTCAGCCACGAGTGCTCGGGACCGATACCCGGATAATCCAGACCGGCCGAGATTGAATAGCCTTCCAGAATCTGTCCGTCGTCATCCTGCAGCAAGTAGGTGCGGTTGCCGTGCAAAACGCCCGGACGCCCGCCGGTCAGCGAGGCGCAGTGCTCCATCTTCTCGTTCACGCCTTTGCCGCCGGCCTCAACGCCAATGATGTTGACGTCTTTGTCGTCGAGGAACGGGTAAAACAGGCCCATTGCGTTCGATCCACCACCAATGGCGGCAATGATCGTGTCGGGCAGACGACCTTCGGCCTTCATCATCTGTTCCTTGGCTTCCTTGCCAATGATCGACTGGAAATCCCGGACCATCGCCGGGTACGGGTGCGGACCAGCGACGGTGCCTATGCAATAGAACGTGTCGCGGACATTGGTTACCCAGTCGCGCAGCGCGTCGTTCATCGCGTCTTTCAGCGTGCCACGGCCAGAGGTCACCGGGATCACCTCGGCGCCCAGCAAGCGCATGCGGAACACATTCGGAGCCTGACGCTGCACGTCATGCGCGCCCATGTAGACCACACATTTCAGACCGAATTTGGCGCAGACAGTCGCGGTGGCTACGCCGTGCTGCCCTGCACCGGTTTCCGCAATGATCCGGGTCTTGCCCATGCGTCGCGCCAGAATGATCTGGCCCAGAACGTTGTTGATCTTGTGCGCGCCGGTGTGGTTCAGCTCATCGCGTTTCAGGTAGATTTTCGCGCCGCCCAGATGCTCGGTCAGGCGTTCCGCGAAATACAGCGGTGACGGGCGGCCCACATAATTCGCCCACAGGTCGTCCATCTCAGCCCAGAAGGTGGGATCGTCCTTGGCCTTTTCATATTCCTCTTCCAGCGACAGGATCAGAGGCATCAGCGTTTCGCTGACGAACCGCCCGCCGAATATGCCGAAACGGCCCTTTTCGTCAGGTCCGGACATGAAGGAATTGAAAAGATCGTTGGCCATGGGTGTCTCCCTCGTCGTACCCGTTGTTCATAGGAGGTGACGACAGGATTTGCCATGGCAAAACGTATCATTCCGCCGCTTGAACATGCTGTGCCCAAACCTGTAACGCCTGCTGGTTGCTGGGCACGGCAATACAGGGAAAGTGATAGAACTGATTCACATCTGCCAGTCGATTGGCCGCTAGAACGACCTGGCGGTGGGGACCCGACTGAGCAAAGGTTAACATGGCTTCGAGGTCGTGCCAGACGCTTAGCGAGAAATACAGCCCCTGGTGTGGGAACACGCCAGCATGCATGCACAAGGGGTCACCGCGCGCTTGTAGCAATGCCTGACGGGCGCGCCAGAAGAACTCTGGCCCATAGTACCATCGTTTCAATGAAACTCCGCCGATCGCCGCCAGCATGATTACGTCCTCCCCTATCGGGGATACGCAGGTGTTTGCCGATCAGATCACCGGGTCGCGTCGATAAAGGCCCGGACCAATGCCGAATCCTTGACGCCGGGTGCGCCTTCGACTCCTGACGAGACATCCACCTGTCGCGCGCCGGTCATGCGGATCGCCTCGGCGACGTTCTTGGGCGTCAGCCCCCCGGCCAGCATCCACGGACGTTGCCAGTATTTGCGTCCCGCTAACAGACGCCAGTCAAACGCCAGACCATTGCCACCCGGCAGTTCCGCGTTACGTGGCGGCTTGGCGTCGATCAGCAGCTGGTCGGCAACTTCGGAATAGAGATCAATCGCAGCAAGGTCTTCTGCCTCGGCCACGCCGATAGCCTTCATCACCGGCAAACCAAATCGGTCGCGAACCTCGGCCACCCGATCCGGGCTTTCCTTGCCGTGCAGTTGCAACATGTCCAGCGGTACATTGGCGACGATCCGGTCTAATTCCTCATCCGTCGCATTCACCGTCAGGGCGACCTTGGCAACCCCGGCGGGCACCAAATGGGCCAGTTCTGCGGCGGCCGGGACCTCAAGATGGCGGGGCGATTTGGGAAAGAAGACAAACCCGATATAGCGTGCGCCAGCATCCACCGCTGCGCGCACGTGATCAGGGGCGGTCAGACCGCAGATTTTGACGGAGACATCAGACATAAAAGGGCCTCAGCTGGCCTCGTCCAACAGCGCCAGAACTTCGTCCTGACCTTCGTTCTGCTTTTTCTTGAGCTTCTTAACCTCACGCTCAAGCTTGCGCACTTCGCTCTTCTTTGCAGTCGCATCACGGCGATGCTTATGCTCGCGCAGCCATTCCCACAGGAAACCGATGATCAGGCCCGCAACCACACCGCCCAGCACCACGACAAACAGCGGCAGCGACGTGCTGAGGTTAAAGCCCAAAAGCTCGGCAAAAGCTTCGGGCATCAGGGTCAGTTCAACCGTTTCGCGATTGGCCAGCGAGACGGAGATGAGAACGATCCCGAGGATCGCCAGAAAAGCATATCGAAGGTAGCGTATCATGCCCTAGGCTTTACCGTTCAATCGGTCCCTTAGCAACTTGCCAGTTTTGAAAAATGGAACACATTTTTCTTCGACCTGAACAGTTTCCCCGGTGCGCGGATTGCGGCCAACGCGCGCGTCGCGCTGTTTTACCGAAAAGGCACCAAAGCCACGTAGCTCTACGCGGTCACCGCGTGCCATGGCATCCGTCACTTCCTCGAACACGGTATTCACGATCCGCTCGACGTCGCGTTGATACAGATGCGGGTTTTCGTCGGCGATTTTCTGAATCAGTTCTGAACGGATCATAAGCGTTACCCTCCCAGGCGACCGGTTAGCCATCTCTATTTATTTGGACAGTATAGGAAAAAACCGTGATCGGGGGAACGTAAACTCTGTGTGCAAAGCCTTCATTTTCGCGCCAAGTCACGCGTTTTTTTGCTTGCGAGCGTGAAATTCACCGCAAAAGCGTGAACGACAGCCGGAATAAGCCCAAATTTTGGAACATATTGATTCGCAACAAAAACGGCCCCGCGCGGATACGCGGGGCCGTAAATTCGGCTAAGGCTGAGGCCCGGGCTTAGTCGCCCGATTTCAGCGCTGCACCCAGGATATCGCCCAGCGATGCGCCCGAGTCGGAGGAACCATACTGTTCCACGGCCTCTTTCTCTTCGGCTATCTCGCGTGCTTTGATCGACAGGCCCAGACGGCGGGTCTTGCTGTCGACGTTGGTGACGCGGACGTCGACCTTGTCACCAACCGAGAAACGCTCGGGGCGCTGTTCGGCACGGTCACGGCTCAGGTCCGAACGGCGGATGAAGGACTTCATGCCTTCGTATTCCACCTCGATGCCGCCATCTTCGATTGCGGTCACTTCGACGGTCACGATCGAGCCACGCTTCACGCCGCCCACGGCTTCGGCAAACTTGTCACCGCCCAGGGCTTTGATCGACAGCGAGATACGCTCTTTTTCCACGTCAACTTCCGAGACAACGGCTGAAACCATGTCGCCTTTGCGGTAGTTCTGGATCGCATCCTCGCCACGCTCGTCCCAGGACAGGTCCGACAGGTGAACCATGCCGTCGATGTCGCCTTCGAGGCCAATGAACAGACCGAATTCGGTGATGTTCTTGACTTCGCCTTCGACCTCGGTGCCCTCGGGGTGTGTTTCTGCAAACACTTCCCATGGGTTGCGCTGAGTCTGTTTCAGGCCCAGAGACACGCGACGCTTGGCGCCGTCGATTTCCAGAACCATGACGTCGACTTCCTGGCTGGTCGAAACGATCTTGCCGGGGTGGACGTTTTTCTTGGTCCAGGACATCTCGGACACGTGCACCAGACCTTCGACACCGGCTTCCAGCTCGACGAACGCGCCGTAGTCGGTGATGTTGGTGACGCGACCCTGATGGACCGAGCCCAGCGGATACTTGGCAGCAACCAGATCCCACGGATCTTCCTGCAGCTGTTTCATGCCCAGGCTGATGCGGTGGGTCTCTTTGTTGATCTTGATGACCTGAACCTTGATGGTTTCGCCGATCGTCAGGATCTCGGACGGGTGGTTCACACGGCGCCATGCCATGTCGGTGACGTGCAGCAGGCCGTCAACGCCGCCCAGGTCAACAAATGCACCGTATTCGGTGATGTTCTTGACGACACCCTCGACGGTCTGACCTTCGGACAGGTTGCCGATGACTTCGGCACGCTGCTCGGCACGCGATTCTTCCAGGATTGCGCGGCGCGAAACAACGATGTTGCCACGGCGGCGGTCCATTTTCAGAATCTGGAACGGCTGCTTCAGACCCATCAGCGGGCCAGCGTCGCGCACGGGGCGAACGTCAACCTGCGAGCCGGGCAGGAACGCGACTGCGCCACCCAGATCGACGGTGAAGCCACCTTTGACGCGACCAAAGATTGCACCTTCGACGCGCTGGTCGTCGGCATATGCTTTTTCCAGACGGTCCCATGCCTCTTCACGGCGGGCCATCTCGCGCGAGATGACAGCTTCGCCGCGGGCGTTTTCTGCGGCGCGCAGGTAAACTTCGACCTCGTCGCCTACAGCGATTTCAGGGGCTTCGCCGGGATTTGCGAATTCTTTCAGATCAACGCGGCCTTCCATTTTGTAGCCTACGTCGATGATGGCTTGGCCGGCTTCGATCGCCAGAACCTTGCCTTTGACAACAGAACCCTCTTCGGGTGTGTCCATTTCGAAGCTTTCGTTCAGGAGGGCTTCGAATTCCTCCATGGATGCGTTAGCCATGTGGCGTTGTTTTCCTTTACATAACGTTTTTACTGGCCGAGCGGTTGTTTCCGCCGGTCTTGTTTCATGATGCCTTCAGGCGTGATCCGGGGCGCATCTGACTACACAAACACAAAGGGCCGAGGTAACCCGGCCCTGCTCAGATACGTCATCCGGACGTTGACCGCCCTTGTTCAGACGCGTGCTCTATAGCGAGTCTGCTGAAGCACTGCAAGTCAAAGCCGGAAAGCGACCCAGTTGTCGCAAGTTAAAGTCCTCCGTCGGCGAAACGATGCTAGGCTCAATCCAGCGATCAAGGAGCAGACGATTTGAATTTTCTGGTCATTATTTCCGACGAACACCGTAAGGACGCGATGGGATGCGCTGGCCACCCGATCGTCAAAACCCCCAATCTGGACGCCTTGGCGGCGCGGGGTACGATGTTCACCTCGGCTTATACACCGTCGCCAATGTGCGTTCCCACCCGCGCCGCGTTGGCTACCGGAGAGTGGGTGCATACCACTGGTCACTGGGACAGCGCGACACCCTATGCCGGGCATCCGCGCAGTTGGATGCGTCAACTGCGAGACACGGGGCGCGAGGTCGTCTCGATCGGCAAGCTGCATTTTCGCTCGGCCGAGGATGACAACGGTTTCTCGCAGGAAATACTTCCCATGCATGTCGTCGGAGGAATTGGTTGGGCCGTCGGCCTGCTGCGCGAGAACCCGCCCGCGTATGATTCAGCCGCCGAACTGGCGGGTGATGTCGGCACCGGGTCCAGCACCTATACCGACTATGATCTGGATATTACCGCCGCATCTGAGGTATGGCTGACCGATCCGAAACGTCACGATGCACCATGGGCCGCCTTTGTGTCCCTGGTCAGCCCGCATTATCCGCTGACTTGCCCCGAGGAATGGTACGACCATTATGATCCCGCGGATATGGACCTGCCGGTGGGCTATGGCCACGGCCTCCCTGATCACGCAGAGCTGCAAAACATTGCGTCGTTCTTCAACTACGATGACTATTTTGATGAACAAAAGATGCGCGAAGCCAAGGCCGCATACTACGGGCTAACATCCTTCATGGACGACTGCGTGGGGCGCATCCTGACAGCTCTGACCCAAAGTGGTCAGGCCGAAAATACGGTCATTGTCTATGTTTCAGACCATGGCGACATGATGGGCGATCAGGGGTTCTGGACCAAACAGGTGATGTATGAGGCCAGCGCCGGGGTTCCGATGATCCTCGCCGGGCCCGGTATTCCCAACGGCAAGCAAGTCTCAACCTGTACAAACCTAACAGACATTGCAGCAACCGCACGGGACGTCTGCGGTGTTCCTGATGATGCAGGCAATGCCGATCAACCGGGCGTTTCGCTTATCGATCTGGCCACGGCACCGGATGATCCCAACCGAACCGTGTTCAGTGAATATCATGACGGGGGGTCAAAAACCGGCAGCTTTATGGTGCGCTGGGATAAGTGGAAATACGTCTATTACGTTGGGCATGACCCCCAACTATTTGATCTTGCATCGGACCCGAATGAACAGACCAATCGCGCCACGGACAGAGTTAACGACCCCGAAGTTCAAGCGGCGTTGGTCGAAGGCGAACGCCGTCTGCGCGAAATATGTGACCCCGAAGAGGTCAACGCGCGTGCCTTTGAGGATCAGCGTAAGAAGATTGCCGAGCTGGGCGGAGAAGAAGCCTGTCGAACGGCATTCGTCTTCAACCACACTCCAACCCCGTCCGAGCAAGAAAAGCAGCGCGAAGGATCCGCGCTCTAGTTCAGAATTCCTCGCCTTTTTTTGAGAAGCTCGTATCAGCTCACGCTGTAGGTCACCGTACCCGAACTGATGTGTGCCGCCGCAATCGCGCGCCCAGAGCGTCAAAGACCCATTCTGAGGGTAGAGAATATAACACTCCACCCTCAGCTTCACCTCAAGCGCCCTCAGTAGCGAACGCAAAGAAGGTCTAGAACAGTTGCAAATCCTTCGCGCCGCTTTGGATTTCGGCAAAGTTCGGCATGTTTTGGATCGGTACGGATGATGGCGCCGCGCCCGGCATCGTAACTGTCGGCTTCGTCGCCATTGTCTTGCCGAATGCTGGTCGCTGCAACTCCCCTCGGATATCATGCAACAGCATTTTGTGATCCGGCATTTTTGTGAGGATCTGCGCAAGATGTGCTTTCGCAGTCTTCATACCCTGGAACCAAATCTGTCGCTTTAGTGGCCGCAGACGATCACGGATGCCGGTCCCGTAACCGGTATCATAAACCTGTTTGCCCAATAGAACCGTTTGGTAAACGCGAAAGTTGAACAACGTCGCAAATTCGATGTCATGTTCCATTGGCAGACGATGCTGCCATAGCTCCAGGTTTTCCGCCAACCGATCCGGTATCTTCATCTCTGTCCGCGCATCGA
This sequence comes from Ruegeria sp. BB1, assembly GCF_056539465.1. Classification (NCBI taxonomy): domain Bacteria; kingdom Pseudomonadati; phylum Pseudomonadota; class Alphaproteobacteria; order Rhodobacterales; family Roseobacteraceae; genus Ruegeria; species Ruegeria sp. BB1. The sequence continues at coordinate 72,812 of NZ_JBQFVB010000011.1, forward strand.
TCCAATACTGATCGTCAGTGCGGTTACCCAATCGATAGTGAAGACAGATGAACTCCAGAACCTCATCATAAAGCTTGTTCATCTGCCGGTTATACCGCGTCCGCAAGGATGGCTCGATGTCTCGCGTGGGCAAGTGTTCCGCAAACCACCGCACCGCATGATCGACCATATGTATCGCCGTACTCTCTAGCGGTTCAATAAACCCGCCGGACAGGCCGATCGCCAAACAGTTCTTAACCCAGGCATTGCGCACACGCCCGATGCGCATGGGGATCACGCGCGGCGTCGCGCCCTTGCCGCTGTCACCCAGCCATTTGAGGTATTCATCCGCCGCCTGATCATCCGTGCGATGCGCGGATGAGAACACATAGCCCGTTCCCACACGGTTATAGAGAGGCACCCGCCAGGTCCAACCTGCGCCGAGAGCGGTCGAGCGCGTGACGCTTTCAATCTTCTTTGGGTTGGGATGCTCGATCTGCAACGCCATGGCACGATCATTTGGCAAATAGTCCGAGTAATCCATAAACGGTTCGCCAAGCGCTTGGTTGATGATCAAGCCGCGGAACCCTGTACAGTCTATGACCATCTCGATGTCATGGCGGCCCTGGCGTTCCAACATCAGATGGCTGACATTGCCCTGTTCATCCAGTTCGACCGATTTCACCTCATCTTGAATATGCTCCACACCGCGCTTGGTGCAGACTTTGGTGAGCATGCCGGCAAATTTCACAGCATCCAGATGATACGCATAGCCAAACCGCTGTTCGTATTCAGGCTGCCCCAACTGCCGTGCGCCTTTGCACAGACGGGCCAGATCATCATGTGGTGAGATGGACCGCGTAAAATCCCGATCCCCATTGCCAAAGCGCAAGAAATACTCGGCTGTTTCCAACCCTTCCAACAATTGGCCATGCGCAAAGGGGTTCACATAATCGATGCGATTGCCTTTGCGGTCCTTGTTCCAGTTGCAAAACTTCACACCCAGCTTGAACGACGCGTTGGTTTCGCGAAAAAAGTCCCGCTCGGAAATACCCGCCTGACGGAGCGTGACCGGCATGCGCGGCACTGTCGCCTCGCCCACACCCACTGTCGCGATATTGGGGCTCTCGATCAGGCATATGCGAGGGCGATCCTTTTCCGCTGACGTGCGTGAAAGCACCATTTCCAGTATCAGCGCGGTCATCCACCCTGCTGTGCCGCCACCGACGATGGTGATCTTGCGCAAACGATTATTCATGTTTTTTTGTCCCTGTTGGCTCAAGGGATATTATAGCTACGTGCCCATTTTTTGTGTTTTGGACTTAGATCGCAGCTTTCCCTTATGGCGTATCGAAGACTATAACAGCTTTATTGCGTCCAGCTAGGGCCTATAGCACTGGGAATTTCAGGCCTATCGTACAGGATTGAGATCTGTGGAGTGGGCAGGTATCAGCACAGGCTCGAATCCTAAACGCTCGTCAAATCTCCTCACCTTTCTTCAGAAGATCTTCGATCAATTGTCGCTGCAATTCGTTGCTGTCACCGCCACCAAATTGAATCGCCCCACCGGTGTAGGACGTGCCGTAAGTTGCAGCGATATTCACTGTCTGTGCCAAGCCAGAGATCAGTTGGTCCTTCTTCAAAGACGAAAGCGGATGAATGAATGTTGCCCAAACGATTCCGTTGGCAATCGCATAGCGCGCATCCAAAGCGGTGTCGAAATTGGCCTGCATCATTCGGTGCAATTCCTCTTTTGACAGTTCATCAGCACTGCGGACTGCCACCATCGCACGCATGCGATCAGTGCTGATATCCGTGACGACCAGAACAGGCACATCCGACAGTGTCAAAGCAAAGCCCGGCCCCTGCGGCTGTGCCTCGGGATCAAGCGCAAAGAGGATCTTGCCCAGACGTTCATAGTCCATCGGTGGCTCGGTCTCAGGCGCATCTTGGGCCGCCAGACCTCCGGCCAGAAAAATCAACACTAGGGCTAGTCGGATCATGGCATCTCTCCTGCAGGCTACTCCCTTACAATAGGTACCTGCCTGCACCCTGACCAAACAAAGCTTAGTGAAGAGTATGTCGTGCGCCGCCATAAGTTTGAACGATCTGCAAGGTTTGCCGATCTTACTGCGATAGCCCGTTCAAAACACTGCCCCTAACTTTGTTTCAGCGGTTGGCTCCCCCGCCGACCCGAACCTGAACAGGAAAGGAAAACACAATGAAATCTCTGGTTCTGACAACCCTGATCGCCACCTTGCCCCTGATCGCCGCACCGGCCTTTGCAGCGGACGAGATCAATGTCTCGAACGGCATCTCGGCCGCGGGCGCGCCCTTGGCAGCACATGGCGTCGATCTGGTGGCCCTGGTCAACGAAGGCAACCCGGTCGAAGGGTTTGCCACCCATTCCTCGACCTACGACGGGGCATCGTACTACTTCACCAGCGCCGCCAATCTCGAGGCGTTCGAGGCCAACCCCACCGCCTATCTGCCACAGCACGGCGGGTTCTGTTCCTTCGGCGTGTCTGTCGGCAAGAAATTTGATGGCGACCCGGACCAGTATCTGGTCACAGACGGCAAGCTGTATCTGTTCCTGAACGCTGAAACTCGGGCTGCGTTTCTGAAAGACGTGCCAGCCACAGCAAAAACCGCTGATGATCAGTGGGCGCAGATCAAATCCGTCGCCGTAGGCGAGCTGTAATTACCTCTCCCCGCGGCGTTAGGACGTTGCGGGGCGTTTGCTTTCGACAAGAGCTACGGCCTGAGCCAAAGCAGCTTCGATACTCAGATCAGACGTATCCAACAGCACAGCATCTGCGGCAGGCTTCATCGGCGCAGCACTGCGTTCGGCATCCCGCACGTCGCGTTCGCGCACATCTGCAAGCACAAACTCTCGGGTCACATCAGCGCCCTTTGCGCGCAGTTCCAAAAAGCGGCGCTCTGCCCGAACCTCGGCGCTGGCGGTGACAAACAGCTTTACCTCTGCCTCGGGGCAAATCACTGTTCCGATATCGCGCCCATCCAGCACAGCCCCCCCTGCCCGACGGGCAAAGGCGCGCTGGAAATCCACCAACGCCGCGCGCACCTCGGGGATCACTGCCACTTTCGAGGCCGCCTGCGCAATCTCGGCCGTACGCAAATCGCCTTGTTCCAGTTCTTCCGCAGTCAATGCCTGCGCCGCCTCGATGGGGTCAGTCCCGTCCAGCGTTCGGCGCCCGACCGCGCGATACAGCAGCCCCGTATCCAGATGCGCAAAACCGAACAGCGCCGCCACCCCTTTCGAGATCGTCCCCTTGCCCGCCGCCGCAGGGCCGTCGATGGCGACGGTGAAACTCATGCGCGTTCGACCTTGGCACCCAGGGCGGCCATCAGCGGCTCGAAAATCGGGAACGAGGTCGCGATTGGCCCGCCGTCATCCACGGAAACCGGAGACTTCGCACCCATCCCCATGACCATGAACGACATGGCAATGCGGTGATCAAGATAGCTTTCGCAGGTGCCACCACCGGGGACGTTACCGATGCCCAACCCTTCGACCGACCACCATTCTTCGCCCTCGTCCACGGTCACACCATTGGCCCGCAACCCGCGCGCCATGGCGTCAATCCGGTCGCTTTCTTTGACGCGCAGCTCTTTCACGCCGCCCATCATCGTGGTGCCGTTGGCATTGGCCGCAACCACAGACAACACAGGATATTCGTCGATCATCGAGGCCGCGCGTTCGGGCGGCACATTGATCCCCTTCATATTCGGAGAGTATTTCGCGCGCAGATCAGCGACGGGTTCGCCGCCCTCTTCCCGCTCATTTTCGTACGTCAGATCCGCGCCCATTTCGCGCAATGTGGTGAACAGCCCCGCGCGGGTCGGGTTCAGGCCGATGCCCGGCACCAACACGTCAGAGCCCGGCGTGATTAGTGCCGCACATACCGGAAAGGCCGCACTGGACGGGTCGCGCGGCACAGCGATGGCCTGCGGTTTCAACTCAGGGCGGCCGGTCAGCGTGATCACCCGGCCTTCATCCGTATCCTCGACGTTGATTTCGGCCCCGAAACCGGCCAGCATCCGTTCCGAGTGGTCACGGGTGGCCTCTTTCTCAATCACAACGGTCTTGCCCGGCGCGTTCAGACCGGCCAGCAGCACCGCGGATTTCACCTGCGCCGACGGCACCGGCACCTCATACCGCACCGGTACAGGCTCTGCCGCACCCACGATGGTCATCGGCAGCCGCCCGCCCGAGCGCCCAACCGATTGCGTTCCGAACAGTGCCAGTGGATCGGTGACGCGGGCCATCGGTCGCTTGTTCAGGCTTGCATCACCCGTGAAGGTCGCGGAAATCGGGCAGGTCGCCATCGCGCCCATGATCAGCCGCACACCGGTACCCGAGTTGCCGCAGTCAATCACCTGATCGGGCTCGGCAAATCCACCAACGCCCACGCCATACACACTCCATTCACCGTCGCCGTGATCCGTAACCTCAGCCCCAAAGGCACGCATGGCCTTGGCGGTGTCCAGAACATCCTCACCTTCCAACAGGCCCGAGATTCTGGTCTCACCCACCGCCATTGCGCCCAGGATCAGCGACCGGTGCGAGATCGACTTGTCACCGGGCACTTCTGCCGTGCCGGTCAGCGGGCCGCAGGGATGCGAGGTCATCGGGATGGGCGTGCCGTGTCCGGACATGGGGGCTCCTGTTTTCGCTATCAGTTCAAGGCGGATTAGCGAATTGGAGCCGGTTGGTCCAGCGGCAATCAGTCTTTGCGCCGGAAGGTCAGGTAATGTGGCGTCCGGCCTTCACGCAAAGCCTTTTGTTCATAGCGGGTGGAAATCCAGTCATCCCACGGTTCGCGCCAATCAGCGGGGCGTTCGGCCAGCCATTCAAACCCGGCACGTGGAACCTCCTCCAACGTCTGGCGGACGTAGTCGGGAATGTCGGTGGCAACGCGAAAAAACGAACCGGGCTTTAGCGTGCGGGCCAGTGGCTCCAGATGTTCCTGCGTCACAAAACGCCGACGGTGATGACGCGTCTTGGGCCATGGATCAGGATACAAAAGAAACGCCCGTGAAATGCTGGCCTCGGGCAGCACATCGAACAAATCCCGCGCATCGCCGGGATGAACGGCCAGGTTTTCGACCCCGGCCTTGCGGATCTTGCCCAGCAACATGGCGACGCCGTTGATATACGGCTCGGCCCCAATGATACCGATATCGGGGTTGCTGGCGGCCTGATGGACCAGGTGCTCACCACCGCCAAAGCCGACCTCAAGCCAGACATCTTTACCGCCGAACAGTGCCTTTAGGTCCAGCGGATGACGTTCAGGATTCGCGTCCCAGTCCACCGCACCAGGCGACAAAGCATCGAGGTCTTCGTTCAGATACGTCTTTTGACTCTGCTTCAGGGCCTTGCCCTTAAAGCGGCCATAGAAGTTTCTGCGGGGGCGTTGGGGAGTCTGGGTGCTCATGGCGGTGCCCATACTGCGCAGGCGGGGTCAAAGCAAGGGGCGGTCGCGTCAGATCTGCCGACACGCCGCCCCAAATTGCATTTCCTACAATGGAGCGCGCCCGCAAGGGCGCACCATTTCATTGTGGAACGGTCAGACTGCCGACTTCAGAGCGTCGGTCAGATCCGTACGCTCCCAGCTGAAACCGCCATCCGCATCAGGCTGACGACCAAAGTGGCCATAGGCCGCCGTACGCTGGTAGATCGGCTTGTTCAGTTGCAGATGCTCACGAATACCGCGCGGTGTCAGATCCATCACCTTATCAACGGCTTTCTCGATATCCGCATTCTCCACCTGACCCGTTCCATGCGTATCCGCGTAGATCGACAGCGGCTTGGACACACCAATCGCATAGCTCAGCTGAATGGTGCAGCGCTCTGCCATGCCCGCAGCAACCACGTTCTTGGCCAGATAGCGCGCAGCGTAGGCCGCCGAGCGATCCACCTTGGTCGGGTCTTTGCCCGAAAACGCGCCGCCCCCATGCGGTGCGGCACCGCCATAGGTGTCCACGATGATCTTGCGCCCGGTCAGACCGGCGTCACCATCAGGTCCGCCAATCACGAACTTGCCGGTGGGGTTCACGTGCCATTCGGTATCAGCGTTCAGCCAGCCGTCGGGCAGGGTTTCAGTGATATAAGGTTCGACAATGGCGCGGATGTCGTCCGAGCTCAGCGACTCATCCAGATGCTGGGTCGACAGCACGATCGAGCTGACGCCGACCGGCTTGCCATCCCGATAAATCACGGACAGCTGCGATTTTGCATCCGGGCCCAGCGCGGACTCAGACCCGTTCTTGCGCACCTCGGCCAAGCGCCGCAGGATCGCATGGGAATACTGGATCGGCGCGGGCATCAGCGCGGGGGTCTCGGTGGTGGCATAACCGAACATGATGCCCTGGTCACCGGCGCCCTCGTCCTTGTTGTCCGAGGCATCCACACCCTGTGCGATATGGGCGGATTGTTCATGCAGCAGGTTCGTCACCTCGACGGTTTCATGGTGAAATTTGTCCTGCTCGTAACCGATATCCTTGATACAGGCGCGCGCGATCTCGTCGATGCGGCCCATATAGTCGTGCAATTTTTCCTGATCAGACAGACCTACTTCGCCGCCAATGACGACACGGTCGGTGGTCGCAAAGGTTTCGCACGCCACGCGGGCTTCGGGTTCTTCGTTCAGAAATGCGTCAAGTACAGCGTCCGAGATTCGGTCACAAACCTTATCCGGATGCCCTTCGGATACGGATTCCGAAGTAAAAGTGTAGTTCTGTCGAGACATGAAAGTGCTCCATTAAGATTTCCCCATCACGCCAGGAAGCCGTTGTGACGAGCATGCGAGGGGATACGCCCACACAAACACAGGGTCAATCGGTAATTATGCATGCGCGCGCCGGGCGTTGCGCCAAAACAGCGCGAAGAGAGCCGCCAGTAGGACAAAGACCGGAACATCCCCATTCCTAGAATACACCGTTGAGACAAACGGAGCAGGCATTTTTGCATCGAAATATCCAGCCTGACCCAATGGAAGCGCCTGCGTGATGCGCCCCAAAGGGTCAATCATCGCCGACACGCCGGTATTGGCTGACCGCATCATCGGCAGGCCTTGCTCAATCGCGCGCATCTGAGCCTGGGCCAGATGCTGATAGGGTCCAGACCGTGTGCCGAACCACGCATCGTTGGTGATCTGCAACAGAAAATCCGCGCGCCCCGGCGCGGACAAAACATCCTGCGTGAACACTGCCTCATAACAGATCAACGGCAGCGCCTTGCCCAGCTTGCCCGCATCCATCAAAGCTGCCCCGGGCCCAGCGGTGAACCCATTGCCGTTGGTCGCCGCCATGCCATAGATACCAAATTTTGCCATCACCTCGCCGAACGGTACATATTCCCCAAACGGGGCCAGGTGGTGCTTGTCGTACAGACCCTGCTGCTGGCCCTTCTCATCCAGATAGATCATCGAGTTATAGATACGCGGTCCGTCACCACGCTGAATGCCCAAAAAAACCGGCGTGCCCTGCGCCGCATCGGCAATGGCATCCAGATAGGGCTGCGCGCTGCTCAGCCAGGCAGGTACCGAGGTTTCGGGCCAGACAATCAGATCGGGCCGAGGCTGCGCCGCAGTAAACTCTATCTGGCGTGCAAAGAACAAAGGCGCGTATTCGGGATCCCATTTTTGATGTTGCGGCGCGTTCGGTTGGATCAGGCGCACGACATGATCGGTTTCCGTAACCGCCGGACGCGCGGTGCCATAGCCCAGCGCCAAACAGGCCGCGCCTACTGTCAGTCCAAGCGGTAATGCAAATCCACCGCGTTGCGCCAGCGCCGCCCCCAAGGGCAACGTCGCCAACAGGGTCAACGCGCCCAAACCATAGGGTCCGACCAATGACAAAAGCTGGGCCACCGGAGAGCCGACCCAGACCTGCGCCAGCCCCGCCCATGGAAATCCTGTCAGCACATAGCCGCGGGCCATTTCCGCCAGCGACACGGTCACAACCAGAAAAACGGCTTGTGTGTTTGCGTCACCCGCAGGCCGCCGCGCGATCCAAAAGGCCAGCGCCCAGAACAACGCCAACCCTCCGGCCATGAAGATCAGGGCAAAGGGTGCCATCCAGGCGTGACGTTCCGCGTCCACCAAGAACGGCTCGACAATCCAGCTGAGACCATGTGCGAAATACCCGGTGGCAAAAGCCCAGCCCAGCCAAGCGGCCCTGCCCCTAGTCTCGGTTGACAGAAACAACGGCGCCAGCAGCACCAGAGCAACCAGCGTTGCCGCCCACACACCAAACGGGGCAAGGCCAAACGCCGCCAGCGCACCCAGCAGCGCCGCCAATGCACATTTCAGCCAAATGGACCAACCCTGTGCAGGGTTCATACAACGAGATCCGGCAACATGACGCGCAGACGCTTGATCCGGCGTGGATCGGCGTCGATCACCTCGAATTCAGGGCCTTCGGGATGCAAGACAACCTCACCCCGTGCGGGCACCCGGCCTGATAGCATAAAGACCAGACCGCCCAGAGTGTCGATTTCTTCCTCATCCACGTCCTCGTGACTGGTCAGCGAGCGCCCGATTTCAGCCTCGAACTCTTCCAACGGGACGCGGGCCTGAACGATGTAACAACCCGGCTTGTCCTGAACCCAAAGCTGATCTTCATCCGCGTCATGTTCATCCGCGATTTCACCCACGACCTGTTCGATCAGATCCTCAATCGTCAGCAGCCCGTCGACACCACCATATTCGTCGATCACCAACGCCATATGTCGACGTTCCGTCTGCATCTTGGTCAGCAGAACCCCAATCGGCATCGAAGGCGGAACGAACAGCAACGTCCGCAGCATCTTGACCAGATCGAATTCACTGGACCCACCGTTGAATCCGTGGGTTAGGGCAAAGTCCTTTAGGTGGACGAACCCCAAAGGCGTGTCCAGCGTGCCCTCATACACCGGAACCCGCGACAGACCGCTTTCGCGGAACACCTTCGCCAGCTCATCCTTGGTAATCGTTGAAGGAACCGAGATGATCTCGGCCGTTGGGATGGCCACGTCCTCAACCCGCATCCGCCGCAGGTTGATCATGCCGCGCGGCTGTGCCTTGTCGACCTCGTGACCGTTGGTCACCTGGCTTTCCTCATCCTCGCCCTGCGGCGAAAACGCATCCACTATTCGAGAAAAGAAACCGGCTTTCTCTTTACTATCTTCACCGCTGTTCCTGGTTTGCGCGCCCTGCGCCGCCATAGAACTGCCGTCTGTCTCGCCCATAATCCTATTCCAAATAATCGGCCTTGATGGCCCGTCTACATATTATATGGGTCATCGATACCCATTTTGCCAAGTATAGCGACCTCAACCGTTTCCATCAAAGTGGCGTCGGTGTCACGAATGTGATCGTAGCCCAGCAGATGCAAAGTCCCGTGAATGATCAGGTGCATGACGTGATCATTCATTGATTTCCCTGCCTCATCCGCCTCGCGCGCGCAGGTGTCGTAGGCAATCGCAATGTCCCCCAACGGGATTTCACCGGTGAAGTCCGGCTCAGGCGGCGTCGGGCTCTGCCCCGGTTCCTCGGCTGCCAAATCCTCGGCGGGCCAGCTGAGCACATTGGTCGGTGTGGGCTTTTCCCGAAACTCCGCATTCAGTTCGGCGATGCGCGCATCATCACAGGCCAAAAGGCTGACTTCACACAGGTCAGAGTCCAAACCGCAATAGTCCAACACCGCCTGAATGGCACGCGTGGCCAAGGGTTCCAGCCCCTGCCAACGTGCGTCTTCAATTGTCAGTTCAAGGTTCATGTCACCACGTCCAAAGCCTTCGGCTGCGGACGATTACCCCGTCTCACGGCCCGAGTCGGCCTCATACGCTTCGATAATGGCGGCGACAAGCGGGTGGCGGACCACATCTTTCGAGGTGAAGTAGTTAAAGCTGATATTCGGGATCGTTTTCAGCAAACGTTCCGCATCTTTCAGCCCCGACTGAACCCCGCGCGGCAGGTCGACTTGCGAGCGGTCACCTGTGATCACCATGCGGCTGCCCTCACCCAGACGGGTCAGAAACATTTTCATCTGCATGGTCGTGGCGTTTTGCGCCTCATCCAGCACTACAAATGCATTGGCCAGGGTTCGCCCGCGCATAAAGGCCAGAGGAGCAATTTCGATTCGTTTTTCCTCGATCAGCTTGGCCAGTTGTTTGCCGGGCAAAAAGTCATTCAGCGCGTCATACAACGGCTGCATGTACGGATCGACCTTGTCCTTCATGTCACCGGGCAGATAACCCAGCTTTTCACCGGCCTCGACCGCGGGGCGGCTGAGGATAATCCGATCCACATGCCCACCGATAAACATCGACACGCCAGCGGCAACAGCCAGGTAGGTCTTACCCGTGCCTGCGGGACCGATCCCAAACGCAAGTTCATTTTGGAACAGCGACTGAACATAGGCCTTTTGCGCGTCTGTGCGCGGCTCGACCAGCTTTTTGCGGGTCTTGATCTCAACCGTGCCGCCCTTGAACATCTCAAGCTGATCACCGTCGCGGCTGCCGGTTTCCTGTTCCGATCCGCCCATCCGCAATTCGCGATCCACATCGGCGGCCTCAACATCGCGCCCACCTTCCAGACGGGTGTAAAGGGCCTGCAGCACCTCTATCGCCTGCTTCTGAGCGTCTTCGTCACCCATGACAACCAACTGATTGCCACGGCGCACGATCTGGACAGACAGCTTCGTTTCGATTTCGGTCAGGTTGCGGTCATACTCGCCGCACAAATCAATCAACAACCGATTGTCAGGGAATTCAACAAACGCCTCACTTTGGGGCATGTCATCTTGCGGTGGGGTAAGGGCACCGATGGCCAATCCGTTCTCCTGTCTTGGCGTTTATACCCCGAGCGTAGACAACATTTCTCGGTGGGCGCAAGCCACAGTTTCATTTTTTCCCAAACAGATGGTAAAACCGCCGAAATCAGACGCAGCCGAGCACCACCCCAATCGCGGACAGCTTCAGAAGGTGTAATTCAATCCAAAACGCAAACCACGGTAGCGAGGGGTGGATTTTGTTGAGAACCCGTTGTCGAATTCAACCTCGCGCGAGTCGAATTGCACGTATTCAAACTCACCCGTGATCGACCAGTTGTCGTTCAGACTGTGTTCTGCACCGATACTGGCTGAAAACCCATTTCGAGAGTCACTGTCTTCAAAGGATTGAACCGTGCCGCCCGTGGACAGGCTGCTTGACGTTGTGATGTCACCCTGCACGTACCCGACCGAGACAAAATACAGAACGGTGCCGCTCTTGTTGGTCAAACCGTTGCGAAAACGTAGGGAAATAATGTCCGAAACCTCAGATCCGCCAGTAACAGCTACAGTGCCAATATCCATCGACACCTCATCGTCGATCTTTCCGAAGTCATAGCCGAGTTCGAACCCATAAACATAATCCCGGCCGCCGATTGCCGGTAGAACACCACGCCAACCGCCACGGATACCACCGTAGCCGCCACTCAGGTCCAGCTCTCCGATTTCGAAAAGATCCGTCTGGGTGCGCAGTCCGAATCGGTCCGTGCCACCCGATGCGTAGGCCCCGCTCAGGCCAAGATAGAACGCGCTAACGTCGCTGGCCAAACGCTTGGGACTGACAACCGGGGGATCCGTCACCCCCCGTTCAAGGTTACCCGCCACCGTTGCGCTGGAAAAAAGTGAAAGCACCAGCACCGCCGGAAAAACAAACCGGCCGTTTGTCCCAAAGAAACGTGTTAGGAATTTCACTCGTACCCTCCATCGTCCTGGCCCGAAAACAGGGTCAGCACCGACCTGAAATTTAGGAAACAGAAACCCTTTTCCCCAAATACGTCCGGCTTTTGTCCGAACATAGTTACCGGCGATAAATCAAGGGTTAATTTTTGGAACAATTACCCACTATGGCTTTCAAACAGCACTTTGGGGGGGCATCAGATCAGCGCACCGGCCAGCGAATTTGCCCCTGAGGCGGTGATTTGAACACCTCGCAATTCTCCGACCGCGACATCGGCGTCAGACACGTGAACCGAATGTAAATACTCGGATTTCCCGACCATCTGGCCTGGCAGCCGTCCAGATTTTTCAAACAGAACCTTGACCTTGCGCCCTACCATTGCGTCCTGAATTTCCCGCTGATGCCGCGTGATCAGGGCCTGCAGGCGCTGAAGACGGTCATCCGCCGCATCAGGATCAACCTGAGGCCGCTCGGCTGCAGGCGTTCCCGGACGTGTCGAGTATTTGAAGGAATAGGCATAGCCGTATTTGACCTCTTCCACCAAATCCATGGTGGCCTGGAAATCCTCTTCGGTCTCTTCAGGGAAGCCAACGATGAAGTCCCCAGACATCACGATATCGGGCCGCGCAGCGCGGATACGTTCGATCAGGCGCAGATAGCTTTCGGCGGTGTGGCTGCGGTTCATGCGTTTGAGGATTCGGTCCGAGCCTGACTGCACCGGCAGATGCAGATACGGCATCAGCTTCTCGCAGGTTCCGTGCGCCTCGATCAGGTCGTCGGCCATGTCATTGGGGTGCGAGGTGGTAAAGCGGATGCGCTCCAACCCATCAACCTTGTTCAACTCCCAAATCAGCCCGGCCAGTGTCATGTCTCCGTTTGCACCAGCTCCGTGATAAGCGTTGACGTTCTGCCCCAACAGAGTGATCTCACGCACGCCGCGTTCAACCAGGTCTTGCGCCTCGCGGATAATACGATCTGCGGGTCGGCTGACTTCGGCACCGCGGGTATATGGCACCACGCAGAAGGCACAGAACTTGTCACAGCCTTCCTGCACGGTCAGAAACGCCGTCGGGCCACGCTTGGCCTTGGGACGGTTTTTGAGCTTTTCGAACTTGTCCTCTTCGGGGAAATCCGTGTCCAGCGCCTTGGCACCGGTGCGCGTCTTCGCCTCCATCTCGGGCAGGCGATGATAGCTTTGCGGCCCTACGACCAGATCAACCAGCGGCTGACGGCGCATGATCTCTTCGCCTTCGGCCTGTGCCACACACCCCGCCACGCCGATCTTGAGGTCAGGCTTTTCCGCCTTTAGGCCCTTGAACCTGCCAAGTTCGGAATAGACCTTTTCGGCGGCCTTTTCCCTGATATGGCAGGTGTTCAGCAAGATCATGTCGGCATCATCGGGGCTTTGCGTTTCCACATAGCCCTGCCCACCCAGCGTCTCGGACATGCGTTCGCTGTCGTAGACGTTCATCTGGCAACCGTAGGTTTTGATATACAGCTTTTTGGGTTCCGACATGGGTATGGCCTTTGCGCTGACGGGATCGGCGTCATCTATACCCTACGAACGCCGCTTGCAATGCCGGGGCGGATACCCGATTTTGACAGCAGATTCCAGCAAAGTGGAACCGGACAGGCAATGCAATACGACTCTCTCGACGATTTCCTCACCTCAGGCAAATCCGCCCTGGCCAAGGGCCCTGTCGCGCTGATCTTTGTTGAAGACAATGTCGAGGTCGACAGCACGCTCCGGCACCATCTGCATCTGGGCTTTAAGTCCGTGATTGCCTTCATGCCGCAGGATTTCGCGCTGGGTTCTGAATTGTCTGACCGCATCCACAGGGTCACCCTGACCTGTATACCCAGCACAGTTGCATTCGACACAATCAACAGGATCATTCAGGCCGCGCCGGGTATCTGGATGTATTATTGCTATAACGCCGAGTACCTGTTCTTTCCGTTTTGCGAGACCCGCACGGTGGGCGAATTGCTGGCCTTCCACGCCGAGGAACGCCGCGACGCGATGCTCAGCCATGTCGTCGACCTTTATGCTGATGACCTGAACACGTTTCCAAACGGCGTCGCCCCGGATCACGCCATGCTGGACAGCACAGGGTATTACGCCCACACCCGCCATGACGCCGAAGGCCACCCGGTCGAGAGGCAGCTCGACATGTCCGGCGGCCTGCGCTGGCGGTTCGAAGATCACATCCCTTATGAACGCCGCCGCATCGACCGGATTGCTCTGTTCAAATCGCGCAAGGGGCTGGAATTGCGGCCAGACCACACCTTTAACGAGCCGGAATACAACACCTATTCCTGCCCTTGGCATCACAATATGACGGCAGCCGTGTGTTCGTTCCGCGCCGCCAAAGCGTTGAAGACCAACGCGGGGTCCACCTTCGACATTCCAAGTTTCTGTTGGCACAACTCGGTGCCATTTCAGTGGAAATCCGGCCAATTGCTCGAACTCGGACTGATCGAATCGGGCCAGTGGTTTTGAGCCCGTTCTAGCGTCTTAGCAGCACCGGGAACCAATCCTCGCGCAGGCGTTGACCAGGCGTCATGCCATGGCCAGGGTACGGCGGTGAAGTCCGGCCTGGACGCTCCACATACCGTGCATCATCCCCGACCAAACGCAGCGAAAACGCCCGACGGCGGCTGTCTGATTGGTTACCGCGCGCGCCGTGCAGCGTGCGATAGTTGAACGCCACTGCATCACCCGGCTCCATTTCGAATTCCACAACCTTCATGCCCTCGGCATCCGGATCCGGAACGGGGATGTACTGGCCTTCGTCGGGGAAGAACCCTTCTTCCGATACCCAGCGGGTCGGCAACACCTCTTTCTCCCAACGGTGTGACCCCGCCACGCAGCGCAGCGTTGCTTTTTTAACCGGGTCGAGCGGCGACCAGAAGCTGATGGTCTGCTGCCCCTCGACAAAGTAGTATGGACCATCCTGATGCCACGGTGTCGCCATTGAGGTGCCGGGCTCTTTGACCAGAACGTGATCGTGAAACATCTGCACGGTTTCGGACTGCATCAGATCCGCAGCAACCTCGGCCACCGGAGAGTTTTCGATCACATCCCGGAACTGATCAATCCGCGACCAGTTGCAGTAATCGTCAAAGAACAGACCGGTCTCGCCCTGTTTCTTGTTTTCTGACGCGTACGGGCCGGGTTCTGCCATATTCGCGGCAACGCCTTCGCGCAGCGCTTCGACGTGACCGGTATAAAGTCCCTTGATCAGGACCACGCCGTCCTGCTGGAAAGTGTCGATCATCTCTTGCGTGACCAGAGGGTGCGTCATGTCAGTCTCCGTGCCGTAGGGTTGTGTGATCTGCACATGACAAAGTCCTCTGTTCAAGTAATATCTTTCAAAGGTAGACTTAACTTCATGTTATATATTTCCCTGCGCCAATATGAATATGTCTGCGCCATCGGGCGGCATGGCAGCCTGTCCGCCGCCGCACTGCACCTGAATGTCTCGCAACCTGCGCTGTCCAACGCATTGACGCGGGTCGAGGAACAGCTGGGTTATCCCCTGTTCGCCCGCAGGCGCGGAGCAGCCATGGCGCTGACACCACAGGGCCGCAGTTTCATTGATGAGGCCGAGGCGCTGCTGGCCAGTGCCGCCCGGTTGGAAAATGCCACTGATAGAGACGTGGGTAAGACCCGGTTGCGGCTGGGGTGTTTTGTTGATCTGGCGCCCTTCCTGCTTTCACGCGCCTTGCGCCAGTTGCGTGTGCAGATGCCGGACGTTGCAATCACCTACAGGGTAGACAGTTTCGAAGGGCTGATCTCGGGCCTGATTGACGGGCGGATTGACCTTGCCCTGACCTATGGGCTCAGCATGGATGCAGGTTTTACCCAGCAGACGCTGTTCACAAGCATGCCGCATGCTCTGCTGGCGCCGGATCATCCCTTGGCCGCACACAGCGACGTTTCCCTTCAGGACCTGGCGGCCTACCATCTGATCCTGTCAGAGGAAGGGTTGTCGGCACAGCATGTATTGGGGCTGTTTCGCCAGATCGGGGAAAACCCAACGGTCGCACATCGCGCGGCCTCGTTGGAAATTCAGCGCAGCCTTGCGGCACATGGCGAAGGGGTTGCGATCAGCTATGCCAATCCCCCCGCCCATACCAGTTATGATGGGATGCCCTTGCTAAGCCTGCCCGTTTCGGACCCATTTACGGCAGAACCCGTGGTGCTGGCACGACATGGCACTGGCCCCTCGGACACGAAGATTGCGACCGCCGAGCAGGCCCTATCTGATCTAAAACCGTAAGATTATTTTTTCCGCAGGCGGATCACGACGTCGACCGATGCGATTTCAACCCCTTCGGGTGCCTCGGGTAAGCGCTGAATCACCAATTGATCCGAGGGCGCATCGCTTAGGCGGCTTTCATCCTCCCAGAAAAAGTGGGGGTGATCATGGGTGTTGGTGTCGAAATAGCTTTTTGACCCGTCCACCGTGATTTCCTGCAGCACCCCGGCGTCGCAAAACGCGCGCAGGGTGTTGTACACGGTCGCAAGCGAAACAGCATCGCCGTTCTTCTTGGCCGCATCAAACAGGCTTTCGGCTGTGACATGACGATGTTTGCCGTCGCCCACCAGCAATTCGGCCAAGGCAACGCGCTGACGCGTCGGGCGTAATCCTGCGTCAACCAACCAGGAAGTCGCTATGTTTCGGCTCTGAGGTGTCATGAATCCGATACCTGTTCTTTTCTGAACTATATATAAGGGTTCCGGCTAGGCAATTTCAAATGAAATTCATTCGCAAAGAATGCCCTGAACACAACATGATGTGGGCGACCGCTCTTGCAGGACCTTGCATACGGGTGCTAGGTGAGGCCAGATTAGATAAACGGACCCCTGGCAGGAGAGGCGGCAGAATGGCCCAATTCCCGAGCAGCTTTGACAAAGACGATCTGCTGAAATGCGCCCGTGGCGAGTTATTCGGCCCCGGTAACGCGCAGCTACCTGCTCCGCCGATGCTGATGATGGACCGCATCACCGACATTTCGGAAGATAGCGGTGCGCACGGAAAAGGCCATGTGCTGGCCGAATTCGATATTACCCCGGACCTGTGGTTCTTTGACTGCCACTTCCCCGGCAACCCAATCATGCCTGGCTGTCTTGGGCTGGACGGTCTGTGGCAGCTTACCGGCTTCAACCTGGGCTGGCGTGGCTGGCAGGGGCGCGGCATGGCCGTAGGCGTGGGCGAGGTCAAACTGACCGGCATGGTGCGCCCGGACCGTAAAATGCTGACCTACAAGATTGATTTCAAGAAAGCGATCCAGACTCGCCGCCTGACGATGGGCGTGGCAGATGGTATCGTCGAAGCGGACGGCGAAATGATTTACGACGTCAAAGATATGAAAGTCGTTCTGTCCGAAGCCTAAGCCGGACTAGCTTGAAATAAGGAGCACGCACATGCGTCGAGTAGTTGTCACCGGTCTGGGGGTTGTCTCTTCCATCGGGAACAATGCCGAAGAGGTTCTGGCCTCACTCAAGGCCGGTAAATCCGGCATCGTGGCCAATGAGCAGATGGTCGAACATGGCTTTCGCAGCCAAATCGCCGGATCGCTGGATATTGATGTATCCGAGCATGTAGACAAGCGCACCCTGCGCTTCATGGGGCCCGGCGCGGCCTATGCCCATATTGCCATGACCCAGGCAATTGCAGATTCAGGCCTGACCGAGGATCAGGTTCAAAACCCACGCACCGGGCTAGTCGCCGGATCGGGCGGCCCGTCGACCAGCGCCATGCTGACCGCGCATCAGACGGTGCTGAAAACCGGCGCAACCAAGCGCATCGGCCCCTTTGCGGTTCCAAAATGCATGTGCTCGACGATTTCCGCGAACTTGGCAACCGCGTTTAAGATCAAGGGCATCAACTATTCGATCACCTCGGCCTGTTCGACCTCGCTGCATTGCATCGGCAACGCGGCCGAACAGATCATGCTGGGCAAACAGGACGTTATGTTCGCCGGCGGCGGTGAAGAACTAGACTGGACCCTATCCTGCCTGTTCGACGCGATGGGCGCAATGTCCTCGAAATACAACGACTCGCCCGACAAAGCCTCGCGCGCGTTCGACCAGAATCGCGACGGGTTCGTGATTTCGGGCGGCGGCGGCATCGTCGTGCTTGAGGATCTGGAGCACGCGCTGGCCCGCGGCGCCAAGATTTATGCCGAAGTGACCGGCTATGCCGCGACCTCGGACGGCCACGACATGGTAGCCCCGTCTGGTGAGGGTGGCGAACGCGCGATGCGTCTAGCCCTGTCGACACTTCCCGAAGGCCGCAAGGTCGGATACATCAACGCCCACGGCACCTCGACCCCGGTCGGCGACGTGGGTGAGGTTGAGGCCGTGCGCCGTATCTTTGGCGAAGGCAACGTGCCCCCGATTTCATCGACCAAGTCGATGACGGGCCACGCACAGGGTGCTGCAGGCGCGCTTGAGGCGGTGTTCTGCCTGCTGATGCTGCACCATGATTTCATTACTCCGTCGATCAACGTCGACACACTTGCCGAAGGCATCCTGCCCGGTGAAATTGCAACTCAAGTAGTTGAAAACGCAGGCTTGGACAGCGTGATGACCAACAGCTTCGGCTTTGGTGGCACCAACGGGTCCATGGTTCTGTCAAAGTATAACGGGTGAATACGATGTCGGATACTCTCAAGGGCAAACGCGGCCTGATCATGGGCGTGGCAAATGACCGCTCGATTGCATGGGGCATTGCCAAGGCCATGCACGAAGCCGGCGCAGAACTGGCGTTCACCTATCAGGGCGAAGCGTTCGGTAAGCGGCTGGAGCCATTGGCGCAAAGCCTGGGCAGCGATTTCATGGTGGATGCGGATGTCACCGACGACGAATCTTTGGACCGTGCTTTCGATGAGCTGGGCGCGCGCTGGCCTAGCATCGACTTCGTAGTTCACGCGATCGCCTATTCGGATAAATCCGAACTGACCGGCCGGTTTCTGAACACCACGCGGGCGAATTTCAAACACTCCATGGATGTGTCTGCCTATTCGTTTATCGAGGTTGCGCGCCGCGCTTACCCGTTGATGAAGGACAATGGCGGTTCACTGCTGACGCTGACCTATCAGGGTTCGAACCGGGTCGTGCCGAACTACAACGTCATGGGCGTGGCCAAGGCGGCGCTGGAATCGGCGACCCGCTATCTGGCCAATGATCTGGGCCCCGAAGGCATCCGAGTGAACGCCATCTCACCCGGCCCAATGAAAACGCTGGCAGGTGCGGCCATCGGCGGCGCGCGCAAGACCTACAAGTTCTGCGATCAGAACGCACCGATGCGCGCGAACGCAACGCTCGAAGCCGTCGGTGGCACTGCAGTTTACCTGACTTCGGACGCGGGGTCTTGCACCTCGGGCGAGATCATTCGGGTGGACGGTGGCTTCCACGTTCTGGGCATGCCACAACCCGATCACATGTGACCTGATCTTTCCCTGTCCGCGCCAAGATTTAACCATCTTTTCCGGGCAGTGATAGCGGCATGAGCAAAGCAGAACAAATCATCGCCACCACCACACGGGCATCCCGGCGCAAATCGGGTTTTCTGGGGCAACGCGGCCGGATCGCATTGCTGGCCCTGACCACGCTGCTGATGCTGTTTGTGTTCTTCACACAGGCAGAAGTCCGCAGCACTCTCACATCCTGGACCAGCCTGATTTCAGGCTGATCCAACACGCTGGCCCACAGTTGTCAGTTGATTGAAACAACCTCGATATCAAAAATCAGATCCTGACCGGCCAACGGGTGATTGGCGTCCAGCGTGACGGTTGCGTCATCCACCTCCACCACCGTCACAGGCAGCGCTTGCCCATCCGGTGTCTGCATCTGTAGCTGAGTGCCGGGCTCAAGCGGGATGTCATCTGGTATCCCTTCGCGGGGGATCTGCTGCCGCATCGCCGGATTGATCGGGCCATAGGCATCCACGCAGGCAATCTCGACTCGTTTTTTTTCGCCCGCTGTCAGACCGGGCATGGCCGTATCCAGACCGGGAATGATTTGACCGGACCCAACCACAAATTCCAGCGGGTCGCGCCCTTCGGAACTGTCGAACACGTTTCCGTCCAGCAAAGTACCCTTGTAATGGATGCGAACCGTGTCGCCTTGTTTGATCTCGGTCATAGGTGGCCTCCGGCCGTTAAGAAATTGAGCGGCCAACCCTAGGGGGTAACGCGCTATTGTAAACCCTCCCCCCTTTTGTGCCTGCATCACTTGTGCCAACCTGCGCGCGAATGAGGGAGGGGAATTGATGCCGATCACCACTTGCGTATTCGATGCCTACGGCACGCTGTTCGACGTTGCCGCCGCCGCGCGGCAAGCCGCATCCGAGTCCGGGTTCGAGAAGTTGCAACAGAAATGGCCCGAATTGGCAAATCATTGGCGGCTGAAACAGTTGCAATACACTTGGCTGCGCGCGATCACCGTTGCCCATGCCGATTTCTGGGATGTCACGCAAGACGGGCTGGACTGGGCGTTGGACGCCACCGGGCTTGAGGGCGATCCCACCCTGCGCCAACGTCTGCTGGACCTGTATTGGGAATTGCAGGCCTATCCGGAAGTGCCCCAGATGCTGACCGCCCTGAAAGAGGGCGGTCTGAACACCGCGATTCTGTCCAACGGGTCGCCGCCCATGCTGGATGGTGCGGTGCAATCGGCAGGAATCGGCGGCGTACTGGACGACGTGCTGTCAGTCGAAAGTGTTGGCGTCTTCAAACCTCATTCCAGTGTTTACGATCTGGTGCAGCAGCGTTTCGACTGTGCCCGTAACGAGGTACTTTTTGTCAGCTCGAACGGGTGGGACGCCGCCGGGGCCAGCGGGTACGGGTTCGTAACCGCCTGGGTTAATCGTGCAGATGAGCCAATGGATCGCTTGCCATGGACGCCCGCACATGTTCTGTCCGACCTGACAACGATCCCTCAACTGGCCGGAGTTTAATGGCTTTTTTCACCACGTCTGATGACAGGCGCCTTTTCTTCGATGACATCGGTGCCGGTACTCCGGTGCTGTGCCTTGCTGGGCTGACCCGCAACAGCCAGGATTTCGCGTTCCTGGCGCCACATATCACCGATGTGCGGATGATCACGATGGATTACCGGGGGCGCGGGCAATCGGATCATGACCCGGACTACATGAACTATAACATCGTTCGCGAATCCCTTGATGTGATCGAACTGCTGGATCATCTCAGATTGGACCGTGCGGTTGTCTTAGGCACTTCGCGCGGTGGGTTGATTGCCATGGCGCTGGCCGTCAGTCATCCCGAACGGCTGTCCGGGGTGATTCTGAATGATGTCGGCCCTGTGATCGACCCTGTAGGTATAGCCAAGATCATGGATTATGTAGGCAAACAGCCGACTTCAAAAACCTATGACGAGGCCGCGAAAATCTTACAGCAGGTGATGGAACAGCAATTCTCCGGGGTTTCGCTGGACCGGTGGCGGCAGCAGGCGGAAATCCAATTCGAACTGACCGACGATGGCCTGACGTTGCGCTATGATCCGGCCTTGCGCACTGCATTATTGGAACAAACCGCTGCCGGCAAATTTCCGGATTTATGGATGTTCTTCGAAGCCTTGCGCGATATTCCGACAGGTGTCATTCGGGGCGCAAATTCGGATGTTCTCGGCAAGGATACGCTGGTCGAAATGCACAAACGTCACCCCGATCTTATCTCGGCAGAAATACCGGATCGCGGCCATGTGCCGTTTCTGGACGAACCGCAGTCTTTAGCCCTTATGCGCAAAGTATTGGATACCGTATGAGCACTTTGGAGATGATCGAAGCCGCCGCCGATCGGCTGCGGGGTCACGTTCGGGAAACACCGCTGCTCACCTCGCCGTTCCTGGATGACCTGGCCGGTCGTCGGGTGCTGGTAAAGCCCGAATGCCTGCAACATACGGGCAGCTTCAAGTTCCGTGGCGCGTGGTCGGCGATCTCGGCGCTGAACGCACAGGACCGACAGCGCGGCGTGATCGCCTATTCCTCGGGCAATCACGCGCAAGGCGTGGCTTTGGCGGCAGCGCGGCACGGCATTTCGTCAGTGATCATCATGCCCTCGGACGCGCCCCAGTTGAAGATCGACAACACCCGCGCGCTGGGGGGTGAGGTCGTCCTGTATGATCGCACAAACGAAAGCCGCGAAGAGATTGGCGAATCCCTGGCCACCGAACGCGGCCTGACCCTGATCCGCCCTTATGATGAACCGCAGGTAATTGCCGGTCAGGGCACCACCGGGCTGGAGCTTGTTCGGCAGGCCGCCGAAATGGGCGTTAAGCAAGGCGATGTTTTGGTCTGCTGCGGTGGCGGCGGGCTGACTTCAGGGATCGCTCTGGCGTTGGAAGGTCACGCACCCGGTCTGCGCGCCCGCCCCTGTGAGCCCGAAGGGTTCGACGACGTCAAACGCTCATTGGCCAGCGGTCAGATTCAGGCCAATGCTGAAACTGCGGGCAATATCTGTGACGCGATCCTGACGCCGCAGCCCGGACAGATTACCTTTCCAATTCTCAGCCGCTTGTGTGGTCCGGGACTGTCGGTCACTGAAGAGGAAGCCATGCGTGCGATGGCTCTGGCCTTTCTGCGTTTGAAAATCGTGCTAGAACCGGGCGGCGCGGTATCGTTGGCTTCTGCCCTTTTCCACAAGGAAAAAATCGAAGGCGACGCGGTGATCGTCGTGGCCTCGGGGGGAAATGTGGACCCGGAAGTCTTTGGAAAAGCGCTGGAATTCCTGACCTGACATTGATCAATGTTTGGGTCAACCTGATTCCTTAAAGTATGACGACAGGGGATTGTGTCATGCAGATCGCAGATATTGGAGAAGTGCAGCTGCACTATCGCGTCGATGGTGATCCAAACGGCGCACCCATTGTTTTTGCCAACTCGCTAGGAACCGACCTGCGCCTTTGGGACGCGATGCTGCCGCTTCTGCCTGCCGGTTTACGGATCATTCGCTATGACAAGCGCGGGCATGGCCTGTCGTCACAACCGCCTGCCCCGTATTCCATGGGCGCGCTGGTGCGCGATGCCGAGGCATTGCTGGATCTGTTGGACGTTCGCGATTGCGTCTTTGTCGGCCTGTCCATCGGCGGTTTGATCGCGCAGGGATTGGCGGTAAAGCGTATGGATCAAATCCGCGCGCTGGTCCTGTCGAACACCGCCGCCAAGATCGGCATCCCTTCAATCTGGCAGGACCGTTTGGATGCGGTGCGCCAAGGCGGTATCGAAGCGCTGGCCGATGCGACGATGGAACGGTGGTTTTCCAAAAGTTTCCGCTCAGAGCCGGAACACTTGCTGTGGCGCAACATGATGGTGCGACAGCCCGTTGACGGTTATCTGGGTTGCTGCGCGGCGATTTCGGGCACGGATTTCTACACCCCCACCAGCGGTTTGCGCCTGCCGACGCTGGGCATTGCCGGCAGCGAGGACGGCTCGACCCCTCCGGATCTGGTGCGCGAAACCATTGAACTTATCCCTGGCTCGAAATTCGAATTGATGCGCCGGGCCGGTCACCTGCCCTGTGTTGAACAACCGGCGGAATACGCCGCCCTGCTGCGTAATTTTCTGACCGATATTGGACATATTTGAAGGAGCACTGTTTTGGCAGATTTTCTGTTGATCCATGGATCGTGTCATGGCGCATGGTGCTGGCGTGATGTCATTCCCGCCCTGACGGCACTGGGTCACACGGCGCGCGCAATTGACCTGCCCAGCCACGGCTCGGACCCGACACCGATTGCCGATGTCACGCTGGACAGTTGCCGAGATGCAGTTCTTTCGGCTTCGACTCCAAAAACGATCCTCGTTGGCCATTCCTGGGGCGGCTATCCCATCAGCGCCGCCGCCGAGGCGGCCCCGAACGCAATGCGGGCCCTGATCTATCTGTGCGCATATGTTCCGCAAGACGGCCTTTCGATGATTGAGATGCGCAAAAGGGCCCCGCGCCAACTGGTCGTTGATGCCGTCGAAAAATCCACCGATTGCCTGTCCTACACGTTCAGGCCAGACATGGTGCAAGATTTGTTTTATCACGATTGCGCACCTGAAACCGTACCCTATGCCCTTGCGCGCATGTGCCCTCAGCCCATCGCACCGCAGGAAACCCCGCTGTCCGTTGCAGATAATTTCGCGCGCGTCCCCAAGGCTTACATCACCGCGACGGACGACCATACGATCCCAAGGGAATACGAAGAACAGATGAGCCACGTCGCGCCCGAAGATTTGCGGACAACAATCAACAGCTCGCATTCTCCGTTCTTCTCTCATCCCCGCCTTCTGTCCGAAATTCTGGACGATCTGGAACAAAAATTACCGGCGGCATGACCTGACGTTACAGGTGCTTCACAGGTGAACGAAGCGTGATAGGGTCCGGGCGAATCTCGCGAGCGGTTTCTATGCGTCTACCTTTTCTCTTCGTACTCGGCACGGTGATGATCGACGCCATGGGCATCGGTCTGGTGTTGCCCATCATGCCAGAGCTGATCATCGAGGTTCAGGGCGGCACTTTGGCCGACGCAGCGATCTGGGGCGGTGTGCTCAGCACCGCCTTTGCCGCGATGCAATTTGTATTTGGGCCAATTCTGGGCAACCTATCCGACGCCTATGGCCGGCGCGCTGTGCTGTTGGTGTCCTTGTTCGTCATGTCGCTGGACTATGTGGTGATGGCGATTGCCGGCAGCATCTGGTTGCTGTTGGTCGGGCGCATCGTGGGTGGCATCACCGCGGCCACCCATGCCACGGCGGCGGCGTTCATGGCGGATGTCTCGAAACCGCACGAAAAGGCGACGAATTTTGGCCTGCTGGGTGCCGCCTTCGGGGTGGGGTTTGTGCTGGGCCCAGTTATCGGTGGGTTGCTGAGCGAATACGGAACCCGCGCGCCTTTTTGGGCGGCAGCCGCCTTGTCCGCGTTGACTTTTCTGGCGGGCCTTCTGGTCATGCCGGAAACGGTGACCGACAAAACCCGCCGGGCCTTCAGCCTGCGCCGCGCCAATCCGGTCAATTCTTTGCGTGCCATCGCATCCTTACCCGGCATCCGCCCGATGCTGTGGGTCTATTTCCTCTACTCGGTGTCCATCTACGTTTACCCCGCAATCTGGGCCTATTTCACAACCGAGCGCTTTGGCTGGTCACCCCAAATGATCGGTCTGTCACTGGGCGTGTACGGGATCGGCATGGCCGCTGTACAAGGTGGCCTGATCCGCCCCGCGACCCGGTACCTGGGTGAGAGGGTAACGATCATCTACGGTATGGCTTTCGAAGTTGTCAGCTTTCTGCTGTTGGCTTTCCTGACCAATGGCTTCATCGCTCTGATGCTGATCCCGATTACCGCAGTCGGTGCGGTGGTGACCCCTGCCCTGCAGGCCCTGACATCCCGCGCAACCCCGGATTCGCAACAAGGTGAGTTGCAGGGTGTGCTGACCTCGCTGCACGCGCTGTCGATGGTGATTTCGCCACTGGTGATGACTAGCGTGTTCGCTCATTTTGCCAATCCTGACGCGGCGATCTACCTGCCCGGCGCGCCATTCCTGCTGGCCCTGGTTTTGATGGTCGTCGGATTTGCCTTATTTTTGCGATCGCGCCCTGTCGTGGCGTAACAACGACGCCTGGATGACGGTTTCCGTCTTGCGACATGCAGTTTCCCGCGCCACCGTGATCAAAAGGGAGTGAAGGACCACATGCAAACCATCAAAGCCGCCGTCTGCCGGGCGTTTGACGAACCTCTGGTCATCGAAGACGTCTTGCTGGCACCGCCGGGCGCGGGCGAGGTCGAAGTGACACTTGAGGCCGTGGCGATCTGCCATTCCGATATCACCTTTGCTAGCGGGGCATGGGGTGGGCATTTGCCTGCCGTCTATGGCCACGAAGCCGCCGGAGTGATCACCGCGATTGGCAACGAGGCTGGGGGTTTCAAGGTTGGCGACCCAGTAGTTGTTACCCTAATCCGCGCCTGCGGGTCCTGCCCGTCTTGCGCAGGCGGCCAGCCAACCATCTGCGAAACGCCTTACGACACCGTCAAAGGACCGTTGCAGACAGTGGACGGTGGTCCCTTAGATCAGGCGATGGCTTGCGGTGCCTTTGCCGAAAAGGTTGTCGTCAGCCACAGGCAAATCGTGAAACTTCCTGCTGAGATGCCGAAAGACGTGGCCAGCCTCCTGTCCTGCGGAGTGATTACCGGGGTTGGTGCGGCGGTGAATGCCGCGAAGCTACGCCCTGGTCAGGATGTGGTGGTCATCGGCGCGGGTGGTGTCGGGTTAAACGCCATTCAGGGGGCCCGTATCGCTGGGGCCCGTCGGATTGTGGCCGTCGACATGACCGAGGAAAAGCTGGACATCGCCATGGAATTTGGCGCGACGCATGGCGTGCTGGCCAGTCAGGATCAACCGTGGAAAGCCGCCTTCAAGGCACTGGGTGGGCGCGGCGCGGATGCGGTTCTGATCACCGTCGGTGCAATTCCGGCCTATGATCAGGCCCCGCGTTATTTGGGTCGGGGCGGCCGGGCGATCATGATCGGCATGCCGCATTCGGGCGATATGTCCAGCTATGAACCAGTGGTTCTGGCCGCGCTGGGTCAGGGCATGGTGGGTTCGAAAATGGGCGACGTGGTCATTCAGCGCGATATCCCGTGGATGATCGACCTGTATAAACAGGGGAGGCTGAAACTGGACGAGCTGATCTCGGGCCGGTGGTCCCTGGATCAGATCAACGAGGCAATCGAAGACACCAAAACCGGATCCGCCAAGCGCAACGTGATCCTGTTCGACAGGGGCTGACGCCATCCAAGGGGAGGACACCGGATGAAACTGCAGGACCTCGACATCATCGTTACCGCCCCACCTGCGCCGGGCTGGGGTGGACGGTACTGGATTTTAGTCAAAGTGACGACAGATACCGGGATCACCGGCTGGGGGGAATGTTATGCTTCATCCGTCGGTCCCGACGCGATGCAGCACGTGATCCGGGACGTGTTCGAACGGCATATGCTGGGCGAAAATCCCGAAAACATCGAGTTGATGTTCCGCCGTGCCTATTCCAGCGGCTTTACTCAGCGTCCCGATCTGACTGTCATGGGCGCGTTTTCGGGGCTTGAAATTGCCTGTTGGGACATTCTGGGCAAGGATCGTAACCGCCCGGTCTATGCCTTACTGGGTGGGGTGATGAACCAGCGCATCCGGGCCTACACCTACCTTTACCCCCTGCCGCAACATGATCTGTCCGATTTCTGGACTTCACCCGATCAGGCCGGTGAGTGCGCGGCCGAGATGGTACGGCGGGGATTCACCGCGGTGAAATTCGACCCGGCAGGCCCTTACACGATCCGCGGCGGGCATATGCCTGCGATGTCCGATATCTCAATGTCGGTCGCGTTCTGCAAAGCGATCCGCGAGGCCGTGGGGGACAGGGCCGACCTGCTGTTCGGCACCCATGGTCAGTTCAACACCGCAGGCGCAATCCGGTTGGGTCAGGCGCTGGAACCCTACTCTCCGCTGTGGTTTGAAGAACCCACCCCGCCCGACATGATCGAGGATATGGCCCGCGTCGCCCGCAACGTCCGCATCCCTGTCGCGACCGGAGAACGTATGACCACCAAGGCCGAATTCGGCGCGGTACTGCGTACCGGGGCTGCCGAAATCCTGCAACCCGCCCTTGGCCGCGCTGGTGGCATATGGGAGATGAAGAAGGTCGCCGCCATGGCCGAGGTGTTCAATGCCCAAATGGCACCGCATCTATATGCCGGACCAATCGAGTGGGCCGCAAATATCCATCTGGCCGCGTCGATCCCAAATCTGTTGCTGCTGGAGACCATCGAAACGCCTTTCCACGATCAGCTGATCAAAGGCACTTTGCGTGTCGATGATGGTTTCGTGACCGCCCCAACCACACCCGGCCTTGGGATCGAGGTGGACGAGGACCTGGCCCGTGCGCATCCCTACACCGGCGACGGGCTGCATTTGCAAATGCAGGAAGAACCTTGCGACTATGTCAACGGCAACGCCTTTCAAGGGGGTGCACCAGCGACCGAGGGGTGACAACCAAACCGGTTTCAGGGCATATTGGTCCAACCCTATTGCGAACAAACAGGCTGCGTGTGACCCCCAAAGCCCAAGACACCGAAGGCGCACATTCTGAAAACCCCGCGGACATGAAAGAAAGCGCCGCGCGGGCTGCGGCGTTTCTGAAAACACTGGCCCATGAAGGCCGGCTTATGATCCTGTGCCATCTGGGCGACGGCGAAAAATCAGTGGGTGAGTTAGAGGATCTGCTGCAAATCCGGCAGGCCGCCGTCAGCCAGATGCTGGCTCGGTTGCGGCAGGAACGGCTGGTGTCCACGCGAAGAGACGGCAAGACCATCTATTACTCGCTGCAGGACGGCAACACCGCGCAGGTCATCGGGCTGCTTTACGAATTGTTCTGTAAGCCCAAGATCTAGTTCGAAACGTACCCAGCGATCACCTGCATCAGCTTGAATGCGGTAGCGGCATCGTTTTCGACCACCGCCAGGAATTCCTCTTCCCCGATCCGCAAGCAGGACAGTTCCGTCTCGGCAATCATGCTCAGGGCGCGGGGCTCCTTGCGGATCAGCCCCAGTTCCCCCACCAGTGCCCCCGGCCCCACCTTTGTGATCAGTTGATCCGGGCCTTCCATCTGCGGCAGGTACAGCCCGGCCTCGCCTTCAAGCACCACATAGGCCCCATCGGTGGGTTGGTCATCTTTCAGAAACACAACCTCGCCCGGCTTGGCATCGAACCAGCGCGCACCAAAGGCCAGCAGGCGCAACTGCCTGCGGTCAAGACCGGAAAACAGCGGCGTCTGTTCCAATGCGCGCAGCTTGCGCGCCAGATCGGCTGAGGCGGCGCTATCCTCTTCCACGGCATCATACCCTCCGTCTGAGACCACACGACCTTGCCGGATTTCGACAAACATGTCGAATACATCCGGATTTTCGAACTGGTCGTTCAGATAGATGACTGTCGTGTCGGGCAGCAACTGACGCAGGTTTTTGTAAACAGCAACTTGTGTCGCCATGTCATAGCTGGCGAGCGCGTTTTCCAGGATCAGGATGTCCGGCTTTTTGATCGTCGCGCGGGTAAAGGCCAGTGGTTCGGCAAAAACGGCGGGCAAGTTCTGACCACCGATTGCGACCGGGACGTCATAAATCAGTTCGACCACCAGCGGGCGCGCGCCGTTTTCGTCCAGCACATCGACAATCAGCTTACGCGCCTCGTCCGAACGACCGCCTCCGATCTGACTGACTTTGCCGAACAGGGCGTTTTCCATAACGGTCAGACCCGGCGCAAATGCCGTTTTGTCCAGCGAGACGAAAACGTCATGCAACCGCCCCAGCAATTTCTCGGAATGGCTGTGACGTAGTTCGAGGATTCGGTTCTTTAACTCATCGGTAAAGGCAGGCCCAATCTGTTCCGCCGAAATCACGAATGGCACCGCCAGCAGATTGGCCAGTTGTTCGTCATCCAGACCGGATACGCCCTCATTCCTGGTCCGCTCGACCAGTTCCAGCGCGGCCTCATAGGTTTGCGCCTCAAGTCCTAGCTTGCGGAACAGCGGGTGGTCGGTGCCGTCCAGACCAAAGATCTGACGCAGCATCTCGATCACATCGCGGGTCAGACCAACCAGTGTTTCGTCCAACCCCAACTCGCGCAGTTGTCCCAAAAAGACGGTTTGACGCGCCAGCAATTCCTGCGTGACGGGCACACGCGGCGTGGCGAACAGCAGGTTTTCCACCACCGGCAAGGCCGGGTTGTAGGTGTCGCGATCAAACACCAAAGCTTGTTGTTCCAGCCCAGCCTTTTGCACCGCCTGCTGGACCAAGGGGCGCAGCTCGACCAGTTTGCTGGCCAATTCCGGGTGTTCAATCGGATCAAACACTTGCTCTGATCCACGCTGGAACAAAGCCGCCCCCGACCCCATGCCATCGATCAGGTGTAACCACCAATCGCGCAGCGCGTCGGGGCTGTCCAACCCGGCCTGAGACGGGTCAAGCCACTCGGCATCATACGGATCGGCGCTGTTGCCTGCCCGCTGTGTCTCAGCAAAATCCGGGTCGTCGGACTGCGTTGTCAGCGGCCTCTGACGCATCGGCATCATCACATTGTCGCCCAACGTCCCCTGAAACATGACCGGGCGTGACGAGGCGTAGCCGATGCGCGCGGCCACCACACTCTGGTGCAGGTTCGACAGGTTTTCGCCACCAATCTCGACCCGACCCGCGCTGGGCAGGATTTCCCGCGTCAGCAACTCAGCAACGGCGCGCCGGTCCTCTTCGCTGGGGGCCGCAATCCCAACAGTTTGTCCGCCTTTAAAGGTAAGGTTCAGATCATCCAAAACCTGATTGCCATCCATATCCCGAACCGAGACCCGATCCAGCGCGATATCCCCATTCAGATGAGGTCGCGTTTCGGGCTCGCCTTCGAACAGCTTTTCATCGGGCATTCCCGGCGGGGCAAAACGTTCGATCACCACGTCCCAGCGCAGCGACATGTCCTGCGTCTGGTTGTAGTAGGTCAGCAGCTCTTTCCAGGGCGAGCTCAGGTCCTTATACGCCGCCAACGCCGCCACCAGCGCCCCCAATGAGACCGAGCCCTGCAACACCAGAAGTCCGCCAATCAGATAGAACATGAACGGCGTCAGTTGCGAGATGAAGTTGTTGATAAACTTCATAAAGAATTTTTTCTGGTAGATCTCGAAGCGAATGCCATACAGCCGCCCCAATTGATCCGAGATCATCGCCCGGCGATAACGCCAGCCGCCATTGGCCCGCAGGGTCGAGGCCCCGGCGGCATTCTCGCCAATCTGCGCGGCCAGCACGCGAACTTCCTGAATGCGTTTCTTGTTCAGTAAGTTGATCTGACGCTGCAGCTTGGGAATCAGCCACGCCTGCAGCGGTATCAAGGCCACAGCGGCCAGCCCGAACCAGACGCTTTGCAGGAACAGGAACGACAGGATCGTGATCATCTGTCCCGCCTGCAGAACCGGTTGGCTGATCGCATCGCCCATAAGCCCACCCATAGGCTCGCTTTCGGCGGTGATCATCGACACCATTTCACCCTGGCTGACCCGCTCGAAATACGGTTGAGGGAACCGCAGGGCGCGGTTGATCAGCTGATAGCGGAACCGGCGCAGCATCCGTTCGCTCAGCACGCCCTTCATGGTATTGATGCGCATCTTCATCAGGCCATGCGCAAGCACCGCCAGTAAGAACGCGCCGCACAGAATAATCAGGAATGTGGTTTGCGGTACCTGATACCCCAGAACATCCACAATCGGGCTGGCTGCACCAATGGCATCGTTGATAATGCGCTTGGGCAATTCCAGTGTCAGATACAGCAGCGGGAACAGCGTTGACGTCACGGCCAGCAGAATTAGCTGATCGCGTTTTGAGTACTTCCAAATAAACCGGAAAATCGAACGTTCTATGGATCCTGCCCCTGTTTTGAATCACCGATCCGATCTTGAAGAAATTGCGGCGCATCCAACACGCTGAATTTACAGCATTCGTGACCACTGACGCAAATAGTTTCCAGTTTGCACATTAATTCGCCATGTGTGATCTAGTTTATTTGCGCCGCACCAGTTTAGCCCCTAGAGTTCGCTTTAGGACGATATCGGGAGAAACAATTTGACCGCCAGCTTGGGCGCAGTGTTGTTGATGCTCTGCTTGTTGCAGATCAAACATATGTTCGCGGATTTCTACCTTCAGACACCCAAAATGCTATCGGGTCGTGGTGAGTATTTTCACTGGGGTCGCGCGCAACATGCCGGCGTACATGTTATCGGATCCGTTATTGTCTTTGTGCTGTTCGGTGCGCCTTGGGCTTTTATTCTTATAATTGCCGCCCTGGAATGGTTCGTACATTTCAACATCGATTTTGCCAAAGCCAGTTATTCTGACAAGAAAAAACTGATGCCAACACAGGCTGCTTTTTGGCGCGCTGCGGGTCTGGACCAGTTGATGCACAACCTGACCTATATCGCGATGGTCTGGGCCTGGGCGAAATTCGCCACCTGATCTGTTGGCCGTTTCAGGCGAAATCTATCAAGGCCGACGCGCGATAGGCTGCCAGCCATTGCTGGTCCAACGCATCAAGCTTGCTAGTGTCGAACCTGTCCGCAACTTCCCAGTACCGCCCCGAAGGCACGTGATAGCCCAGCTCATTTTCAGACTGGACAATGGTCTGCATCGCGTCGGTTTCGGGTAAGTCGTCTCTTACAAGATCACCGATCCCGACAGACGGAAACAGCAGGCGGCTCTCCCCTTTTGACAGCCTGACGACCTGACATCCCTGCTCTGCACCAAACAGCGCCAGGCGCGCCGATTTAGCCTCGAGCGACCGCAAAGTGATATCCGTACGCAAAGGATCAGCCTGACCGGTTCCGTAGAAATGCGTCTTCCCGGTATCCGGGTAGATCATGTCACAGCCGAAAAAGGCCAGCACCGCAGGCCTTAGCGCCGCCAAGGCCCAATAGCCCGCGGTAAACGCCATCGTTCCGCCAGCGTAGACAAACCCACCAAACCCATTTTGCGCCGGTACATAGTCCTGCGCCGTGATGATCCGCTGATGCGGGGCAAGTCCAGTTGGATGGTTTGTTATCGGGAAATCTTCGGGGTGGATCAGAATGTCCCAATCTGGCCGGATGCGCCAGGCGTTATTGATCGCGACAATATGGGTAAAGGGATCGCGCGCCCAGCCTTGCGCGGCCAAGGCGCCGGGCGCGCTGCCCAGTATCAGAACTCGGTTCGATGGTTCAGTCATCCAGGACCCCACAAACGGTTCCTGGAAAGACTAGAGCAGTTTTGCACGCAGGCTAGCCCAGAACCGAAAAACTGCTTTCTTCGTTGATCGGACGTTTACGCGAGTAGAACCCAACATCGATCATCCGCTTGATATAGGGCAGCTCGAACTGCAATGGCTGCGCATCGTGATCCGCCCCACCCTCGCAATAGTTGATCAGGGCCGTCATCATCTTTCCTGCGATCGGCGCGTTCTTGTACTGGTTTCCACTGGTGCCGCAGGCCATGTAGAACCCCGGCAGGCTGGATTTGTCATAGATCGGAATCCAATCGGTCGACGCATCATACAGATCAACCACCCCACGGGTTTTGGACGGGATGCCAAGGCTGGGCACCCGCTGGGCATAGCGCATCGCCTGCGTTGTCCACTGGTCGGTGAAGTCGTGGTTGTAGTGTACGTCATCCTCGCACCACTGATGCGGATCGCATTCGGGATCTTCTGAACCCACGAGGATATGATTGCCATGTTCAGGGCGGCAGTAACACGCGATATCGCTGTCCGACACGATAGTACCGTCATTTTCGAAATCGAATCCCTCGGGCGCGGGGACGTGAACCACTTCCTGTCGCAGAGGGCGGGTTTCGATGGTCATGTCATCCAATACGCCAGCCATCTTGTTGATAATCGCTGATCCTGGTCCAGCGACGTTTACCACGACCTTGGCGTGGATTTCCTCGCCCGAGGCCAGTTTGACCCCGGCCACGCGACCACCTTCCGTCAGAATTTCGACCACCTCGGCCCCGGTGCGCACTTCTGACCCATGCTGTTTGGCGGCATCCATCAGGTTCTGCGCCGACAAGGCCGGGTCGGTAACGTATCCGGCCTGCGGCCAGAACACGCCGCCCTGCATCTTGCGCCCGTTCGGCTGGCCAAATTCCGGGTCCTCCATGCGTTTGGGCGGGGTGAAGCTGTCCAATGAATAAACCGGCAGACGCTCCGTGATTTTTTCAGGCGACCAATCTTCGAACGGGCAATCCAGATCCGCACTGTTTTTCATGTGCTTTTCCAGCATCCCGTTGGCTTCGGTCTTCATCACCAGACATCCGGTTTCACGAAACTTCGCCAGATTGGCATCTGCTGGCAGGCCCAGATATTCGGCCCAGTCGCGCCAATAGTGATAGCCTTCCCACGCAAAGGCCGTGCCATCAAAGGTCGAATAATGCATCCGGATGATCGCGCAGGACCCGGCGGTCGAGCCGTGACCGACCTGAGCATTGCGGTCCAACGACAGAGTTTTCCACCCGGCCTTGGCCATCTCGAACGCGATGGCCGCGCCGATGACACCCGTGCCAATGATAATTGCGTCTGGTTGACTCATTCTGTTGCTCCCTCCCAATAGCGCTTTGAATAGGCACTGAATTCTTCGACTTCTTCGGGCCTGGGTTCGACTCCGGTGAAGACGTAAAGGTAATGCGACACCAGCGACAGCCGCGTTTCCATCGGCTCATTCAACTGCGCCAGATCGTACCCGATTTGCATGTAGTACAACACGCGCGCGCGGGTTTCGGCCTCGATCTCGGGATACCCATACCGCGCGAACATGGCGTGCAACGCCTCAAGCCGCCGCGCGTCCGATTGATCCAGGGCTCGTCGCACCTTGCCTGACTTGCGTGCCCAGTCGCGCACGGCGAAATCCAGCGCCGTATCGAAGAGGTCCGTGTTCACCACGCAGCGATGCACATTGCAAACCGCAGCGGTGATGGTATCGGCAGGTTCTTCGGCCTGCGCAACCAGCGCCGCCGTATTGGTTGCCTGCCAGCGAGCCAGCAGCGCGTCCAGCAATTCCTGCCGGGACTTGAAATACCAATAGAAAGATGATCGCGACACGGCCATCCGCTCGGCCAGGTTCAGAACCTTGATCTGGTCCACCCCGTCCGAGATCAGCACGTCCATCGCCACGTTCAGCCAGTCGTCGCGCGTGACCTTGATGTTGCCGACCAGCGGTTCGGCCTTGGGATCGTCCCTATGCAGGATCGGTTTTGTGTTCATTCAACTCTCCGGCGGTGCGCCGCCTTCAGCCGTACGGCGTGCGATGAAGTCCTGCAAGTCACCCAACCTGTCGCTGTCCCCGGCAGGGGCTTTGAAATCGTTCAGGATGGTCTTCCAAAAGTCCGTTGCACGGTGATTGGCGTCGATTGATCCGCGCTCGGTCCAGGTGCCAAAATTGGCATAGTCATGCACATGGGGCTCGTAGAATTCGGTATTGTAGCGCTCCATCGTCTGGCTGGAGGCAAAGAAATGCCCGCTGGGTTCAACCTCTCGCAGGGCGGTGTCATAACCGATCTCGGCCGTGCCCGCTTGTGCGCCAGCACACAGCTCGGCCACCATATTCAGCACTTCGGCGTCACAGATCATCTTTTCGAACGAGACCGTCAATCCACCCTCCAGCCACCCGGCCGAATGGATAATCACCGTGGCCCCGGCCATCAGACACCCCCAAAGGCCAAACTGATTTTCATTCGCGGCCTGAACGTCGTTTACATTCGACGCCGACCCGGCGGCGGACCGCCACGGAAGGCCCAGATGCCGCGCCAACTGCCCCGCCGCCAGAGACGCCTGGAAATGCGAAGGCGTCCCAAACGCTGGAGCCCCCGATTTCATGTCCACGTTGCTGGTGAAGGTCCCATAACACACCGGCGCGCCGGGATTGGTTAGCTGGGTCAGGGTAACCGCTGCCAAAGCCTCGGCATGAGACAGCGTAATCGCCCCGGCCACAGTAATGGGTGCCATCGCCCCCATTAGCGTGAACGGCGTGACAATCGACATCTGACCGTGGCGGGCAAAGTCGATTAGACCTTGCGCCATAGGGATATCCAACGTCCGCGGACTGTTGGTATTGATGATCGTATAGCTGTGCGGGGTGGCGCGGAATTCATCGTCCGGCAGGCCACGCGCAGTGGTCAGCATCTCAAAACAATCCATCACCTGCGGCGTTCCGCGAGAGTAGAAGAACGGGAACTTGTCAGTCAGCTCCATCTGCGCCTGCGTGGTGAAATAGTGACGCAGGTGGGTCGGCACGTCCTGTGGTTCGACCTGCGGCGAAATCATCTGGAACACATCAAAGTGGTGCGTAAGTTTCAAAAAATCCAGATAGTCCTGCCCCGTCGCAGGGCGGCGCCCCCGTTCCAGATCAGTGGCATTCGGAGCCCCTGCCCCTGGTTGAAACACAAGACTGCCCAGTTCCAGCGTGAAATCACGACGGCGCGCGCCAGCACGGCAATTGATAGACTTGGGGGCTGACGCTATGGCGGCCTCAACGATCTCTCGACCGATGAAGACCATTTCACTGTCTTCTTCCACCCGCGCGCCTGCTTTGTCGAAAATTTGGCGCGCCTCAGGCAGCAGAACCTTGATCCCCAGCTCCTGAAGCGTCCGCAGAGCCGTTTCGTGCATATCGACGATCTGTTCCGCCGGGAATACTTCCATCAATGGAAACGGATTACGCAGCTGGCGGTAATTCACATCGCGACTTGGGGCAGGCGCGGCGTCTGCACCGCGTCCACGACGCCGCCTGCCGCGCTCGGATGTTTGCGAGATCACCATCAGCCCCTCATCGCCTTACCGTTCGGATCGTATGGGGACGGCGCGATCACACGCGCGGGACGTTCAACGCCAACCACATGCACAGACAACTCGGTGCCCGGGGCAGCCTTGTCGCGGTTGACCAAAGCCATTGCCAGCGACTTGCCGGTATAGTGCCCATAGCCGCCCGAAGTTACGAAACCCACTCGGTCTTCGCCCGACCAGATCGGCTCGTACCCGCTGGCGTCAGCGTCCAGCGCGTCTATTTCCAGCGTTACTTGCACTTGCGCCGGGCCGTTTCTGTCACGCTCGGCCAATGCGGCGTCTTTGCCGACGAAATCCTTATCCCAGTCAATCCAGCGATCCATTCCTGTCATCCCCGGCGTGTAGGCCTGGGTGAACTCCGCCGACCAGATACCAAAGCTTTTTTCCAGCCGCGTCGACAGCATCGCGTTGAAGCCGCATTCGCGAATACCTTCATCCTCCCCGGCCTCAAGCAGCATCCGGCGCAGCGCAATATGATCGCCATAACGGCAGTTGATCTCATAGCCTTTTTCGCCTGTCACCGACATACGCGCGACGCGGGCGCGAACAAGGCCGATATCGAATTCATCGCAGCCCATGAACCCAAGACCCGAGATATCCTGTTCCGCCAGTTTCTCGACCACTGCCTGCGATTTCGGCCCTACCACAGCGAAACCGCAATACTCTTCGCCCAGATCACGGATATTGACACCGTCGATCATGTGATCGTCGAACCAGCGCATATGCCAGGCGCGCAGATAATAGCTGCCCATGATCCACCAGGTGTCGTCGCCCCAGTTAAGAACGGTCAGATCCCCTTTGAGCCGCCCGTCCTCGCCCAGCATCGGGGCCAATTTGGCACGGCCCGGCGCGGGGAGTTTCGATGCCATGACCTTATCGAGCCAAACCTCAGCATTGGGGCCGCTGACCTCAAACCGCGAAAAGCCCGAGATATCCAACAGGCCGACGCCTTCGCGGATCACCTTGCATTCCTCGGCCACGATGTCGTGAGCGTTTGATCGTTTGAGCGTCGGTGTTTCCTCAAACCCTTTCGGCGCGAAATACAGCGGCACTTCCAGATCCCAGCTAACACCCCATTTGCAGCCGGCCTCTGTCATTGCGTCATGGGCGGGCGCCATCTTCAGCGGACGGCCCGCGGGCAGTTGCTCATTCGGGTAGGTCATTACGAAACGGCGGGAATAGAACTGCCCGGTGGTTTCGCGGATATAGCGTTTGTTCTGCGCGAAATCACCATACCGCGCCACGTCCATCGGCCATGCATCCGCCTCAGGCTCGCCATGGATCATCCACTCGGCCAATGTTTTGCCAACGCCGCCGCCCTGCAAGAACCCGGCCATCACCGCGCAGGCCGACCAATAACCGCGCTTGCCCGGAACGGGTCCGACCAGCGGGTTACCATCTGGCGAGAAAGTAAACGCCCCGTTTACCCACGTCTTGATCCCCACGTTCTGAATCGACGGGTATCGCTCAAAGCCCAGCGTCAGTTCGTTTTCAATCCGATCCAGCTGTTCTTGGAACAGCTCTTCGCCGTAATTCCACGGTGCGCCGTCCATGGCCCAGTGTTCGTGATCAATCTCGTAGATACCAACAAGGACGCCCTTCTGGTCCTGCCGCATATAGGTGAACCCTTCGAGGTCGACGGTCATCGGCATCTCGAAATCCGCCTGCGCCACTTCAGGCACCGTGTCGGTAATCAGATAGTGGTGTTTAAGCGGCGAGACCGGCAGTTCGATGCCAGCCATGCGGCCCACCTGTTTGGCCCAAAGCCCAGCCGCATTGACCACATGTTCGCAAGTGATCGTGCCTTTGTCGGTCACCACCTGCCAACCATCCGTGGTTTGGATCAGCTCCTCAACCTTGGTTTCTTCGTAATACTCGGCACCACGTTTTCTGGCCGCCGTTGCATAAGCCTGCACCGTGCCGGTCGTGTCGATATAGCCCTCGCGGTCCGCCCACATAGCACCCAGCACGCCGTCGGTGGACATGATCGGGCAACGGCGCTGCGCCTCTTCCGGAGACAGCAACTCGCAATCCTCAATGCCGATAGACTGAAAAATACGGTAGTTCGCCTGCAACCACTCCCACCGTTCGGGCGTTCCAGCCAACGTCAGGCCACCGGTCATGTGCATACCGATATTCTGACCCGATTCCTTTTCAATCTCACTAAGCAGATCGATGGTATACGCCTGCAGCGAGGCCATATTTGGGTCAGCGTTCAACGCATGAACCCCTCCGGCAGCGTGCCAGGAAGATCCCGATGCCAACCGCCGCCGTTCCAGCATCACCACATCCGACCAGCCGAACTTGGCCAGGTGATACAGAACCGAGGCGCCCACAACGCCGCCCCCGATAACCACAACACGGTACTGAGATTTCATCCTGCCCTCCCAACATGGCTTGGGCAGAACGCTAGACCCACTGTTCACTTCTGTCTAGACATTTCTGTACAGTTCTACCCGCACCAGATTGTTCGACGAATTTCTCTGGTTTAAAGCTGCGCGCTGGGCCGTGTGCTGACCTTTTCGAACCAAGTCAGCGTTGCCGAATTTTCCTGCGGTATTCGCGTCTTGATCACTCGGGCAAAGTCAACAAAGACAAATGTTGAGATGTCAGCCAGCGTAAACTCAGACCCGGCGATATAGGGACTTTCCGCCAATCGCCTTTCCAACAGATCGAAAAAATATCCAACCCGCGCGGCACCTCGTTGCGCCAGTTTAGGAATTTGAGCGTGATTCACCGGACCAGGAATCGCCCTGTCGGCAAAGGCGGGATGCGTGTTGCGCAAAGTTTCGGCAATGGGCGCGCCGCCTTGCTGTTCAACGATACTGTTCCACATCAAAACCAGCCCTTTTTCATCCGGGGTGCGCCCCATCAAAGGCGGCTCGGGAAATCGGGCCTCGAGATAGGCCGCGATGCCAAGGTTCTCGGTCAGTGCCGTGCCCTCATCCGTGATCAGCACAGGAAGGGTCGCGTTCGGGTTGATCGCTTTGAACGCATCGCTCAGCTGTTCGCCTTTGCCGATCGAGACCTCGCGGGTTTCGACCTCCAGCCCTTTTTCTGCGATGAACATTCGAGCCCGGCGTGGGTTCGGGGCGGTCTTGCAATCGTAGAACAGCATGGGATGCTCCTGTGTCTCAGCGGCGATAGACGAAGCACCGGCCCTGAACCGCACCGGGCGGCAAAGGCAATTCAGTCAGTTCGTCGAAATACATCCGATCACTGGAGACCATCAAACCACCTTCTGCGAGCAGAGGTTGGATCAACGGTGAAACAAATCTTGCAAAGGCGTCGTTCTTTTCTCGGTTATGCCCGCCAAGGTCCGCGTGGATCAGGCTTGCAGTGGCACCGAAACGCGTCAGCGCGGCGGGCAGCGTTTCGCGCACATCGCCCAGAATCACCCGATCCTCGGGGGGCGTTGAATCTGGGTGGGACGCCACCGCGCGTTCAAACACGTACACGGGGCGGTCTTTCACATATTGCGCCATGTGATGATAGGTCCGCCCATTGCCCAAACCCAATTCAAAGACCGGCCCCGCCATGCCACGCGATTCGGCAATGGCAAAATCCAGACAGGCGCGTTGCGACACCATGCGGTCAATGAACAGATCGAGTCGGCTTTGATCGTCGGGCACGGGGAAATCTCTCCTTGATATCAGTCGATTTGCCAGATGGGGTCGACATGGCCCGTGATCGCAAATCCTCAAGACTTTGTGTAGACAAATTGGTGTCAGTTTCACGTTTCCGCGACATTTCACCCCAAGAACGGGTTTGACTACCCCGCCCCAACCGCGCGAGACTGCGTCAAAAAACACGGGGAGTTGATCAAGCCGATGCCGACCTACGGCCCAACGGGTGGAATACCCGCATGACAGCTTTGTTGTCTGTCCGCGATTTGAGCATCGGTTTTGGTGCGGGCAACCCCGTTGTCAAAGGCGTCAATTTTGACGTCGAGGCGGGGCAGACACTTGCGCTGGTCGGCGAATCCGGTTCTGGCAAGACTATCTCGTGCAGGGCGGCGTTGCGGATTTTGCCACGCACCGCGCAAATTCGCAGCGGGACAATCATTCTGAATGATTCCAAAGGCACAGAGGATCTGACCAAGATTAGCGAAAAGCAGATGCGCGGCATTCGCGGCAACCGCGTTTCGATGATCTTTCAAGAACCGATGCGATCCCTGTCGCCGCTGCACAAGATCGGCAATCAGGTCAGCGAGGTTCTCTGGCTGCACCGTGGCGCCTCCGAGGCGCAGGCCCGCCAAGAAGTTTTGACTCAGTTCGAGCGCGTTGGCTTTCCCGATCCCCAACGTGCATATGATTCTTACCCGTTTGAATTGTCGGGTGGCATGCGCCAACGCGCCATGATTGCGATGGCGATGGTGTCCAAGCCGGAATTGTTGATCGCGGACGAGCCGACAACCGCGCTTGACGTGACGACACAGGCGCAGGTTCTGGGCCTGATCAAGGAATTGCAACGCGAAACCGGCATGGCACTGATCCTTGTCACCCATGATCTGGGCGTGGTCGCCAATATGGCAGAACAGGTCGTCGTCATGCACAAGGGCCGTGTGATGGAATCCGGGGCCGCCGCCCCGATCCTGACCTCACCCGCGCATCCTTACACGCAGCAATTGTTCAACGCCGCACCCGAGATTCCGGACGAAGACTCAGTTGGGATACCGATGCCCGACGAGGATCTGATCCTACAGATCAAGAACGTCTCAAAAACTTACACCTTGCGATCCAGCAAGGGTTGGAAGGGTGAACAACTGATCCATGCCTGCCGTGGCGTTGACATGAAGCTCGCACGCGGCAAGACGCTGGCCGTGGTCGGCGAAAGCGGCTCGGGCAAGACCACGGCTGCGCGTATCGCGTTGGGCGCCGAACTTCCCGATCCCGGCGGCGAGGTTCTGTTCCGCACCTCGCCAACCGAAGACCCTATTACCGTCCACCACATGACCCGCGCCCAGCGCACTGCGTTTCAGCGCAAGGCGCAAATGGTGTTTCAAGACCCCTACAGCTCGCTCAGCCCGCGCATGCGCATTCAGGATGCGATGACCGAGCCGTTGGAGATTCACAAGATCGGCACCGCATCTGAACAGCGTGACAAAGCCGCCGAGATGCTGCTGCGGGTTGGGCTGAACGCCGACATGCTGAAACGCTACCCTCATGCCTTTTCTGGTGGTCAGCGACAGCGTCTGTCCATTGCCCGCGCCATGATGCTGGACCCGCAGCTGATCGTGTGCGACGAACCTACATCGGCTTTGGATGTCTCGGTTCAGGAACAAATCCTGACCCTGCTGGAAGATTTGCAGGACAGTCTGAACCTGTCCTACTTCTTTATCTCTCACGACCTTGCCGTTGTGGCGCGCATTGCCGACGAGGTTGCCGTGATGCGCCGCGGGCTGGTCGTTGAACAGGCCCCGCCCGAGACCCTTTTCTACAATCCCCGCCACCCGTACACCAAGGCGCTGATTGCCGCCCAGCCAGAACCTGACATCAACCGCCCAATCGACCTGAAATTGGTTGCTTTGGGCGCAGGTTCGCCGGACAGTTGGGATGACGCCTTCCGATTTACTGACTCCGTGATACCTTCGCTGGTAGAGATGGAACCCGGCCATAAGGTACGATGCCATGTTTAAGACCACTCGCCCCCTGCTTCTGGCTGCCACGCTGACGGCTGCGTGGATGCTGCCCGCCTCGGCGGAAACACCCACCCCAAAGGAAAGCGGATTTTGGGAAAGTGAGGTGAGCGCGGGCAATCTGCCACCTGTTCAGGATCGCCTTCCCGATGAACCGCTGGTTGTCGATCTGGCGGCGAAGGGGCGTGAATTTGGAACGCCAGGCGGCACTTTGCGCACTATGGTCACCCGGTCCAAGGACATCCGCCAGATGGTTGTCTATGGCTATGCCCGGCTGGTGGGTTTCAACGAGAATTACGAACTTGTACCCGACCTGCTCGAGTCCTACGAAAGCGAAGACAACCGCAAGTTTACCCTGAACCTGCGCGAGGGGCATAAATGGTCAGACGGATCGCCGTTTACATCCGAGGATTTCAGGTACTGGTGGGAAGATGTCGCAAATAACGAGCTGCTCAGCCCGTCCGGCCCGCCCGATTTTCTGATCGTCGAAGGCAAAACGCCAACGGTGAGTTACCCCGACGAAACAACCGTAGTTTTCGAATGGGAGGACCCGAACCCGGATTTCCTGCAATCACTGGCACAGGCGCGCCCGCCCTTCATTTACCGACCGGCTGCATTTCTGAAGCCGTATCACGAGAAATATGCAGATCCCGAAGAGATGGCCGCGTTGGTTGAAGACAACCGCGTCAAAAGCTGGGCGGCACTGCACAACAAGCTGGATAACCTTTATAAATTCGACAACCACGAACTACCCACACTTCAGCCATGGCTGAATGCCAGCTCGGGCAAGAAAATCCGGCACAACTTTGTGCGCAACCCCTATTACCACCGCATCGACAGCAACGGTGTGCAGTTGCCCTATATCGACGTGGTCGAGATGGAGATTGTCGCCCCCGGTCTGGTCGCAGCAAAAACCAATGCCGGTGAAACCGACCTGCAAGGGCGTGGTCTGGCGTTCCGCGATGCGTCGATCCTGAAAAAGGGCGAAGAGGTCGGGAACTACAAGACACGGCTGTGGAAAACCGGTGTCGCGTCGCAGATCGCAATCTATCCGAACCTGAACTTTGCTGATGACGGTTGGCGCGACGTTCTACGCGATGTCCGCGTGCGCCGTGCCCTGTCACTTGCCATCGACCGCAAGACGATCAATCAGGCGCTGTATTTCAAACTGGCCCAGCCCGGCGCGATGTCGGTTCTGCCTGCGTCACCGTTCTATGATGAGGAAAACGCTCAGGCCTGGGCGCAATATGACATCGAAATGGCCAATGCCCTACTAGATGAGGCCGGATTGACCGAGCGGGACAAGAACGGCATCCGCATGCTGCCCGATGGCCGCCCGATGGAACTGATCATCGAAACTGCCGGTGAACGGCAGGAGGTCGAGAACGCGCTGCAGATCGTCACCGACACCTGGCGCGAGATTGGCGTCGCTCTGGTCATGCGACCGCTGGATAGGGACATCTTGCGCAACCGCGTTTTTGCTGGAAACACAATGGCTTCGGTCTGGTTTGGCTGGGATGACGGTATTCCGCAGGCCCACACCTCGCCCGCTTATCTGGCTCCGACCGATCAGGTCTTTCTGGCCTGGCCCAAATGGGGTCAATTTTATCAAACCGGTGGCGACGCAGGCGAAGCCCCCGACATGCCCGAGGCAGAACGCCTGATGCAGTTGGCCCATGATTGGGAGGTCGCCACCAACGACGCCGATCGCAAGGCAATCTGGACCGAGATGTTGAGCATTCATGCCGAACAGCTATTTGCCATCGGCATTCTGAACGGCGCACCGCAGCCTGTGGTGGTGTCGAACCGCCTGCGCAACGTGCCCGAACAGGCCATGTGGGCATGGGAGCCCGGCGCCCATTTCGGCATTCACCGGCCGGACGAATTCTTCTTCGCCGACTGATCAGGAGCAGCTAAATGGTCATGCTGCGCTATGCGGTGTATCGCTTTTTCACGATGCTGCTGACTCTGTTGGTGGTCTCGGTGCTGATCTTCGTGATCATCAACCTTCCGCCCGGAGACTACCTGAGCAATCAGATCGCCGAATTGCAGGCTTCCGGCCAGTCTGCCGGCGTGGCCAAGGCGGAATTTCTGCGTGCGGAATATGCGCTGGACCGGCCCGTCTGGGAACAATATCTGATCTGGATGGGATTCTGGCCCGGCCCGCACGGGTTCGAGGGGCTTCTGCAGGGCAACTATGGTTGGTCCTTCGAATTCGACCGCCCCGTGGCCGAGATTGTAGGCGATACCCTGTGGTTGACCGTAGTGGTCAATCTGGCCGCCATCCTGTTCGTCTACGCCGTCGCGCTGCCGCTTGGTGTCCTTGCTGCTGCCAAGTCCCGGACGTGGATCGACTATACGTCGGCTTTTGTGGGGTATCTGGGTCTGGCCACGCCGAACTTTCTGCTTGCGCTGATCCTGTTCTATTACGGCCACCGTTACTTCAACCTACCCATCGGCGGCTTGATGGACCCATCCTTTGAAGGCCAGCCGATGAGTTGGGACAAGTTGAAGTCCATTCTTGTCCACCTGATCGTCCCGACCTTTGTGATCGGCACCTCGGGGGCTTCGGCCATGATGCAACGCTTGCGTGCCAACATGCTGGACGAGTTGGGGAAACCCTATGTGGAAACCGCAATCGCCAAAGGGATGGCCCCGTCGCGGATGCTGGCGAAATACCCGCTGCGCGTGGCGTTCAACCCCTTCGTGGCGGATATCGGCAACCTGCTACCCTCGATGGTGTCCGGCTCGGTTTTGGTCTCGGTTGTTCTTGGCCTGCAAACCATCGGCCCGACCCTTCTGACGGCACTGAAAACGCAGGATCAGTTCCTGTCCGCCTTTATTCTGATGTTCGTGGCCTTGCTGACTCTCATCGGCACCATGATATCTGACATTCTGCTGGTCATGCTTGACCCGCGCATCCGGTACGAGGGGCGTGAAGCATGACCCAACATCCCGATGGTCGCTATGTCGACGACGCCCCCTATGACCCGGACGCCGCCCTGCAACAGCTTGAGCGTGCCGATCTGGACGCGCCAAACTGGGTGCTGGTTTGGCGCAAGTTCAAAACTCACAAGCTGGGCTTGATCTCGGGCATTTTCCTGCTGCTGTGTTATCTGATGCTGCCTT
Organism: Ruegeria sp. BB1; assembly: GCF_056539465.1. Lineage (NCBI taxonomy): Bacteria > Pseudomonadati > Pseudomonadota > Alphaproteobacteria > Rhodobacterales > Roseobacteraceae > Ruegeria > Ruegeria sp. BB1. Next base: position 117,695 of record NZ_JBQFVB010000011.1, read on the forward strand.
TCGCAGGGTTCATCGCGCCTTATGGTCCGAATGAACGCAACGGAGAGCATCTTTATGCGCCGCCGCAAAGCGTCAACTGGTTCTATGAGGGCAAATTCATCGGCCCCCATGTCTTTCCCATCGTTGCCGAGGCCGATCTGGAAACCTTCCAATGGAAATTCGTACCCGACCTCGAAGATCCGCGCCCGATCAAGTTTTTCTGTGAAGGGTCGGAATACAAACTGGCTGGCCTGATCAAATCCGACACTCACCTGTTCTGCGCGCCCGAAGGGGCCACGCTGTTCCTGTGGGGGTCGGACCGTCTGGGCCGGGATGTGTTCAGTCGCATTCTCTACGGCGCGCAGCTGTCGCTGACCGTAGGTTTAATCGGCATCTCGGTGTCTTTCACCCTTGGAATTATCTTCGGTTCAATGGCCGGCTATTTCGGCGGCAAGATCGACTGGGTGATCAACCGGGTCATTGAAATCCTGCGCTCTTTGCCTGAACTACCCTTGTGGCTGGCCCTGTCCGCCGCGGTGCCTTCGAATTGGAGCCCGGTGGCGGTGTTTTTCATCATCTCGATCATCCTCGGCATCCTCGATTGGCCCGGTCTGGCCCGATCCGTGCGCGCCAAATTCCTGTCGCTGCGCGAAGAGGAATACGTGCGCGCCGCCGAGATGATGGGCGCAAGCTCGGGCCGCGTGATCCGCAAACACCTGCTGCCCAACTTCATGTCCCACCTGATCGCATCGGCCACTTTGTCGATCCCGGCGATGATCCTTGGAGAAACGGCGCTCAGCTTCCTTGGCCTTGGGCTGCGCGCTCCTGCGGTCAGCTGGGGGGTGATGCTGAATGACGCGCAGAACCTGGCCTCGATCGAGATATATCCGTGGACGGCAATTCCAATGCTGCCAATCATTGTCGTTGTACTGGCGTTCAACTTCCTGGGCGACGGATTGCGCGACAGTCTGGACCCGTACCAGCAATGAGCCTGATTTCCGCCCTCCCCGCCGCAGACAGCTACAAGTCGACCGGGAAGGGCGCATGGTCCAGCGCGTTTGCTGTATCCGAACTGGCAACCGCCAGTTTCGCTGCCGTTGGTCAAGAGTTGGCGCGCCTGATCACAGCAATGAACCTTGCCCCCACAACGCCTGAGATATCGGTCAATCATCGTTTGGCTTCGCTGTGGTACGGGTCTTCGTTCAAACCAGACGGGTGGGAGATGCCCAGCCTCTGGGACCCAATCGCCGGGGATTATCAGGCGTCGGATGGCTGGATCAGGCTGCACACCAATCTGCCCTCCCACCGGGCAGCGGCGCTGAAGGTGCTGAAAGCGCAAGCCAACCGGGACGCAGTTGCACAGGCTGTGAAAGACTGGTCCATCGCCGATTTAGAAACCTCGGTTGTGGCCGAGGGCGGCGCGGCCGCCGCGATGCGCGGTCGGACCGAATGGCTGGAACACCCGCAAGGGCGGGCGGTGTCGCGCGATCCGCTGATCGGATGGCACAGCCCGCGGCATATCACGCCGCGCGACCGTCCCGAGGCAACGGCTCGACGTCCGCTGGCAGGCTTGCGCGTTCTGGACCTGACGCGTGTTCTGGCCGGACCGGTCTCGACCCGTACGCTTGCGGGGTTCGGTGCCGAAGTTCTGCGCATCGACCCGCCCGGATGGGATGAGCCGGGTGTCATTCCGGGTATTTCACTGGGCAAACACTGCGCCTATCTAGATCTGAAATCGCCAGCCGGTCTGAAGAAGCTGGAAGACCTGCTGGCGCAAGCAGATGTCTTCATTCATGGCTACCGCCCGGGTGCGCTGGATGCGCTTGGACTGACCAAGATAAAACGTGATGAACTGGCTCCCAACCGAATTGAGGTCACTCTGAACGCTTATGGCTGGCAGGGGCCGTGGTCCAACAGACGTGGTTTTGACAGCCTCGTACAGATGAGCGCTGGCATCGCAGACGCGGGTCGCGCTTGGGCCAAGGCCGAAAAACCCACCCCTCTGCCGGTTCAGGCGCTGGATCACGCGACAGGCTATCTGATGGCTGCGACGGTCCTGTCAGCACTGGCCGAAGCCGCGTCTGCAAACTCCATCATGCTGGCGCAGCTGTCCCTGGCCCGCACAGCGGAACTACTGGCTGCGTTGGCAAAATCCGAGCAGGACGAAGAGATCACAACCCCCACAACTTCCGATTACGCACAAGAGATTGAAGCTTCCGGCTGGGGCCCCGGCCATCGCCTGAAACCGGCTTTGTCCGTTGGCCAGGCCCATATGTCATGGCCTCTGCCAGCCGCGAAGCTGGGCACATCCCAACCTATCTGGCCTTCGCTGACCACCTGAGCCAACCGCCGCGCGGTACGCGCGGCCCGGCCCAACACTTTGGGGGGTTCTCGTCAGAGACGCATCCCAAGGGGGCGGGAGCCTTCCCTAGCGATCATCCCCGCCGGGGCCGATATCGTCCAGATAATCCTCATCAATCGCCGCCTGCACCGCGCCGGTCACGGCTTCACGCTGCTTCGGCGTCAGATCCTCGGGTTCTTTGCCTTCGGCCAGCCGCACGGTGACTTCGCGATGAGCAAACTTGATCCCTTCGCGTGCGAATAGCTCGCGGATATCTTGATAGACTCTCTTGCGCACCAGCCACTGGTCACCGGGTTTGGTCATGAACTTGACCCGGATGATCATCGCGGAATCCTGCATCTCAATCACGCCCTGCGATTTCAACGGCTGGATAAAGTTGTCGCCGATCACGGGGTCGCTCAGCAATTGCTGACCCAGCTTCTTGATCAGCTTGCGCACCTTTTCAACATCGGTGTCATAGGTCACACGCAACGGCAATTTCATGATCACCCAATCGCGGGAATAGTTGGTCAGCACCTTGATCTCACCAAAGGGAATCGTGTTCAGCGCGCCCAGATGGTGACGCAACTGGAATGAACGAACCGAGATTTTTTCAACCGTCCCCTTCACATCCCCGATGTCGATGTATTCTCCTTTACGAAAGGCATCATCCATCAGGAAGAACGCCCCCGAAAAGATATCGCGCACCAGCGTTTGCGAGCCGAACCCAACAGCCAGACCTACCACCCCGGCACCGGCAAACAGCGGGCTGACATTAATCCCCAACTCCATCAACACGATCAAAACGATGGTAACGACGACAACGGCCAGGATCGCCCCACGGAACAGGGGCAGCAGGGTCGCCAGACGGCTTTGCCCGCCTTCGCCGCCTTCATCGCCCAACTCGGCCTCTTCGCCGCCATCATCGGTTTCTTCAGCAATTTTCGAGTCGATCCAGATGCGGAAGAAGTGGAAGAGAATATAGCCGATGAACAGGATGACCATCACATCCAGCGCACGCTCGACCGGCAAGTCCTCGCTCCAGCTGGCTTCGGGGTTCCAGATCACCACCAACGCATAAAGCCCGACCACAAAGGCCAAAATCCCTGCCACGCGACGGGCCAAATCCTCATATGTCAGGATCGAATGTTGGCGCAGTTCCGCCTCGGGTGTCTCGACGGCTTCATCATCCTCTTCCGTGGCCGCCGCATTCATGTCTTCCATTTGGCGGTTACGGTCAAAGTAACGCTCCAGCAGGTAATTCATTGCTCCGTAGGCCACGACCACAGACATGAAAATCAAATAGCTGCTGGCCACGATCGGCAGAGAATTCTCATTCTCAAGCACCAGATCCACCGCCAGCTTGAACCAGCTGAATACGATATAGACAACCAGCACAGGCGCCCACGCGAATGAGATGAACCGCAAAATCCACGACACTTGGTCCGGTGCGCGCCCGCCGCGAATGGCATTCGAAATGGCGCGCGCATTGAACATGATCATCAACAAATTACCCAGCGCGCCCAACATGGTCAGGCCACCATAGACCAAGGCATAGACATTGTAGTTCAACCCAAAATCCGCCACCCAAGTGGCGAACAACACAACCGAGATGTCGTAGGTCGCCAGCGCCGACGCCCAGAAATACAGCCGCTTTGCGTCTCGATCTGAGAAGGGCGGCAAACGGTATTGGCTCAGATAAGGGGACAGAACCATCCGCCACAGGTCGGATATCGTGCGCGACAGGAAAAACGCCGTAAAGATCGCAGTGACCGTAAACTGAATCGAGATATCTTCGGCTTCACCAAAGAACAGGTACCCCACGATCAGCGCCATCAGCATCGCAAAGATCGTGCCCCCGATCCCCATGAAAAACCGGAACACCAAAAACGGCATTTTCTCCCGATAGCCCTGCGGGTTTTCCTTGGACCGTGCCACAACCAGCTTTTTGGCCATGCGCTTGCCGTAAATCTCGGTGGACAGCCAGCGCCCCAGCAGCAGAAACAGAATGTTCCACGCCAGAACCTCGACATAGGTCTGAATGCGGCCATCCGGGCTGGTCTGCCGCAGGACGTACTGAACTTCGAAAATAGAATAGGGCAAAGCCTCTAGGCGCGATTCCATGGACTCGCGGAACTTTGAGAACCTTTCCTGCGCTTTCATCAGTTGCGATCCGTCGCCCATCGGCCCATGCGCGTCCTCGGCCGAGGCATCAGCACCTGGCTGACCGCCCGAAGACACAACCTGCCCCGCGCTGTCGATGACAATTATGCTGGCGCCGGCCTCGGTTGCCGCCTTGATCGCGGCAGCCAGATCACCATCGGTCCCAGTTTCGGCCTCAGACTCTGAGGTATATCCGGGGATCAAAGGGACTTGCGCCGATGCCTCTGTGACGAAGGCCGCAGCAAACGCCCACAGGATCAGAGCCATTCCAGCAATTAGTCTGAGTTTCATCAATTTTTCTGTCCAAGTCGTATGTTGCATCGCAGGTTACAGAAGCGCCTGAGCGTATTCAAATATTCAGCGTTTCACGGCTCAAGTTCGTGTCATTTCGTGTTTCGGCTGCAATGCAGGCGACAAGAGTGTTTGCAACCTTGGAAAAACTGAATATGACCGACCCAGTAGTATGAGTGGAATGGCAAGATCAACGCAGGGTGTAACGGGGAAAAACGCCCCAATACCATCTGTACTTTGGCTGTTGCCATTTCGCCATGTTTGACGAATTTGCACAATCTCGGCACCCCCTTTGGCAAGCGGCGTCAAAGAATATACGGTAACGGAGTTTAACGCGCGGATTTGCACCCAGGGACACGACAGGCGAAGGCATGAGCCTAGGAATACAAAACAACATCACCGGCCGTGCGCCGCGCATACTGTTCTACAGCCACGATACATTTGGATTGGGGCATCTGCGCCGATCGCGCGCCCTTGCCGCAGCTATCACGCAAGCCAACCCGCAAGCGTCAGCCCTGATCCTGACCGGGTCACCCGTGGCAGGTCGGTTCACCTTTCCGCGCCGGGTCGACCACGTGCGCCTGCCAGGTGTGACCAAACGTGCCGATGGCTCGTATGCAGCGCGCACCATTGGCATGGGGATCGAAGAGGTAACCGAACTGCGCGCAGGTCTGATCCAGACTGCCGTCCAGCAATTCGACCCCGATATGCTGATCGTCGACAAGGAACCCACCGGTTTTCGTGGGGAGTTGCTGCCGACACTGGAACATCTGTTGCATTCGCAACGCACCAAGCTGGTTCTTGGCCTGCGCGACGTGCTGGACGAACCCGAAGTTCTGGCCGCCGAGTGGGAGCGGAAAGAGGCCCTTGCCGCGACCGAGCGCTTCTATCACGAAATCTGGGTTTACGGTCTGCGCTCGATCTATGATCCGACCAAAGGGCTGCCGCTTAGCCACGCGGCGCAATCGCGCACGCATTGGACCGGTTACCTGCGGCGGGATCTTGGCCCTGTAGGCGAGCCACCTGAACAACCCTACATCCTGATCACGCCAGGTGGCGGTGGCGACGGTAAGGCGATGGTGAACCAGGTTCTCTCCGCTTACGAAAAAGACCCTACCCTGTCGCCGCGTGCAGTGCTGGTTTACGGCCCCTTTCTTTCCGGTGAGTTGCGTGAAGAATTCGAGACCCGCGTTGCCGCGTTGAATGGCCGGGTGACCGCCGTGGGGTTCGAATCCCAGATCGAAACGCTTTTTGCGGGTGCCGCCGGGGTGGTCTGTATGGGCGGTTACAATACTTTCTGCGAAGTTCTGTCCTTTGACAAACGTGCCGTCATCGTGCCTCGCACGACGCCACGACTAGAACAGTGGATTCGCGCCTCGCGCGCAGAAGGGCTGGGCCTTGTGCGGATGCTGGACGAAAACCGCGACGGGCTGACAGCGGATGCGATGATCGAGGCGATCCGCGACCTGCCGCACCAACCCCTGCCATCGCAGACCATTCAGGACGGGCTGCTGGACGGGTTGGATTATGTCATCGACCGCGTTGACGCGTTGCTAGGCCAGGAACAGGAACGGGCCATCGGATGACCACAGCCCAGCCGAAACTGGCGGTGCTGGTCAAAGGGTGGCCGCGCCTGTCCGAGACGTTCATTGCCCAGGAACTTGTCGCCCTGCAAGAGGCCGGGCACAGCTTTGACATCTGGTCTTTGCGCCATCCGACCGACGTAAAACGGCACCCGCTGCACGACCGTTTTCAGGGTCAGGTGCATTACCTGCCAGAATACCTTTACGAAGAACCACAGCGTGTCTGGGCTGCGCGACAGACTGCGCAAGCCCTGCCGGGCTATGCCGAGGCCTACCGGGTCTGGCGCGCCGATCTGCGCCGTGATCCGACCCACAACCGCATACGGCGTTTTGGTCAGGCCTGCGTTCTGGCCGCCGAATTACCCGACGCGACACAAGTGATGTATGCGCATTTCATGCACACCCCATCCTCGGTCGCGCGCTACGCCGCCATCATGCGTGGCCTGCCGTGGAGTTTTTCTGCCCACGCCAAGGACATCTGGACATCACCCGAGTGGGAAAAGATCGAAAAACTGCGCGCCGACACTCATGGAGCGGCTTTTGGTGCGACCTGCACGGCAATTGGGGCCGACCATCTACGCAGTTTGGCCGACGATCCCGCGCGGGTTCACCTGATCTATCACGGGCTGGATCTGAACCGTTTTCCATCTCCGCCAAACCGTATGCCACGCGCGCCGGACGGGCCGTTTCACATGCTCTCGGTCGGTCGTCTGGTCGAGAAAAAGGGCTTTGACCGGCTGATCGACGCGTTTGCCATGCTGCCAGAAACGCTGGACTGGCACTGGACGCACATTGGCGGCGGAACACTTGGCAATTCCTTGCGTAATCGAGCCGACGCCGCTGGCCTGTCGCAACGGATAACGTGGCAAGGCGCTTGTGATCAACCCGAAGTGATCGAAGCAATGCGCAGCGCAGACCTGTTTGTGCTTCCCAGCCGGATCGCCAGTGACGGAGACCGCGACGGGCTACCCAATGTTTTGATGGAGGCCGCATCACAGCTTTTGCCGATCCTGTCGACGCCGGTATCGGCCATCCCCGAGTTTATTGAAACCGGCACCCACGGCGTCTTGTCCGACGATGATCCGGCCGCATTGGCCAGCGCCATCATCGATCTGGCCGCCGATCCGCAGCAAACTGCTTTGATGGCAAGTGCCGCCTATGATCGTTTGATCGCCGATTTCCGCATGGACCCCGGCATTGCCCGCCTGTCCAAACGACTGCGCGCATTGGGTTCGGACATAGGCTGATGGCACGAGTGGCCTTTTACTCTCCGATGAAAGCGCCGGACAGCCCGGTGCCGTCGGGGGATCGCGAAATGGCCCGCAACCTGATGCACGCGATCGCCGCGCGAGAGGATACGGTCGAACTGGCCTCGCGGCTGCGTACCTACGACAAAGCCGGGGACGCGCAGGTGCAGGCCGCATTGCGCGCCGAAGCTGACGCCGAGGTGCAACGTCTGCTCGCCGATCTTCCCGCGGACACCGCGCTTTGGGTGACCTATCACAACTATTACAAGTCCCCCGATCTGCTGGGCCCGCGTGTCTGCAAGGCGCGCAACATTCCCTACGTTCAGTTGGAAAGCACCCGCGCAACCAGCCGCCTGACAGGTCCCTGGGCCGGGTTTGCAAAAGCTGCACATGACGCCTGTGATGCGGCGCAGGTGATCTTCTACCACACCACCAACGACCTGATCACGCTGCAGCGGGAACGGTACGGGGATCAAAGCCTTGTGGAACTGCCCCCGTTCCTGCCTCGGTCGGATTTGCCGCCCGCCTCGGGCTGTGAGGGGCCGATGCTGACCGTGGGCATGATGCGGCACGGTGACAAGCTGGCTTCTTACACTCTTCTAGCGCAGGCTCTGGCCTTATTGGACGGCGACTGGTCCTTGGATATTGCGGGTGATGGCCCAGCACGTCCCGAAGTCGAGGTGCTGATGGCGCCGTTCGGATCAAAGGTCCGGTTTCTGGGGCAATGTGACCGCGATGCATTGCAGAAGCTGTACGGTGCGGCCTCGGTACTGTTGTGGCCGGGAGTGAACGAGGCCTATGGCATGATCTATCTTGAGGCGCAGGCCAGCGGTGTGCCTGTTGTAGCGCAGGACCGGCCCGGCGTGCGGGATGTGCTGTCCCCGTCGGACTATCCTTCGGTCGACGCTGGCCCCGAAGGATTGGCCGCACGGCTGCGCACCTTGCTGGATGACCTTTCTTTGCGCCTGTCACTGGGGGCCAAAGCCCGCGCGCGCGTGGCCGAACGTCACCTGATGCCTGCAGCAACCGACCGGTTCTGGCAGGCAACACGACCCTTGATGGAGGTTCGATCATGACCCGGCTAGCACTGCTTCGGCACGGTCACACCCATTGGAACCGCGCGGGCCGCATTCAGGGACGCAGTGATATACCGCTGGACGAAGATGCGCAGGCAGAGCTATCCGCTATGCAACTGCCCGCGCCATGGAAGGACGCGGACCTCTGGTCCAGCCCCCTGCTGCGGGCCAGCGAAACCGCCCGTCTGGTCGCGGGACGCGAGCCGCAGACTTCGGACGCGCTGACCGAGATGAACTGGGGTGATTGGGAAGGGTTACACGGGGTCGACCTGATTGCCGACCCAGACAGCGGATACCGCCATATCGAAGACTGGAGCTGGGATTTTCGTCCGCCAAACGGTGAAAGCCCAGCTGAGGTCTGGTCGCGTCTGCAGCCCTGGCTGGACGCTTTGTCAGACGACACGGTTGCCGTCTGCCACATCGGTATTATACGGGTCATTCTGGCGCGGGCCTGGGGATGGGATTTCAATGGCCCCGCCCCCTTTAAAATCAAACGCAACCGCATGTATATCGTCGATATGTCGACACTACGTCCCCAGCCCGAACCCGTCCGCCTGATCAGACCAGAGGCATCACAATGAAGGTGATGATCGTTGTCACGCACTTGTTGGGCACTGGGCATCTGAGCCGGGCGCTGACTTTGGGCCGGGCTTTCGTACGGGCCGGGCACGAGACCTTTGTTGTCTCGGGTGGAATGCCGGCACCACAGCTAGACAGCGCGGGCATGACCCTGTTGGGGCTTCCACCGCTGCGTTCGGACGGCACGGATTTCACCCGGCTTTTGACCCAAAGCGATGAAGTGGCCGATGCCGCCTATCTGACATCGCGCGAAACCGCATTGGTCGCAGCCGTGCAGAGTTTCGCACCTGATGTGCTGATCACCGAGCTTTTTCCCTTTGGTCGCCGGTCACTTGCGGCCGAGTTCAATGCCGCCTTGGTGGCCGCCAGGAACTTACCGCGACGGCCGGTCGTTCTGGGCTCGATCCGCGATATTCTGGCCCCGCCATCGAAGGCATCAAAGGCGGAACGCACGGAAGAGATCGTGTGCCAGTATTACGACGGTATCCTCGTCCATTCAGATCAAAGCGTTGTTCCGCTGGAGGTGAGCTGGCCGGTGACCGATCGATTGCGCTCGCGGTTGTTCTATACCGGTTTTGTTGCGCCCGAGGCGCCTGTGCCGCATCCTGACGCGGTGGGCGATGGCGAAATATTGGTCAGCGCCGGTGGCGGATCTGTGGGCCAGCCGATCTTTCGCGCGGCCATCGAGGCCGCCCAAAAGATACCCAACAGGCGCTGGCGCCTTTTGGTGGGGGGGCAGGACGCAAGGGCACGTATTGATCAACTGTCACAACTCGTGGGCGATGCCCAAGTGACGCTGGAACCGGTGCGCCCGGACTTCCGGCAAATGCTGCCCCATGCGGCGGCCTCAGTCAGTATGTGCGGCTACAACACGGCGCTGGATATTTTGCAATCGGGAACGCCTGCGGTTTTTATCCCGTTCGACGACGGCAAAGAGGTTGAGCAGGGTTTGCGTGGTCAGAGCCTCTCGGACCTGTCGGCCATCGATGTGTTGCCTAGCAAATCCCTTAATGGGGATTCATTAGCACGGGCCGTTGCGTCGGTCATGTCAGATGGCCCACGCCCGGTTTCAGCGCAGGGCTTTGACGGGGCCGCAAGATCGGTCGAGATTGCCGTGAACTTGCGGGAGCAAACAAGATGATGGACTGGCGCCCTTTGGAGGCGGAGTTGGACATCTGGCAGGCGCAGGGCTTGTCGCTGCCGCTGTGGTGGCGGGATGATGACGCCATATCAAGGACACCGCAGCTTGAAAGGCTGTCAGAGCTGTCACGGTCGCTTGGCCTGTCCGTTCATCTGGCGATCATTCCTCGTGATGCCGATGCCGGGCTGGGCGATTACGTCACGCAGCAGCAGTGGCTGATTCCTGTAGTGCATGGCTGGGCTCATCAAAACCACGCACCGCCTGACGAGAAGAAATCCGAATTCGGGTTGCACCGCCCGCTTGAGGCCATAATCGTCGACGCGCAATCCGGGCTGGAGCGCCTGCGTACTTTGTTCGGAGACAGGCTGTGTCCGATGTTTGTACCGCCCTGGAACCGCATCGCGCCCGAGGTGGTGCAGGAATTACCTGATCTTGGGTATCGCATCGTCTCGACAGCGACACCGCGCAAGACGCGGGAACCTGTCCCAAGGCTGGAGCAGATCAACACCCATCTGGACCCGATTGACTGGCGCGGAACGCGCGGGTTGGTGGCGGCGGACAAGTTGATCATTCAGACAGCAGACCTTTTACGCGACCGGCGTGAAGGACGCGCCGACATTACCGAACCTTTTGGCGTCTTGACCCACCATCTGGTCCATGTTCAGGAGATCTGGACCTTTACCCAAGAGCTGCTGAGCCGACTTCTGGACGGCCCCGGTTTTGCCTGGGCAGGCCCCACAATACCAACCGGAGAACCCGAATGAGCCGACTGGATTCCATGCTACGCCGCCTGACCGCGCAACGCGACGGGTTGAATTGGGCGGTCGCGCAGATCAGCGACATGGACGGCGATGTTCTGGACATGGGGCTGGGCAACGGTCGCACCTATGACCATTTGCGGGAAATTCTGCCAGATCGGCGGATCTGGGTCATGGACCGGGTGCTGCAATGCCATCCGTCCAGCACCCCTCCGGCCGAGGACTTTCTGCAGGGCGAAGCGGAGCCCATGCTTGAAAAGCTTGGTATCGACGGGCCAAAGATCGCGCTGGCCCATTATGATTTTGGGCGTGGCATCAAAGAAGACGATGTTGCCGAAGCAGCGCGTCTTAGCCCGCTAATTGCGCGGGTAATGCGGCCCGGCGGGTTGCTGATATCGGGGCAACCTCTAACCGGGTTCGAAGAGATCAAAGGTCCGGATACCATCGCGCCGGGCCGGTATCTGTTCTACCGCGCCTGATCAAGCCACGCGCCGTCCACGAGACCACACCCCGTTCAGCGCCGGGGCGCCATGGTGAAGACAGAATCGGATGATATCTGCGCGCGCGCCGCTGCGCAGTTCTCCGCGGTCGTCCAAACCAACAACCTGTGCTGGCGTCCGCGTCACCGTTCGCAGGCCACGGGCCATATTGCCCCATATCTCCCCCAGACGTGTAGCCGACAACAGCAACGCGGCGGGAACATAATCTGAGGAGAGAATGTCGAGATGGCCCAGATCGGCGAGTTCCTGAGCGGCCACATTGCCGGAATGCGACCCGCCCCGGATCAGATTAGGCGCCCCCATCATCACCTTTATCCCGTGTTCGCTGCAGGCGCGTGCGGCCTCGACGGTGGTGGGAAACTCGGCCAGCCGGATGCCGTGTCCTGCCGAGACTCGCACCTGTTCCGGTGTGGTGTCATCATGGCTGGCCAGCATGGCCCCAAACCGCTTGGCGGCCTTGACGGTTTCGACCTCGTGCTTGTCTCCGTTGCGCTTTCGCATTGCCTTGAGGTCCGCGACATGGCGCTGAAACCCTTCGCCCTCCAACCCCAGCTTTCCTTTCAGGTAAATCTCAAGTTTCGACATATCTTGAAACTGACGTTGGCCAGGTGTGTGATCCATCAACGAAACCAGCCCAACCCTATCTTCGGGGCCGAACTCGTTTAACTCCTCGACCAGGGTCTCTGAACACACCTCGGCCCGAAGATGCAGAAAATGGCTGATCTTCAACACGTCTTGTTCCCGTAGTTGCCACAGTTCACGAGACAGTTCGCGGGCGTATCGTCGGTAACGCTGGCCGCTGGGGATTGACCCGACGCGTATCGCATCGAAGACAGTGGTGATCCCGGTGCTGGCCAGCTCGGCATCATGGGCCAAGATGGCCGCCGCATGCGGCCAGTCGACCTTGGGGCGCGGTTGGATATGGCGTTCCAGATTGTCGGTGTGCAGCTCGACCAGACCGGGGCTGACATAGTCACCTTCGCAATCAATCGCGCCCGGGGGAACCGTGCGGCCGGTGGCGATCTCGGCAATCGATTCACCTACGATACGGACGCTGCCGGTGATCGTCTCATCGGCAAGAACAAGCGTGGCATTGGCAAGGATCATTTCTTCTGTCATCTGAACTTCACACGGTCTGAACAAGTGGAAAGGCTGCGCACAGGAGGCCAACGTGACATTCACGCGATACGCGATCTATTTTATGCCCCCGGCGCGGGCGGAATGGACGAAATTCGCCACCAGCTGGCTGGGCTGGGATATGGAGGTCGGAACGCCCATTGCCCACCTGGTGATAAACGGTGTGGACGTTGCAGCCGTGACCGAGGTGCCGCGCAAATACGGGCTGCATGCGACGATGAAGCCCCCGTTTCGCCTGCGGTATGGGCAGTCGGTTGAAGCGTTGCACGACGCCTGCGCGCGGCTTGCGGCCACGCAGGCCCCGGTCGCCCTGGGCGGGCTGCAGATCGCCCGATTGGGTCGGTTTCTGGCTTTGCGTCCGATGGGGGATGAGGTCGCTCTGAACGCGCTGGCTGCCGCCTGTGTGCGTGATCTGGACAGCTTTCGTGCCCCGCCATCGGAGGCCGAACTGCACCGCCGCCGCGCCCATGGCCTGAACGCCCGGCAAGAGGCTAACCTGGTGCAATGGGGTTATCCGCATGTGATGGAGTCTTTCCGCTTTCACATCACCCTCAGCGGTAAATTGGACAAACCCACGTTGTCGACAGTTGAGCGCGCGCTGCAATCGCACCTTGTTCCCCTGCTGCCCGCGCCCTTTCAAATCAATGATCTGGCTTTGGTGGGCGAGGCAAGGGATGGGCGGTTTCACCTGATCCATCGCTACGTCCTTTCCGGCTGAAGCTGATCGAGAATGGCTTCAACCGTGGCCTCCAGCGGCCCGGAGTTGTCAATCTCGATCACCCGTTTCAGCCCCTCGGGCAAAGGCACTTTGGCACACGCCAACCTTCGTGTCTGCTCAGGTGCGCTCTCACGTCCGCGCATCAACAGGCGTTGCGCCAATACTTCAGGGTCAGCGGTCAGAGAGATCACGATCAGATCGCCAAACACCTCTTGGGCCTGCAACAAGACGGATCGGGACAGGTTCACCAATACGGCATCTGCCCTTTGCCGCTGTTGTTCAATGGTGCGGGGCACGCCGTAGAACAATCCATGCGCGGACCAGTGTAGCGCAAAGGCATCCCGCGCAACCATCTGATGAAACTCTTCAACAGACACTCGGTCGAAATCCTCACCCTCTTCGCCCTCGGGTCGCGTGATCACGCGGCGCGTCAAACAAATACCGATCGCACGTGCCACCAACGCCTGCATCACGCTGTCCTTGCCGACGCCTGACGGGCCCACGACGGCTATGACAGTGGCAAGGCTCATGCGGCCATTCCAGGTGCAAAGTCGGACAGGTCGAACTGGCGATCACAGACGCGCTTGCGTGCGTCGACATCGTGGAAAATGCCGACAATTGCCGCGCCGCGTGCCTTGGCCTGGGTGATCAGCGCCAGAACCGTCTCGCGGTTCTTTGCATCCAGTGAGGCCGTGGGCTCATCCAGCAACAACGCCGGATAGTCATGCACAAAGCCTCGCGCGATATTCACCCGCTGCTGTTCACCGCCGGAAAATGTCGTAGGGCTTAGGGTCCACAAGCGTTCGGGAATGTTCAGCCGCACCAGCAGATTAGCTGCTTTGTCCAGAGCCACTTGCCGGTCAAATCCGATGGCCAACAGTGGTTCGGCCACAACCTCAAGCGTTGGCACTCGTGGGACGACACGCAGGAATTGGCTGACGTATCCCAGCGTTTCGCGGCGCAGGTTCAAAATCTCACGCGGTTCAGCCTGAGCTACGTCGAGCCCACCAACCAGAACCTGACCGGATGCCGCGAGATAGTTGCCATAGATCACCCGCATCAAAGTCGACTTGCCCACCCCCGACACCCCGGTCAAAGCAACACACTCGCCAGGCATGACTTTCAGCGAAGCGCCTTCCATCACCGGGATCACGGCACCGTTCTGATTGTGCAGGGTAAAGCTTTTGCTGACACCTTTAAGTTCGATCATCGCCTTCCCTTTCACACTTGTAGTACGCTTGAAACCAAGAGCTGCGTATAAGCGTGCTGCGGATCGTCCAATACCTGATCGGTCAACCCGGCCTCAACCACGTGGCCGTCCTTCATCACCATCAACCGATCCGCCAGCAGCCGCACCACGGCCAGATCATGGGTGACGATTATGGCGCTCAGCCCCATCTCGCGCACCAGCCCCCGCAGCAAGTCCAGCAAGCGCGCCTGAACCGAGACATCCAGCCCACCGGTCGGTTCATCCATGAACACCAGCCGAGGCCCCGTCACCAGGTTGCGCGCGATCTGCAAGCGCTGCTGCATCCCACCGGAAAACGCGGTGGGGCGGTCATCAATTCGGTCTGTGTCAATCTCGACTCGCCCCAACCAATCCATGGCATCGCCTCGGATCGACCCATAGTGACGCTCACCCACGGCCATCAGCCGTTCGCCTATGTTCCCCCCCGCGCTGACCGACATGCGCAAGCCGTCGCGGGCATGCTGATGGACAAAGGCCCAATCCGTTCGCCCCAGCATCCGGCGTTCGGGTTCCGACATGGTCACTGTGTCCATCGGACCATCCGTGCGCGTGTCAAAGATCACCTGCCCCGTGTCCGGCTCCAGATAACCTGCCAGACAGTTCAGCAATGTTGTCTTGCCTGAGCCGCTTTCGCCAACAATGCCCATCACCTCGCTGGGATAGAGATCGAAACTGACTCCCGTACAGCCGATTCGTGCACCATATGTCTTGGTGATGTCCTGAACGCTAAGCAGGGGTGTCATAACCGTCACCTCGGATCGTAGGCAAACTCGATCCGGTTGCCGCCGGGTTCCCGGATCATGAAATGGATTTTCGGACCCGCGCCGGATGGCTCTGGCGCGAATTCGACCATAACCCCTGGCCAGTCCTTGATGGCATCGAATACGGTGTTCAGCGCGGCCTCGCCCGGCACTTTGAATGCCACGTGATGCAGACCCACATTTGCGTGCCGATCGAACCCGCGCCGGTTGTCACCCTTCTGCTGCCACAGGGTCAGCACGGCGGCACCGTTGCTGATAAAAGCCGAGGGGTACTCCGGCTTGCCACCCACTACATCCCAGCCTAACCCGTCGACAAAGAACCCTTTCGAGGCGTCCAGATCAGCGACCGTCAGGCCAAGGTGATCAATTCCCAATACATTCTGCCGTATCATATCTCGCCTTCCTTGCTTAATCGCCCTTGGCTCCCCCGCGCGCGTCGCGTGCGGCAGTAATCCGTGTCGGAACAGACAAACATCCGGTTGCCTGCATCATCCATGATTACCTCGTCCAGATAACTGTCCTCTGCCCCGCACAGGTCGCAGGCATGATCGGCCTTGGTGGGTTCGAACGGGTAATCTTCGAAATCCAGGCTCACCACTTTGGTATGCGGCGGCAGCGCATAGATGCGTTGTTCCCGCCCAGCCCCGAACAGCTGGATCGCGTCCATTTCCAGCTTCGGGTTGTCGAATTTCGGGATCGGCGACGGATCCATCACATAACGCCCCGAGACCTTTACCGGATAGGCATATGCGGTCGAGATCACCCCGTGTTGGCTGATATCCTCGTACAATTTCACATGCATCAGGCCATATTCCTCAAGACTGTGCATCTTGCGGGTCTCGGTCTCGCGCGGTTCGAGAAAACGCAGGGGTTCAGGGATCGGTACCTGATACACAAGGATCTGATCCTCGGTCAGTTTTACTTCGGGGATGCGATGGCGTGTCTGGATAACAGTTGCCTTCGCGGTTTCCTCGGTTGTCGCCACCCCTGCGGTGTTTTCAAAGAACTTGCGGATCGAAACGGCGTTGGTGGTGTCATCGGCCCCCTGGTCAATCACTTTGAGCGTATCGTCCGGCGTCAATGTTGCAGCCGACACCTGCACGCCGCCCGTTCCCCAGCCATAGGGCATGGGCATCTCACGGCTGGCAAAAGGTACCTGATATCCCGGAACAGCCAGAGCCTTGAGGATAGCTCGGCGGATCATCCGCTTGGTCTGCTCGTCCAAATATGCAAAGTTGTACTCATTCATTTTGAAGTATCACTTTGTGTTTTGGTATTTTTATGGACGTTTTTGTATGTGGAGCGGTCTTTTTGGCCGTTATGTTTTATCTCATCCTGCATATCCGCCATTCCAGACGGCGACGAGAATCGATGCTGCGGGACAAGGCCGGTATTTGGAAAGCAATCGGCGCCCCTGACCTTGGCGATCACAGAGTGAAGGACACGGAATAGGAGCAATAAACCGCTTATCCGCTGTGCGTTGGTTGGGCTCATTCGGCTGCCTCCTGCGGTGTAGTCCACGCCTCGGCCTCGCGCCGCAGCTTGCGGACCAATTCCAGTTCGGACTGAAAATCCACGTAGTGCGGCAGCTTGATATGTTCGAGGAACCCGGTCGCTTGAATGTTGTCCGCATGGCTCAGGACAAATTCCTCGTCCTGCGCGGGGGCACCCAGATTGTCTTCTCCCAATTCCTGCCAGCGCAACGCGCGGTCGACCAAAGCCATGGCGATTGATTTGCGTTCCGACTGGCCAAAGACCAGACCATAACCGCGTGTGAACTGGGGTGGTTCGGTCTTGGAGCCCTTGAACTGGTTCACCGACTCGCATTCGGTCAATTCCACCTCGCCGATTTCGATGGCAAAGCCCAACTCGGGAATATCCATCTCGACCGCGACTTTGCCGATGCGCAATTCGCCGACAAAGGCGTGGTTGCGGGCGTAACCGCGCTGGGTTGAATAGGCCATGCCCAACACAAACCCCTCATCCCCGCGGGCCAGCGATTGCAGGCGCAGGGGGCGCTCGGCCGGAAACTCCATCGGTTGCCGGGTCAGGTCAGTCGGGGTGTCTTCGCTTGCAGGTTCATCCTGAATGATATCCTCATCCTTCAGAAAGTCGGCGATATGCGGAACCGGGTCTGTGCGTGGCTGACCTTTGGGTGAAGGCGGAACCTCGCCCTCGGCGGCCAGTTTGAAATCCAGCAAACGATGTGTGTAATCAAAGGTCGGACCCAGCACCTGTCCGCCCGGCGCATCCTTGAACGTGGCCGAGATTCGGCGGTCGCAGGCCATACGGTCTGTTTCAACCGGGTTGGTATACCCGAACCGGGGCAAGGTGGTGCGATAGGCACGGATCAGGAAAATCGCCTCGATCAAATCGCCGCGCGCTTGCTTGATGGCTAGAGCAGCCAGATCGGGGTCGAATAAAGACCCTTCGGCCATTACCCGGTTTACCGCAAGGCTCAGCTGTTCACGGATCTGCGCGATGCTGAGTTCAGCAACATCGGTCGCCCCGCGCCGTTCCTCGGCCAGCCAGGCATGGGCGTTTTCGATGGCCTTCTCACCGCCTTTTACAGCCACATACATCGACTAACCCTCTGCTTTGATCTGCGTGCTCCGCGGCAAGGCCGCGACTTTGTCACCGCAGGTGAAGAAGAAATCGCATCCCAATGGATACAGCGCCGCATTGGCCCGAAGCGTCGGAATATCCGGTAGTGACAGACGGGCGACGCCCTTGATCCCCGGCCCCGTCAGCATTGCCCCCGCTTGATTTAGGTCGTCACATTCCACGATCAGCGTCGCTGAACGGTCAGGATACTCAGGCGTTCCAATGCGGAACTGCCCCAAGGGCATCAGCGCTTGCCACGTTCCGATTGCGAAGTCAGCCTGGTCCGCTGCCACAAGCGGCGCACCGGTGTGAAAGGTCAACCATTGCCGCACTGCATCCGTATCAACCTCACCCGCCAAAAACACACTGGTGTCCGGGTCGCAAAGCGTCAGCAGCAACGTCCCCGCCACCACGGACAAGGGCGCGGGTGGGTGAGTGCCGATGATCCGGCGGATCTCACCCGGGCGCGCCATGACCGTCATCGCGGCACGAAAAGCATGGGCCGCTTCAATTGGTGCGTTCTGGAACCCGCCTGAAAATTGGTTTTGCACGGTCATCAGTCTTCACCTCGCACCATCGTAAAAAATTCGACCTTGGTGGCCGCGGCCTTGGCGGCGCGGGTTGTTTTGGCTGTCTGCATCTGTTGACCAAGCGGAGCGATCACCCGCGCACGAACGTCTCCGGCGGCGTCGGTTTGCATCAACGCATCAACCAGCGCCGCTTTTTCCGCTTTTCGCTTGGAACGCCCCTGCACATAGCCATGGCCAACTGTTCCGTCCTGCAACGCGAGCGAACAGCGCGTGATCGTCATTTCACCCAGATTAAATGGCGCGCCTGTGCCGCCGATCCGTCCGCGCACCATCACACCACCTACTTCGGGGTGACGGATCCATTGAAAGCGCGGAAGCGCGCCAATTTCATCCAACAACGCAATCAGTTCTTCTTCTGGAGCGCAGGCCAGCAAACCCATCCATTCCTGACGCGCAGCATTCGCGGTTTTTGTTTTATCGGTCATCAAACCCCCTTGGCCAGGTTGTCTACATGAACTATACAACTAGACAAATATTACACCCCTCGCGGAGAACCCGCAATCCGCGCACCCGTGAAAGTTTGGTGACATGAATAAAACGCCTGTCTGGAAAAGCATTGCGCTCAGCCTGACCTCGGACATAGCCGAGGGGCGATACAATACCGGTGACCGGTTGCCGACCGAGGCGCAATTGGCGGCGCAACATGGTGTCAATCGGCATACGGTACGGCGCGCGCTGTCGGACATGGCCGAACAAGGTCTGGTCCGCCCACGGCGCGGGTCAGGCGTTTTTGTGGCCGCGCGCCCGACCGATTATCCAATTGGCAAACGGGTGAGATACCACAAAAGCATATCGGCCAGCGGTAAGATGCCGGGCAAGACGATCCTGTCGTTGACCACCCGCGCGGCAGATGAAACCGAAGCCGAAGCTCTGCAGCTTACCCCCGGAGACACGGTTCACGTGTATGACGGCCTGTCTCTGGCCGATGGCCAGCCCATCGGCCTATTTCAGAGCGTCTTTCCGGCTGATCGTCTGCCCGACATCCTGACTGCGCTGCAAGACACGCGATCCGTGACCAAGGCACTGCAACGCTGTGGCGTCGCAGACTACACCCGTGTGTCTACCCGCCTGACCGCGCGGGCTGCCACGGCGACACAGGGTTTGCATCTGCAACTGTCGCAAGGCGCTCCGGTGCTGTTTTCGACGGGGATCAATGCCGATCTAAACGGCGTGCCGGTCGAATACGGGCGCACGGTTTTTGCAGGAGAGCGGGTTACCCTGACCCTGAATAATGATTGAGCACCGGAGGCTCTCGCCCGTCTTCGACCTCCTTGCGGAGGCCTCATCCCGTTGGGCGTAGCGCTGCGCATGGCGCCGGACCCAAAGCCGCCAAGGGGTATCGGCACAGCCCATGCGCCTGCGGGTGCGGGAGTGGCTCCGCCCTTTGACATGACTGCTCCTATAATGCTCAAGCACTCCTGCAACGCGATAAAAGTTTTGTAACGTTGGGCAAACCACGGGGGCTACCCTTTGCAATGCAGCGCAGGTATACGCGACCGCGACTCTTTAGCTGACACGAGGCCACCATGAGCTTTGACCGCACCATCAAGATCGCCCCGTCGATCCTATCCGCCGATTTCGCCAATTTCGGGCAAGAGATTCAGGCGATCGAGGCCCAGGGCGCGGATTGGGTCCATGTCGACGTTATGGACGGCCATTTCGTCCCGAACCTGACTTTTGGCCCACCCGCCGTCAAGGCATTCCGCCCGCATGTCAAAACGGTGATGGATGTCCACCTGATGATTGCGCCGGTTGATCCTTATATTCAGGCTTATGCCGATGCAGGTGCCGATATCCTTACGGCGCATGTCGAGGCCGGTCCGCACACCCACCGTACGATGCAAGCCATTCGTGCAGCCGGAATGAAGGCAGGGGTTGCGCTGAATCCCGGCACGCCAGCCGAAGCCGTCGAGCATCTTCTAGACCTGACCGATTTGGTCTGCGTCATGACCGTGAACCCCGGCTTCGGCGGTCAGAAATTTATCGACATGACCAGCAAAGTCCGCAAACTGCGTCAGATGATCGGTGACCGCCCCGTGCATATCGAGATCGACGGCGGTGTTGACCCGAAAACAGCCCCGTTGGTTGCAGCCGCAGGGGCTGACGTGCTGGTCGCAGGATCAGCCGTCTTCAAGGGTGGATCAGTTGAAAGCTCCGGTGTCTATGGCGACAATATTCGCGCCGTAAGGGCTGCCGCAGAATCCGCGGTTTAGGCCATCTGTAATCTGGCGGTTTGCAGAAACCGCGAAATCTCGAGCCCAAGGCTGGCTTCGATTGAAATTGCCAGATCTGGCTGTTTTTGCAGTTCCGCAGTCAGATCGGACATGTTCCATTCGATCACCCGTGACGGTTTAAGGGCTGTCACGGTCACCGGCGCGGTAAAGCCCTGATCTTTGGCCAGAAAGGCCGTCCCGCCAAGGAACCGGCCTTCGCCCAGCGTGTCTACTCGGTCTCCGCTCATCTCAACACCGATTTCCCCATCCACGATAAGCGATAGGCTGTGTACCGGGCTACCTTGCGTTAACAGATTGGTTCCAACCGGAACCGTTTTTGCAACTCCCATTCTCAGCAGGTCATATGCGTCCCGCTCCGAGAAATTGCGCAAAGCGATTTCATAGAGGTGTCTTTGCATATCGGTAAATGGCACCGGGCGTCGTTCCAGCAACAAACGCACAATCCAAAAGATGTTGATACCGGTGAAAAACAGGTTCCACCCGATCGGGGCCCACAGCGGCGCGGGTTGCAGATAGTAATAGGGCAGCAGGATCATCGCGCCAATCACCGACAGAACACGCAGCCAGAAAATATCCCTGACCGAGTAAGAAATTAGGTAAAAGACATTCGCCGCATTTACCAAAAGGTCCAAACCCACCATGCCCTACCTCATCAGTTTTGCGCGCTGACCGGGGCCAGGCGCGCTTTACAGGTGCATGTTGAGTTTAGCAGTCGCTGTTAGGTGGGCTAGAGCGTTGATTCCGACCTACTACTTTTCCACCCGGAATCTTTCAGGTTTCTCTGAAAGACAGGTTATGTGGCTTACTTTCTGCTGCGGACGTGGCAGGTGCGATCTGGTGCCCGTCTCAGGATCATCGGCGCTTAGGATTGCGGCTTGCATGTCGCCCAGATCGGTGCTGTGCAGGATACGCGTGCTGTAGTGTACGAACGGAAGTCCAAACATGATTTACCCCAAGCTCTGATTTTCTGACACCAACCCCTGCGAGTCTCGCGCCGTTTGCTTCGAGTGCAAACATGGGGTCACTTCTTTGCGTTGAAGTGGAGGTAAGATTAAACCGCCAAAACGACCGCAGATCTTGCCACGAAAATAGCAATTGCCAAGCAGGTCATCTTGTGACCATGAACAGCCGCATCAAACATCTAAATGAGAATGCCCCATGATTGAACGCATCGACACCGGCGAACGGTCCTCGAAAATCGTAAAACACAACGGCGTGGCCTACCTGACCGGACAAGTCGCCGAGGGTGACACTATTCAGGAACAAGTCCGAATTTGCCTCGAAAAAATCGATGCCCTGCTCGTACAAGCCGGGTCATCACGTGAGAAAATGCTACGTGTAACGATCTGGCTGGCCGATATGAAAGATTTTGCCGGATTGAACGAGGTCTGGAATGCCTGGGTTCCCAAAGGTCACGCACCGGCCCGCGCCTGCGGGGAAGCCAAGCTGGCACGCCCCGAACTGAAAGTGGAATTTATCGTGGATGCTGCTTACGATTAAGCCTTCGGCAAAGGCAGTTTGCGCGCATTAGCATACATCCAAGCAAAAAGGGCGCCCCAAGGGACGCCCTTTCTTTGAGTATTGGCTTTAGCGCCTTACTCGATGATTTTCGACACAACGCCGGCGCCGACGGTGCGGCCACCTTCGCGGATGGCGAAACGCAGGCCGTCTTCCATCGCGATCGGGGCGATCAGCTCGACGGTGAAGCCGACGTTGTCGCCGGGCATGACCA
>NZ_JBQFVB010000012.1:0-135084 GCF_056539465.1 Ruegeria sp. BB1
CCGACTGGATCATCGAAGTGGTCGACGGGCTGGCCGCCAATGGCGAAGACGGCAACAGCGCCGTCGAAGCCAAGGTCAAAGCCGAGGTCGCGGACCTCTGCGCCAAGTTCCCTCTCTATCCGAACCTGTAATCAGGTCGAAAATCAAAGACTTGAACGGCGCCTTTGAGGCGCCGTTTTTCATACGGATCAGATAAAACCCTGCCACCACAAGAAGACAAGCAACAGAATCGTTAAAGCGATCAGGTTGAACGCCAGTCCCCCCAGCATCCCCAGGAACCAGCCCAGCCGCCGGTCGGCGCGATTGATACCGCTGAGATGCGCCTGAACCTCTTCTGACGCAAGCGCAAGTTTCGGGGTGTCCAGAATCAGCCGCAGCTTCGGATGGGCGGCCATTGGCTCGGCACTGGCCAACAGCAAGGCCTGTTTGTAAATCCGCCGGGGCAGTTGCCGCTTGGCCTTGCGGATCGAGGCCGTCAGCGTCTTATCCCGCACACCCAACTTTTTGCGCAGCAACTGAACCGTCTGCGCGATCTGGGTTTGGATATCTGTTTTTTCCGACATGACGAGGCCTCCAAGCCCGCCAATCTAGCCGCCTCTTGCGAAGGCGACAATGGGGCTGGTCGTTTCTATTCACGGCGGGTATCACAACTTCATGCTGAACACGATCATACATGGTGAACCGACCGCGACCCCCCCTTTGCTGATTGCGCATGGGCTGTACGGCTCGGCCCGGAACTGGGGCGTAATTGCCAGACGGCTGGCTGATGAGCGGCAGGTTGTGGCCGTCGATATGCGCAACCACGCGTACAGCATGTGGACCGAGCAGCACAGCTATGGCGACCTTGCCAATGATCTGGCCGAAGTGATTGCGCACTATGGTGGCGAAGCCGACGTGTTGGGCCATTCGATGGGCGGCAAGGCGGCGATGACGCTGGCGCTGCAACACGGCGAACTGCTACGCAAACTGGTGGTCGCCGACATTGCGCCAGTCACCTACTCTCATAGCCAGATCCAGTTCATCGAGGCGATGCGCGCCGTCGACCTGTCAAAAGTCGAGCGACGTTCGGATGCGTCACAGCAATTGGCCGAACTGGGTGTAGAAAAAGCGCTTCAAAGCTTTTTCACGCAGTCGCTGGATGTTCAGGGGCAACGCTGGCTACTGAACCTGGATGTTCTGGCCGCCGAGATGCCCAAAATCATGGGTTTTCCGCAGCTGGACGCAACCTGGGATGGTCCGACCCTGTTTCTTTCGGGCGGCGATTCTGACTATGTCCTGCCTGAACACCGTGACCTGATCCGCACGCTGTTCCCGGCCGCCAGGTTTGCCAAAATCCCCGGTGCAGGCCACTGGCTGCACGCCGAAAAACCGCGCGAATTCGAAGCCGCCGTAAGGGCGTTTCTGAACGCCTGATCCTTTAGGACGACACCTCACCCCCACCATTAATCCAATCGGGCAATCCGCCAAGATTGTAGACCTGCTCATATCCCATGTCTTTCAGCAGCTTACCGGCCAAAGCGGCGCGGCCACCAGCGGCGCAATAAAGAACGATGGGGCGATTTTTCCGAAGCTCGGGGTCGTGAGATTGCAAGCTATTATCGGCGCGAAATTCCAGCATGCTGCGCGGGATGTGGTGGGCACCATTGGCCCGGCCCGTCTGCTGCAATTCAACAGCATCGCGCACATCCAGAAGCAACCCGCCCTGTTCCATGACCTGTTGGGCAAAATCGGTGTCTACACGTTCGACGACCGCATTTGCGGCCTCCATCATGGCTTTTACGGTCAATGGCATCAGCAGTCCTCCGGTGAATATCACCGAAGGCTAACATGCGAAAAATGGAAGGTGTAGACCGCCCCTGCTATTGTTCGCGGAATGCGCGCGACATGCTGTCCGTCACAGGTTTCGCGATATAGGCCGCAAAGGTCCGCTCTTCGGTCTGGATCATGATCTCGGCGGGCATACCCGGTGTTGGGATAAAGCCGCGCACGCGTTCAATCTCTTCTGGTTCCAGTGAAATGCGGGCCAGATAGACCTCTTGCGGGGCTCCAGTTGAATCCTCGATCACCGAGTCTGCAGACAGATAGAACACCTGCCCTTGCAGCACCGGTGTTGTCCTCTGGTTCAGGGCGACCAGACGCACGGTGGCGTCCTGCCCTGTCACGACACTGTCGATCTCGGTGCGCGGAATCTGTGCTTCGATGATCAGCGGAGCGTCTGCGGGTAGAATCTCGGCAATGGGTTCACCGGTTTCGATCACACCACCCGGCGTATGATAGTGCAGTCGCACCACTGTGCCGGATACCGGAGCCCGCACAACGGCGCGGTCCAGAACGCTGCGGGCCTGGCGAGCTTTTTCACGGACACTTTCCAGATCGGCTTCGATCACGCCCAACTCATCCAGCGCGGCCTCACGATAGGCAGCACGGGTGCGAGTAATCTGTTCTTCGTATTTCAACAGCATCTGGCTGATCTCAGCCGCTTCGGCCTGCAGCCGTGCTTGTTGCCCTTCCGCTTCGGCCTGAACCCGACGGATCGTGTTCAGCTCACCTTTGCGCACCAGGCCTTTTTCGAACAGCGCCTGCTTGGTTTCGAGTTCTTCCTGCAGAATTTCCGAGCGCCGCACCATGCTGTCCAACTGTGCATTGAACCCGCTGGAGCGAATTCTCAGAGCTTCCATGTTGCGTTCGAGCAGAGCGATGTCGTTCAACAGCGTCTTGCGGGACAGATCAAAAGTGATCTTTTGCCCATCGAGAATGGACAGAACTTCTGTATCTTCTGAATTGGCAATAAGGTCAGGCGAGAACTCCAGCCGCTGCAGTTCATTGTACTCGGCATTCAGACGATCTGACATGGCCTGCAGGCGGATTTTACGGATGAACAATTCACGCTCATTGGCTTCGGCCGAGGTCTGATCCAGCGTCATCATCACTTGCCCGGCTTTGATAGCCTGACCTTCAACAACCTGGATTTCCTCGATGATACCGCCTTCCAGGTGCTGCACGATCTTGTTGCGACCTGTCGCGACAAAACTACCTTGTGCAATCACAGCAGCGGCCAGCGGTGCACTGAACGACCAGACGCCAAAACCGCCAAAGCAAACGACAAGCATGGTAAGCCCAATTACAACCAGACGATTGATCGAGCGTGGAACTTCGGCATACCAGACGGTCGGATCATTGGGATCGTTGTTCACGGGTACCAGTTCATTCATGTCGCACCCCCCTTATTTGTTTTGAATGCCGGGCTGATTATTACGCGGCCCGTTCAGTTGTTGCAGAACCTGTTCGCGATGACCAAACAGCGCCACACGGCCATCCGTCAGCAGCATGATCTTGTCGACCACGTTCAGCAGCGTTGGTTTCTGCGTGATCACCACGACGGTAATCTTGCTTTCCCGTGCCTGTTCGATGGCCCGGGCAAGGGCCCTGTCACCAGCAACGTCCAGGTTCGAGTTCGGCTCGTCCAGAACCACCATGCGCGGATTGCCAAAGAAGGCCCGCGCCAGTGCGATGCGCTGTTTCTGACCACCCGACAAGGGTGACCCATCCGCAGCCACCACGGTTTCATAGCCTTGCGGCAACGTGGCAATCATGTTGTGTACATCGGCCAGAACGGCGGCGTCGTGGATTTGTTCGTCGGTCGCATCGTCCCGCATCCGGCCGATATTGTCTTTGA
The DNA here is from genome assembly GCF_056539465.1 of Ruegeria sp. BB1. Taxonomy (NCBI): domain Bacteria; kingdom Pseudomonadati; phylum Pseudomonadota; class Alphaproteobacteria; order Rhodobacterales; family Roseobacteraceae; genus Ruegeria; species Ruegeria sp. BB1. The sequence goes on from NZ_JBQFVB010000012.1 coordinate 3,677, forward strand.
TCGTACCAGGGAACAATTGCACGTCCTGCGGAAGATAGCCGATGCTTTCGCCAAACTGACGCGGATCCCAGTTGCGGATATCCATCAGGTCCAGCCGGACGCTGCCGGATGTGGGCAGGATTGACCCAACCAGCGTTTTGCCCAGCGTGGTCTTGCCCGCACCCGAGTTGCCGATGATGGCCAGAGTTTCACCCGGGTTCAGCGAGAAACTGATCCCGTTCAGCACAACACGCTTGGTGCCGCCAGGCACATAGAGAAGGCGTTCCACGTCCAGCCGACCTTCGGGGCGCGGCAAGCGCAGCTTTTCGAATTGCAGGGCCGAGTTGGATAGCAATTGATTGATCCGGCCATAGGCTCCGCGTGTCAGCAGGAAGCCGTTCCAGCCTTCGATCGAACCCTCGATCGGCGCGAAAGCGCGGCCCGCGATAATTGAGGCCGCAATGACCATGCCGCCGGTGATCTCACCCTGCAAAGCCAGAAACGCGCCCCAACCCAGAATGCCGATCTGCGTCAGCAAACGCACCGCCCGCGAAATGGCCGCGAAAATCACATTCCGGTCCTGCGCGCGGACCTGCCATGTCAGGGATTGTGCGGTGTCGCGTCCCCAGATGCGCACGGCCTCGGGGATCATTGCCAGTGCGTTGATGATCTGACTATTTCGCGACATCGAATCCAGATGCATGTTAGCCATGGACTGCGCCTTGTTGGCTTCGGCAAAGGGTTTGGCCGTCATACGCTGGTTGATGAATGCAATTGTCATCAGCAAAACCGCCGTAACGATAACGATCATCCCAAGCTGCGGGTGAACCAAAAAGATCATCAGGATGAACAATGGTGCGAAGGGCACGTCCAGGAAGGAAATCAGTGTCCCCGAGACCAAAAAGCTGCGCACTTGCTGCAAATCACCGAGTGTTTGGTATTCCCGCCCAGAGCCATGCAGCGACGCATGCGCCGCAGCGCTGAGAACCGGGGCACCCAGACGGGCTGCCACCTCAACCGCGGTGCGCATCAGCATGAACCGCCGCACCGCGTCGAAGGCGGATTGGAAAATCACTGCCCCGGCGACAATGGCGGTCAACATGATCAGCGTGTCCAACGACCGGCTAGTCAGGACGCGGTCACTGATCTGGAACAGATAGATCGGGATCGCCAATATCAGAACATTCGTTGCACAGGTCAGAACCAGCACAAAAGCCAGATTGCGATAGATCGCGCGTAACGAAGTGCGCAACGTCGCCTGAAAATCTTCAGGCGGCGTTCGCTTGTGAAATGTTTGGGGTGGCCCCTTGCCATCGCCGCCGCCAGAATTACTGCGCAGCATTGGCTCGTTCGCTTTGGCCTCGATAGTGGTGCCCATGCGATCACCGCCACTCGAGCGCGACGCGGGGGGTGTACGGTCGCTCGTTTTATTGACGGGTTCAGGATCGGGGCCCTCGACATCGGCCACCCCATCACCGCTGCCCTGTTGGTCATTGTCTTCGGCAGGCTGCGGCTGCTTGCGCCGGGAGGAAGGTCCGGCGCGCAGGTGCGGTTCCTCTTTCACTTCGTGATGTTCAGGATCAGCTTTCACGGTTTTGCCGGCGCTCGCATCGCTTTTGGCGACTGCCTCCCGTTCACCGTCTGGCGGATTACTAACGCGTAAATCTTCGCTCAAGCGCAATCCGAGAACTTTTTTCCGTTTCAAATCTGATTTGCTCGCACTTGGCGGCTTGGAAACGGCACCAGCGTTACGATCCAACGGACTGGCGTATCGTCTCGGGCGCGACGGAAAAACAATCGACATGTTAAAACTTTCAAAACACTCGTAACAAACAGGGTTACTACGCTAGCATAGATTGCAGGCCGTCGTCGATGGCAGCCGCTTCTGAGGACGTCAGATTGCTCTGGCCTGGGGCGTTTTCCGAATTGCCCGGCCCATCTACATCCTCCAACAACATCGCGATCGCTTCGTTGACAAGCTCGGCATTTTCCTCTTCTGGGCTGTCGATAAGGCTGGCCTGATGCAACATCACATCCGAGTATTCGCCCTCTTGCGCCATCACGACAGAGTCGATTCCCATTTTGGTCACGTTGGCCGAATTCAATAACGCGTTGCCCGCACCTAGCGCGGAAACCCCTTCTCCGCTTGAGTTTTCGACGTAAACATCGTCGTCATCCTGCAACATGGTTACCTGGTCAATGACGTTGATCTGCAGCAGGTCACCTTCGATCTTGAGAACCCGCACCACTTCTGTTCCGGCAAACATCGGATCGTTCAACAACGCGTCTTCCAGTGCATCGGTATCCACCTCTTGCAAAGATACCGTGCTGGCCAGATTGTCGCTTAACTCTTCGTGGGTGTCTTCCCCTTCGGTCGTCAACGATACCTGGTTCATTACAAGATTGTCTTCGGCATCCGTCGGGCTTGCGCCGTGAATCACATCATTGTCCAACAAAACGATGGTCTGGTTCACAACGTCGATCGAGACCATATCGCCGCCAATAATGATCACATCATAATAGCTGCCCAGCTGAATGATGTTGGTCACATTGGCCATATCATTATCGCCCAGCGTATAGGCTGTGGACGAAGCTGAGATTTCCGTATTGATGTGGTCAATATCCGTGGCGTCGATAAGCTGCTCAATGAAATTGGTCACCAGCAGATCACCGGAAATCCAGTCGATCATGACAATCGGGTCCTGATCGGGATTATCCGAGACATTGTGTTCCACCCATGATGCCTCGTTGGCTTCGGTCGCGATGTTTGAAGACTGGACAACATGCGTGTCGCTTTGCGCACCCGGCGCACCTTGGTCGACATCAGAGACGACGGCGACCTGGCTGACAGCGGTCAGGTTGATCGCCTGCCCACCGACCACGATGTTGGGCGCATCGACCCAGCCAACCGATACCGCGACTTCGTTGACGGCATAGTTGCCACCCGCGACCACCGAATGACCGTCTTCAAATTCGGGGTCTTCGGATTGATCCCATTCGGCAGGCAATGCCTCGGCCAACTCGTCCTCGGCGTCTTCGTCCTCCAAATCATCCTTGTGATGTTCCGGCAGCAGCTCCAAAAAGTCCGGAATTTCATCGACATACTCGCCATTCACGATAATGCCCGAGGCATCCTCGCCGTGAAACTGATGTACCGTTACGCCTTCAATCTCAAGATTAATGGGCGATTGCATTTGTTCGATAAGTTGTTCGACAGCCTCACCGGACTGATAGTCCTGGATGTGGATCGATGGGGTCGATATGGCATGCAAGGACAGTGCCGCGCTTTGCAGCGCGTCGGCTTGCGCCATCAGGGCCTCGACATCACGGAAGTCACCTTCGCCCACGACATCGTTGTCGATCAGATGGATTTTCTGCACCGTGTAGGTGACCGCTGATCCAATCAGCTCGGTGATGTATTCGGGCTCCAGAATGATGTTCATCTGCACAAACGAGCTGAATCCCGGCGCATCTTCGGGCAAGATCGCATCCGGGCCGACCGCAGGGCCGGGTGACCCATCAGCACCATCAATCAGACCAGAATTTTCCGTTGGTGGGGGGACATCATCTTGTGCGGGTCCAAACTTGTAAGGCACCGGACCGTAATCGCCCGGATCCATTTTCAGATTGGCTTTGACATTGATGCGGGCCGGATCTTCGAGACCCTCAAGTTCTGCTTTCTTACGCAGAGCAGTAAATTCTTCATAAAAATCACGCCAACGGGCCTGTTCGGTCGTAAGTTCAAAAGTGCCAACAAAATGTGCAATTTGTTCCGTAATACTGTCGAGTGCCATTTTAGTTTCCTTTCCCTGCCCCGGCCTGAAATTTCCGGTTTAGGTTAAGTTGGGCCGAGGCCGCATAATGCGCCCCCGGCAGTTTTTAAGAGGTCAGAGCCCGCCAAAGCGAGCTCTGCTTCCGATTAAACGTCGGTGTCGTCGCTGGAGTAGCTGGACGACATGTTGCCGCCAACCATGGTCGTATCGACCGAGTTACCAAGAACGTTGGCACCCATGACGATCGACTGGTTGAACGCCGAAGTATCGACGACCGCTGCGGCCGATGCGTGCGACTCACCGTTGACGATGCCATCGCCACCGTTGCCCGAACCCCAGTCACCAGCGTTGCCACCGGCACCACCTGCGCCCGAGTTCGCACCCGATGCGTCGCCGCCTTGCTGCATGCCACCTTTGGTGTCACCAATATCGACGAAGCCGTGCGAATTACCGCCTTGGCCACCCATGGCTTGTGCAGCACCGCCGCCGCCACCGATGCCCGACGTGGACGTACCGTCCGATGTACCGTATCCGGTAGCCGTTGCATCGTTGTCGGAGCTGCCTGCGCCGCCATAGCCAGAGATTGCGTCAGCCATCGCGTCAGCGGATCCGTCAGTGTCCGCAACCGCCCAAAGGCTGGAAGCTGCGCCATTACCGGCGTCATTGTCGGCGTCTACCGATCCGGTGCCGCTACCATCAGAGGTCGCATCCAGATCGATTGCGCCGCCGCCGCCACCGACGCCGTCCGCTGTCGCAGTACCGGTTCCGGTACCGTCAGCACTGCCGTCGGAGGTGTTGGTTCCGCCAGCTCCACCAGCAGAGTCCGCATTCTGGTTACCGACGCCTTGAGCATCCGATGTCGCATCAGCGTCAGCATCCGGGTCACCACCGTCACCCGAACCGCCGGTACCCGTACCGCCAGTTCCGCCACCGGTGATGTTCTCATTGCTTCCGTTGCCGCCGGTTCCAGCACCGCCGGCACCGCCGCCGCCTGCTGCTTCTTCAAAGTCAGCAGGGCTGCCAGCACCACCGGCACCACCGGTGCCCGCACCGCCAGTTGCGTCGTTGTTGCTACCGTCGCCGCCGTTGGCATTGCCACCGTCGCCTTTGCCGCCGTCGCCGCTTGCGTCGTTACCAGCCACGCTGCCAGCAAGGCTGCCTGCAAGGCCCAGGCCCAAGTTGCCGGCGCCACTGTTGCCACCGTCTGAACCGTTCGCCGACGAGTCGTTAGCACCAAGACCAGCACCCAGCGCGTGGGCGTCGCTGTCGTTGTTGCCGCCAGTCGAGTCGCCGTCATTGCCAGCGCCTGAAAGACCAACACCCAGACCCAGACCGATTGATCCGGCATTTCCGCCGTCACCACCGTCACTGTCAGCATCCGACGCGTCCGAGTCACCGTCATTGTCAGCCTTCGAATCGGCATTCGCATTGCCGCTATCGCCACCGTCTCCGGAGCCGTCAGAGCTTGCGTAGCCTTTACCAACGTTCAGACCCAAGGTCGTTGCATCACCCGAGTCGCCACCGTTTCCGGCATCTGCGTCGGCGTCAGCATCACCTGCTTCGCCACCACCGGCATAGGCAGATGCGCCCTTGGTGTATGACATTGCGTTGCCGCCGTCGGTTGATCCACCGTCACCGGAGTCACCGCCGTCTGCGTGCGATGCAATACCTTCAGCAGCGTTGGCTTCGCCACCATGGGCATCACCGTGCTGTTCGAAGGTACCACCGTCGTTCGACACACGTGCCGCGCCCAGATGGTCATCGTCATTCAGGTGGGCCACTTGGTTGTTGATGGCCAGCATGTCGTTGCCTTGACCGTCCAACGAGATATCCAGGTTCATGTCGTCGCCCGGATCATAGTTAAAGTCGTTTCCGACCGTGATGATGTCCTCGACCGAGCCACCTTCATACACATCGACATCAACCAGATCATCGTCATTGGGGCGGAGACCTTCCTCACCAAAGTCGATGCTTACAGAGTTGGAGTTGTCGTTGGTGTTGTCACCATTGTACTGATGCTGGTCCTGATCCTGATCTTGCTTCTGTTTCTGATCCTGATCCGCGTCCGCGTCTGCAGACTGTTCCTGACCCTGTTCCTGACCTTGGTCTTGACCCTGTTCCTGGTCTGCTTCAGCAGTCTGTTCCTGACCCTGTTCCTGACCTTGCTCATTATGGTTCGCGTCAATTTCTGCTTCTTCAACGTCCACGTCTGCATCGACATAAACATATGCATCATCGACGTTCACTTCGCCGATGGCAGTAACATCATTGACAGGTTGTTCATGGTTGCGCTTTTTCATTTCAAAATTCCACTTTTTAAGCGCCCGACCGTCATTCATCTACAAAACGGCTACTGGCGCAGTTGAAACAATTTTTAAGCATTCAGGCGCAATACGCGCATGAAGCGGTTTCATTTGGTTGATTCGTTCACCACCTTCCTTTCCCGGCTAAGCCGATGCGCTGTCCGCGATAATTAGGATTCGTGCAAATTCACGAATCGCGGACACGTCAGGAACCAAGCTTCTCAAATTGAAGCAGGGACATGGTTGCAGCGTGAAGGCTGTCTGAATAGCTGCCCTAAAGTATTAGATATGGTAAGATGCTGATTTAATTTAAAATTTTAAAAATTAACCCAAAATTAACGCGCAAATACACGAAAATGCGGCGGAAATTCGACCACTCGGTTAAATCCATAATTTTTCTCTACTTTTACGAGAACGGCCATGGCGAACCTAATCAATAGTTCTAGTCCCAATTGGCAGGGCGATACGAATTATTGAAGAAAATTAGACTTTCAGGTATAGTCGGTCAGGACTGTCGGCTAATTTGCCGTTAATTTGTGTTCCGATTGTTGTTTACGATTTCGTCACCGATTTTGTGGCGTGGGTTTATAGGGGGAAATAATGAGCAATCCGTTGCAGGATAATATTGCCCAACTTGATGTTAGTACCGAAGATTTCTCGATCAATTTCATCGGCAAGGAACTCTTCTTTTCCAACCAGACACTGCGAAGCGTTCAATCCGAATTCGGTGTGGCCGCTCATCGGTATGACGACATCGCCGACTTGAAAACTTCCGGCGCCCCAGTTGCCGCGGCTGGCAAAGTAGTTGTTGTCGACCAGATTATGTTAGACGATTTGCTGGCCCGCCCGCAGGTCTATACCGAAGCAACCGGATCAGGTTGTTTGGCCTTTGCGTACCGCAAAGAGGACTCGGCCCGTTTTCTGTTCGAAAACTGGGATCGGGGGCAGTTCGGGGATGTCGGCTATCTTCCCATGAATGTTGCACCGGATGTGTGGCGGTCCATTCTGCGCCTGCTGATGCATGAGGAATTGTATCTGCCGTGCTTTATGGCTGATTGCGTGTCAAATCTGCAAAATCAAAATAAACCCCGCTTGCTGCGTGAAACACCCGCAAAGCCAGAGCAAAATCCAAAGAAACCTAATCCGATCTATTCCCGGCTGACGCGGCGGGAAAAACAGGTTCTGCACCTTGTCTCGAAAGGGCAAAGCAACAAGATCATCGCGTCGAACCTCGGCATCACTGAGCACACGGTAAAGCTGCACATGCACAATGTTGCCGGTAAGATCGGTGTAAGCAACCGGACCGCGGCAGCACAGTTCTATTTCGAAGTGGCGTCCGATGAAGCGCACGGACAAACCATTGACTGAGACGCTGGAAACCCGCTTTGACCGCTTAATCTTGCTGGTCGGCAAACTGAACTACATGTGGACCAACACAGAAAGCCTGTTGATCCATCTGATTGCCGGGCTGAGCGGCACCAACAAGGACGTCGCCGTTATCATCTTCTTGACGCTCAACACGACGCGCGCCCGGATCGATCTGGTTGAACGTCTTGCCAAGATGGAAGGCCGCCCTGCCGAAATTCGCGATCCGATCCTGGCCCACACGCAACGGCTGGCCAAACTGTCGTCCATTCGGAACAGGTATAACCATTGCATCTATTCCTTTGATGCCGACAGCGGGAACCCCAAGACCATCCTGATGCGCATTGCGGACCGAAAGACCGATATTAAGCTGGGGCGTGAAGACACGGTTGATGAAAAGGCCATTCAGGAAATCGAAAGCATCGTAGCGCAATTGTCGACGGCAAACCGTGATATCTGGCGCCTGATCAACCAACTTGGTTTCCCGGTCTGATCATACATCATTAGAACCGTACTTAAATGCCCTCTTCAGCTGCCATCCATCTTGCTGAACAGTCGCCGCATTGCCTGCCAAGCCGGCTGTAATCTCGGGCAAAGGCAATCTGGCACTATCTCATTTCAGTAAAAATTGGTGCGGATGGCGGGGATCGAACCCGCAAGCCCTAGGGCGAGGGATTTTAAGTCCCTTGCGTTTACCAGTTTCGCCACATCCGCGCGCCACCAAAGCTGTAAAGCGGGTGACTTCCGAAACTCATACTGCCAACCAAAGTGATTGAAAAGCCGCAAGTTGCTTGCCGCCAAGAGAACCGGCAAACATCCCGGCTGCAAATGCTTGCGTAGGCCAAAAAGCACGCAGCTTGTTGGCGACCCACACGCTTGCTACGCAACTTCATGTGATTTCCCAAAATGATGCGCAAGCTCTACTCAGAACAGGATCACACGCGCCAGGGTTGCACGCTCATTACAGCTTCGCTACTCCGAGGGGTGTTTGATTGAGATGATTCATCAAGGTCCCTGAGTATTATTATGCAGAAAGAACAAAAGTCCTTTCAGGACCGCGTCACAAGCATCAATCATCGCGCCGAAGTGGCCGCCAGCAAAGCTACTCCTGGCAGAACAGACAGCATCTGGGTACGATTGGCATACCCCGGTTCTTTCATCGGAGCCTTTTTCCTAGGTGCCATTGCAGTTTTTCTGACACGCTATTTTCAGTCTCAGTTGGTTAACGTGCCCGGAAGTGGGCAACCCGGCGCGCAAGACATTGTCGGAATTGGTCTTGCAAGCATGGCTGGTCTGTTTGTTTCGATGCTTTTCAAAGGTAAGCAAAAGGAATTTGCCAGCGCCTGCACGCTAGGTGTTTTGCTGACCACATTTACCTACCACAATGCAGTCTGGGCCTACCCGGAATCTTTCGAGCAGGTTTACGGAGAAGAATGGGTGGAGTTCATACAAAGTATAACGAAACCTTCCAGCATTTATTTTTTCGGCAATACCATCGAGTTGAGCTGAACAGCCCATAGCGCCTGCCCCTATCGAAACGTCACTGGATGCAACAAAAAAGAAACTATTCTGAATATCTTGGCGGCCAGTGCCAGAAGCTGCTGGAAATTGGCTTGGACGACGATGGTCGATCATTTCGGATTAAATATGTCGATGGCAGCTGTTGCACGCAGACATCCAAAAAGAGGTTCACCTCGTTCTCACGACCGTGACCGCTTAGGACTTGGTTAACACCACCCTCTTTCTTCTGCGTTACGTGCTTTGCTAAGATCATGATCGCTCCAAGTTCAGCGATGACTAGAGGCATAACGTCACCTCTTGTGTCACCTTCGAATCTAGCGACTGCGCTTTAACGCTCTGATATTTAAGTACTTTCATGAGTTTCGTGGTGCCCCCCACACGGATTCTGACGCCAATAAAATCAACAACTTACAGGAAAATTTTATGCGCGTTACGTACATCTTACGTCTTTTCACCTGAAAGGTGATGGTCTCCCTATTAGTTGACGTAACGCTCTATTTCCCCAAAAAAGCATCAAGCAATTTTAGAAAACACTCTCCTTTCAATACATCACATCTAGTCCGGACTTCAGCAGAAACACTGGTCTTTCCGCAAGCCTATATCTGGTGCATGTCACGCTCATTTGGAGAACACTTCACGACGAAAGACACCTTTCAATACTCGAATACGCTGACCAATCACCCAGCACACAAGTAAAGCAAAGGCGAAGTGTCAAATTGAGCCCAAACCGGCCATCCCGAGGCTATCTGTCTCCTGCAGTCGCAGTCGGCAGGTCGCAGCCCAAAGCTATCGTTCGTAACCGGCTAAATTGAAAGTAAGTCCAGAAAGTTTTTCCCACGCTCGAATGTCCACCAACTCGCGACAGTTCCGCAGCCGATAGCTATCGAAACTCTGAGCGTAAACTCAGGAGTTGGGCCAAATTTTGAAATCGAATTTAGGAGCGGCCACGTCACCAGAACGATTGCGACTTGACCAACCTCCACGCCGATGTTGAATGCCAATAGGCTCTGCCAAATATTGGGCGAAGTCACTTGCAGGATTTCATGCAGCACGAAACTAAAGCCCAGGCCGTGAAGCAATCCCATCAGGACGGTCACTACGAAAACTTTTCTGTTGGCGTTTGGCCCCGAATCTTCTCGCTTTATGGCCAGAACAGCTGCGTAGATGATTGAGAGCGCAATCCCTGTTTCTACCAAAGGAACAAACCATGCACCGGATGGAACATAGCCAAAGAAGCCAAGCGAAAGTGTTACGCTGTGGCCAACTGTAAACCCGGTGACACGCCAGAGTAGCGCCCGCAGTTCAGGCGCGCCGATGACAAGGCAAACAACAAACAATACATGATCGATGCCTTCGAGAATGTGGCGCACACCCTCCCAAATGAAAGTCACGATTCCTGCGAAACTCGACCTTGAAATCTCAACCGGATCTTCCATCAGACCCCGCGTTCGAAAGACAAGTGGGTCGCTGGAGCCGTAGTCGAGGATGAGGTTCGCGGTCATTTCCTGGTCTGGCAATCCGGGGTTCAGAGCGTTTGACAGCGCATAGGTAGACGGGGTGGTTTTCAGGTCATACCGTACGGTGACATCGACGATGACATCGCCAACATATACAGGCAGATCGAGCGACAGAGTTGATCCCTCAAACACCGCTTTTTGGGCCTCGTTCAGAGTAGCAAATCCCGGTTCTTCGCCCACCCGATGGATTGCCACAGACACCACGTTTCCTGCTACGCGCTGACCTTGCACTTCGACAATTGTTCCGGCCTCAGCGATTCGACCGAGCCCGAGCGGGTCAGCATCCAGTTGAGCGGTGTCGGCAAAATGCACGACATTGCCGTCCTCAAGGGCATTTGTCGTAAACGGAGCAGTTGACGGAAGGCCATCTGCCCCAATTGCTCCCGTTTTGTCCGCGACAAGGTAAGGCATGGGCAGTCGAAGATGGATACGCAACCCGTCGCTGGTGTGTTCAACGTGGAATACCCGAACGTTCAGGTTCAGTAGAAAATGCGCGTGGCTCGTAACCGCGAACACTATCAGGCAGGTTGTGACAAAAACCAACAAAGCTCTGCTTATCCGCTTAGACATCCGGTGCACGCGCCTCCAACACAGTGATTGCTCTAACTTTCCAGCTACCTCGCTCAGGTCGGAACTCGACCCTTGCGCGGTATTCCACCCTTCGACGGTGATCATGACCCCAATGGCCCGCGCGCGCGTCGACCCGCCATTGCGCAACGCCTTCAAACGCTCCGTATCTATTCAATCCACCGTCTACTATGACGACATCCGTGACCTCAGCGATCTGCGCGAGGCCACCACCGGGTACCCGGATCCCCAAGCTTGCTTCCAGTTCTGCAGACACCTCAACAAGGTCAACATTCAGAACGATTGGGGCTAGCGCCTCGCTGCGTTTTTCTGGCGACACTTCGAGGGCTGCAACATAGACGTTGGCTATGAGCTGGGAAAAAGCATCCGCAGCGACATGGTCTGCGGCTTGATCAGAAGTCGGGCTTATCAATGAGACGGATCGTGAATTCCAGAATACCGACCCGATAAGAAAACAGCCGATTGTAAGCACGGATAATCCAATCCGCAGGTGCTTCTGGGAAGTTAGTATGGCGATCAGGCCGACCAGAGCTGAAAGGCCAACGGTAAACAGTGTCCACAGAGGCACAAACACAACACCTTGAGCCTTCACCCGAGAAACCTCAGGCTCGGCATATCGTTTCAGATGATTTTCCCACGTGATCTTGGCATTCTCAGGCGTCGCCCAATCCAGGAACGGACCAGCAACATCCGTCAGCGTCACAGGAACTTCGTGGATCGTATCGCCGAACATGTCCCAGGTGACAGACGCCTCCTTTGGCAAAGTTGGAATAGGATAAGACGATATCACGCCGATGAACGTCGTATCAGCATTAAGCGTTGAGGGGCCATCAACAACCTGAAACCCGCGTTCCCCGAGCGTCAGGAACGAACCGCGCACGTTCGAAGGCATTACCTGCTCGCCCTCGATGGCGACTGGGTTCTTGGTTGCGAATTCGTTCAGTGCATCCGCAAGAATCTGTGACTGTAACGCAGGATCCAGATTTGATCCGGTACCCAGGGTTTGATCGATCCAGGGTGCAAGATCACGAGACCGGATCAGGACCTCGTGGCGGAGTTCGCGTGGAGCGACATACAGATAGGATGTCGTCCCGCTTTGGGCTGAGCGGTTGAGGTTAGCGTTGGCAAATGCAGTAAACCAGGGGTCCGACCAGTTGATCGTAAATCGCGATTCTTTGCTGAGAAAACTGAATCGGGTGACCGGAACGGCGCGATCAAAGACCATGAAGCCAATCGATACCGCAGTGTCTTCGTCTTTGGCCAGCGGAGGGCGGATGATCAATTTCTCGGGTTTGAGGCCTTCAAAGTCATAGAATGCTCTAACGTAGATTACTTCAGGATCATCAGGAGGTGCCGGAATTTTGCTGCCGGTGATAGGATCGGTCATTCCGGCAAGAGGAGATGCGCGGTCGATCCTTTTGCGTCGCTCCGCAGTTAGGAATTGCAATGGCAACGGAGTTCCGTCGCCCCGAACTATCAAGAAATCTTCAAGGCCTTTGTCGGATGCAACGTCATATGTGACCAATTCCGGCCGTGGTTCCGACCATTCTCCAGATGACAGTGTCGCGGCGAAGGCCGTTAAGTCCCGAGGATATATTTCCAGATCCAGGTGAATACCTTCGTCTTCAATTCGTAAGACGGCTATGTTGTCAGCGACTTCCGCCCCGCTGTAAGGCGTCACATCTCCTTGCGCCCCAATCGGCAAAACCATTGCCGTCACAAGTGCCAGCATGTATCTGACACGGCCCGGTGGTTTGCTTACTGTGTTCCGTGACAAGTTCATTGGCAATGCTTTCGTTCCATCACTTGCCTGGGTAATGAGTTCCCCAGTTCTCGACACGCGTCTGTGACGCAGCCGTCATTCTCATGGGAAGACATTTGCCGTTTTGTCCCGCGCGACCTGTGATCTGGCCGCGCGGATACAGCGAAGTTGTTGTTATTGATCCGGCATCGGCGGCGGGGTGTATCCTTCCCACTTGCCAGCAGTCACCTTGTCAGATGGCTCTTTTTCCTTCGAGCGAGGCGCCTTGATATATTCGTCGCTGACTGCCGGTGGCAGGGCATAGTCATCCACGCTGGCCTCCCGGACGACAATCTGATCCTTGGTGACATTGATTACCTGAAGATCGCGCGCTAGCGTCAGCGGCCCGTCATACGTCGAACGAACGCCTTCCAAAATCGCCTGGTAGTTTTCTGGTGAAAGAACAGAATGGTATCCCAGTGCCATGCGAGGCTTGACCGCTGACATGACCTTGCCAAAAGCCGCGGGTTCGGTGTGGACGCGGGTGGCGACATAAGTTGCCTGCTTCATGTCCCAGCCAAAGTAGGGTGCCAACGCATCTGGCGGCAAAAACGCTTCGTGAGATGCTAAGTCTGCGTCTTTGGCATACTCGACATACCATTTATTCGGGTAGGTATCTCCGCCAAAGACGTACTTTAGCCCGTTCCATTCAAGGGAATAACTGACCGAGCCATCGAGGCTGTGGATCGCCGGCCAGGAACGAATGATGACATCGTTTTCTTGGTAAACGATCTCGTTCTCCTGCATGTAATCGAATTCGGTGACATCAAGTTTCGCACCCTCATCCGGCAAAGCACCGGTTCTGGTCGCAAGGTCCCAAGCATAAGCCTTCGACATACCGTCTACATATGCCTTGGTGCCCAGTTCTTCCTCGGATCCGGACGGACCGAAAATACGAAGCGGGGTGTAGCGGCCAGAGAGCCAGCCTCCAACGTGAAGACCCATGAAGTCACCGACATGGTCTACATGCAGATGGCTGAAAAAGACTTTATCGATCTTTGAGAAATCTGGTCGCAATGAAAAAAGGTTGCCAGTAGATCCGGTGCCAACGTCGAAAAGAAAGGTATCCCCATTGCCCAACTCGACTAGGAACGAAATGGAAACGGCCGCTTTTGTTTGGTTTGGCATTCCCGTGCCCAATGCGGTGATCCGCATCTCGCTTTCACCGAGAATTTCAGTGTTTGGGAAATAGGACGCCGGATAGGTTCCGTCTTCGATTGCAGCAGCCGTTCGACCTTTTGGAAGCATATTCTGCGCCAAAGCAGATCCACTGACCGCAAGCCCAAGCGCTAAAACTGCACTTGTCGTGGAAATGAGTAATCTATTCATAGTTCCCCCTCCCTTTAGACGTGGCTAAGCATTTCACAAAAGCGTGATTCTCAAGTCAACCATAGACATCTCTACGGTAGTACCATAGACTTCTCTATGTCAATAGAGGCCTCTATGGAAAGCGGAATGGCAGTAATCGAAAAAAAGGAAAAAGCGTCGCGCGAGGATTGGTTGCTTGCGACGCTGGACGTTTTAAGAGAGCGCGGAATAGAAGGCGTAAAGGTCGTCGCTATTGCGCGTAGGTTGGGGTTGACGAGCGGAAGTTTCTATTGGCACTTCAAGAATTTAAAAGATTTACTCGACGCCGTTTTAACCTATTGGGAAGAAGCTTTGACCGGGCACATCATTGAGGATGCAATAAAGTTTGAAGGTCCCGCGAAAGAGCGGATCAGGCTCTTGATGCAACAGGTCATTCGCGAAGACGCTTCCAGACCAGACGGGGCCATTGCGGTCTGGGCGAAGTCTGATGCGGACGCTGCATTAAGCTATAAGCGTGCTATGGACCGGCGGTTTGAGTTTTCAGCCTGGTTGTTCGAACAGGCCGGTTTCGGGCCTCAAGACGCTGAAATTCGCGGTCGTATGATGGTAATGACGCTGATGGGTGAAACAACCAACGGGTTAAAGAACTCTGACGGTTGGGAAGGTATTCTCGACCGACACTGGCGCGTTTTGGTAGCGTAGTCTTCTAAGTAGGTTTCAATAGCCACCTCGTTTGCAAATCCGATTTCAATCTGATCGGTTCATTTGGGCTATTGGAGCATTTACCCCGTCGTTGGTCTCGAAAGCTACTGCCGCCCAGAATTCACCGGTTTTGGATGACAACGAGCTTGCAGCCGACGGGTCTGATAGTTCGGTTGAGAGTGGACCACTCAACTTTGCATAGTCCGCTTCCTGCGCATTGCTGCCATTGTGGACGTATGACGATGCGGCATCAGCGAATGGCGGCTTCGTGGCCGTTGCTACTGGTGATAGCGCAACACCCGTAGAATCGACACTGCCTATCGTCTCGAAAAACAGATCGCACATTCCTTACCGGGCTTGATCACTAGTTTTGGCCGGAAGTCAAAGTCGATGGAGCACCGGCTCGAATCCGAGATACGGCTTCGAGCCATACGTCATCTTACGTACATCTTACGTACATTGGCATTTCGCAAGTCATTGTTTTTAAATGATTTGTGGTGCCCCCACACGGACTCGAACCGCGGACCTACTGATTACAAATCAGTTGCTCTACCAGCTGAGCTATAGGGGCACTGAGTGTCGATTACTTTCTCTTGTTGGAGACTGCAAGCCAATATTTTTATCTTAACTTAGTGAATGTCGGATTTCTTGGCAACGCGAAGAAACAACCGGGCAGAATGGTGTGGATTTGACTGTTCCGACCGCAGGCTGTAACCCGACTAGAAGAGTTGAAAGCAAGGACAAGAACCGAAAATGAAGGTTGCTATCCACGCGGGCGCGGCTTTTACAGATGAAGGCCGCGTGCTGAACTCGTTGAAGAAAAACTCAGGCATCCTGAAAAATAACGGGGTCAAGATTTTTGGCGCGCGACGATACAACTGGACCTTCAATCCCATTTTTGAAAAGTTGGGAACTAAGGCCGTCGACTTATCCCAAAACCTCAATAGCATTCTGCCAAACGATTCACATACCCAGCGCGCGATCTTTTCCAGTGGAAGATTTGCGGGTGAACCGGCTGATGCCTTGCAGGAAGGGCAGTTGTATCCTTTAGCCGGTCGCAGAATGGCGCTGTTGGAGCAAGCCTTTGATGAACACCAACTTGAATTGTTCATAGGGCTCAGAAATCCGGGCAGCTTTATCCCCAAATTCCTGATGTCGCTGCCCGAAGGTGAGCGTGCCGAAATTGTTCGAAACACTGACCTGAGCTGCCTTAGCTGGATCGGCATGATCGAAGACATTCAGGACCTCGCCCCCAGCGTTCAAATCACATTGTGGAGCAATGAGGACACCCCGTTTATCTGGGGGGACATTATGCGGTCTTTGACTGGCTTGGACGACAGCACGACGCTGGTGGATGAATATGACCTGTTGGCGACTTTGCTGGATGAAGCCGGACAAACCAAAGTGCTGGCCCTGAGCAACCAAATTGAGCCGCAAGACAGGTCAGCCCTGCATGAACAGTTGGCGCAGATCTTTGAAGAGCACGCGCTGCCTGAGAAAATCGAGGAAGAGTTGGACTTGCCCGGCTGGTCCACCGAGATCGTGGACGCGTTTTCAGAATTGTACGAACAGGATCTTGAACGGCTTGGTGCTGTACCGGGCGTGCGTGTTCTAAAACCCTGATCGTGAATGTGGGGGACCCGCATGACAAGAATCGTCAGACGGACCCAGCCCTGTTTCAGCTCATGCCAAGAGCTTCCTTGTACATCTCAAGCACCGCCTCTTCTTCGGCAATATCGTCCTTGTCGCGCTTGCGCAGCGCGATTACCTTGCGCATGACCTTGGTGTCGTATCCACGGGCTTTGGCCTCCGCCATCACCTCTTTTTGCTGTTCCGCAAGGTCTTTCTTTTCTGCGTCCAGGCGTTCAAAGCGTTCGATGAACTGGCGCAGCTCACCCGCGGTAACACGATAATTCGCAGTGGCCTGATCTTCGGTCATGTCATCCATAAATGTCTCTCCCAGAGGTGGATATCTGATGCTGTGACAGCGGGCTCTACGCCGGATACATTGCTGCCGCACGGGCCGCAAGCACCCAATCCTGCCGGGCTTGTGTGAGCAGTGGCGATCCGCTAAGCGCTGGTGGAATTGACAAGCAAATGTGGGGAACCATGTTCGAATTCATCACCTGGGGCGGTGCCGCCCTGTCGCTTGCCGGGCTCTGCGGCCTAGTTTGGTGTATCCTGCGTGTGATGAAGGCGCGCAAGTCCGGCCTGTCGGACGAGGAACTGCGCGCTGTTGTTCAAGGTGTATTGCCGTGGAACCTGGCATCACTGTTTTTGTCGGTTCTTGGCCTGATGGTGGTGATCGTCGGGATTTCTTTTGGCTGACTGTTATATTCAAACGGGCAGATTATCAAAGCGCGCTTCCATCGCATCTTCGCACAGGGCTGCATCCAAACGACGTAGGCGCGACGGGACATGCATTCCCTGCTGGCGCATCCGTTGAATCACCTTGGCCACACTCGGTTGCAATGCCAGACGTGTATCAAGGCACGCTCCGCTGAGCTTTTCTTCAAGTTGTTCGGCTTCTGAGTATAAATTGACTGACGACATTTCTATCCTCCCAAATGTCTTCATTTAGTCTGATATATGTGACCGTTTTAAGACCCGTATAGATTGCCACACAATCGCGCGGAAAACCGCCTGTTCGTCGAGCTATTTTTGCGACCGGGGGCGATTTGATTAATTTTTACTCGAAACGAGGCTACCCTGCTTTGACCCGCATCAAATCACGCAGTGTTGATTGCAATATATTCCGTAATTAATATATGAAATACCGACATAGGCGGAGGACCACATGACACCAAAAGTAAAAGCGTTTTTCGACCCCGAGACCTTTACGGTTTCCTACTTGGCGCAAGAGCCCGAAGGGCTTGCATGCGCGATTATCGACAGCGTTCTGGATTTTGACCACGCCTCTGGCCGGACGGGTACGCACACAGCCGATAAGATCATCGAGTACGTGCGGGCGAACAACCTGCGGGTTGAATGGATTCTGGAAAGCCATGTGCACGCCGACCACTTATCCGCTGCCCCCTATCTGCAGGAAAAGCTGGGCGGCAAGATCGGGATCGGGGATCAGATCGTTACCATTCAGGAAACCTTCGGTAAAATCTTTAACGAAGGGACCGAGTTTCAGCGGGACGGCAGTCAGTTCGACGCCCTGTTCCGCGAAGGCGACAGCTTTCACGTTGGTCAGATGCGCGGCGATGTTCTGCATACGCCCGGCCACACTCCGGCCTGCCTGACCTATGTGATTGGCGATGCCGCGTTTGTCGGCGACACTCTGTTCATGCCCGATTTCGGCACGGCGCGCTGTGATTTTCCAGGTGGGTCGTCCGCAACGCTATACGAATCGATCCAAAAAATTCTGGCACTACCGGATCAGACGCGCGTCTTTGTGGGGCATGATTACATGGCGCCGGGGCGCGACGAATATGCTTGGGAAACAACCGTGGGAGAGCAAAAGGCGCTGAATGTCCATATTGGTCATGGACGCTCTGTCGAAGAGTTCGTTGAAATGCGCGACGCCCGTGATGCAACGCTGCCCATGCCCCGCCTGATTCTGCCGTCGCTGCAGGTGAATATGCGTGCAGGGCAGATGCCGCCAGCCGATGAAGATGGCGACGTTTACCTAAAACTGCCACTGAACAAACTCTGAAACATTGACGGCTGTCACGCAAAGGACAAACAATGCAACCTGAATGGATATGGGGCCTTGGCGGAGGTCTTCTGATTGGGCTGGGTGCTGCCCTCTATTTACTGGGCAATGGGCGCATCATGGGGGCCAGTGGCATTCTGGGCGGACTGGTCGACGGCAGTGATCGATCACTTGAACGGCTGGCTTTTCTTGCGGGATTGATCGGAGTGCCCTTGTTGCTGCGGCCCCTGCTCTTGCCCGCGGCCCAAACTCATCTGACCGGGAACATCACCCTCGTGATTATCGCCGGTCTATTGGTGGGGTTGGGCACACGCATCGCCAACGGGTGTACATCGGGGCACGGCGTTTGCGGAATATCCCGATTTTCCCTGCGGGGCATTGTCGCCACAATCGTCTACATCATGGCTGGGATCGCAACGGTCGCTCTGCTGCGCCATGTCTGGGGGCTGATCTGATGCGCGTAGTCATTTCATTTCTTGCAGGATCGTTGTTCGGAATCGGCCTGCTGATCTCTGGTATGACCGACACAACCAAAGTGCAGGGCTGGTTGGATATGTTCGGACAATGGGATCCAACGCTCGCCTTTGTGATGGCTGGGGCGATCCTTCCCATGCTTGTCGCATGGCGGTTGACGTCCAACCGCCGCCCACTGACCGGAGGGAGGTTTCCGCAAAAAGCCGCACCCGAATTGGACCGCCAGTTGATCTTTGGCTCTGTTCTGTTTGGCATGGGTTGGGGATTGGTTGGGCTGTGCCCCGGACCGGCCCTTGCCTCGCTTGGCTATGGGGGAGTTGGCGGAATTGTATTCCTGATCGCCATGATTGTGGGCATGGTTGCGGCCCCTACCCTTGGTGCGCAACTGGACAGAGCCGCCAACGCGGCCTAAGCAATTGCCATGGAGATTCGCCCGATTACCCCCCGCTACGCCGTCTCGCCGCAAATTTCGGTCGAGGACGTCCCAGCCATCGCCGATGCCGGTTTTGTCAAAGTGATTTGCAACCGGCCCAATGTCGAGGTTCCTGCGGACATGCAATCAGACGCCATCGGCGACGCGGTACGTGCGGCGGGTATGGAATACGAGGTTCTGGAACTGACCCACCAGACCATGACCCCTGAAAATGTGGCCCTGCAACGCGAGTTGGCCGAAAGCTGCGGCGGACCGGTTCTGGCCTATTGCGCCTCGGGCACGCGGTGTTCGGTAGTGTGGGCATTGGGGCAGTGCGATCGGATGAGTGCGGACGACATCCTGAACGCGACCACCAAAGCGGGTTACACGCTGGACAACCTGCGCCCGATCCTTGAGCAGATCCGCGGCGACACTGAGTAAACTAGCT
This sequence comes from Ruegeria sp. BB1, assembly GCF_056539465.1. Classification (NCBI taxonomy): domain Bacteria; kingdom Pseudomonadati; phylum Pseudomonadota; class Alphaproteobacteria; order Rhodobacterales; family Roseobacteraceae; genus Ruegeria; species Ruegeria sp. BB1. The sequence goes on from NZ_JBQFVB010000012.1 coordinate 23,529, forward strand.
AGAATTATTGGGATCAGTTGTGGGCGTCGACAACCCGGCCAGCTGCGAAATTTCGGCAACCATTTGATCTGAGTCGGCAAAATTCAGGTTCGTTTCCAAATCCTCCGGTGCGATTGAATCGAACGGCACAGGCATCTGCGACATCTCTGGTCGTGCGGGCATGTCCGGTTCCTGATGAGATGCCACAGGCGACCGGGCCTCCAGAAACTCCTCCGCTTCAGATTGGGTCAACGCCGTAAGCGGTGCGCATTCGTTCAGGCGCACGGCGCGCATCCCGCCACATTGCCCCAAACGGCCAACGGCAGCGGGCGCGCGGTCGATCGTCAAGACCTGCGCCCGATCCAGCCGTGATCCCGTCAACGGCAGCACATCCCCAACGGCAAGGTCAGACAGCGACGCCAGCGGCAAGGTCATTCGGCAGATCACCGCGTTTAACTCTGCCCGCAAAACACCCGAAGCCTGTTCAAGGTTTGGACCTGTGTCCTCTTGCCTGACCTCCCCCTCCTGCTCTGCCGGATAATCGGGCAGAAAGACAGAAATTTGGCCCTGCCGCAGGCCACCGCCAAGTTCCACGGTAAGGTCAAACACCCGATACGTATCTTCAACCATCGCCAGCGACAATGTGCGCAAATCTGCCAAACGCGTGGAAAATTCATACCCCAACAAACTGGATTGATCCAAGGGCGCATCCACCAGTTCCACAGACCGTGCCAAGACCTGCTCGACCAACGGGGCAACCATCGCACCATCCGTGTGCGTGAAGGCACGTGGCGCAGGATCATCCGCCATTACCTCACCAATCGTTTGCACTTGAACGATGGCTGAAACAGCGCCCAGATCCATGCAGACAGCGGCAGAGATTCCTTCGCTGTTCATAAACTGCAGCATCAACCAATCTTCCCCAACCGGCCCCGCCAGCATGTCCGGCGTACGGTTGGATTGTTTGGCCCCTATGACAACAAGCGGGAGTTGCAAATTGTCCCCGGCCGAGCGGGCAAAAGCCAGCCGCAGCGCCCGCAAGATCGAGCGTGGCTTATCGCCCTGCTCTTCCCGTCCCGCTGAAAGCTTGCGCGCCAATGCTGCGCTGACCGTTTGCGACATTCTCGAATCCGCTGTGTTTTTCCGCGTCTGACACCCTGTCTAAACCCATGCTGGTTACGAATGTCTTTACAAGCACATCACTGCGCGGCCTGCCGATAGGCCAGTGGCAACCGAACACGGAAGGCCGCCCCGCCCTGACCGGGCAGATAGGTGATTTCACCCCCCAGGCGCTGCATAATCTCGCGGCAGATCGCCAAACCCAACCCGGCACCCCCGGCCTTGTCGACGCCAACACGGGCGAATTTTTCGAACACCATCGAGCGCGCCTCGGGCGGGATGCCACTGCCGTTATCGGCAAAATCAATCACAACTTGCCCACCAACATCATGCGCCGAGATTGTCAGTTCGGGCTCGTCAGCATCACAATATTTCTGAGCATTGGAAATCAAATTGATGAACACCTGCCCCAGCCGATCCAGATCGGTTAACAGCGGGATACGCTCGGACGCTTTCGCGCGTTTGACGGTCAGTGTTTGCCCGGTTCCGGCCAATGCACTGGACACCGCCCGATCCAGAACCGAGCGAAGCGTATCCCCGCCCACGTTCAGGCTGACCTGTCCGCTTTCCAGCACGCTAAGATCAAGTAGGTCATCCAACAATCGCGTCAGGCGCAAAGCTTCGTCATGAATGATCGCGGCATAGCGCGTCTGTTCTTCGGGGCTCAGCCCGTCGGTGTCACGCATGATCTCGGAAAACGCGCGGATCGAGGTCATGGGTGTGCGCAACTCATGGCTGACCTGGCTAAGGAAACTATCCTTCTGTTCCGAGATTTGCGTGAGCTTGGTGTTTGCCTCGCGCAATTGCCGCGCGGTGCGGGAAAGCTCGGCGGATTTGACCTCCAGTTGGCTGGAATACTCCAGCAACTGCGCGGATTCGTCGGCCACCGCCAACAGGTCTTCGACCGAAACGGATGATCCCCCGACGATCTGGCCAATCATCGCATGCGCTGTGGCCGCACCGACAGAGCCGCTGAGTTCCCGTTCCAGACGTTCCAGAAAGGCGGGCGTGGGTTCCGGCAGGCTAGAGCGACCACCCTGCTGTTCTGCCTCGGCATGAAAGAAGTCTTGCGCCGGGCCCGCCCCCAAAATCCGCTGGGTCATGATCATCAAATCTTCGCTCTGGGCCACCGATCCCGTCCAGCCGCGCGGCGCGACCGAATGGTCGAAAACGTTAACGAATTGCGCTCCTTGCAGGCGTTCCAACGGGCTGGGAACGCTTAGCAACGATGCAACGCAGAACGCCACCGTATTCAGGGACAGTGACCACATTACGGTGTGTACCATCGGGTCCATACCTTCGATCCCAAACAGGGCCTGCGGGCGCAGCCAACCCCACCCGAAGGGCCCGTTTTGAACGACCGTTTCGGGTATCAACGCCCCACTCATCCCCGGCAACAGCAGTGTGTATATCCAAAGCAGGAAACCTACCGTCAGCCCCACCAGCGCGCCGGTCCGCGTAGCACCGCGCCAGAACAGACCGCCGACTAGTGCGGGCAGGATTTGAGAAATCCCGGCAAAGGCCACCAATCCGATTGACGCCAAAGCCGCGCCGCCACCGGACAGGCGGTAGTAAAAGAAACCCAGCGCCATGATGACAGCGATCGACACCCGACGCGCCATCAGAACGACATTCCGAACGTCCCCCGAAACCGAGCCGGACCCTTCCTGCGTGCTCAGCCAGATTGGCATGACCAAATGGTTTGACACCATGGTCGACAACGCCATTGCGGTAACGATAACCATCGATGTGGCCGAAGAGAAGCCGCCGATAAAGGACAACATCGCCAACCAATCATTGCCCTGAGACAAGGGTACAGTCAGGACAAACAGATCGGGATTTGACCCTTCGGGCATCAGGTCCAGACCAACGACCGCGATCGGCACCACAAAAAGGCTCATCAACAGCAGATACAGCGGAAAGGCCCAGGCAGCGGTCCTCAGATGCCCTTCATCCGCGTTTTCAACCACCATCACCTGAAACATACGCGGCAGGCAGATAAAAGCCGCGGCAGAGAGGAAAATAAACGTTGTCCAGCGCCCCGCATCCACATTCCACTGACCGATCTCAGAGGCGTCGATCCGGTCCATCATCGGCCCCACGCCCCCCGCAACGCCCCAGACCACAAAGGCACCAACCGCCAAAAGCGCGAACAGCTTGACCACGGATTCCAATGCGATGGCCGTCACTACTCCGTGGTGCCGTTCATTGGCATCCAGGTTCCGGGTCCCAAACAGGATCGCAAAGATGGCCAACCCTGCAGCAACCCAGAAAACACTGGCACCTTCGCGATATAGGCCCGAGGGGTCAGCCTCGGCAAAGATAGAAAACGACAGGGTAATGGATTGCAGTTGCAACGCGATGTAGGGGGTTCCGCCTAGCACAGCCAGAATGGTCACACAGATCGCCAGCGTATTGGATTTGCCATAGCGTGAAGAAATCAGGTCAGCGATCGAGGTCACTCGCTGACTGCGCCCGACCCGCACCAGTTTGCGCAGTCCCCACCACCAACCGACCATCACCAGCGTTGGCCCCAGGTAAATGGTTACAAACTCTAACCCCGACCGCGCGGCGTTGCCCACGGCGCCATAAAACGTCCAAGCCGTACAATAGATCGACAGCGACAGTGTGTAGATCAGTGGAGAACGCAGCCAAGCCCCCCGCCCGGCCGCCGCCATCCGATCCGCGGCAAACGCGACCCCGAACAGCAGAACAACATAGGCAAGGCAGACCAGAATAAGGACGTTCAGCGTGGCCATCAATCCGTCTCGGGCTCGGAATCGTCCGGAATGGCCATACGCCGGGCAGCAAAGCCAAACACTAGGCTGGCAACAATCAGGCCCGCCCAGCAGGCAAAGATGTAAAAAATCGCTGAGGACAGGGGCACCCCTTCCGGCGCACCCGGCTCATCAGGCCACAGCAACGGAATGGCCAGCAGCGCCGCCCCCAAAAATGGCAACAGGCGCGCGGCGTCTGACAGCCTGCGGCGGCGATAACTCTGTCGCTCAAGAAAAAGCGAAGGCCGAACCCCCGAGGGCGGCCGGTCTTCGCCGGTGCTCATGACTGTGTCGCCTGCGCATGCAGGTCGCGCACTGCCGTCAGCATCTCGGTATTGGAAAACGGCTTGGTCATGAAGCGGCTGACACCGGCGTTTTCAGCCATTTCGCGATCTCGGGACTGGCCGCGGGCTGTCAGCATCAAAACCGGAAGGCCCTGCATATCTTCAAGCTCACGCAAGTCGCGTAGAATCTCCATCCCACTTTTGCCCGGCAACATCACGTCCAGAATGACCAGATCCGGGCTTGCCCCCTGAATGACCTGCAACGCGTCCGTGCCTTCGGCATGGGTTTCCACCTGCCAACCCTCACGCGTCAGTAGAAACCGAATGGCCTCGGCGATGTTGGGCTCATCCTCAATTAACAGAACCTTACGGCTCATTATCTGTCCTCCCCGTGACGGGCTACAAACTGGCAGACCCGTCTCCGACAGCTTACGCGCAGTGTCAGGAAACTGTCAAAAACCTTCGCTCAGAATTGACGGTTCGCGCCGCGACTTGCAGTCGCTGTGCGGGCAGACCCTGCAACTGGGCCCAACCCGGGCCACGGCCTGTTCGTCATGCGCCACGTCTTCGACCGAGCGTACCAGCATCACCGAGCGATAAACTGGCCCCTCGTCGTACCCGGAAACGGATTGCGGCCAGGCATAGGCATAACAGTCGAAGACAGCGGCCGTCCGACCAAGCTGTACAATGCGTTGCCGAATGGGCACCAAGGGCCTGTTCAGGGCCTGAAACAACGGCCACAGGGGGCAGGCTTCGCCAAAACGCGGCATAGCAAAGCCGGGGACGGATTTGTTGAACAGAATGCTGCCGGATGCGTCACACACCACCAGACCCGTCGGGCGGCCCAGATACCCGTCCGGCAGGGCCGCCAACCGACGCAGCACCGTCGCAAGATCCACCGAAAACCGGGACGCCAATTGCAGCGGGTTCAACGCAGATTCTGCCAAAGCCGCTTGCACATCCTCTAGCGGCATGGCCCGGGCATCTGCAGCATAGATGTCAAGAAAGTCTCGTGTCAGGGATTTGGCTGTCGCCGAATCCAGATCGCTCAGATCAATTTCAGCGCCGGGCCCACCCTGTTCGATCTGCGGGAAATGATGCCCGTTGGCGTCGAAAAACGCCTCGACATCCTCCAGCGGAACGCCCCGATGATCCCCGGCGGAATCGCTTTCATCAAGGTAAGCCACAAGCGATTTCGAGCTATCCGCCAAGCGTTCCGCATCCTGATGCAGGTTGCTGTGAAACCGGTCCCGCCATTCTGGTTCGATTTCCTGCGTGTCTGCCAGAATAGCCGCGGTTGAACGAATCGCAGCAGCGGTTGACAAGACCTCGTGCATGGACGCCGCCAGATGGGGATCATGAGTCAACCTGTCAGATAAGGTTTCGACTGTGCGCTCCAACGACACCACACGCCGATGCATCTGGGCCAGTACACCCGCCCATCCAGGGAACCGGCCCGCGAATTCTTCTAACCCGTCCAGTTCAGCCTGTTGACCAACGGCATCAGCCGCCGCCTCGCGTAGCGCGGCAATCAATGTGGCTTCGATCCCCTGTGTCAGCACCGAAGGTTCCACCGCCAGCACCGTCGCTATATTGACCAGCAACTTGCCACCGATCCGGCGGCGGTTGTGTTCGATAAGATTAAGGTAAGATGCCGATATCCCGACCCGCCGCGCCAGCTCAGCCTGGCGCATCCCGGCGATCTGACGCCTTTCCCGAATGCGACTGCCTGTCAGCGTATCGCGCATACCCTTACCCCTATCTTATACGAACTTATTAAGTCATTTCTTGAGGATGTTTTCAAAACTTGTTGTTCTTTTCTATTAGTTATGCGCAAATTTTCAAAACCACTTTACAAATTTAACACACCTGCACGCCGCATCGTTCACCAGCTATGATCAGAATCTGCGTACTGCCCCTTCTCATTTCACCCAATTCCCGGCACGATAGCTGGATGAGCGATCCCGCCTTTGAATATGCGCCAATCGGGTTAGTCGAATTGGAAAACCGGATTATCCGGCGCTGCAACCTGCAGTTCGCCCGCACCTTTGGCGGCGAGGTTGCGGATTATCGGAACATGCCTCTGTTGCATCTGTACCCCTCGGTCGCCGATTGGGAGCGCATAGGCGCACGCAGCCTGCAGGTGATGCGCGACACCGGGTATTACACGGATGAGCGGGTCATGCGGAGGCGCAACAGCGATCTGTTCTGGTGCCGTGCCCGCGGGCGCTCGTTAACACCGGACGATCCGTTCCGACATGGCATCTGGAGCTTTTCCGACATCTCGGAAGAACGTCCCCTGGTCGAACTGACTGTTCGCGAGCGTGAGGTTGCCATCATGTCTTGCCGTGGCCTGTCCGCAAAGGAAATCGGGGTTGAATTGGGCCTTAGTTATCGGACGATCGAAGCCTATCGCGCACGCCTGCTTGAGAAATTTGGGGCACGCAAACTACCCGAATTGGTGGCGAAACTTTCAGGAATGCCACTGTAGCCCCTTTCCCCCCGGGAAAACTTGGGTGAAACCCTTATCTGTCAGGCCGAGACTGCGCTTTTCATGGCCGGGCGCTTGGCTTATAACGCTGCGTAATTAGACCAAAGCCCGCAGGAACAGACGGGCCAAAGGGGAACCGTCGAGGACACTCATGACAGACACCAAACACGAAGCGGATGTGGCATTCATCAAGGCACTGGCTGAATTGCTGCGCGAAAACGATCTGACCGAATTGCAGGTCAAACGCGAATATGGCGAAGAAGACAGCCTGAACGTGCGCGTCAGCCGCATGAACCAGGTCGCCGCTGCTCCGGTTCAGGTCGCCGTTCCTGCCGCAGCCCCGGCTGCGCCCGTTGCTGCCCCTGCCGCCGCGCCTGCAGCAGCCGAAGCCCCCGCCGCACAGGAAGATCCGGCCAGCCACCCCGGCGCCGTAACCTCGCCCATGGTCGGCACCGTGTATATGCAAGCTGAACCGGGCGCACCTGCGTTCATTTCGGTCGGCGCGTCGGTGTCCGAAGGCGACACGCTGCTGATCGTCGAAGCGATGAAAACCATGAACCATATCCACGCGCCCAAAGCAGGCACCATCAAGCGTATTCTGGTTGGTGATGGTGACGCTGTAGAATTCGGCACCCCTCTGGTCATCGTTGAGTAAGGCGGGCCCATGTTCGATAAAATCCTGATTGCCAACCGAGGCGAGATCGCCCTGCGCGTCATCCGCGCAGCGCGCGAGATGGGGATTAAGACGGTCGCCGTGCATTCAACCGCTGACAGCGACGCGATGCATGTGCGCATGGCGGACGAATCGGTATGTATCGGCCCTCCGCCCAGCCCGCAGAGCTATCTTTCGATGCCCGCGATCATCTCGGCCTGTGAAATCACCGGCGCACAGGCGATCCACCCCGGTTACGGCTTCCTGTCCGAGAATGCCGAGTTCGTGCAGATCGTCGAAGATCACGGCATCACCTTTATTGGCCCCACCGCGGAACATATCCGCATCATGGGCGACAAGATCACCGCCAAAGACACGATGAAACAACTGGGTGTGCCCTGCGTTCCCGGTTCGGATGGTGGTGTGCCTGACCTGGCAACCGCTAAAAAGATCGGCGAAGATTTCGGCTATCCCGTTATCATCAAAGCCACCGCAGGTGGCGGTGGGCGCGGCATGAAGGTCGCGATGAACGCCGATGAGATGGAAAGCGCATTCATGACCGCACGTGCCGAGGGCAAAGCCGCCTTTGGCAATGACGAGGTCTATATTGAGAAATACCTGACCACGCCGCGCCACATCGAAATTCAGGTGTTTGGCGATGGCAAAGGCAAAGCGGTTCATCTGGGCGAACGCGACTGTTCGCTGCAGCGTCGCCACCAGAAGGTGTTTGAAGAGGCCCCTGGCCCCTGCATCACGCCAGAGGAACGCGCCAAGATCGGCAAGGTCTGTGCCGACGCCGTGGCCAAAATCAACTATATCGGCGCGGGTACCATCGAGTTCCTGTACGAAAACGGTGAGTTCTATTTCATCGAGATGAACACCCGTCTTCAGGTTGAACACCCGGTAACCGAAGGGATCTTTGGCGTCGACCTGGTGCGGGAACAGATTCTCGTGGCTGCCGGTGAAGACATGTCGTTCGGTCAGGACGATCTAGAAATCAATGGCCACGCCATCGAAGTTCGGATCAATGCTGAAAAACTGCCCAACTTCTCACCCTGCCCGGGCAAGATCACGGCCTATCATGCGCCCGGCGGATTGGGCGTGCGGATGGATTCAGCGCTTTATGATGGTTACTCAATCCCGCCCTATTACGACTCACTGATTGCCAAACTGATCGTACAGGGCCGCGACCGGGCCGAGGCGCTGGCGCGTCTGGAACGCGCATTGGGCGAACTGATCGTGGACGGCATTGATACCACTGTGCCGCTATTTCACGACCTCCTGCAGGAACCCGATATTCACAGCGGCACCTACAACATCCACTGGTTGGAACGCTGGCTTGCTGAGAATATGCCTGACTAACCTACTGGGGGCGAAGGGCTGCAATCCTTCGCCCTTCGAGCATTCCGCATGAGCCTTTCCCCGGAACTCTTACTACACGGCTATTCCATCGGAATTTTTCCGATGGCTGAAAACCGCGACGCACCAGAATTGTTCTGGGTTGATCCCAAGTTCCGCGGAGTCTTTCCCTTGGATGGATTTCACGTCTCGCGCAGTCTGGCACGCCGCATCCGAAATTGCGGGTTCTCTGTCACCATAGATCAGGAATTTACCGGGGTGGTCGACGGCTGCGCAGATCGCGCCGACACCTGGATCAATGCCGAACTTCGCGAGCTTTACATACAAGTTCATCAGTCAGGCTATGCGCATTCTCTGGAAGTTTGGGAAAAGGATCAATTGGTTGGCGGTGTTTACGGCGTTACATTGGGGGCTGCATTCTTTGGGGAAAGCATGTTCTCACGCCGAACAGATGCGTCAAAAATCGCACTGGCCTATCTGGTGGACCGACTGCGCCAAACCGGGTTTCGGCTGTTTGATACGCAGTTTCTGACAACTCATCTGGCGTCCTTGGGTGCAATCGAAATTCCGCGCTCGCAATACCGTCAGGAATTGGACGAGGCATTGAACGCCAACGCAGATTTTACCACGCCTTTGGTTCAGTCGCCCGAGGGTGTAATACAGCGGATCACCCAGACGTCATAGCGTGCATGATCCAGCGCGTTCAGGGCTGGAGACGTTGCAATCATCCAGCCGTCAAACAATTGATCCGACTTACCTTTTTCCCAGATCGTCAAATAGGCAAACGCATCACCTGTCGGGTTATCGACAGGATAGCGGCAATCCCCCAATGCAACATCCAGACCGAATACCTCTCCGGTCTGACCGTTTTGCATTTCGACATCGACGGTTTGGCCGCTGACTTTGTCCAGGCCCCGCAGGATTGCTCCGGGGGCGGATTGAACCTTTTCCTGAGCTGATGCGCCAGAGGCGAGCAGCAGCGCAGCGATTAGGGCGAAACGCCTCATTCGCTGCTATCCCCGGCCACGAATTTGACCAGTAGTGAGATCAGGCTCACCGCGCCTTGGGTATCTTCGACCTGATCGCCCGGCTCGAAATAGAAAGGCGAACCACCGGGCATCACCTCAACGAAATTGCCGCCCAGCAGCCCTTCGGAAGAGATCACGATGGCACTGTCATCAGGCACCAGAATACCGTCCCGGATCGTGAATGTCGTGTCCGCACGATAGGTGTCTGCGTTTAGGGTAACACCGGTTACCGTGCCAATCTTGACCCCGGCCAGACGTACATCCGTGCCGACACCGACACCTTCCAGCGACCGGAAGGAGGCCCCCAGTTGATACCCTTCACCGCCTTGCGACAGACCGGTGGATTGGCTTGCATAGACGCCAAAGGCAACGGCACAGGCCAAAACGGCCCCGCCGACAAGAACTTCGGTCACATTGTAAGTAGACATTGCTCGCCTCGTTTATTCCGGGCTCCAGGCCTCGTAATCTTTGCGCTCGATCGGATCTTGCCGACGCAGAGATCCCGCGGGTGCATAAGCCAGTGCGGTACCCGTCAGGTTTTCTTGATGGGGCTTTTCCCAGGATTTGTGCTGTAACGGTTTGTCGGTTGGCGGCTCGTCCCAGGTACGGTGCAGCCAACCGTGCCAATCCGGATCGATCCGGCTTGCCTCGGCTTCGCCGTTGAAAATCACCCAGCGCTTACTGTCATCGGCGTTTTGGTAGAACACGTTGCCTTCGTTGTCCTCACCGACCTTGACGCCCTTGCGCGCGGTATAAATCTGCGTGTTCAGAGTGGCCCCGTTCCACCAGGTTACGGCCCGCAATAGCGTGTTCAGGATTCCCATCGGCTGCCTCCGGCATTTCTGTCCCCGCAGATATGGACCAAAGGCACGCCAAGGTCCAGTGTCACAAAGGCTGCACTCACTATTCCGGCAAATAAGCCGTTACTTCAATTTCGATCCGGAATTTCGGATCAATCAAACCGCATTCGATCATGGATGTGGCCGGAGGGTTTTCTCCGAAATACTCTCGCAAAATCGGCCAGCAGGGTTCAAATTCGGCACGGTCCGGCAGCATGTATGTTACGCGAACAACATCAGCAAAGCTGGCCCCAGCCTCGCTCAGAGCTTTTTCGATCGTCACCAGTGCTGCACGACATTGTTGGATCACATCATCGCCCTGCCCGACCGTCCCAGCCACATGAACCCAGCCACCGGCTACCACCGCACGGCAGTAGCCTATTTTGGCTTCGAATTCTCCGCCCGAGGAGATACGTTTGATCGTCATGATGCCTCCAAAAGAAAACGGCGCGGTCCATGCCGCGCCGTGTTTGCTAATTCGTTTTGAACTTAACCGGCCGAGGCCGATTCCGCCGCGTCCGCATAGATAATCAGCGGCTGCTTGTCGGACGACACAGCCTCTTCGTTGACCACAACCTCGGTCACGTTTTTCATGCCGGGCAGTTCGAACATCGTATCCAGCAGGATGTCTTCGAGGATCGAGCGCAACCCGCGCGCGCCGGTCTTACGTTCGATGGCCTTCTTGGCAATCGCCTTCAGCGCGTCGTCGGTAAACGCTAACTCAGCATCTTCCAGTTCGAACAGGCGCTGATATTGTTTGACCAGAGCGTTCTTGGGCTTGGTCAGAATGGTAACCAGCGCGTCCTCATCCAGATCTTCCAGCGTTGCCAAAACCGGCAGACGACCGACAAATTCCGGGATCAGACCGAATTTCAGCAGATCTTCGGGCTCCAGATCTTTGAAAATTTCGCCCACACCGCGTTCATCATTGTCACGTACGTCAGCACCAAAGCCCATGGCCGAGCCCTTGCCACGTTGCGCGATGATCTTGTCCAGACCCGCAAACGCACCACCGCAAATGAACAGGATATTCGTCGTGTCCACCTGCAGGAATTCCTGCTGCGGATGCTTACGACCACCTTGCGGCGGAACACTGGCCACGGTGCCTTCCATCAGTTTCAGCAGCGCCTGCTGAACGCCTTCGCCCGACACATCGCGCGTGATCGACGGGTTTTCGGACTTGCGTGTAATCTTGTCGACTTCATCGATATATACGATGCCGCGCTGCGCGCGTTCGACATTGTATTCGCTGGCTTGCAGCAGTTTGAGAATGATATTCTCGACATCCTCACCCACGTAACCGGCTTCGGTCAGCGTGGTGGCATCTGCCATGGTGAACGGTACGTCCAGAATTCGAGCCAATGTCTGCGCCAGCAAGGTTTTACCGCAACCGGTTGGGCCGATCAGAAGGATGTTGGATTTCGCCAACTCAATATCGCCACCCGCCTTTTGGGCGTGGTTCAAACGCTTGTAGTGGTTGTGAACCGCAACCGACAGAACCCGTTTGGCCGTCGCCTGACCGATCACATAGTCGTCCAAAACCTCGCAGATATCTTTCGGTGTCGGAACCCCGTCCGAGGACTTCAGACCGCTGGCCTTGGTTTCCTCGCGGATGATGTCCATGCACAGTTCGACGCATTCATCGCAGATAAACACGGTCGGTCCGGCAATCAGCTTGCGCACCTCATGCTGGCTCTTGCCGCAGAAGCTACAGTAGAGCGTGTTCTTGCCGTCACCGCCTGAATTCGTCGCCATGTTCTACCTTTCGGGCTTCGTCCCTGCGGCCCATCCTGAACCGCGCTTGCCACCTGTTGGTGCAGCTTAGGCCAGCACCGAGACGGCTACAATCTCAAAATGCGCCCCCGCACCACCGGCCCGGGGGCTTAAACTCAGGCCTCGTCGCCGTCCAATTTGGCGCGGTTTTCAACGATTTCGTCGATGTGACCCCAATCTTTCGCCTCTTCCGGGCTCATGAAATTGTCACGATCAAGTGCTTTTTCAACTGCCTTTTTGGTCTGGCCCGTATGACGCACGTATATGTCATAAAGGCGATCCTTCAGTTTCTGTGTCTCGGCTGCGTGAATCATGATGTCGCTGGCCTGACCCTGATACCCGCCGCTGGGCTGGTGGACCATGATGCGGCTGTTGGGCAGCGAAAACCGCATGCCTTTTTCGCCACCAGCCAGCAAAACCGACCCCATCGAGGCCGCCTGACCGATTACCAATGTCGAACATTTCGGCTTGATATACTGCATTGTGTCGTAAATCGACAAACCCGAGGTCACCACTCCACCTGGCGAGTTGATGTAGATCGAGATCTCTTTGCTGGGGTTTTCCGCCTCAAGATGCAGCAGCTGCGCCACGACAAGATGGCTCATCCCGTCATGGATCGGGCCGTTGATGAAAATGATCCGCTCTTTCAAAAGGCGCGAGAAAATATCGTAGGCCCGTTCGCCCCGGCTGGTCTGTTCGACCACCATTGGGACGAGCGTATTCATATAGGTATCAACTGGATCGAACATTCTGAACCTGCCTGCTTTGCTATGGATCGGGACATTACCCGAAGAAACGTTACCCGAGTCTTAGTGTCGCCATCGGGGGGCTGCAAGGGGGACCGGATACTTCACCCCCTATCGCCGTGTTTTAAGGCCCAATCCCGCTGTCGCCAAAGTTATCGCGGTGATGTCCATCAAATCTCATCGCTGTCACATCACATCATTTTGATCCGTGCATATGGAAATACATGATCATAATATGTAACCAAACATAACGCGTATCGGATCCGCTCAAAACAACACCCACCCCGCTTACGCGTAGAAAAGGAAACAAACGATGGCCCTTCCCCAGCTTTCGCAAAATATGCCTCCCGAGTCGTTCGACAAGATGGTCAACAACGCGACGCGCGCGTCGAATTTTCTGAAAGCCATCAGCCATGAGGGTCGCCTGATGATCCTGTGCCACCTGGTGTCTGGCGAAAAATCCGTGACCGAATTGGAAGAATTGTTATCGGCGCGTCAGGCTGCCGTGTCCCAGCAATTGTCGCGCCTGCGCCTTGAGGGGCTGGTGACGCCCCGCCGCGAGGGCAAGGCGATCTATTATCGTCTGGCGGATGACCGCCCGCGCCGCATGCTGGAACTTGTCTACGACATGTTCTGTGGCGAGGAAAAAGGCTGAACTTTCAGCTTTTTACGATCCGTTGGCACAGGCCTGATAACCGTCGACCAATGCGCGCAGCAAATCCGTATATTGATCTGCGCCAGGGTTAAGGGCCACGCCGATCGGATCCAGATGATAGATTGCGGCGCCCGTTCCCTCAATCGCAGTTTTCACCAAACGAGTGTCGTATTGCGGTTCCGCAAAGGCGCAGACGATCTGATCTTCGGTAACTTTTTCCTGCAGGGCGGCCAGACGCGCGGGTCCCGGCGCCGAGGCGTCGCCCAAGCTGACGGATCCAGAGGTTTCCAAGCCAAAGCGCTTTTCGAAATACTGATAGGCATCATGGAATGTGATGAAGCTGCGTGCCTGCATGCCGCTTAAATCAGCAGCTATTTCATCCTGCAAGCCAGCCAGTTCGGCATCGGCGGCCTGTGCATTGTCTCGATACTGTTGCGCGTTTTCCGGATCAGCGGTCGCCAGAGATTCCGCGATTACCTGAATCCAAACCCGCGCATTTTCAGGGTCCAACCAGGCATGCGGATCAATTCCGTCATGGTCATGGTCATGACCGTGATCGTCGTGGCCTGCGTGCCCTTCTTCGTGGTCGTCGTGGCCTTCATGTTTGTCTTCGGCATGATCGTCATGACCATCATGATCGTCGTGGTCGTCATGATCAGAATGGTCGTCATGCTTGGCGTGGTCATCGTGATCATCGTGATCATCATGATGATCCTCTTCATGACCCTCTTCGGTAACATCGCGAAAATCGTACAGAACTGTTCCATCTGTATCCAGCAAAGTCACAAGCTGCGCATCCTCGGACAATGCACTCAGTGGCTTGGCCATCCAGGGAGTCAGCTCTTCGCCGACCCAGAACACCACATCCGCCGATTGCAATGCACGTGCCTGAGAAGGCCGCATCGCGTTACTGTGCGGCGAAGCACCCGGCGGGATGATCAGATCTGGCGATCCTACCCCATCCATGACGCGTGCCACCAAGGAATGAACCGGAGCAATATCAGTGGCGACCTTTGGGGCTTCGGCTGCAGCTTGACCTGCCAATCCGGCACCAATTACATAAAGGGAAAAACGGATCATGCGCACTCCAAGATGATATGTTATCACATTCTTTGGGCGCTTGATAAGCCTGGTGTTATAACATATCAAGCAGAAAATACCCGGAGCGCATCACCATGAGTACAGTTGGCTTCAGACAACACGACCACACGCATTGCGTTCATACAGCTCTGGCTCAGGCCGACGCAAAGTGCAAAGCGCAGCGCCTGCAATTCACACCGGTCAGGCGCCGCGTACTTGAGATTCTGCTGGAAAAACATCGGGCAATGGGTGCCTACGACATCCTCAGCGTCCTGTCCGCCGAGGGGATGGGTTCGCAACCGCCCGTGGCTTATCGCGCACTGGATTTTCTGGTGCAGAACGGGTTTGTCCACCGGATCGAACAACTGAACGCCTATACCGCCTGCGCCCACCCGACCCATGACCATATTCCGGCCTTCCTGATCTGCCGATCCTGCAAAGCTGTAGCCGAAACTGAAACCGAGCTGACGCAGGGCCGTTTGGGCGCTGCGGCCAGCACCTCGGGGTTTCGGATCGAGCGGGTTGTGGTCGAAGCCGAAGGTCTGTGCCCCGAATGCATTGGGGATCAACCGTGACAAAAACGCTGATCTCTCTGAAGGACATGTCCATTCGCGTGGATGGCCGAACCATTCTTGAACATGTGAACGCCTCGGTTTCCGAAGGCGAGATTGTCACGATTGTCGGACCAAACGGATCGGGCAAATCGACCCTTCTGCGCGCGATGATTGGTGCGGTCTCTCCTGCCCAAGGCACCGTGCAACGCGCGCCAGGCCTGCGTATCGGTTATGTACCCCAGAAACTGGCGCTTGATGCGGCCCTGCCGATGACAGTCCAGCGGTTTCTAGGTCTTCCCAAGCGCATCTCGGCCCGCGACGCCGTCAATGCATTAGACATTGCCGGGGTCCCCGACCTTCGCAGCAGGCAGATGACGAAACTGTCCGGTGGCCAGTTTCAACGCGTTCTTCTGGCGCGTGCTTTGCTGGAAAATCCGCAACTGCTGCTATTGGACGAGGCGACACAAGGACTTGATCAACCCGGTGCGGCTGCGTTCTACCAACGGATTGAGCAGGTTCGCCGCGATTTGGGCTGCGCGGTCGTGATGGTCAGCCACGACCTGCATGTGGTCATGGCGGCCTCGGACCGAGTGCTGTGTTTGAACGGACATATATGCTGTGAAGGTTCGCCCAACACTGTCGCTGACGCACCTGAATACCGGGCATTGTTCGGCAGCGGCACCAAGGGAACCATGGCTTTGTATCAACATAAGCACAGCCATTCCCACCATCACGATCACCATCACGCACAGGACAATACCAACTGATGCTGGACGATTTTATGGTACGCGCCGCCCTTGCAGGGGTTGGCGTTGCAATTGCGGCGGCCCCTCTGGGTTGTTTCGTGGTTTGGCGTCGCATGGCTTATCTGGGCGAGGCGACCGCGCATGCCTCGGTTTTGGGGGTTGCGCTGGCGCTTGCGTTTTCGCTGCCCTTCCTGCCTGCTATTGTCGCTGCCGCTTTGGCCATGGGTCTGACCGTGACGCTGCTGCGTGGTAAGGGTTTTGCCATGGACACGTTGCTGGGCGTCATCGCCCATACTGCACTGGCAGCCGGATTGGTCACCGTAGCCTTGTTGGCGGATGTCCGACTGGATCTGAACGCCTTTTTGTTCGGCGACATCCTAGCCGTTACCAAAACCGATTTGACGACAATCTGGGTTGGCGGCACATTGATCCTTGCCCTAATGATCTGGAGGTGGTCGGCCTTGTTGGTGGCCACGCTCAACCCGGACCTGGCCTACGCCTCAGATATCGACCCAAAGCGCGAAGAAATGTGGTTGACCGTTGCCATGGCTCTGGTCGTGGCCGTTGCAATCAAGGTGGTTGGCGTTCTTTTGATCGCAGCCTTGCTGGTAATCCCTGCGGCGGGTGCGCGGTCTTTGGTCAGAACACCCGAAGCCATGGCGTTCTACGCCGCGATCATAGGCTCTGTGGCCGCATTGGGCGGGCTGTGGGGCGCGTATCTGGCCGACACGCCAGCCGGGCCCAGCATCGTTTGTGCGGCGGCTTTGATCTTTGTTGCAACCGCGCTGTTTGGTCCGTTGATCCGCAAGGAATAATACGGGACCCAAAGCTCTGGTTCCGTTCGGGAAAAACTGCTACGCAACACATAACTGACACAAATGGAGACACCGATGACCCGTGCAATTCTGATTGGCCTGGCCCTGTTCACCCTCACCGCTTGTGAAACCGCAAAGGGCGCTGGCAAAGACATCGAGAAAGCAGGCGACGCGATTCAAGGCGCGGCCACGGACGTGCAGGAAAACCTGTAAACCACTCCATTTATTGCTGGCTCGAGGCAGGAACCGCAACATATAGTTGATACCGGCCACGATCCGCAGTAAACTGCGGATCACAGGTGCATAGACGCGGTATTGCATTTCTGACAACACGACGGGGTTCTTGTGTACACACAAGAACCCCGTTCCCTTTTTTAAAGGGGATAGAGTGGCAGTCTGTTTCAAGCCAATGTCCGGCAAAAGGAAAAGGCGTCAGGTGCGCAGACGCGGTCCATGCATGCATCCTTGCGGATACTCCTGACGCCTTGCCGGGTCGACACGTCCGAGGAACGTCCCGAGCCAGTTGCCCCGGCCCCCTAAAGGGCCAAAGCCGCTGCGTCGTACCTGCTGGCATCACACAGCACGCGCCGACCTTCTGAGAGGGTAATCGCCTGATCCAAAGTCGAAACCTAGATCAGCCATTTGCCCACCGGTAAATCATTGCAACGAAAAACAAATCCTAAAATCCGCTCTCATCGCTCTGACCCCCTGGCCTTTGCGCCCCGCTTAGGTTCCGAAGAACCGTTGCAGTAATCAGACTGTTACATTCGGACCTGTCTCGAACAAGAAAATAGCACTGCAGCATGAAAATTAGACGGGGATAAGATGTTGATATGTGCCGGGAAGCTTATGTGGATAACTCTGGAAACTTCGAAGTGCCACTGGCTTGGCGGTGGAAAAATAAAATCATCCGACAATAACGCAATTTTGCAGTCTTTCTGCGAGTGCAAAGGCCATTAATCGGTCAAATTAGTAACAACCGTGAGATTCACCGATCCCCAGAGGCAAGTTTCCAAGAATCGATCCCACTTTTCGCAGCGGACATAATGTGAGTTTTGGGTCGAGCGCCATTGCCCACTTTCTGCAATACCGCGCTGAAGGATCGCGAAACCCGGCTGGCCTGTACCGAGGAACGCCGCTTTTGGGCATAGACCAATCCGAGCCCTGTCGCAGGTGGCACCATCACCGCCCGACCCGCCCCCTCACCGAGGGGATCATAGTTCCGCTTTTTGAGAAGCGCTCCGACCCGATCAGGATTACCTATTACGTGCTGCAACAAACCGCAGCCAGTACCCCCTACAGACCGATCGGGCCGGAAACGCTTCAGTTCACCTGACGTTCCAGAACGGTGC
The DNA here is from genome assembly GCF_056539465.1 of Ruegeria sp. BB1. Lineage (NCBI taxonomy): Bacteria > Pseudomonadati > Pseudomonadota > Alphaproteobacteria > Rhodobacterales > Roseobacteraceae > Ruegeria > Ruegeria sp. BB1. The sequence continues at coordinate 41,778 of NZ_JBQFVB010000012.1, forward strand.
TGTAAGTCGTTCCGTTACGCAGGCTACGGAAATCCGCATAGATCTTTCCATCTTCGTACCGGGCGTCGATCAACGCGTTTGCGCCGATGATCATGGGCGAGGTTTCGATGATCCCGATACTTCCCGAACCGTCCAGGCTGATGGTGCCAGTGGCCTCATTTTCGTTCCACTCGGCGTCGCCTTCGCGACGCCATTTGCTGGGACCCCAGAACACGTTGTCTTCCTGAATCTGGACATCCAGCATCCATTCAGCCTGATTAAACCTGGGCTCATCGCCGCGTTGATAATGGCTTGGTGAAACGGTTGTGTACGAGCCCAACCAGGTACCGCGCAGATCCGGCGCGGTATCAGCCAGCGCGGCCGTACCAAGGGTGAGGGTCGTGGCCAGAGCGGCTGCTCCGGCAGTCATGTATCTGGTCATTGGCTCTCTCCTTCTGTCGGGCCGATGCTGGCCTGCTCAACAGATTGGAAGGGCGCGATCCAGTTACAACTTACCTGAGGGAAACTTCATGAATGGTTCATGGACCTCTTAGACATCCACAGCGAACGGGGGCACGTCAAACCCCGCGCCCCTGCCGCAAGCCTTTGTGAAGATTGATCTATTCGATTGTGATGCTACCTGTGATCGTATTCACGAACTTCTTGGTGTCAGGATCAGTCAGCGACGAAAAACTCCCGCTTCCGGTGGCGCTGGCCCAACTGCCCGAACCGCCCGAGACGGTCCAGTCGCCCGTCAAAGCCCCATCCGCACCAAGGCCCGTGGCCGTCCAGGTCATCACCGCCTTATCGCCCGAGGTGGTATCGAACACACAATTCCCGGTGCCCGAGACCGCAGCCCCGTTTACCAGCAGCGCACCGAAGCACGAACCCGTTGCCCCCTCCAGCGGGTGCCCGGCGGTAACTTCGAAACTGTCATAGTCGGTCTGCGTTTTGACCACGGCGTTCCCGTCCGAGATGCCATAGACTTGGTTCGCGTTCGTCCCCATGCCTTTGCTTTCGCCGTCATAGGTCTCGGCCTGGGCCAAACCTGCGGACAAGCCTAGGGTCAGAACTGTGGCTGCGGTCGTCGTTAAGAATTTGTGCATAATAACCTCTCATTTCTGAGGGTAATGCGTTGCAGGCACCCGAAGAATAAAGCCGCCCAAACGCGGTCCCCCGCGGACACAATAACAGATTGAGATGTGTGCGTCTAAAGCGGGGAACTATGCACCACGGATCAGCTTTCGAGCTTGCGAGCCACCAGATACGAAACCGGGAACGCCGCCACAAACCCCACGACAGCTGCGACCAGAATATGCGTCGCCGACGTGTAACCCATTGCCAAAACCGCAATTACAGCGGACCCGGCAAGGGTGGAACCAAGAAAGATGTGAAGGATCAGCATCAGGGTCAGCATAGGGTGCCTCGTTTTTCCAGTCTGTTTTCGCGCACACTAAAACCAAGCTTGAGGGTGGTCCTTGATCTGGGTCAGAATAAGTGGAAGTTCGAGGCGCGATCAGGCCCATGCCAAGGCCGTGCCGACCAGGACTAGGCCAATCCCGGCGACTTCGCGACCAGAGAAGTTTTCGCCGAACAGGAAGTAAGAGGCGATGGCGATCAGGATGACCTCGGCCCCCAGAATGCCGGTATAGATGATGCCCAGCCGCTCGTCGCGCAGCGCGGCAAGCTCCAGTGTCGCCCCGGCCAGCAGGGTTGCAACGATCAGCAGGCCAAGCCCCACGCCGGGGAGTTTCCACCAGAACTTCATCGCGATCATGGCCACGGAATAGAGGCCCGCCGACCCGAGGGCGATGATGGGGATCAAGGATGTGGACATCTGCACCTCCTGCCGAGGGTTCCGTTGGGTCAAGTGTAGCAGGAGGGTGCGGTTGGGGCTGTGAGGTGGGTCACAGTGTGGGTGATGGGTTGAAAACCCATCCTACGTAGGGTGGGTTTTCAACCCACCAATCCACCCGTAGAGCGGGCTTCAGCTCGCCATCTCCATCCGATTAATGCGCGTTGGCTCGGCCAGGCGAATGGCGGGCTGAAGCCCGCCCTACGGTTTCCGTTTGAAAAGATACAGGTAGGATGCACCTACAATTACGGCAGAACAAATTGTATCGGCGATGTACCACGGTTCATAATGTGTCCAGCGGTAGGCAACGACGCCAACCACCCAAAGGCACACGAGAGCGAATTCGATTTTGGGGTTATTCCTGAACATACTCGCGAAACGTTCGATCTCTTTGTCTGGAATTGCAACCGGTAGTGTAGACGGCCAATCAGCAGAGCTGAGGGCAGCGCCGGCCCGAGGGGAGGCGCAAACGCGCCGCCCGTTTTGCCGGAGGCAGACCTTCGGTTTGACGGGGGCGGGCCATGCCGGAGGCATGCTTTCAGCATGACGCGGCCCAACGGTGCTGCCAAAGCGCTGCACTAAAATTTTGAATTTTCACCAAACGGTTTAACTGCAAATATTCAGTTTGGCATCTAGCGTCAATTAAACGGGCTTCAGACAAATCGAGTAGTTTTGTGAACTCAGATTCACTTTCGAAATCGGGATGCGCTCATCCACTCGACGTCGAATAAAATCGGGAATTCTATCGTCAGAATTTGCACCCAGAATGACCTCAACTGGTTCTAACGCCGATAACGGCTTATAGCCCGGCCTTGGATCAAACAGAGAGTGCACTCTCCATTCTTTTTCATACTTCCATTCATCAGGTTTTTGATAGGCGAGTGCGAGTAGTACTTCGTTTTGACTATAATTACCTACTTTGCCTTTGACCCCGTCCGCAAACTTCAACAAATCGATCATCGTAAGTTTCGGGCGTTTAGACGAGTATTTGACATCCAATGGAAACCTATCATCGAACTTTTGCATGAGGTCCTCACGAACTCGATACTTGATACAATAACCTCGATGAGAATTGGAATAGTGGCTCCACATAAGAGGGTTATCCCAACTTTCGGAAAAGCAGCAGATGAAGGCCTTTCGCCGTTGCTCCTGCAAAAGCGCTTCACCAGTCTGCATAACCCGTTCAATGTTTGCTAAAGTTGGCCTGTAAGCCCTGCGGATTCTTCTCCGTTCCCCGGGGGATGATATTCTTGGAAAGAACCTAGAAACTGTTTTCTCTTCGACGATTAGTTTTCCAGGCCGATGTTTCCTGAAGTAATCGACTATTTCTTGTGCGGAACTAGACTTAAAGCTTGGATTACAGTCGAAAGGATCATTTTGGCCGAGTAACGATGAAAAATATACCCTTCTGAAACCAATCGCTTGCTTCAAGTCCTGACAAGCGTAGCGCGTTGAATTGGAACGATATCGATACAAGAATTCCGGGAAATTATTGGTGCTTTGGGTTACATTAGTGCTCATAGAACGCCGTACACCTTAAACGTATGAAACAACCAAATTAGGACACCGGAATTGCGCGCCGCCTCTCGTAAGAGGACAGCATTAACTATCCATCTTAAGCGCTGAAATAAACGCCTCCTGCGGGATATCCACCTTCCCGAACTGGCGCATCTTTTTCTTACCCGCCTTCTGCTTGTCCAGCAGTTTGCGTTTCCGCGTGGCGTCGCCTCCGTAGCACTTCGCGGTCACGTCCTTACGCAGCGCCGAGAGGGTCTCGCGCGCGATGACCTTGCCTCCGATGGCGGCCTGGATCGGGATTTTGAACATGTGGCGCGGGATCAGGTCCTTGAGCTTTTCGCACATTGCCCGGCCCCGCATCTCGGCCCGGTCGCGGTGAACCATGGTCGACAGCGCGTCGACCGGTTCGTCATTCACCAGCACCGACATCTTGACCAGATTATCCTCGGTATAGCCGGTCATCTGGTAGTCGAACGAGGCATACCCCTTGGTCACCGACTTCAGGCGGTCGTAGAAGTCAAAGACGACCTCGTTCAGCGGCAGGTCATAGACGACCATGGCGCGGCTGCCTGCATAGGTCAGGTCCAGCTGGATGCCGCGGCGGTCCTGGCACAGTTTCAGCACGTCGCCGAGGTATTCGTCAGGCACCAGAATGGTCGCCTTGATGCGCGGTTCCTCGATATGGTCGACCTTCGACGGGTCGGGCATGTCGGCGGGGTTGTGCAGCTCGATCATCTCGCCGTCTTTCATGTAGACGTGATAGATCACCGACGGCGCGGTGGTGATGAGCTCGATATCATATTCGCGTTCGATGCGGTCGCGGATGACCTCAAGGTGCAGAAGGCCAAGGAAGCCGCAGCGGAAGCCAAAGCCAAGTGCTGCCGAGGTTTCCATTTCGAACGAGAACGAGGCGTCGTTCAGCGCCAGCTTGTCGATGGCGTCGCGCAGGTCTTCGAATTCGGAACTGTCGACGGGGAAGAGGCCGCAGAACACCACCGGCTGCGCAGGTTTGAAGCCTGTCAGGGCCTCTTCGGTGCCGTTACGGTCATTGGTGATGGTGTCACCGACGCGAGTGTCGCGGACCTGTTTGATGGACGCGGTGAGAAAGCCGATCTCGCCGGGGCCGAGCGAGTCCACCATCTCCATCTCCGGGCGGAAGACGCCGACGCGGTCGACATGGTGCAGGGTGTTGTTCGACATGAACTTGACCCGCATGCCCTTTTTCAGCGTGCCGTCCATGATACGGACCAGAACGATCACACCGAGATAGGCGTCGTACCAGGAATCCACCAGCATCGCCTTAAGCGGCGCGTCCAGATTACCCTGCGGTGCGGGCAGTTGTTTCACGATGGCCTCGAGCGTCTCGTGGATGCCCTGCCCCGTCTTGGCGCTGACCTGAATGGCGTCGGTCGCGTCGATGCCGATGACGTCTTCGATCTGTTCGGCCACGCGGTCACAATCGGACGCGGGCAGATCGATCTTGTTCAGCACCGGCACAATCTCATGATCGGCGTCGATGGCCTGATAGACGTTCGCCAGCGTCTGCGCCTCAACTCCTTGGGTCGAGTCCACAACCAGTAGCGAGCCCTCGACCGCGCGCATGGACCGGCTGACCTCATAGGCGAAGTCCACGTGGCCGGGGGTGTCGATCAGGTTCAGCACGTATTGCTCGCCATTGTCGGCGGTATAGTCGATGCGGACCGTGTTGGCCTTGATGGTGATGCCACGCTCGCGTTCGATATCCATGCTGTCGAGCAGCTGTTCCTTCATGTCGCGATCCTTGACCGTTCCGGTCTCTTGGATGAGCCGGTCAGCAAGAGTGGATTTGCCATGGTCGATATGCGCGACGATGGAGAAATTGCGGATATGAGCGAGGTCTGTCATGGGTTGGGATATGTCCGGAGATTTGGGTCTCGTCAAGCCGTGAAGCGTTGCAGCATAGGCGCGCAGTGGGTCTTTCTACCTAAATGCATTTACCCAGTATTTGCGAACGGATAGGATTATGCCGTTGATTGGCCCGAACACTAACAAGAAAGCAGTTTAAACGTTGGCCGACTATTCGATTTTCGTTCTTGGTGAAAGCCAACTGTCGATCACGGTGCCTCAGGGGTTGGACGGCATCACTCAGGGCACGGGCATACATTTGATCGGTCAGACGATCACGATTGACTCTCGCGCGGCGACCGAGGTCTTCATCACCGACGCGGGAAGCGACACCAATTTTGCCGACAACGATGGAAATCAGCGTTTGGATGGCGACCAGACGATAGACGGCACGCTATTCACCAACGGCACGCGAGTTGAGGCTGAGTACGGCATCACCTTAACAGATGGAGTGAACACTTGGCAGGCGGTTGCGTTCAACGTAACCAACTCTTCTCCGGCATACGGAACCGTTGAGGGGATTGCCTTTATCGGAGGGCCCGGTCAGTTTCCCCCCGCTGGCGTGCCCTTGACCGTTGTCAGCACGCAGGAAGGCCCGAGCTTTGATGAAAGCGAATATGTTACACCGATCTGCTATGATGCCGGAACTTTAATTGAAACGGAACAGGGTCACCTGCCAATCGAAGCATTGAAGCCGGGTGACAGGGTTTGGACACAGGATGATGGGTTTGTTTCGGTGCAATGGACGGGTGTCCAGGATGTCATTGCTGCAGGCCGCTTCAAACTAGTGAAAATTCCCGTTGGCGTTCTATCCAACTTTGCCCCGCTCAAAGTCTCCCAGCAACATAGGATATTGATTTCACATCCATTGGCCGAGTTGTTGTTCGCAGAGAATGAAGTTTTTGTCCCCGCCATAAGCCTTGTGGATGCCGGTATCGCATATCTGACTACAGATCGAACGGCGCGCTTTCATCACTTTTTACTGGAACGGCATAACGTCGTCCGGGCGAACGGCGCAGCCTCCGAAAGTCTGCTGGCCGCATGTTTGGCGGATCAGCCAAACCCGGACAGGCTATTTTTTCCCGAACTCACGGGGCGTGTTATGGAAACAACAGACACGGCAAGACTGGCCTTAAAACGCCGTGAGGCCGCATTTTTGCTCCAATCGCTGTTGTCCATTGATCCGCAAACCCGATTGATTCATACTCCGCCGCAGACCGAGAGGGGCGTCAGATCACTCCGGGCAGGCAAAAACGAGGCAAGAGCATGAAAAAGTTCCTCCTAATCGCACTTTGTGCCACATCTCTGACGGCGATAGCACCGGTCGAAGCTGCGCAGATCAAACGGGCGTGTCTGGCGTCTGATCGTACAGCCGCGACACGGGATCGATGCAACTGCATTCAACGCGTGGCCAATCAGGCATTGACCCGCAGCGATCAGAAAACCGTCGCGAAGTGGTTCACCGACCCCCACCAGGCGCAAGAGTTGAAGATGTCGCAAACTGCACGCGATGATGCGCTGTGGGATCGGTATCAGAACTTTGGCCAGATGGCACAGGCGATCTGCAGCTAAGGCATTCTGAATCCTTGACCTGATCCGTCCTGCGCCCCAGAAAAGGCGCAGCGAAAGGTGTATCTAATGGTAATGAAAGGGCTGACCCTGCGTGGGCTCGAAGTGTTCGAAGCCTTGGCGCGGACGGGATCGGTGGCGCAGGCGGCCGAGATCACGGGGCTCAGCCAGCCTTCAGTGTCACAGCAATTGCGCAATCTGGAAAACGCTCTTGGCACCGAATTGGTGGATCACGCGCGACGCCCGATGCGGCTGACACAGGCCGGTCACAGCTTTCTGGCACGGACCGAGTCAGTTCTGGCCGAGCTGCAAATAGCACAAAGTGAGTTGACCGTTATGGACCTGGGGCACCTCACCACTTTGTCCATCGGGCTGATCGACGACTTTGACAATGACCTGACGCCTCGATTGGCAACCCTATTGGCCGACAGCCTGACACGGTCGAATTTCAAGCTCATTACCCTGCCCAGCCTGGATCTGTTCGCCGAGTTGGAAGCGCAACGCCTGCACCTGATGGTCTCGGCCCATTCCGGCGAAGTGCTTGAAGGTGTGGTCGAATATCCCTTGGTCCGCGACCCATTTATTCTGGTGACCCCCAAAGGGGTCGACAATGCCACGCAGGACCTGCCCTTTCTGCGCTATGCCCGTGAACAGCTGATCAGCCGCCAGATCGAGTCGCATCTGGCGCGGCAGCAACAGAAATATGAGGAACGGTTCGAGATCGGTTCGCATCTTGCTTTAATGGCCATGGTCGCACGCGGGTTGGGTTGGGCGATCACAACGCCGCTGGGCTATATGCGGGCAGCGCGTTTCCACGACGCGCTGGCGGTCCATCCCGTTCCATTCGGAGAGTTTTCGCGGACAATTTCCCTGTTCACGCGCACCGATTGGTCCGATCAGGTTCCACAAGAGGTCGCGGGCATGATGCGTCGCCTTATGCGCAATCAGATCGTCGACCCGGCGTTGGTGCAACTGCCATGGCTGACGGACAAACTGAAAGTAATGGGCTAGGCCCGCAGATGCGCGTGAAGCCCTTCAACGGCAGCTTCGATTAGGTCCAGCGCCCCGTCGAAATCACGAGTGTAATACGGATCGGGTACATGATCGGCACCCGTTTCGGGTGCGAAATCGGTGAGCAACTGTACAGGGGTAGTGCTCCCAGCGGGGCGCAACGCCTCGATACTGGCAATGTTTTCGGCGTCCATACCGATGATCAGATCGAACCGTTCGAAATCATCGGCTACAAACAGCCGGGCTCGCAGGTCGCTAAGGTCAATTTCGCGGGCCTGTGCCGCTGCCTGCATCGGCCCATAAGGCGGATTACCAATATGCCAACCCGATGTTCCGGCGCTATCGGTGGTGTGATGCGGCGCACGGGCGCGAAACACGCCTTCGGCAGCAGGAGAACGGCAGATATTGCCGAGACAGACAAAGAGGATACGGTGGGTCATGGGCCAAGGTGTAACGCGAAGGGCAATGATGGAAAAGATCGTCATACTGACAGGGGCCGGTATTTCTGCCGAAAGCGGGTTGGGCACCTTCCGCGATGAAGGCTGGTTATGGGCACAACACCGGATTGAGGACGTCGCCACTCCCGAAGGTTTCGCCCGCGATCCCGCTCTGGTTCACCGGTTCTACAACGCCCGGCGCGTGCAGGCTGCCAAGGCCAAATCTAACGCTGCGCATGCCGCGCTGGCACGGCTGCAAATGGACTTTCCCGGCGAGGTGGTGATCGTCACTCAGAACGTCGACAGCCTGCACGAATCTGGCGGCGCCGAGCATGTGATCCACATGCATGGCACGTTAGCCGGAGCGTTTTGCCCGGCATGCAGCCACCGCTGGGCATCACCACCCGAGATGGCCGTGGGCGAACCCTGCCCTGCCTGCGGTGCCGCCACCGCGCGACCGGATGTGGTCTGGTTTGGCGAGATGCCCTATCACATGGACGCAATCTACGACCATCTGGCCGAAGCGACCCTGTTTGCTGCCATCGGCACCTCGGGTCAGGTCTATCCTGCCGCCGCCTTCGTTCATGAAGCCTTGCAATCCGGCGCCCGCACGGTCGAACTGAACCTCGAACCTTCGACCGGAGCCTCCAGTTTTGATGAGGTCATTCTCGGCCCCGCTACGGAAACAGTCCCATCTTGGGTAGATGACTTGCTCAGCCCGAGATGACAGCAGACACCGGCAGAATTTTCCGTTTATAGTGAAGGCCTAACCAGCTGGGAGAGCATCATGTCAGACCCTCAATCCCCGCACGAGGAAATCCTCGAGGATGGCACTTTGGACGGCCGCGACGCTTTGGGCGATCAACTCGCGGGACTGTGGTGGACGTTCCTGTTGCGCGGCATCTTCGCTGGGGCACTGGGCATCGCTGCGCTGTTCTGGCCGACAAGCAGCATTTCACTGCTGTTGCGTCTGGTCGGTCTGCTTCTGATCGTGGATGGTGGCCTGACCTTGCTGGGCTTTGGTCGGCGTGGATTGATAGGGGGCGTAGGGGTCGGCGCCCTGTTGATCGGTCTGGTACTTCTCCTGTGGCCCGAAGGCGTGGCGCGGCTGACTTTCTTCTTGTTGGGGGCGTGGGCCCTGATCATCGGCGTTGGCTCGCTGATGGCATGGCGGCAAATGTCGGATCAACACCCCGATGCGCCCTCAGTGCGCAATTCCGGGGTCATAGCGCTGCTGATCGGGTTGGTGCTGATCTTCTGGCCCGGCAGCGGAATGGTGGCGCTGGGATGGGCCATTGCCTTCGGGGCCCTGGCCTTCTCGGCGGTGATGTTCTGGCTGACCGCCCGGTTCAAACGCGCCCATGACCGGGTCGCCATGCGCGTGGTCAATCGCTAACCACCTCCGGAAACGGCAACAGGCCGGGCAAAGCCCGACCTGACGCATGGATGAGGGCCGCAGCGCGGCCTGAAGACAGGCGTAGCCTCAGTTCGAATGTGTCCCGTGGCCGCCGGCGTCCTGACGTTCCAGATCAACCGGCACCTCGATCTCGATCTCTCCGGCCTTCTCGAAAATCAGTGTCACCGGCACTGTCGCGCCTTGCTCGAACGGGGCAGTCAGCCCCATGAACATCACATGATCGCCACCGCGCTTCAGCATGTGGGTTTCACCGGCTGGAATGACAAAACCTTCTTCGACGTGCATCATCTTAGCTACGCCGTTGTCATCAATCTTGTGGGTATGCAGCTCAACACGTGCAGACGCATCGGATTCCACGCCAATCAACCGGTCGTCAGCCTCGCCCGTGTTTTTGATCATCATAAAGGCAGCACCGGCCTTGGCTGCTTTGCCTGCGGAGCGCGCATAGGCGTCATCAACGGCAATCGTATCCTGAGCAAAAGCAGATGTTGCCAGCGTTGCAGCGACCAGAGTGATCAGAAGTTTGGATTTGAGGGACATTGCACCTCTCCTTGTATAAGTGTCTGAAAGAAAATGTGTCTTCAGATCACAACCGGAGGCGCGCGCGCCGGTCTGAAGGGAACCGGCAGGGCAACCAGATTACCCGCCTTGCGCAAAGGCGCGGGCTGAACCTGTTCTGGCGCAACGGGCATGGCGGCTGCCGGGACAACGACCGCCCCCAAGAGGGTCAGCGCGTATTCAGGGCAGAAATGAGGGGGCTGAGTCGGCTGGCCTTCGGCGTCCATATAGACCACCACCGGGCCTGTACCAGTGCAAAGCACCATTTGCCCCACCGCCCTGTCCATTCCGCGCGATGCAGCCACCCCCTGCCCTGTCAGAATGACAAGCAGCGAAAGCGCCAAAGGCAGAAATCTGTTCAGAACGGGTTTCATCCTGCGCCTGATATAGGCCGGACTCAAAGCGGGCTTCAAGCGCAATCGAATACGCCTGAAACCCGCAACCACTGGGTTCGTGTCAGCTGTCCACGCCAGGACGCTTGACGGACCCTTTGGTCAGGCTCGTATGCAACCTGTTCACCTGTCGTTGCATCCGAAAGCATGTCCCAAACGTCTTGCCAAAAAAGGCAGCCAACAGGGAGAGGAAATCAGACAATTTAAAAGACATGGGGGTAAACTCCGCCAGATGAATATGACTAAACATAAAACAGTCCTGGCGCAGGGTATGTGAACAATATCACCGTGGCTGAAAATTTAATTCCAGTTCAGGAGCAGGCCGCGCAAGAAAAAACCCTGCACCTTGCGGTACAGGGTTGAATTCTTTGAAGGGAAAAGGGTTTACGCCGTGGCTTGTGCCTTGGCAATTTCCTTTTTCACTTTCAGCGCGTTTGCCGACAGTTCGTCATCTTTGGCTTTGGCCAGGAACGCATCCAGACCACCACGGTGGTCGACCGAGCGCAGTGCAGCCGCCGAGATGCGCAGCTTGACGCCACGACCCAGGGTCTCGGACTGCAGGGTAACGTCGTTCAGGTTCGGCAGAAAACGACGACGAGTTCTGTTTTTGGCGTGGCTGACATTGTTGCCAGTCATCGGGCCTTTTCCGGTCAGTTCGCAACGGCGCGACATGGTTTCTTCCTTTGTTTCTGGAGGCCGGGCATGATGCCAGCGGCCAAATCACAAGGGGCGCAACCCGAAGTCGCGCCCGAAAACTGGTTGGATGCGTGTAGTGGGAATCGCCAGAAGGGTCAAGACAGATCGCGCGAAATCTTTGCTCAGGCATCACCGGGCGGTTGGATACACGCCTACAAAAGCGGTTTTTTGTTCTTGCGATGGCGTTCCAACAGATGCGACTGCTGCCGTCCGCGCGGAATATAGCGGGCGGGTCGCGGTGTCAGTTTCTTTTCGATCAGCTCAGGAAATATCTCAAAAATCTCGCGGCGGGCCTCAGAACTCAGAGTTTTCAGCGCCTCGGGCCCTGTAAACAGGCTTTCTGTCGGCGCGCCTTCGGCAAAGATGACCTGATGTTGATCGAAAAGCAGATGGTAGTACTCAACCGATGTGACGTCTTTGTCCACGAATATACCGGGCAAGGCTGTTAGCTTGATGGCGGGAATCAGCACTTCGCGTTCGTCGAACATGCGTTGGGCAATGGGGGACTGGACCAGCATCCGATGCTGTCGCGAGACCAATAAGTCCCGACTTGGAAAACCGCCGCCCAACGCCCCTGCCAGAATTCGAATGGGATAAAGTTTGGGGTTCCCCTTCAATCCGTCTAGATCAAAGCGTCGCCTCCCGATCCAGCGAATCTGTTGCAACCCCTTACCCAGTGTCTCAATCATGTCACCGGTGCAGAGATCTTGGATAAGCACCGGGCCGGATCGTGTCAAAATCTCAGTGTCGCGTGTGAAGCATGGAACCCCTGTTCCGTTCTCGAATGCCTGATAAGAGACGGACGGCCCAGACGGTAGGTTCGACGGCAGGATAAAAGTGCCGCTTGAGACCGAGTAGGAAACACCTTCGGCAACGGTGAAAGTTCCAAACGTATCATCGGTGACGACCGTACCGACGGGCAGGTTCAAGCTGTCCGTTCCGCCGCCACCGCGAACGTCGCCCGTTACGTTTGTGCTGTTGATGTTCAGGGTGTCGTTGCCCTGCCCCAGCCGAACATCACCAACGGTAGATCCCTGAAGGTTGACCGTATCATCATCAATTCCGGCATTCACTTGCCCGACCACAGTACTGCCGGTGATAACGATATCGTCGTCTCCGCGATTGCCCCGCACGGAACCGGAAATCGTACTGTTGGTAACGGTTACGTCGTCATCGCCCTGTCTGGCGCGAATATTGTCAATTGGTCCGGGTACCGTTGTCCCGTTTAAAGAACCGGTATTGTCGGTGACTTCAATGTCGTCGTCGTTATTCGTCCCGTTGATATCGGGCATGTTCGACGGTTCCTGTCGCCTGAGCCAATCGCACAACTCAAAATTGCATTCGCGTCGATCTTACACGACAAATGATGAACGCGCCACTCTGCCCGGCCGGTTAGTCTGCCGCCAATTCAGTCAGCATTTGTTTGGCCGCGATCGATGGGCTAAGGACACCTTCACCTACCTGAGTGCTGAAACGATCCATCATCGCACGCGCCTGTGGTGTTTCGAGCCGGGCCAACAGGGCATGCCGGACCTCTTGATCGAACCAATATCGCGCTTGATTGGTTCGATTGGCCTCCCAATGGCCAGCTTCACGCCGCCAATCAGTCAGCGATTGCATTTCGGACCACGCGTCTTCCAAGCCGTGTTCTTCCACCGCCGACACTGTCATAGCCTTGGGAAAGGTCTCGGGGTCCTGCGGGCGCTTTCGCAACAGGCGCAGCGCTCCGGCATAGTCAGCGCAGGTGCGGATGGCAGTAGGCTTCAGATCTCCGTCAGCCTTGTTGATCAGAATCATGTCGGCCATTTCCATGATGCCGCGCTTGACACCTTGCAATTCGTCTCCGCCTGCTGGGGCCAGCAGCAACAGGAACAGGTCGGACATTTCGGACACAACGGTTTCCGACTGGCCCACACCCACGGTTTCGATCAGCACCACATCGAAAGCGGCGGCCTCGCACAGGGCAATCGCCTCGCGCGTACGTCGGGCCACACCACCCAGATGCGACTGGCTGGGGGATGGGCGGATAAAGGCGTTTCTCTCGCGGCTCAGACGTTCCATCCGGGTTTTGTCGCCCAGAATCGAGCCTCCGGAGCGGGACGAGCTAGGGTCAACCGCCAGCACCGCCACCCGCAGCCCCTGGGCGATCAGCATCATGCCAAAGCTTTCGATAAAGGTGGATTTGCCAACCCCTGGCGTCCCTGACAGGCCGATACGCAGCGATTGCCGTTTGGATTTAGCCAGATGCGCCAGCAATTCGGCCGCCTGTGCCCGGTGATCCTCACGGCCGCTTTCGACCAGAGTGATGGCGCGGGCAAGTGCGCGCCGCTCACCGTTCAAAATCCTGTCGCTCAGGCTGTCTATGTCCATTTCATCCTCGATGTGTTGCGGCACGACTACTTGCCGCCCCGACAAACTGTTTGTCCAGACTGGACCGCTGCGGAAATACGCCGCACACCAATTATTCGCACCCATGTGTTGCCGTTCCTCCGCTGTTAGCGGTTGCGCTACTCCTGTTCGCGCCGCGCACATGGCGGAACTGGACCTTGCCGTTTCGTTGGCGGATAAAGCCCGCATGACACGACTGCCCATTGAAGACGCCATCCCAGACCTGCTTGCGGCCCTCCAGGATTCAGGCCGCGCTGTTCTTCAGGCCCCTCCGGGGGCAGGTAAAACAACACGAGTTCCCCTGGCGATACTCGAGGCGGGCTTGTGCGAAGGCAAGATCGTGATGTTGGAGCCGCGCAGATTGGCCGCGCGCGCTGCTGCCGAAAGGATGGCCGACACTTTGGGCCAACGCGCGGGTGAGACCGTAGGTTATCGGGTGCGGGGCGAAGCCAAGGTTTCAAAATCAACCCGGGTCGAGGTCGTGACCGAAGGCATTCTGACCCGGATGTTGCAATCCAATCCCGACTTACCGGGTGTGGACGCCGTGATTTTCGACGAATTCCACGAACGATCCCTGAACGCCGATCTGGGATTGGCCCTTTGTTTGGAAGTCACCGGCGCTCTGCGGGATGACCTGATGCTACTGGCCATGTCGGCAACGTTGGATGCCGAGCCGGTTGGACGGTTGATGGGCGCGCCAATGGTCACCTCCGAAGGGCGCAGTTTTCCGGTCGAAACACACTGGCTGGACCGCCCTTTGGGGGCGCAGGCACGGCGGCTGGACGCTCTGGTCGATCTGGTTGTTCAGGCTGAAAGGGACACGCGCAAAACCGGCGGCGGGGTGTTGGTGTTCTTGCCAGGTGAGGGTGAAATTCGCCGGGCCGAGGCCGCCTTGTCCGCGCGCCTGCCGGAGAACTGCGTGCTGCGCCCCCTATTCGGGGCCATGCCTTTTGCCGCCCAGCGCGCTGCGATTGCGCCGGTGGATCAAGGGCGCAAAGTGGTGTTGGCCACGTCGATTGCCGAAACCTCACTGACCATTCCCGACATTCGGGTCGTGGTTGATATGGGGCAAGCGCGACGGGCGCGGTTCGATCCCGGTTCGGGCATGTCCCGTTTGGTAACCGAGCGTGTAACCCGCGCCGAAGCCACCCAGCGCGCCGGTCGCGCAGGCCGCGTGGCCGAGGGCAAGTGCTATCGGTTGTGGTCCAAGGGTGAAGAAGGTGCGTTGTCTGCTTATCCTCCGGCCGAGATCGAGGCCGCGGACCTGACAGGTTTGGCATTGGAGCTGGCGCTGTGGGGTGCCGAACCGGGCGATCTGGCCTTTCTGACACCGCCGCCCGAAGGCACGATGGCCGAGTCAAAGGCTCTGCTGACGATGCTGGGCGCGCTGGATGCCAAGGGGCGGATTACCGAACACGGGCGCGCCCTGGCTGCCCTGCCCCTGCATCCGCGTCTGGGTCATATGTTGGTGTCTGCCGGTTCCGGTGCCGCCACTTTGGCCGCATTGATGGCCGAACGCGATCCGCTAAAGGGCGCGCCGTCAGACCTTTTGCTGCGGCTAGAGGCGCTGCGCGACATCCGCGCGTTTCAACGCAACCGCGTCTGGCAAGTGAATTCGGGCGCAGTGGATCGGATCAAAGCCGAAACCAAACGTCTGCGTACCAAGGGCCAGGCCAGTGATCTGAGCCCCGCCGCCATGGCCGCGTCGGCCTATCCCGACCGCATCGGACAGCGCCGCAAGGGTGACGTTCCCCGCTATGTTCTGTCAGGCGGCAAAGGGGTGGTGCTGGACAGCGGCGATACGCTGGCCGCGGCACCTTATCTGGTGGTCACGGACACCGACGGTAATCCGCGCGAAGCACGGGTGCGCATGGCCGCCCAGATCAGCGAAGGCGAAATTCGCGATCTGTTTTCCGGGCAAATCAGCTGGGTCGACAGCTGCGCCTGGTCAAAACGCGACCGCCGGGTGGTGGCGCGCAAACAGGAAAGGTTCGGCGCGATAACGCTGAGCGACCGTCTGTGGAAGGACGTGCCGGACGATGCCGTGGCGCAGGCCATGCTGGATGGCGTGCGCGATCTTGGATTGCGTCTGGACGGGGCGGCGGCGCGGTTGGCGGCGCGCGTTGAATTGGTGCGGACCGAAGGGGCTGATCTGCCTGACTTTACCATCGAAGGGCTAACAGAGTCGCTTGAGGACTGGCTGCTGCCCATGCTCTCGGGCGTACGCAACGCCGAAGAGTGGAAGCGGTTTGACCTGCTGCCCGCTCTGTGCGCCCGGCTAGACTGGATCCAGACGCAAGAACTGGATCGCCGCGCGCCCGGATCGTTCGAAACACCGCTGGGCCGAAAGGTGCCGATTGATTATGGCGGCGCGGTGCCTGAGATTTCCGTGCGCCTGCAAGAGTTGTTTGGCGTCACGCAGCATCCGGTTGTGGGGGGCGAGGCGTTGAAAATCACCCTGCTTTCTCCTGCGCAACGACCGATCCAGATCACCCGTGATCTACCGGGATTCTGGGCGGGCTCTTACGCCGATGTTCGCAAGGATATGCGCGCGCAATACCCCAAGCATCCCTGGCCCGAAGACCCGACACTGGCCGACCCAACCCTGCGCGCCAAACGGCGGAAATAACCACGACCCCGACATTCGTGATAGAGTTGGTTCAGGCAATTGTTTGTATCAGCCCTATTTCACTGTTATGTGCCGACGTTTCAGGCAAGAAAAGCACAGGATCGATCGACCAATGACGAAATGGCTGCGAAAAATCTGGGACGAGGTCGCCCGACCAATTTTCCTGCGCCCGCAACGGGTGCAGTTTGCAGCCCTTTGCACCCGTGAAACCCCAAGCGGACCAGAGGTTCTATTGATCACAAGTCGCGACACCGGGCGCTGGATCATTCCCAAAGGTTGGCCGGTTGATGGCATGGACGGTGCTGAAACTGCACTGCAGGAGGCTTGGGAGGAAGCAGGCGTGCGGGCGCCGAACCCCTCCAAGGAACCGATCGGGCACTATACTTACGACAAAATCCTGAACGATGGCACGGCCTATCCCGTTCTGACCAGTGTCTATCGGGTTGATGTTCAGGATCTGGAAGATGACTTTCCCGAAGCTGGCAAACGCGAGCGGGTCTGGGTTTCGCCCTCAACTGCGGCTGATCGTGTTAACGAGCCGGAATTGCGCGATTTACTGCTGCAAGTGTGATAGTTTCGCAAAAAATTGATAACATAACTGTTGTCCCGAGGGGGGAAACCGTCTAGCCGCGTGCCGAAATGCACTGGCTGCTTGAAAAAAGATCATGTCGAATTTGACCTCGAAATCCCGCTGGCAGGCTCTGGACAGCGACCTTCACCGTATCTCGCGTGTTGAGAATGCCAACGCCCATGTGGCGCGCCCGCTGTTGGCCCCTGGTATTTCGCTGGCCTTTATTGCGCTGGCCGGGTTGTCGGCGGCGATAGTGTTCGGGCTGGCGGATGGCGGCCTGATCGTTGCTGCGGCAGCCGCCTTTGGGGCCTATATGGCGATCAATATCGGTGCCAATGACGTGGCCAACAACATGGGGCCCGCGGTTGGTGCCAACGCACTGACCATGGGTGGTGCTATCGTCATCGCCGCCATTGCCGAAAGCGCCGGTGCCCTGTTGGCAGGCGGAGATGTCGTTTCGACCATCTCTAAGGGGATCATCGATCCGGCCTCGGTTCAAACCAGCAATGTATTCATCTGGGCAATGATGGCTGCGCTGATTTCGTCGGCCTTATGGGTTAACCTGGCCACATGGGTCGGGGCACCGGTGTCAACGACGCACTCGGTTGTCGGCGGCGTGATGGGGGCCGGCATCGCCGCAGCGGGCCTGAGCGCCGTCAACTGGAGCACAATGAGCGCGATTGCCGCAAGCTGGGTAATCTCGCCAGTATTGGGTGGCTTGATCGCGGCTGGGTTTCTGGCACTGATCAAAGCCAAGATTCAATATCAGGACGATAAAATAGCGGCAGCACGGCGCTGGCTTCCAATCCTTGTGGCCGTAATGGCTGCGGCGTTTGCCACCTATCTGGCCGTTAAGGGTCTTAAGCGGATCGTTAAGATTGAGCTTGAGGTGGCGCTGCTGATCGGCCTTGCAACGGGGTTCCTGGTCTGGTCGGTCACGGTGCCCTGGGTACGGCACAAATCCGAGGGGATGGAAAACCGCACCAAATCACTGAAAACTCTGTTTGGCCTGCCGCTGGTCATCTCGGCCACATTCCTCAGCTTTGCGCATGGCGCCAATGACGTGGCCAACGCGGTCGGCCCCCTGGCCGCTATCGTACACGCAGCGGAATTCGGTGACTTTGCCGCAAAAGTTGCGATCCCCAACTGGGTCATGGTGATCGGAGCCTTTGGAATTTCGTTCGGCCTGTTTCTATTCGGGCCCAAATTGATCCGCATGGTCGGTAGTCAGATCACCAAACTGAACCCAATGCGGGCCTTCTGCGTGGCGCTGTCCGCAGCCATTACCGTTATCGTGGCCAGCTGGCTTGGCCTGCCGGTCAGCTCAACTCATATTGCTGTAGGCGGCGTTTTTGGGGTTGGTTTCTATCGTGAATGGCATTCAGATCGCCGGTGGAAACACTCCAACCGCCAGCGTCCGGTCGAACAGCGGCTGGCCCGGGAAGAGCATCAGCGCCGCAAGCTGGTGCGGCGTTCACATTTCATGACCATTGTGGCGGCCTGGGTGATCACGGTCCCCGCAGCCGCGGCGATGTCAGCGACAATATTTCTAATCCTGACGGCCTTCGCCTAATCCGGCCTAAGACGCAATTTGATCCACAGAAATCGCGGTTTCAGGCGCGTCCTCGATCAAATCTCGTATCTTGGCGCAGATCGGGGTTTCGACGCCAATTTGCGCGCCCAGGCGAATGATCTCACCCTGAAGACTGTCGATTTCGGTCGGGCGACCTGCCATCAGATCAAAGGCCATCGAGGTGCGCGCGCTGGGGTCAATGGTCAGCATTCGCGCAGCGATCCTGGAAAAGATCGGCGTTGGCAGGCGCAGGATATGCGGCGTCATCCACGCAGGCAGCGGAGTAGTCGAAGCGACCGGATGGTTCGCGGCGTTCAACACCATCAGAGCCTCGGTCATCTGATCCGCCATCAGGCGTCGCCAGTTCCGGTCCAGCAGTTGATCTTTCAACGCCAGCCCTGACAGCGCATTCAGCGCGTTGTTGAGGTTGATCACCAGCTTACCCCATTGGACCGCTTCGATATCATCGCTTTCCACAACCGGCATGTCAGCGCTACTCAGCTTCTGACCCAGCGCACCGGGACCGCTTTGGATGACGATCTCACCAGAGGTGGCGCGATGAAAGCTGGCAGGTTCAGTCGGCACCACATTGAACGGCACCATTCCGGCGCGCACGTCATGCTCTGACAGAACCATGCGCAATGTACGGGCGTTTTCCATACCGTTTTGCCACGATACCACCGGAATTGAGATGGGCGTGTATTCCGCGATCTGCGCAGCCATTTCCGCTGTGGCACCTGATTTAACGGTCACGATGACGACCTGGGCACCGGCCAGGCAGGTTGCATCTTCGGTCAGGGTCAAATCTTGCGCGGCCACATGCCGGGTCAGGCCCGAAAAATCCGAAATCGTCAGTCCTTGTTCTTGGATCGGATCTAATATGCGTGGACGGCCCAAAAGGGTAACGTCATGCCCTGAATGCGCCAACAATGCCCCGCAATAGCATCCGATACTGCCTGCACCCGCGATCACGATTTTCATGGCATCCCTCCCGGCGCAAAGGATCGCCGGGAACGAGGGCACGGACAAGACCCCCTGACGTCTGGTCAGCGTGCGCGCCTTGGCCGTGTCCGTTCCAGTTCATCCGAGATCGGTATGAACTCTTGATCATCACCCGGCGGCAGGTGGAACGCACCTTTTGCCCAATCGGCGGTTTTCCATTCACGCGTGGCGGCCTCGATCTTTTCCTTCGAAGATGACACAAAATTCCACCAGATATAGCGCTCTTCGTTCAATGTCGCACCGCCCAGCAGCATCAACCGCGCGCCTTGCGGCCCAGCCTTGACCGAAAGGGGATCGCCGGGGCGGAACACCATCATACGGCCCTGTGTGAACGTATCGCCTGCGATCTCGACGGAACCTTGGGTGACATAAACACCCCGGTCTTCATGGTCATCCGGCAAAGGAAACGACGCGCCGGGATCAAGTCGCACGTCCAGATAGAAGGTCTCGGACAGCATCGTAACCGGGCTGGTTTCACCATAAGCTGACCCCAGGATTAAACGGGCGCTGACACCTTGGTCCTGAATATGTGGCAGCGCACCTTGCTTGTGATGCTCGAAATCCGGAGCCATATCCTCATGCGCTTCGGGCAATGCTATCCAGGTCTGGATGCCGAACAGGCTGTGTTTCTTGTCTCGTGTCTTCTGACTGGTCCTTTCGGAATGAGTCACCCCGCGCCCGGCAACCATCCAGTTGACCTCGCCGGGGTAAATCATTTGATGCGTGCCAAGACTGTCGCGATGCTCGAACTCTCCTTGATAGAGATACGTCACCGTCCCAAGACCGATATGCGGGTGTGGTCGGACGTCGATGCCGTCACCAGTCAGGAATTCGGCTGGACCTACTTGGTCAAAAAAGATGAATGGCCCAACCAGCTGCCGTTTACTCGAGGGCAGCGCCCTACGTACTTCGAACCCGCCCAGATCACGAGCGCGCGGAATGATCAATGTGTCCAGCGCCGTGTTGTGTGACAGAGATTCGAGGCTTTGGGTCGGGTTCCAACTCATTGCTGCGCTCCTGCGATCAGGTAGTTGCGTTCACCATCGCAGAATACACGGTATTTTCAGCTTGAGTATTCGCCATTTCGCACAGATTAAGTGCAATTTCGATGTTATGTTATTTCATCCCATTGCTCAAAGTGCCTCTCTTGGCCAAAGCCGGGGGAAAAACGGCCCGTCGATGCGGTCGCCTTCGCTGTAACCGGCGGCCTCGAACTGCGCACGTTCGTCTTTCGCCCAATCTCCGCGATATCGGATAATCCCGTCCGGCGCTGTCATCCGCAGGCTAAACCGACGCACTGTTTCCGTCGGCGTGACCGAGGACAGACCACCATGCAGTGTTCGCATATCGAAATAGATGCAATCCCCTAATTCCATATCCCACTGCAACAAGTCATAGGCGCCGGGATCGGCGTTGATATCCGGGGGCTGGTGATACGTTCGGCCTGCGACCTCAGTGGCCCCAAGACTGGGATGACCATCCGCAAACCGAACCCGCATGAACAGCTTGTCCCACAGATGCGAGCCTTTGACGAAGGCAATGCCGTTTTCTTTAGTCACCGGTTCAAGAGGCAGCCAAAGGACGCACATAGTGCCTTCGAAATCGAAATAGGACAGGTCCTGATGAAAGGGTGGGCGCGAGGTCGATCCGGCCTCACGCAGGAACCAGTTATCCATCACAAGGTTGATCGACGGCGCATCCAATAAACCCGCAGCCAGTGGGGCGCACGGCGAGTGATGCACGAAATCCCTAAATTGCGGAATCTTGTTCCACGCCCAGAAATCCTCGAAATAAGCAGGGGCGTCTGGGTCCTTGGTGTGACGAGTGAAATTGTCGGTCGGGTTGGCCAGGTCCGCACTGATACCTTCGCGCAACAAGTCCAACCAATGATCCGAGAATTTCGAGCGCAGCACAACGGCACCGTCCCGCTTGAAGGCTGCAATTTCGTCGGGCGAAACCGATTGTGTCTTGTCCATTTTTCAGCCTTTCGCATCGTTATACCGACGATGGCACCGCAACCAGCACAGGGTCAAAGAAATTCGCTGGGGCTTGGGGTGATCACAGAGTGGTGAAGATCGCCTCGGAATTGATCTGAACCGTGCTATCTTTGCGCTGTGGCGCGCTCAGGTTGCTATGGATGTTACCTTGCAGGAGGTCCCGACATGACGAATTCACACTTGTCTCGTAGATCCGTAATGGCGCTGGGCGGGGCTGCTCTGGTCACTGGCGGTTCGGGCTTGCGGATGCCCGCACGCGCCGCCGGGCTGGCCCCGACACGGTCCATGCGCGGCGGGTCGAACAACTACCGCCCCGGCGCACCCATCGTCGAGCGGATCGGCGGCGGTGGGTTCTGGATGACCGGCACTGTGCGGCGGGCTGGGGACGGTGCCCCTCTGCCCGGCCAACGTATCCAAATCTGGGCTCACACAACCGAAGGGCATGAGCGGGATCCGCAAAGCCATGGTGCTACACTGACCGACGCCAATGGTGAGTTCCGGTTGGAGATGCCGCAGATCGTGCCCGCCTTTGGCCAGCCGCACGGGCATCTGGCCTATGACAGCGGCGAGTTTGAGACGGTATTCCTGCGTCCGATCATGGCAAGTTCAAAAGACCAGACCCTTGCCGCGCATTTCGTCCTGCAACCCGCCTGATTTACGTGATCCGCAGCCTTTTGATCTGGGCGGCTGTGATCGCCGCCATAGCTGTGCCGCTGATTGCGGCGGCGCATAGCCCTTTATTGGCGTGGCGCGACCCAGTCTACATCGTGGCCGGGTTTGCCGGAGTGCTGAGTATGGGGCTGTTGTTGCTGCAACCCTTGCTGGCCGGGCGCGACTTGGCTGGATTACTGCCTTTGGCCAGCCGGCGCTGGCATCGACGGGTTGGCATCACTCTGATCATCGCCCTTGTGGTGCATGTGGGCGGCTTGTGGATCACCAGCCCCCCGGATGTTGTGGATGCGTTGCTGCTCGTCTCACCCACCCCGTTTTCAGCCTGGGGCGTCGTTGCGATGTGGGCCGCCTTCGCTGCCGCCTGTCTGGGCATCTTTCGGCAGCGTCTGGCCCCGCGGTACCGTATCTGGAGGCTGGGTCACACAGGGTTAGCCGCCATAACCATTGTCGGCAGTGTCGTGCATGCGATGCTGATTGAAGGGACGATGGAGATCATGACCAAAACCGCCCTCTGCGTTCTGGTTCTGTTGGCGAGCGTCCGAACGCTCGCCAGATTGCGTGTGTGGGATATCCGGCGGCGCAGTTAAACGCCCAGACACCAGCGCATGACCGCCTTTTGGGCATGCAGACGGTTTTCAGCTTCGTCAAAGATTACCGAGTTCGGTCCGTCCATGACCTCGGATGTCGCCTCTTCCTCGCGGTGCGCAGGCAGGCAATGCATGAACAGCGCATCCGGCTTGGCATGAGACATCAACTCGGTATTCACCTGATAGGGGCGCAGCAGGTTGTGACGACGCTCTTTGGCCGATTGGGAATCGTGCATCGAGACCCAAGTATCGGCCACTATAAGATCGGCATCTTCCACCGCTTTGTAAGGGTCACGCTCGACCACGATTTTCGAACCCTTCTGACGAGCGAACCCCATGAATTCTTCCTCGGGGTCGAACTGAGCGGGACCGGTGAAGGTCAGATCGAATCCGAACTGGCCCGCCGCATGCAGGAACGAGGCGCAGACGTTGTTGCCGTCTCCGGTCCAGACCACTTTTTTTCCTTTGATCGGCCCGCGATGTTCTTCAAAAGTCAGCACGTCAGCCATGATCTGGCAGGGATGCGTACGGTCGGTCAGGCCGTTGATCACCGGCACGTCGGAATATTCAGCCATCTCGGTCAGGATGGTTTCATCGAACGTCCGGATCATGATCATGTCGACATAACGCGACAGGACACGGGCCGTGTCGGCAATGGTTTCGCCGTGGCCCAGTTGCATGTCCTTACCCGACAACACCATGGTCTGCCCGCCCATCTGCCGTACGCCCACATCGAAGGACACGCGCGTTCGGGTCGAGGGTTTTTCAAAGATCAGTGCGACCATGCGGTCCTTGAGCGGCTGATCATCATCCTGCGCGGCTTTGGGGCGACCCAGACGGGCCTGTTTCATTTCGCCGGCCTGATCGATCATCGTCCGCAGATCGCCTGCATCGGTTTTGTGGATATCGAGGAAATGGTTCATATCGTTTCGCTTTTGGCTGTCGGTCGCCGGGGGCGCTGCCCCCGGCCCCCCGGAGTATTTAGAAAAAGATGAGGATTACGCGGATTCGAGGCTGGCTTCGACTTGTGCGGCAGCCTTGTCGAGGCGGATCATGGCCTGAGCAATGTCATCCTCGGTCAGCGTCAGGGGTGGCAACAGGCGGATGACATTGTCG
Source organism: Ruegeria sp. BB1 (assembly GCF_056539465.1). NCBI lineage: Bacteria > Pseudomonadati > Pseudomonadota > Alphaproteobacteria > Rhodobacterales > Roseobacteraceae > Ruegeria > Ruegeria sp. BB1. The sequence continues at coordinate 65,629 of NZ_JBQFVB010000012.1, forward strand.
GCGGCGGGAACGGTGATGACCTCATTGTCATAGCCCGCGTTAACCACATCGGTATTGGTCGCCTTGCATTTCAAGCCCAGCATCAGGCCCGTACCGCGAACCTCTTCGAACACGTCGGGGTGATCGGCGATCAGGCCTTCGAGCTTCTGGCGCAGCATCCCCGCCTTGCGGTTCACGCCTTCAAGGAAAGCAGGCGTTGCCACCTGATCGATTACCGCGCAACCCACGGCGCAACCCAGCGGGTTGCCCCCATAAGTCGAGCCATGGGTACCCACGGTCATACCGCTGGCCGCGTCTTCGGTGGCCAGCACCGCGCCCAAGGGGAAGCCGCCGCCGATGCCTTTGGCAACCATCATAATATCGGGGGTAATACCCGCCCATTCGTGGGCAAACAACTTGCCGGTGCGGCCAACGCCGCATTGCACCTCATCCAAAATCAACAACAGGCCATTGTCGTCGCATATCTGACGCAGGGCTTTGAGTTCCGCGTCGGGCACCGGACGAATGCCGCCCTCACCTTGAATCGGTTCGATCAGGATCGCGGCGGCCTTGTCCGTGATCGCATTGGTAACGCCGTCAAGATCGCCGAATGTGACATGCACGAACCCGGGCAACAGCGGGCCAAAGCCCTTGGTCATCTTTTCAGATCCGGCCGCCGCGATACCAGCCGACGACCGGCCATGGAACGAGCCGTCAAAGGTAATGATCTCGACCCGTTCGGGTTGCCCCTTGTCATAGAAATACTTGCGGGCCATTTTCACGGCCAGCTCACAGGATTCCGTGCCCGAGTTTGTGAAGAAAACCGTATCGGCGAAGGTATGTTCAACCAACTTATCCGCCAACGCTTGCTGCTGCGGGATGTTGTACAGGTTCGAGACATGCCAAAGTGCGTGCGCTTGTTCAGTCAGCGCGTTGACCAGCGCCGGATGTGCGTGGCCAAGCGCGTTCACCGCAATCCCGGCACCTAGGTCAAGGAAACGTCGGCCATCCGCCTCGGTCAGCCAGGCGCCTTCGCCCTTCACGAAAGTCAGGGGCGCGCGATTATAGGTCGGCAGAACGGACGGGATCATCGGATCATCCTTTTCGTTAGGTTAAGCCCCGTGAGTGATACACGAAGGCCGGATTCGTCAACAGATTTGGTGGGATTTTCGCGGATTTACAGCGCGCAATGGATCAAACAGGCCGGTTACGCAGTAATGCGTCGGCGTCGGAGTCGCAGGATATGTGCGTGTTTGATCATGCGGGGCCGTATAGCCGGGTGTTTGACCTCTGAAAACCCCGAATTTCCAAAATCAGAAACTTCACTTTGAAACTCAGCTTTTATCGCTTGCCATTTAGGGCGCAGTGACGCACCGCTGGGTCATGACACCCGCGCGCCAGAACCCTGCCCTTGCGGCTTTGCTGATCGTCACCGCCAGCGCCTTTCTGGCCGCCACCACACTTCTGGCCAAAGCGTTGGGGACGGATACCTTAGGCCCGGCGTTGCATCCGATGCAGATCAGCCACGGGCGGTTCCTGTTCGCGTTTCTGGTGATCGTCAGCGCGGTGGGCGTGTTGCGCCCACGGTTAAGCCGCCCGCATTGGGGGTTGCATATTGGGCGGACGAGCTTTGGCTGGGTGGGGATTACGCTGATGTTCGCTTCGGTCGCGTTCATCCCGATCTCGGATGCCACTGCGATTTCCTTTTTGAACCCCGTCTTTGGCATGGTCCTGGCCATCCCGCTGTTGAAAGAGGGCGTTGGGCCGTGGCGCTGGCTGGCCGCTGCTGTTGCTCTGACCGGTGCATTGATCCTGCTACGTCCGACACCGGCCAGCTTCCAACCTGCGGCGTTGCTTGCCCTGACGGCGGCGGCTGTGATCGGGATGGAGCTAATCTTTATCAAAAAGCTTTCGGGCCGTGAAATTCCCATCCAGATTCTGTTGATCAACAATGCGATGGGGCTGACCATCGCCTCGCTCGCCGTCAGCTTTGTGTTCCAGATGCCAACGCCCGAACAATGGATCGCGCTGGTGGCAATCGGGGTGCTGATGGCCTGTGCCCAAGCCTGTTTCGTCAACGGGATGGCGCGCGCGGATGCATCCTTTGTGGCGCCAATCAGCTATGCCACACTGATCTTTGCCGCCCTCTATGACTTTGCGGTGTTTGGCGTTATCCCGGATGTGGTTAGCCAAATCGGTTCTGCAATCATTCTGACGGGCGGACTAATCCTTGTCTGGCGCGAGGCACGCGTCAGAATCGCCTAGCTCGGCGTTTTTTGGGATTTCGGGATCCAAAACCTGCACCGTCATGCTTTCAGCCTGTATCCCTTTCGCAGCATCTGCCAGGTAATGGCGCAGACAATCAACGTTGCGCCACTGCAAACCGCGAAACCCAGTGCGGGCGAGCTGTCAGACACCCCGATCATGCCATTTCGCAATCCATCAATCAGGTAGAATACCGGGTTCACGTGGCTGAGGCGGTTGAGAACAGGTGGCAATGCCTCGACCGAATAGAATGTACCCGACAGGAAGGCCAGCGGCGTGACGATGAAATTGGTAATCGCCGCCATTTGATCGAACTTGTTGGCGAATATTCCCGCAAACAGGCCCAACGCCCCCATGAAAGCACCGCCGAGAACAACAAACAGCAGCGCAATCAACGGGTTTCGCGGCACCAGCCCCAGCACCAGCGCCAGCGCAACGGCAACCACACAGGCGATAAGAACACCACGCACGATGCCTCCCGCCAGATAGCCCAACAGAATTTCCAACGGAGACAGTGGTGGCATCAACGTATCAACAATGTTGCCCTGTACCTTGGCAATCACCATCGAAGACGAGGTGTTGGCAAAAGCATTCTGAATCACGGTCATCATCATGATACCCGGCGCTAAAAAGGTCAGGAACGGCACCCCCATCACGTCGGGTCGGCTGGGGCCAATAGCGATGTTGAAGATCAGCAGAAACAGACCCGCGGTCACCAGCGGCGCCAACAGGGTCTGGGTCCAGACCGCCAGAAAGCGCAGGGTCTCGCGTTGGGCCAGTGTATAGAGACCCATCCAGTTGACCGCTCCGAAACGGTGTTCATTCTGCTCAAGGGGTATCCGCATCATCTGACCTCAACCTGATTCGAAGACTGCTTGTAACTCGGGGCGCAGTGATTAGAATAGGGGGCTGAGACGATTTCCCAAGGCGGCCCGAATCCGGGGCCGCTTTCCGCTTTTGAAAGGCAAATGATGTCCTGGACTGACGAGCGTGTAGAGCTGCTGAAGAAAATGTGGGGCGAAGGCCAGTCGGCCAGCCAGATCGCCAAGGAACTGGGTGGGGTGACCCGCAACGCCGTAATCGGCAAGGTGCACCGTCTGGGCCTGTCGAACCGTGCCACCGGTGCATCCCCGGTCAAGGCCGAGCCCAAGGAAAAACCGACCCCCGCGCCCAAGGCCGAGGCCAAGCCGAAACCGACACCCAAAACCGAACCGGCCCGCCCGGCCCCCGCACCTGCGGCCGAGGCCAAGCCCGCCGTGCCTGCCCGCCGCCAGATCATTCCGGCCGGTCAGCCGCTGCCACCGCAGCCTTCGGCCAATGAAATCAGCCCCGAGGCCCTGGCCAAGGTCAATGAGATCGAGAAGAAGGCCAAGAAACTGACGTTGATGGAACTGACCGAGAAGACCTGCAAATGGCCCGTCGGCGACCCCGCGACCGAGGATTTCTGGTTCTGCGGCCTGCCTGTGGAAGCCGGCAAACCTTATTGTGAGGCGCATGTGGGCGTGGCCTTCCAACCCATGAGCTCGCGCCGCGACCGTCGGCGGTAAGGAAGATGCGCCAGGATCCGACTGCACTGGAGGATGCCTGGCTGAAACGGGCAAAGCGCTTGTTGGCGCTGGCCGAAACCGGCCAGCATTTCACCAAAGACCCATTTGATCGCGAACGCTATGACGAGATTGCAGCCATGGCCCGCGCCATGCTGGCCGATTTGGGCCGGGTGCCCCTATCGCGGATCGAGGGGCTGATCTCGGATCATGCTGGTGGTTATGCCACGCCCAGCATCGACATTCGCGGCGCTGTAATCCGTGATGGCCGCATTCTGCTGGTCCGCGAACGACTGGACGGGCTGTGGGCCATGCCGGGTGGTTTTGCAGACATTGGCAGCTCTCCAGCGGAAAATATGGAACGTGAAGTCTGGGAAGAGGCTGGGCTGCAGGTCCGTGCCAGACACCTCTATGCTCTGCGCCATAAGGCAAGGCATCCCTACCCGCCGGATTCGCGAGATTTTTATAAACTTTTCTTCCTGTGCGATGAGGATGGCACGGACGCCCCGCAGCCGGGTGCCGAGACCAGCGACGCGGCCTTCTTTCCCCCGGACAAAATACCTGCACTATCTTTGGCACGAAATATTCACGCGGATGTCACAGCAGCGTTCCGCGCCCATTCAACAGACCAATCCCAAACTCTGTTCGATTGACCTATTGCGCCGGGTGCGAGGACGAATCCGGCATCGGTACCCAACCCGGCAGTTCATCGGGGGCGACCGAGACATGCAGTTGCTCGGACTGGTCCATCCCGACTTTGCGATGCTTGCGCAGCAGGAAAACCTTGCCCCACCCCCGCCAGGTCCCGACCGAAGTTGCAGTAGTTGAAGTTGGGAACCGGTCGCGCCAGCCTTCGGGCAGCGGCAATCCATGCTGCTCGGCCTTGTCCAGCATCCAGATCAGGGAAATATTGCTGAGGGGACGCGCCTCTTCAAACCCGTTCAATTGCCCGCCCACGTCACCATGTGTGCCACGGAACCAGACCTGTTCAACGTGGCCCTTAAACTCGGGCGTACATTTCCACAGAACCGGCTCGTACACCTCGCGCGTCTCGTCCAGCGCCATAGCGTGATAGCCATGCCGGGTGGCGGGGCCAAGTTCATGGTTGTGAAACGCGTGCTTATCTTCGGCCCAGCGCCACAGCAGCGGAAGACGCAGGCCCAACGCCTTGACGGTGTCCCAGACACCGATCATTTCAATTGCGAGCTCGTTATGACAGAATTTTTGGCGGAACTCACAGGCTGCCTCGCCGCTAGGCGTACATTCATAGTGGCGATAGGCCTGCTTGATGTTGCGCTCGGTCGCGTGTTCGGCCTTGAGCAGACCGATCATGTCGATCACGCCCGCAAGGCTGCGCACGCCGTAAGCGCCGCGCGAATAGCCGATGAAAAATATCTTATCACCAGGTTTGTAGCGTGACGCCAGATAGCCATAGGCCCGCCGGATTTGTCGGTTGATGCCGCGCCCCATCATCACGTCCAGAGAGGTTTTCCAGCTTTCCCACTGCACACCGGATTCGTAAAAGACTGAGACCTTGCCGCCCATCTCGCGGCACAGATGGTAGGTCTGACCCGCATGAGTTTCAAACCCCGGCTCCAACGTCGACATGGTGCCGTCAAGGATAATGACATGACTAATAGGTTCACGGTGCAGCGCCTCGGCCGAATGTTCGGACCGCAAAGGCCGTCCGAGCCATCCAAGTATCTTTTTACTTAGCCGTGACAGAACCATGCGTCAGCAATTCCCAAACTCTTAGGGGTGTGAATGGCATATCCGCCTGCCGTACCCCATGTTCCCAAAGCGCGTCCTGCACCGCGTTCGCCACAGCGGCCAGCGCGCCCACGGTGCCGGCCTCTCCGCATCCTTTCATACCCATTGGGTTCGAAGTTGACGGAACCGGCGCCGAGGTAAACTTTATCATGGGTATCTCAGACGCACGGGGCAAGGCGTAGTCCATCAACGAAGCCGTGAGCAGTTGCCCCTGCGCATCATGCTCAACACGCTCGGACAGGGCTTGACCAATGCCCTGCGCCACGCCGCCATGCACCTGCCCCTCGGCCAACATCGGGTTGATAAGATTGCCGAAATCGTCAACTACGGTGTAGCGGTCGACCCATGTTTCACCGGTGAAACAATCAATAACGATTTCGGCAACATGTGCGCCATTCGGATAACTGCGTGCGTCCAGCGTAATGCGCGCCTCATGTTGCAGAAGATCGGTTCGGCCATCGGCGCGGGCCATCTCGGCCGCTTCGATCAATGTAGGCGTCAGGTTCGACCCTGGTGCGCGGAATGTTTCGTGATCAAAATTCACGTCAGCCTCCTCGACCCCCATCTTATCGGCCAGATAAGGCGCGAATGCGGCGATCATGACGTCGATTGTGGCCAGGGTGGCCGTGTTTTGGACTGTAACGGACCGCGATCCTCCTGTCCCTCCTCCGGCAGGTAACTGATCGCTGTCCCCCTGGATGACATTGATCTGATCCAACGGAACACCGATCTGATCCGACAAAAACTGGGTATAGGCCGTCTCATGGCCCTGGCCGTTTGATTGCGTCCCCACATAGAGGTTCACGGTGCCATCCTCGCAGAATGCGATCTTTGCGTTCTCGGAAGGGTCGCCCAAAATACTTTCGATATAGTAACAGATGCCCTGCCCCCGGATCAGGCCACGTTCGGCATCAGCCGCCTTACGGGCAGCAAAACCTAATGTCTGTTCACTCGCGCGGCTCAGGACCATGTCGAAATCGCCGACGTCATAGACCTCACCAGTCGTCGTTTTGTAAGGGAAAGCTTCAGGCCGGATGAAGTTTTTGCGCCGCAACTCCCACGGATCGACGCCCAATTCACGCGCGGCGCGGTCCATAGCCCGTTCAAGCACATAGATAGCCTCGGGCCGACCAGCGCCGCGATAAGCGTCCACCTGCGTTGTGTTGGTAAAGAACCCTTCGACCCGCAGAAAAGAGGTCTGCACATCATAGGCGCCCATCAGAACTTTGCTGAACAGATTTGTCTGGATTGCCTGACCGAAATGGCTGTTATAGGCCCCAAGATTGACCTTGCTATGCACGCGGTACGCGGTAATTCGGTGGTCTTCATCAAAGGCCAGCTCAGCCAGCGAAGTCAGGTCGCGCCCATGGTGATCAGACAGCATCGCCTCAGATCGGTCCGACATCCAGTGAACAGGTTGGCCCAGTTTCATCGCAGCGACGGCGACACAGAAATACTCGGGATACGGCATCACCTTCATGCCAAAACCACCGCCCACGTCGGGCGTGGTGACCCTAATGAATTCAGGTTCCAGATTCAGCTTCTGCGCCAATTGCCCGCGCATCGCCCAGACGCCCTGCCCGCTATAGGCAAAGTGCAGCCGCCCGTCGGACCAAGCAGCCTGACAGCCGCGCGGCTCAATCGATGTAACGATCACCCGGTTATCCGCAACGTTCAGTTGCACTCTGTGCACGGCGTCCTGAAATGCCGCCTCGGTCGCTGCCTCATCCCCCATGCCCCAGTCAAAGGCACGGTTGTCAGGAGCTTCGATGTGCAGCGGTTCGCCGCCCACCTCCAGATCAAGCTTGGCGGGCAGATCCTCGGTTTCCATCCAGATCAACTCGGCTGCATCACGGGCCTGTATCTTCGTTTCGGCGATGACCACCGCGACCGGCTCACCGACAAAACGCACGCGGTCCTTGGCCAGCATGTGGCGATCCGGCGCCGCCGCTTTCGAGCCGTCCCGGTTCGACACAAGCGCCGCGTTTAAAACCGTGTCGATCCCGGCCTCAGTCAGTTCGTCCAGCGCCATGACCAGCCGCACGCCATTCGCCTCACGCGCGGCATCCAGATCCAGCGCGGTGATCCGCCCATGCGCAACCTGGCTGCGAAAAAACGCCGCAAACAGGGCGTCGCCGGGCACAGCATCGTCGATGTACTGCCCCTTCCCGGTTAGAAACCGCTGATCCTCGGTCCGTTTGACCGGCTGACTTTTTCCGAACTTGTCCATTGGATGCTCCTGCCTCGGCCTGTAGGGGCGACTTTAGGCTGCACCGGTTCGTTGTCCAGAGTACCCGCAGACCCTTCCCCTTCCCCTGCGCATTCGTTATTGCAGGCGCTGACCCAAGATTGATGACGCAGGACGCACCCCATGGCGATGGAAAAGACATTCAACGCGGCCGAGGCTGAGGCCCGCATTTACGAGACCTGGGAACAGGCCGGAGCCTTCAAGGCAGGCGCAAACAAATCGCGCGACGAAAGCTTTACCATCATGATCCCGCCGCCCAACGTGACGGGCGCGCTGCACGTGGGCCACGCCTTCAACAACACGCTGCAGGACATTCTGATCCGCTGGCACCGAATGCGTGGCTTCGACACGCTGTGGCAGCCGGGTCAGGACCACGCCGGTATCGCCACCCAGATGCAGGTGGAAAAGATGCTGGCTGCGACCCAACAGCCCGGACGGCGCGAGTTGGGCCGTGAGAAGTTCCTTGAGAAAGTCTGGGAATGGAAAGGCGAATACGGCGGCACGATCATCGAGCAGTTGAAGCGTCTCGGCTCATCCTGCGATTGGTCGCGCAATGCCTTCACGATGGCCGGTGCGGCGGGCGATCCACGCACGGGGCACGAGAACTCCGCCAATTTCCATGATGCAGTCATCAAGGTCTTCGTCGACATGTACGAAAAGGGCCTGATCTATCGCGGCAAGCGACTGGTCAACTGGGACCCGCATTTCGAGACCGCGATCTCGGACCTTGAAGTCGAGAATATCGAGGTCGCGGGTCATATGTGGCACTTCAAATACCCGCTGGCTGGTGGCGAGACCTATACCTACGTCGAGAAGGATGAGGACGGGAATATCGTCTTTGAGGAAAAGCGCGACTACATCTCAATCGCCACAACGCGCCCTGAGACCATGCTGGGCGACGGCGCGGTTGCTGTTCATCCGTCGGATGAACGTTACGCGCCAATCGTCGGTAAACTATGTGAAATCCCGGTTGGTCCGAAAGAACACCGCCGTCAGATCCCGATCATCACCGACGACTACCCTGATCCTGATTTCGGCTCGGGCGCGGTGAAGATCACCGGTGCGCATGACTTCAACGACAACATGGTTGCCAAGCGCGGCGGCATACCGATGTACCGTCTGATGGACACCAAAGGTGCGATGCGGGCCGATGGCGCACCTTACGCAGACGAAGCAGGGAAAGCGCAGGAATACGCGCGTGGGCGTAAATTTACCGAGAACGAAATCGACGCAATCAACCTTGTCCCTGATCACCTGCGTGGCCTCGACCGGTTTGAGGCGCGCGCGAAAGTGGTCGAAGAAATCACCGCCGATGGACTGGCCGTCTTGTGCCGCGCCGATGACGCACGTCTGGGTTCGACCGCGCTGAAGCCCGAGCATGAAGGTGCCGACAAGCTGGTCCCGCTGGTCGAGAGCAAACCAATCATGCAGCCCTTCGGCGACCGCTCGAAAGTTGTCATCGAGCCGATGTTCACCGACCAGTGGTTCGTCGACGCCGAAAAGGTTGTCGGCCCCGCGCTGGACGCGGTCAAAGACGGCACGGTCAAGATCATCCCCGAGTCAGGCGAGAAGACTTATTATCACTGGTTGGAAAACATCGAGCCCTGGTGCATCTCGCGTCAGCTGTGGTGGGGGCACCAGATTCCGGTTTGGTATGGGATCGACCTGTCCGCAGAAGGGTTCAAAGACGACGAGAACGACGGCGATCTTGATCTGGTCGAGTTAGGCCGTTTGCTGAACGAAGGCGGCATGCTGCACCGTGGAAATGTCATGGAATGCGCGGCGAGCCTTGAGGCCGTTACAGAAAAATTCCTCGACGACAATGCCAACATCCCCAGCCCGTTGAGCCACGCGACCGTTATCGAAGTCGCAGACAAACAGGAAGCGATCCATCAGTTCGCTGAAAGCCTTGCTCAATACGCTGTCGACCAAGACCCGACCAAGCTTGTCTATCCGGTGTGGCGCGACCCCGACGTCCTCGACACCTGGTTCTCATCAGGTCTCTGGCCCATCGGCACCCTGGGCTGGCCCGAGCAGACCGAGGAACTGGAGCGCTACTTCCCCACGGATGTGCTGATCACCGGCTTCGATATCTTGTTCTTCTGGGTCGCCCGGATGATGATGATGCAGCTGGCCGTGGTCGATCAGATTCCGTTCCACACCGTCTACCTGCACCAGCTCGTCCGTGACGAGAAGGGCAAGAAGATGTCCAAAACCACCGGCAACGTCATCGACCCGTTGGAGATCGTCGACGAATTCGGCGCTGACGCGCTGCGTTTCACCAACGCCTCGATGGCGGCGATTGGCGGCGTGCTGAAACTGTCCCGCGAGCGCATCACTGGTTATCGCAACTTTGGCACCAAACTGTGGAACGCCGTCCGCTTTGCCGAGATGAACGAGGTCTTCACCGACGCCGTGCCGCAACTGGACGTAGCCGACTTGAAACCCAAAGCCGCCGTCAACCGCTGGATCATCGGCGAAACCGCCCGTGTGCGGGCCGAGGTCGACGCGGCGCTGGAAAGCTACCGCTTCAACGACGCGGCCAATGGGCTCTATGCCTTTGTCTGGGGCAAGGTCTGCGACTGGTATGTGGAACTCTCTAAACCTTTGTTGCAAGGCGATGACGCCAAGGCGCAAGCCGAAACCCGCGCCACAATGCGCTGGGTTCTGGATCAGTGCATGGTCCTGCTGCACCCGATTATGCCTTTCATCACCGAAGAACTGTGGGGTCTAACCGGCAACCGCGCCAAGATGGTCGTCCACGCCGACTGGCCGACTTACGCCGCCGCCGACCTGATCGACGCTGATGCGGATCGTGAGATGAACTGGGTAATTTCGGTGATTGAAAATACTCGCTCGGCCCGTGCGCAGATGCGGGTTCCCGCAGGGCTCTATGTGCCGATGTTGGTGACCGAGATCGACGCCCACGGACAGGCAGCGTGGGACCGCAACGAGGCGCTGATCAAGCGTCTCGCACGGATCGACAGCCTGACCAAGGTCGACGACCTACCCAAAGGAACGATTTCCATTGCCGCACCGGGCGCCACTTTCGGCCTGCCACTGGCGGATATCATCGACATCGGTGCTGAAAAGGAACGGCTGGAAAAAGCCAAGGGCAAGTTGGCTAAAGAACTGGGCGGTCTGCGTGGACGTCTGAACAACCCGAAATTCGTGGCCTCGGCCCCGGAGGAGGTTGTTGCCGAAGCCAAGGCCAATCTCGCCGCCCGCGAAGAGGAAGAAGAAAAGCTGAACGAGGCGCTGGCCCGCCTAGCCGAAATCGCCTAATATTCATCTTTTCAAAAATACTCAAATCCCAAACCCCGCCGCGTTTGCCACGGTGGGGTTTACTTTTGCACACACGGCCCTTGCCCCCACTTGCAAGCCCTTGCTAGCAAAGGCGGATATAACCCCGAGGACTCAGATGGCACGCGCATTCCCCCCGATCCAAACCATCTCAACCGGGCTGGTGGTCGCCATTGTCGGGTTCTTCAGCTCTTTCCCTATCGTGTTGCAGGGACTGGCGGCCATGGGGGCCTCGGCGCAGGACTCCGCGTCGGGCCTGATGATGGCGGCCATTGCCATGGGAGTGACGGCCATCGGTCTCAGCTTGTGGTATCGGCAACCCATCAGCGTTGCGTGGTCCACTCCGGGCGTTGCGCTGTTGGCCGTGTCAGCGATGCCTGCAGCAGGGTTTTCTGACGCGGTCGGCGCGTTCCTGTGCGCGGGAGCGCTGACCGTGCTGGCCGGGCTGTGGCGACCTTTGGGACGGCTGGCGGCGGCCATCCCGACAACATTGGCGCAGGCAATGCTGGGTGGTGTTCTGTTGCCCCTGTGCATCTTGCCCTTCAAGGCCGCTGTTGAACTGCCCTGGCAGGCTTTGCCGGTGATCCTGACTTGGTTCATCGCAGGGCGGGTAAACCGCTTGTTTGCGGTTCCGGCAGCGGTTGTCGCCGCAGCAATTGTTGTGGTTCTGAATGCGGGCGACACGTCCGTCACGCCAACCCATCTTGTCGCCGCACCGGTCTGGACAATGCCAACCTTCTCGCTGGCCTCTGCCGTCGGTATTGGCCTGCCGCTGTTCATTGTCACCATGGCGACGCAGAACATCCCCGGTATCGCGGTGATGCGCAGCTTTGGCTACTCCCCCGCCCCAGGCAGGTTGTTCTCTTCGGTCGGTTCGGCCAGCATCCTGTCGGCCCCGTTTGGGGCGCCGGCCACCTGCCTTGCAGCGATCACCGCCGCCATGTGTTCCAACGAAGACAGCCACCCAAACCCGGCCCAACGGTATTGGTCGGCGGTGATGGCAGGCGTATTCTATTGCCTGTTTGGTGTATTCGCGGTGGCCATCACCGGGTTTGCCGTACATGCTGATCCGCTGCTGATGGGCACCCTGACAGGGATTGCGTTGATCGGAGTGCTTGCCAACGCCACCCACGCAGCGCTTGATGTTCCAGCGGAGAGGGAAGCCGCTATTTTGACATTTGCCATCACCGCTTCAGGTATCTCGGTCTTTGGTCTGGGCGCGGCAGTCTGGGGTTTGCTGGCTGGTGGCATTGCGTATCTGGTCACGAAGCGAATTCGCTAGCGGTGCTCACTCGGCTTGGGATATAGTTTGATCATGCTCGGATCGCTTGGAAAACTGATCGAACGCCAGATCAAAAAGGCACAGGCCGAGGGCCAGTTGCAGGGGCTCGAGGGTGAAGGCAAACCTTTGCCGGATCGGTCGGGTGAGGCGCAGAGTGATCCGGCCATCGCCGCTGGGCACCGGATCATGGCGCAGGCCGGTGTGCTGCCGGAAGAGTTCGAGATCAGGAAAAAGCTTGATGCTGCCCGAAAGGATTACGCCAAGTTGACCGATGCAGATGCACGTAAAGCTGCCATGGCGCGCATCGCCGAGTTGGAGATGCGGTACAACATGGCCCGAGATGCGCGACGGGCCTTTATGCGCTAGCTACTTGAATTCAGGTTTTCGCCCCTGCATCTGCGCCATCACAACCTCCATCTGATCAGGTTTTCCGATCAGTTCGACCTGTTCGGCGGATTCTTCCAACAGAACCTCGGCGCGGGTCTTGGTTTCGGCCACTTCGATCAGACGCTTGGCGGCGCGAATGGCCGAGGGGCTTTTGCCCGCGATGTCTTCGGCCAGCGCCAATGCCTCGGTCAGTGGATCGTCTGACAGTTTCGTCACCAACCCCCAGTCCGCCGCCTGCTGCGCGCCGATGGGACGCGCGGTGTAGGTCAGCAGGCGCAGTACGTCCGAGCGCACCAGATGTGGTAGTAAAACCATCCCACCCATGTCGGGGATAATGCCCCACTTCATCTCCATCACCGCCAGCTTGGCGTCGGGGTGTGCGATGCGAATATCCGCGCCAAGCGCGATTTGCAGCCCGCCACCATAAGCAACGCCCTGAATGGCGCAGATCACCGGAACTGGAACACGCCGCCAGATCAGGGCAAGTTCTTGCATTTCATTCGCATCCCCGTGGCTGCGGGTCATCAGCCACTCAGTCGGGTCCATATGCGCCATCTTGGCAAAGCTGGCCATATCAAGCCCGGCGCAAAAACTCTTGCCCTCGCCCGACAGGACCACGGCGCGTGCGTCCGAGGCTGCGACCTCTTGCCCGGCAGACAGCAGCGCCTTGATCATCGCGTCGTCCAGCGCGTTCATCTTGTCGCCGCGTGTCAGCGTGACATGGGCGATGTGGTCTTTGTACTCGACGGATACGCGGGTCATGCGGGCCTCCTGATCTTGTTGACCCAACCATGCCCGGAAGGTCTGCCAAGTTCCACCTCAACGTTGGGGCACTTGTGGCTGCGCGTCGCAGATGGTTGCCTGACGGGTGGGCATGGGGTTATCTCGCACCATGACTGACCCACGCTATACTCCGCTTGCCCTGTCACTGCCTGCAACCGTGCCCTTTGTCGGGCCGGAAACGCAGGAACGTCAGCGCGGCGCGCCCTTTGTCGCCCGGTTGGGGGCGAATGAAAGCATCTTTGGCCCCTCCCCCCGCGCTATCGAGGCGATGGCAGCAACGGACATCTGGAAATATGGTGACCCCGAAAGCCACGACCTGCGACATGCACTGGCCGATCATCACGGTGTAAAGCCGGAAAACATCGTGGTCGGAGAAGGCATTGATGGCCTGCTGGGTTACCTCGTGCGGTTGCTGGTTGGCCCCGGCGATACAGTTGTGACCTCGGACGGGGCGTATCCGACCTTCAACTACCACGTGGCCGGGTTTGGCGGCGCGTTGCACAAGGTGCCCTATCGTGACGATCACGAGGACCCCGCGGCGCTGTTTGCCAAAGCCGTCGAGGTGGACGCAAAACTGGTCTATCTGGCGAACCCCGACAACCCAATGGGCAGTTGGCATAAAGGCGCGGATATCCTGGCCGCGATGGAGGCCCTGCCTGCGGGATGCCTGCTGGTGCTGGACGAAGCCTATGTGGAATGCGCGCCAGAAGGCACCGCAGCCCCGGTTTCAGCCGATGATCCGCGTGTGATCCGGATGCGCACATTTTCCAAGGTGTATGGCATGGCCGGGGCGCGGGTTGGCTATGCGATCGGCGCGCCGGGATTGATCGAAGCTTTCAACAAGGTCCGCAACCATTTCGGAATGAACCGGGCTGCACAAGCGGGGGCCTTGGCGGCCTTGCAGGATGCCAACTGGCTGTCGCAAGTTCAGGCACAGATCGCTAAGGCACGCGACCGGATCGGCCAGATCGCACGGGAAAACGGCTTGGTACCCTTGCCCTCGGCCACCAATTTTGTGGCGATTGATTGCGGTGGCGATGGAGCGTTTGCCAAAGCGGTGCTTGAGGGGTTAGTGGCACAAGGGATATTTGTGCGCATGCCCTTTGCCGCTCCGCAGAACCGCTGTATCCGCGTCAGTTGTGGTACGGTTACGGATCTGGATGCCTTTGCTGCAGCTCTGCCAAAGGCGCTGGCCACTGCGAAGGCCACGATTTGACCCGGGATTTGGAGGGTTCAGCGGCCAACGCGGCAGCAGCGGCCTCAAGCGCACCCGAGCCGCGCGGGATGTTCAGGGCGGCCATGGCGGTTTCCACCCCTCCCAGCATCGCCATGACCATCTGGCCGTTCACGTGGCCCATATGCCCCAGACGGAAACAGCTGTTCTGATCCTCCATGCCCAGCCCAATGCCAAGGGTCAGGCCCAGCTGGCGCTCGGTATACTGGCGCAGTGGTGTTCCCCGCCCATCGGTCAGACGCAAGGCGGTAACCGCGTGGCTGCGATGGGCGGGGTTGGCTACGTTTATCTCAAGCGCGCCACCTTCTGCCCAGACCTCGCATGCCGCCCAGATGGCCTTGGCGAGGTGATCATGGCGAGCCCAGACATTCTCGATCCCTTCAGCATGGATCATGTCGAGCGCTGCCCGCAGACCATACAGATGATGCGTCGGCGCTGTGCCGTTGAAGTATTGGTAAAACACCTGCGGGTTCACACGCGGCTGCCAGTCCCAGTATTGCGAGACGCGCGGCATCGTTGCCCGTTTGGCCTGTGCTTTGTCATTGAAGAACACAAAACCCACGCCCGCCGGGGTCATCAACCCCTTTTGGCAGGCCGACACCATGACATCGACGCCCCAGGCATCCATCTCGAACCGATCACAGCCCAGCGAGGCGATACAGTCCGCCATCAACAACGCCGGGTGGTTCAGATCGTCCAGCAACGCCCGCAGCCCCGGGATATCGTTGCGGATCGAGCTGGACGTGTCCACGTGAACCGCCAGCACGGCCTTGATTTGATGAGCCGTGTCAGCACGCAGGCTATCGGCGATGCGATCCATATCCCAAGGCGAGGATGCACCGAAATCGATCAGCTCGACCTCGGCGCCAACTCCGCGCGCCATCTCGGCCCATCCGTGGGTGAACAGGCCCGAGGCCGGGGCAAGCACCGTTTCCCCCGCTGCAATAACGTTGGACAGGGCGGCTTCCCAAGTGCCATGGCCGTTGGCAATATAGATGGCGACGTTGTGATCCGTGCCCGCCACGCGTTTCAGATCGCGTGTCAGGGTCGGCACCATCTCGATCAGCTCGCCGTCATAGATGTTGGGTGACGGGCGGTGCATGGCCTGAAGCACAGCGTCAGGCATGACTGAGGGTCCGGGAATCGCCAGATATTCGCGCCCCTGCGCAAGAGAGAGATGGTTTGTCATGGGATCAACCTGTTTGAATTGACGCCCAACCTAGCGCAGCAAAAAGCCGCGTCAATCCATCAGCTTTGAGGCGTCACGCGCAAGGGCTTCGATCCCGGCCCAATCACCGCTCTGCACCATCTGTTTGGGCGCAACCCAGCTGCCGCCAGCGCAGGCGACATTCGTCAACGACAGGTAATCGCTGGCATTGGCTGGCGAAACACCACCCGTCGGACAGAACGTGATCTGCGGCAGCGGCGCGCCGATGGCTTTCAACGCGGGCGCGCCGCCAGACGCCTCGGCGGGGAAGAACTTCAGCATGTCATAGCCTTTTTCCAGCAGGCGCATCGCCTCGCTGGCCGTGGCCGCGCCGGGCAGCAGAGGCAGGCCTTCGGCCTCACACGCCGCAATCAATACGTCTGTTGCGCCGGGCGAAACACCGAACTGCGCGCCCGCCTCTTTTGCGGCGCGTACGTCTTCGGGGGTGACCAGCGTGCCTGCGCCCACCACCCCACCGGGCACCTGCGCCATAGCCCGGATGGCATCCAGTGCCGCCGGAGTACGCAAGGTCACCTCCAGGGCGGGCAAGCCACCTGCCACCAACGCCTCGGCCAAAGGCCGGGCTTGCGCGGCATCATCGACGACCAGAACCGGAACGATAGGTGCAAGCCCGCAGATATCGCGGGTTCGTTGGGTTTTTGACATGAAGATTACACTCCGAAAATGCTAGCACCGGCGTCGGCGGACCCGACATTGTTGCGGAAAGCAGCGAACAGATCCCGTCCGACCCCGTGCTGATTGGCGGACAGATCCGCAGTGACCGGGGCGCGGTCCAGCACACCCGGAGTGAGGATTTCCAATTCGCCTTTCACTGCGTCAACGCGCAGCACATCACCATCCTGGAGATAGGCAATTGCACCGCCCTCCAGCGCCTCGGGGCAGACATGGATCGCGGCGGGAACCTTGCCCGAGGCACCTGACATACGGCCATCCGTGACCAACGCCACCTTTTGGCCCCTGCCCTGGAGGATCGCCAGGATTGGCGTCAGTGAATGCAATTCGGGCATGCCATTGGCCTTTGGTCCCTGGAAGCGGACCACAACGATCACGTCCCCGGTGAAGTCGCCCGCCTTGAAGGCCGCCTTGACCTCGGCCTGATCATGGAAAACACGCACGGGCGCTTCGACGATCTGATGTTCGGGCGCGACTGCGGAAACCTTCATAACGGCGGTGCCCAGATTGCCAGTCAGGCGTGACAGTCCACCGGTGGGCTGGAAAGGATCTTTGGCGGGGCGGACAATCTTGTCGTTCAGGCTGTGGCCCGCGCCCTCTTCCCAGACCAGATCGCCGTCTTTCAGCTTGGGTTCCTTGGTGTAATTGTGCAGGCCCTGCCCTGCGACTGTCAGGGTGTCCGGGTGCAAAAGCCCATCATCGAGCAGCGTGCCGATGCAATACCCCAAACCACCAGCTGCATGGAAATGGTTCACATCCGCCAAACCGTTGGGATAGACCCGCGCGACCAGTGGGACGACGGCGGAAATATCGGAAAAATCCTGCCAATCCAAAACGATACCACCCGCCCGTGCCATTGCGATCAGGTGGATCAGCAAGTTGGTCGAGCCACCGGTAGCCATCAGCCCGACGATGCCATTCACGAAGGCTCGCTCATCCAACACCTGATAAACCGGCGTGTAGTTATTGCCCAACGCGCTGAGTGACAGGGCACGGCGCGCACCCTCTTCGGTCAAGGCATCCCGCAGCGGCGTGTTCGGATTGATGAAGCTAGAGCCCGGCAGGTGCAGCCCCATGAACTCCATCAGCATCTGGTTGGTGTTGGCAGTACCGTAGAAGGTACAGGTGCCAGGGCCGTGATAAGCAGCCATTTCGGCGGCCATAAGCTCATCGCGGCCAATTTCTCCGGCAGCGAATTTCTGGCGCACCTTGGCCTTTTCATCATTGGGCAGGCCGCTGGTCATCGGGCCTGCGGGCAGGAACACGGCGGGCAAATGGCCGAAGGCCTGCGCCCCAATTATCAGACCGGGAACAATCTTGTCGCAAACGCCAAGGAAAACAGCTGCGTCGTAGGTATTGTGGCTCAGCGCGACGCCCGTGGCCAATGCAATCACATCGCGCGAAAACAGCGACAGCTCCATCCCGGCCTCGCCTTGGGTGACGCCGTCGCACATGGCAGGTACACCACCTGCAACTTGCGCAGTGCCACCGGCAGTGCGGATCGCATCGCGGATCAGGCCAGGGTAGCGTTCAAACGGCTGGTGAGCTGAAAGCATGTCGTTATAAGCGGTCACAATACCAAGGTTTCCGGCGGCGCCGGTCGCCATCGCCTGTTGATCTGTCCCCGCCCCAGCATAAGCATGGGCCTGACCGCTGCAGGACAGATGCGCGCGAGCCGGGCCTTTGGATTTGGCCTGTTCCATCCGTTCCAGATGCGGGCCACGCAGGTCGGCGCTGCGGTCGATGATCCGCTGGGTGACGTCAGTGATAACAGAATGAACCATGGTTAACCTCCGATCTGACGCCAGCGACGTCCGTCGCGGTGCATCAGCATCAATGCTTCTTCGGGGCCCGAACTGCCCTGATCATAGCGTGCCGGGCGATCGCCGCGATCTTCCCAGCCTTGAATGATGGGATCGACCCAAGCCCAGGCGGCCTCGGCCTCGTCTCCGCGCATGAACAGGGTCTGGTCGCCACGTATGACGTCCATAATCAGCCGCTCATAGGCATCCGGCGCGCTGGCCTCGACGCCCAAAGCGTCGGCAAAACTCATGTCCAGCGCCACATCAGACAGGCGGAACCCGCCTGGGCCTGGATCTTTGATGGTGGTGCGTAGGGTGATGCCCTCGTCCGGTTGCAGGCGGATCACCAGCACGTTCCCGTGCAGCGGGCCAACATTCGGAAAGATCGTATGCGGCGGGTCACGAAAGAACACGGCAATCTCGGATTCCCGCGCCCGCAGCCGCTTGCCGGTGCGCAGATAGAACGGAACACCCGCCCACCGCCAGTTGCCCAGATGTACCTTCAGCGCGATGAAGCTTTCCGTACGACTGCCGGGGTTGCCAACGTGATCGACATAACCACCCTGCCCGTGTTCGGCGCGGTATTGGCCGCGCGCGATATCTTTCTGCTCAACAGGCTCCAACGCTTCGATCACCTTGACCTTTTCATCGCGCACAGCGTTGGGCGCAAATTTCGACGGCGGTTCCATCGCCGTCAGACACAAAAGCTGTACCAAGTGGTTCTGAATCATGTCCCGCATGGCACCGGACTGGTCATAATAAGCGCCGCGCCCTTCAACGCCCACAGTTTCAGCAACCGTGATCTGTACGTGGTCAATATGGGTCGAGTTCCATAGCGGTTCGAACAGGGAATTGGCAAAACGCAGGGCCATCAGGTTCTGAACCGTCTCTTTGCCCAGATAGTGGTCGATCCGGTAAATCTGGTGTTCTTCGAAGCAGGTACGCAGCCCCTCGTTCAACGCTTTGGCGGACGCCAGATCATGACCAAAGGGTTTTTCCACCACGATGCGGCTGTCCGATGTGGCCAACCCGTGTTGGTTCAGCCGGTGCGCAATGCCCGAAAACAAGCCAGGCCCCACCGACAAATAGAACGCACGCACGACGTCAGGGCGCAATGCTTTGGCCAAATTCGACCAGCCGGCATCGCCTGACGCATCAACAGGGACATACGAAACCCGGCTTAGAAAGCGATCCAGAACGTCCTTTTTGAATTCCGGCGCAAACTCCGCCATCGAGGCGCGTATCTGATCGCGAAACGCATCACTGTCCATGTCCGATCGCGCCGAGCCGATGATGCAGGCGTCCTCGGGCATCTGCCCGACCTCAAAGCGGTGATACAGGCCCGGCAGGATTTTACGTTGCGCCAGATCGCCGGTCGCACCGAACAACACCAGATCGAACGGGTTAACCGGAATTACGCGTGAAACCATCGACGGGCTCCTTCAGTTCTACCTTTGCCAACATAGCACCAGAAAGTCGCAGCACTTGTGGTTTGAGTGATGTTAACGCTAACATTTGCAAATTGCATAGGCAATGCAGATGCAGAAAGCAAGCCCGGATTTGGGATGTCAGCCCTGATTGCGCAGCCACTCCATGACGGCGGGGCGCACCGATTGCTCACCCCGGTGCCGCGCATCCGCGATGATCTTGCGCAAAGATTGCAGATCGGCCCGCAGCAACACGCTTTTGACCGGACCGATCGAGGCCGGACGCATGGACAGTGTCCGAATACCCATCGCGGCCAGGCACAGCGCCTCAACCGGGCGACCGGCATCCTCGCCGCAGAACGAAAGCGGCGTATTGGAGGAGTTGCAGCGCTCAACGATCTGCGCGATGAAACTCAGAAAGCTGACATTCAGCGTGTCATAGCGACGACGTACCAGTTCATTTTCACGGTCAGCAGCAAAGAAGAACTGCTTCAGATCATTGCCTCCGACCGAGACAAAATCGACCTCGTCAAAGAACTTTTGCGGCGCAAAGGCCAGCGATGGGGTTTCCAGCATCGCCCCAACCTCAAGCGTTTCGGGCAGGATATGACCCAGACGCTTTTCACGCTCGATGGTTTTATTGACCTCCCAGCGGGCCTCGTAAAACTCGTCGGCTTGCGCCACGAAGGGGAACATGATCGACAAGGGGCGGCCATTGGCGGCACGCAAGAGGGCCTGCAACTGCATACGCATCACGCCGCGTTTGTCCAGACCGACGCGGATTGCGCGCCAGCCCAGCGCCGGGTTCGGTTCCGCCACGTGCTTCATGTAGGGCAAAACCTTGTCGGACCCGATATCCAACGTGCGAAAGATCACGCGCTTGCCTTCAGCAGCGTCCAGAACCCGTTGATATTGTGTCACCAATTCTGACCGCTTGGGCATCTGGTTGCGGATCAGGAACTGCAGCTCGGTTCGGAATAGGCCCACGCCCTCGGCCCCGGAATTATTCAATGAGGGTAGATCGGCCATCAGCCCTGCATTCATTACCAGATTGATCCGCTCCCCATCCCGCGTCACTGTCGGGGTTTCACGGATTGAGGCATAGCGTTCCTGCGCCTTGGCCTGCATCGCGATTTTATCTCGCACAGCGTTTGCCACGGTGTCTTCGGGACGCAGATGGACAATGCCCTGATCCCCATCTACCAGGATATGGTCGCCGTTCAGCGCCTCGGTCGTGATCCGGCCCACATGTACCACCAACGGAATAGCCAACGCACGTGCCACGATAGTGGCATGACTGCCGACCGAGCCTTCCTCAAGCACGATGCCTTTCAGTGATCGTCCGTATTCCAGCAGGTCTCCGGGACCGATATTGCGGGCGATCAGGATCGGATCAGGTGGCAGGTCAGCGCCATTTGTATTGCCTTGGCCTGTCAGAATGCGCAGCAACCGGTTGGACAGGTCATCCAGATCAGCCAGCCGTTCACGCAAATACGGATCGGTTACCTGCCCCATCCGCGCGCGGGCCTGCGATTGTTCTTTTTCAACCGCTGCCTCGGCGCTTAGGCCCAGGGCGATGTCCTCTTCCATCCGGCGCATCCAGCCTTTGGAATTGGCAAACATGCGATAAGCCTCAAGGACTTGAAGCTGTTCCTTGTCGCCGCCCTGCGAGATTTCAAGCATCTTGTCGACGCCAACGCGCAGCTCTTCGACCGCTTCATTCAGGCGTTCACGTTCGCGATGTGGATCATCGGCAATCGGGTTGGTGACCACGACGCGGGGCTCATGCAGCCAGACATGACCTTCGGCGTATCCTTCCTGTGCGGGACCACCGCTCAGCTGTACTGATTGCTGGTGCAGGGGCGACAGGGCCGCACCCTCGCCGACAAAGGCGCCCAGCTCGGCCATCTCGGCCAGAACCATGGCGACGACCTCCAGCGCATAAACCTCATCCGCCGAAAACTGGCGCGCCTCGCGGGATTGCACCACCAGAACGCCCAGTTTTTCACCCAGCCGTTGAACCGGCACGCCCAGAAAGGACGAAAACCGTTCTTCGCCTGTTTCCGGCATATAGCGGAAGCCTTTGGCCGACGGCGCGTCAGGGGTATTCACGACCTTGCCAGATTGGGCGACGCGGCCAACCAGACCTTCGCCCATACGCATCCGGGTCTTGTGCACCGCTTCGGGTGCCAAGCCTTCGGTGGCGCACAGCTCCAACGTGTCTTCGTCGCGAAACAGATAGACCGAGCAGACCTCGGCCCGGATGCTGTCGGCGATCAGATGCGTAATCCGGTCAAGACGTTCCTGACCGGCGGCTTCGCTCGCCATTTCTTCGCGCAGCCGCCCAAGCAGCTTGCGGGATTCTGTTTCGGTGCCGTCCGCCATGGCCCAACCAAATTATTGTGTCAGGCGAAATCCTTGGCTGAAATGCTCAGGCCGCCTTGTCCAGTTCAAAGGCATCATGCAGTGCCTGAACCGCAAGTTCCATGTATTTCCGATCCACAAGGACGGAAATTTTTATCTCAGAGGTTGTAATGACCTTAATGTTGATCCCCTCATCCGAGAGTATCTTGAACATTTTGGCCGCAACACCCGACTGAGAACGCATTCCGATGCCCACCACCGAGACCTTGCAGACATCTTCGTCCGCAACCAGTTCGGCATAGTTCAGCTCACCCGCGTCCTTGATCGCCAACAACGCTTTCTCGGCACGCGCGACCTGATCGGTCGGGCACGAGAAGGTCATGTCGGTGCGCCCCTCGTCCGAAATATTCTGAACGATCATGTCCACGTTCACGCCCTCATCGCTGAGCGCGGTAAAGATGATCGAGGCGATACCGGGTCGGTCCGCCACCGAAACGACGGTCATCTTAGCCTCGTCACGGGAATAGGCCACACCGGCCACAACATTGGATTCCATGATATCCTCCTCGTCAACGACCAGCGTTCCGGCCTCGTCGGATTGTTCCTCGAAACTTGAGAGAACGCGCAGTTTCACCTTATACCGCATCGCCAGCTCGACCGAGCGGGTTTGCAGCACCTTGGCCCCCAGCGAGGCCAGTTCGAGCATCTCTTCGAACGAAATACGGTCCAGTTTGCGCGCTTTTTCACAGATGCGCGGGTCGGTGGTATAGACGCCGTCCACATCCGTATAAATATCGCAACGCTCGGCGCCGAACGCGGCGGCAAAGGCCACGGCGGTGGTGTCCGAACCGCCCCGGCCCAGCGTGGTGATGCGCCCTTCGGGGCTGATGCCCTGAAAGCCTGCGACAACGGCCACTTTCATGCCTTCGTCGAATTTTTGGGTCAGATTTTCGGTCGGAATTTCTTCGATCCGGGCCTGACTGTGGGCACTGGTGGTCATCAGCGGCACCTGCCAGCCCTGCCAGCTGCGCGCGGGAATATCCATTTCCTGCAATGTCAGCGCCATCAGACCGGCGGTCACATTCTCGCCCGAGGAGACCACGGCGTCATATTCACGCGCATCAAATAGGGGCGAGGTTTCGTTGACCCATCCCACCAGCTCATTGGTCTTGCCCGACATTGCCGAGACAATGACGATCACGTCATAACCCTTGGCCACCTCAACACCGATGCGTTTCGCCGCGCGGCGGATACGGTCAAGGTTGGCAACCGACGTGCCACCGAATTTCATTACGAGTACGGGCATGGGGGTGGTCTCTCCGCGCCTTGGAATTCAGGTTCCGTGCGTCTTATGCGAGGGGGGCCGCAAGGGCAAGGGTTCAAAACCGCCCCGAATGCCGCATGGGGCTGCTTTACATCCGGCAGCGAGGCTGTCAGCCTTAGTCATCGAATTTTCCAAGAGGTTTTCCATGCTCCGCCTTGCCCTCGCAGTTGTCCTGCTGTCTTCCCCTGCCCTTGCACAGGTTTCAACTCTGGCCGCAACTGACGGCAAGAATGCTTTGGGCACTGTGCCCTGCGCCTCGGGCGGCGCACCGCTCGACAGCTGCCATGCCGAATTGCGCCACCATGACGACGGCACGACGACGTTGGCTGTTTCATTGGGCGGCGGTGAAGTGCGCAGCATCTATTTCACCGATGGCGTGCCGAATTCCAGCAGTTCACCTGCCAAGATCAGCCATGAAACACGTGGCGACCTGACCGTGATTTTCATCGACCCGGATGAGGTCTATGAAATCCCCACCGCAGCGTTGATACGTCAGTAAGCGTGGGGGCGACCGTCCCAGTTTTCGAAACAACCCGTTGTTTCCAGTGACAACGCATCGAACCTTTCAATCAGGCCCTCTGCGGCCTGATCCAGGGTGATATCGGCTTCGGGCCCGCCCATATCGGTCTGCACCCAGCCCGGGTGATAGATACCTACGGCGATTCCATCATCGCGCAAATCCGTGGCCAGATTGCGTCCCAGACTCAAGGCTGCGGCCTTTGATGCGCGGTAGATATAGCTGCCCCCCGGCGCGCGGGTGTGCGAGGCCATCGTCGATGAAATAATCGCAATCTTTCCTCGTGCGGCCCGCAAGTTCGGCAACAATGCCTGAACGGTTAGAAACACGCCTGTCACGTTGATGGCAAAGCTTTGCGCCCACATGTCGGCGGGATAGCCGTTAATGCTCTGCCCTTTGTCCAGATAGACCCCGGCGTTGCAGATCAGCAAATCGACGGGTTGATCTGCCAGATACGTGGCCACGTCGGAATGCTGCGAAGGGTCGGTGACATCCAGAACCACCTGCGCACTGCCATCCCGCGCGGTGCCGGTCAGCTTATCCCCGCGAGCCCGGTAATTGTCGGCCAGCGTTCGGCCAATGCCACGATTGACCCCCGTAATAACTACATGCACGGCTTAATTTGTCTTTCTGCTGGGAACAAAAGGCAAAGGTGCCACTGGAACCCCATCGTCGATCAGGGCCTGCGCTTCGTCCGGCTTGGCCTCACCATAGATCGCACGCTCGGGCGCATCACCAAGGTGGATTTTGCGCGCTTCGCTGGCAAAATCCTTACCCACATAGTCCGAGTTCTCTTCGACCTTGCGGCGCAGCTCGGCCAGCACCTTTTCAATGTCTGGCGCAGGGGCGGCCACATCTATCGTTTCAGCCTCGGGCATGGGGGCGATGGTCTTTGCCACGGCCTCACGGGCCGGGCGGACACGTGGGGTCATGATAGCCTTTTCAACATCCGCACATCCACACACAGCGCAAGTCACCATGCCCGTGGATGCCAGTTTGTCGTAAGCGGCGGCCGATTGGAACCAACTGTCAAATGTATGGCCGTTGCTGCATTTCAATGCGTATTGAATCATGATCCGTCCAAATGTCGGTTGTCGAATTGATAACCACAGACATGGCAATATCAAGCCCTACCAGAGGCATCTTAGCGCATGATTGGCTCAAGTTTTTGAAACATTTGCCCAAGTTCGGGGAAATTGACGTGAACTGCGGCTTTTTTCGGCACAAACCATTGTCTCTGCCGCTGTTTGAATTCGGGAAAACACGCAGCAACCGATGTCACCAATAACGGAAAGACATCCACGACGCACAATACTGCGCCTTTTTTCTGATGACGTTTTCGATAGCAAAACTGCCCCATTGCCTGCGTGTCGCACTCTCCTCGAATGCCGGCCTCTTCCCACGCCTCCTGGCCTGCGGTCTGAGACGCAGTCAGCCCATCAATCAGCCACCCTTTGGGAATGATCCAACGGCGTGATTTGCGCGTTGTAATCAACAGCACTTCGGGTTGCCCTTGCTCAACACGATAGCACAAAGCCGCCGATTGCTGCAGCACCGGCAGGTGCCGGGCAATGTTGGAAACATGAGGCGAAAGCCTTGCGTCAATCACGCCGAGCCGCCTTTCATATGGATATTTGCCTGTTTGCCCGCGTTGTTTTGGTTTATTTAGCGGACGCTCAAATCATCAATACCATATGCGGTGAAATTCTCCAAGCCTTTGAAGAAAAATCACATTCGGGCGGCAAGTTTGCGCACCAGTTCATCGTGGGGAATATCGGCATCGACCGCCAAACGGCGCAGGCCGAAATGCACGCGGGCAATCTGCTGGTAATACCGCGTGTAGACATAGTTGGTGCCGCCTCCGGCAATGGCGCCCAATACCGGCACGGATTGCGCCGCCAATTTCTGCCCCAACACAACTGACAGCCGCGGAGCGACCGCTGCGATCAATTTCTGCATGGCAGGTCCTGTCAAGGTCAACCTGACCGAGAAGAACCCCAGATCGGCACCGTCGTCATTGGACAAAGGCCCGGCGGCGGACAGGACACGCACGCAATCAAATTTCACACCATCTTCCGACGGATCAAACCCTTCGCGCGCAGCCGCCCCTTGTATGGCACGCAACAGCATCGCGGTCGTCGCAGGTAATTCCATCAATGCGGTGGACATTCCGCCCAACCCTCCGGCTGCACCCATGGCCGTGGTTACTGCGGTGTTGACCCAGGGATGCTGGTCCGGCACAGCCCGTCTTGACCCTTCGGCAGCATGCATTGCCAACCACAGGGCCTGTTCCGTCGCACCCGTCAGGCCCTGCCTGATCGGTTCGGGCAATTGCTCCAACAAGGATTCTGCCGAACCTCCGAGGCTATTCAACAGCTTGACGCCCGGCCCTCCGGCCGTTCGGTAGTACCCCGCCAATCGGTCCAGTTCCGCCTCAGCATCCAGCTTTTCAACAAGAACCACGTCCTGCATAAATACCCTCCTGCCCATTAGACATCGGGGTTTATAGCCAAGGTTTCAATAGTTCAGCGGGTCCAACGGGTGACAAGCCCATCCACTCCGTCCCAAACACCCGAGGATAATTCCAGCCCCAGAATTCGGTCCGGGTTGGTCGGAGGGGGCATTTCAACCCCATTCAGACGGGAAAACCCGAACCGGGCATAATAGGGTGCGTCACCAACCAACATGACCCGATCCCAGCCCATCGCCCGGCCAGCTTCGATACCTTCGTGGATCAGAAAACCCCCAAGGCCCTCGCCTTGATGGGTCGGGTGTACGGCTACCGGCCCCAGCAGCAAGGCATCGTGATCACCCACATGCACCGGCCAGAACCGAATAGCCCCAGCCAGAATGCCCTGCCCGTCACGCGCAACCAAAGACAAGCCTGAAACCGGCGGCACATCATCGCGCAGACGATACGAAGACAGCGCCTCGCGCCCTGGCGCAAAACACAGGTCATAGAGGGCTTCGACCTCCCACCAATCATCCGGCTCTTCCGGCCTGATCCCGAACTGCTGCACCTCAGCCCTCTTTTCCTTGCTGGCATTCGCCCTAGCACTTCGCTACGCCTTGGGCAAACGCTTGGAGTAGAGATGTTCTATCGACCCGAAGACGGCCATGGTCTGCCGCACAATCCATTCAACGCTGTTATTACCCCCCGCCCGATCGGTTGGATCTCCACCCGCAGCCCCGATGGGATCAACAATCTAGCACCTTATTCCTTCTTCAACGGGGTCGCCTACACGCCCCCACAGGTGATGTTCGCTTCAACGGGCACCAAACACGATCAGGACGGCGGTAAGGACAGTGTTTCGAACATCGAAGCAACCGGTGTGTTCTGCGTGAACGTGGTGGCACACGCACACCGCGATGCGATGAACGCCAGTTCCGCAGGCCTGCCCAAACATCACGATGAATTCGAACATGCTGGCCTGACACCGGTTGGATGCGAAACCATCCCCTGCGCTCGAGTCGAGGGCGTCCCGGCTGCTCTGGAATGCAAATTGACCAAGATTGTCGATCTGCCGGGCGAGGCAAATCGGGTTGTTTTCGGAGAAGTAACCGGTGTCCACCTGCGAGACGATTGTTTGAGGGATGGAATATTCGACGTGACGACCTTCAACCCGCTCGCCCGGCTTGGATATCGGGACTATTCAGTCGTAACCGAGTTGTTCTCGCTTAGTCGCCCAGACGATTAGGAATTACAGGGGGGCGCTGTCCCCGCCGCCCTTTGGGCGCCTCCCCCGAGGTATTTTCAGCCAGATGAAGCAGGGGATCCTGTATTCATCTGGTCGCAAATACCTCGGAGCGCGAGGCAGAGCCTCGCAAAACACTCAGTGGCCGCCCAGAATGCCGGTGCGAACAGAATAATCCACCGCCAGTTGGTAATCGGGGTCATCATCGCTGTCGACCATCAGATGCCCTGCTTTGTTCAGCAGCTTGTGGCAATCGCGGCTGAGGTGGCGCAGCATGACGCGTTTGCCTGCGGCCTCGTACTTCGACGCGACGTTTTCGATGGCCTGCAGCGCGGACTGGTCCACAACCCGGCTTTCTGCAAAATCCACGATCACCGTGTCAGGATCACTTGGCACATCGAACAACTCGACAAAACCCTCGGAGGAACCAAAGAACAGAGGCCCTTGGATTTCGTAGACTTTTGCGCCTTTTTCGGTTTCCGATTCACGCGTGATGGCATGGATACGCTTGGCGTTGTTCCACGCATAGGCCAGCGCGGAGACGATGACACCAACCACAACCGCGACCGCAAGGTCTTCCATCACCGTCACCACAGTCACCAGAACGATCACGAACGCGTCCGTCAACGGCACCTTGCGCATGATCTTGAACGAGTTCCAGGCGAATGTACCGATCACCACCATAAACATCACCCCGACCAGTGCGGCCAGCGGGATTTGCTCGATCAGCGGTGAGGCAAACAAGATGAACACCAGCAGGAATAGTGCCGCCGCGATACCGGCGATACGGGTCCGGCCACCGGACTTCACGTTGATCATCGACTGACCAATCATTGCGCAGCCGCCCATGCCACCGAAGAAACCGGTGGCGACGTTGGCAACGCCTTGCGCGATACATTCCTGCGAAGCCCCGCCGCGCTTACCGGTGATCTCTCCAACAAGGTTCAACGTCAGCAGGGATTCGATCAGGCCGATTGCTGCCAGAATGACGGCATAGGGCAGGATAATTTCAAAAGTTTCCCAGGTCAGCGGCACCATCGGGATGTGGAACGGCGGCAAACCTCCCTCGATAGACGCCAGGTCACCGACGCGAGGCACATCCAAACCAAAGCCAATCACCAGCGCGGCAACGACAAAAATACCGGCTAGCGGCGCAGGAATGATGCGCGTGATACGCGGCATGACCCAGATCACCGCCATGGTCAGTGCGACCAGGCCCAGCATCGTGTAAAGCTGCAGACCCGAAAGCCATTCGCCGCCACCTACGCCATGGCCGGTGTTTTCCATGGTGCCAGGCACTTTGAACTGACCCAACTGCGCCAGAAAAATCACGATAGCCAGACCATTCACAAAGCCCAGCATCACCGGATGCGGCACCAGCCGGATGAACCGGCCCCAATGCATGGCCCCAGCGATCACTTGCAGGATACCCATCAACACCACGGTCGCGAACAAGTATTCAACCCCGTGTTGGGCTACCAGCGCCACCATTACAACGGCCAGCGCCCCGGTCGCGCCCGAAATCATGCCCGGACGGCCACCAATCAACGCCGTAATAAGACCAACCATAAAGGCCGCGTACAAACCAACCAGCGGATGCACACCGGCCACAAAGGCAAAGGCCACCGCTTCGGGCACCAACGCCAGCGCCACAGTCAGACCCGACAGCAGTTCGATCCGCAGGCGCGAGGCGGTCAGCCCTTCGTCCGGCACCCAACGAAGATCGGGTTTGGCGATACGATTGGCAAAGCTTGCCAGCATGGCTCGGGGCATGGGACGGTCCTGTTGGGTTTTTTGAGTTTCGCGCGAAAGGGGTCTTTTAGCGGCCAAGCCCCACTTGAGATACCGCGTCAGGTGGGACCCAGATATGCACCACGCGCATACCGGACCATCAGCCAACACAAACCGTTGAACCCACTTGCCAAATCCTCTGCCGCCCCTCAGACAGTTTGCAACGTATTTTTCAAGTGGAGCACAACCATGACCCAGACGAAAATCGCCATCATCGGTGGATCAGGTATCTACGATATCGACGGGCTGGAAAATGCAGAATGGGTTACGGTTGAAACGCCTTGGGGTGCGCCCTCGGACCAGATCCTGACCGGATCTCTGAATGGCGTCGGCATGGCCTTCTTACCACGCCATGGGCGCGGCCACATACATTCACCGACCGAAGTGCCTTATCGCGCCAATATCGACGCGCTGAAGCGATTGGGTGTGACGGATGTGATTTCGGTTTCCGCCTGCGGATCTTTCCGCGAGCATATGGCGCCGGGGGATTTCGTAATCGTCGACCAGTTCATTGACCGGACCTTTGCGCGCGAAAAAAGCTTTTTCGGCACGGGCTGCGTTGCCCATGTCAGCGTGGCGCATCCGACCTGCCCACGCTTGTCGGACGCTTGTGAAACCGCAGGCAAAGCTGCTGGCATCACCATTCATCGCGGCGGTACTTACCTGGCGATGGAGGGGCCACAATTCTCGTCCCTGGCGGAATCCAAGATGTATCGCGAACATTGGGGCTGCGACGTGATCGGCATGACCAATATGCCCGAGGCGAAACTCGCCCGCGAGGCCGAGCTCTGCTATGCCTCAGTCGCCATGGTTACAGATTATGACAGCTGGCACCCGGATCACGGCGAAGTCGACGTAACCGCCATTATCGCCACCCTTACCGGGAATGCGGAAAAAGGCCGGGCAATGGTAAAAGGCCTGCCTGACCTGCTGGGGGCCGAGCGCGCGCCCTGCCCCCATGGCTGTGACCGGGCACTGGAATTCGCAATCCTAACCGCACCCGAGAAACGCGATCCAGCACTGCTGGCCAAGCTGGATGCAGTCGCTGGGCGAATTCTTTAACCTACGCTATTGCGCAAGGGTCTGCTGCACCTCATCCCACAACCCATGCGACCAGAGGTCGTTATGGGTGCCGTCGGGGATGACATGCAGCTCGGCGGTGTCGCCCGACATCGCCGCCAGCGCCTGGCCATGATGCAGCGGGACGGTTTCATCCTGGGTACCGTGGAAGATCAGTATGGGCACCGTAACGTCGCCGATAAAGTCGCGGGTTGCGAACTGATCCTTCATCAAGGCTGAGACCGGCAAGAACGGATACCGCTCGGCCGCCACATCCACGGTTGCAGTGAAAGGTGCCTCAAGCACCAAAAGCTGCGCATTTGGGCGCTCGGCGGCGACGGCAGCCGCGACGCCGGTTCCAAGGCTTTGACCGTGCAGGACGACAGCTTCGCCTTCGGTATCCAACCGGTCGAACATCTGTATCCCATCCGTGATTAGCGCCAGTTCCGAGGGCTCACCTCCGCTGCCCGGAAAACCGCGATAGCTGGGGGCGAACAGACCAAAGCCGCTGTTGAGGATTTCCCGCAGCCGGTCTGCCCGGTCACCCAGATTGCCGCTTTGACCGTGAAAGAACAAAACCGTCGGCGCGCCATCGGTGGCCGGCGGCGCCGACCACGCTGTCAGAACAACCCCGTCAGACATGGGCAGAGAGATCAAGTCAACATCCGCCAGCCCAACCTCATTGGGGGCGGGCAATTCTCCGGACGGTTTGTATAGCAGCTCATCCTGATTAGCGTACATGTACCCCACGATCCCGGCGTAAATCACGACGCTGATCAGGATCAGAAGGATCAGCACACGTTTCAACCGCCCGTCGTTTGAGCGGGACATGTCCTTGAACGCTTTT
The DNA here is from genome assembly GCF_056539465.1 of Ruegeria sp. BB1. Classification (NCBI taxonomy): domain Bacteria; kingdom Pseudomonadati; phylum Pseudomonadota; class Alphaproteobacteria; order Rhodobacterales; family Roseobacteraceae; genus Ruegeria; species Ruegeria sp. BB1. Next base: position 97,150 of record NZ_JBQFVB010000012.1, read on the forward strand.
GTATAGTCGGGATGTGTCTGCGTCACCTTCGCCTCCGATCCTTTGATATGCCCTAGGTTGTAGGGCCAGACCGGCGTTTCAAGGACGGTACGCACGCTTTAACACAATCTTTAACTTACTCAACTCGGGCACATTGTGACCGATGAAGGTGGCAAGGTCGCCCTGATCCTCGCAATTTGTTTATCTTAAACACGCCACAGAACCGCATTTGTGCCACAAAATCATTTCAGTACACCCCAAACAGAGGAGCACCATGAAACGACTCGAAGCCCTGGACGCCGCCCGCTTTTTTGCTTTCTGCGGCATGGTGCTGGTGAACTTCCGCATCGCGGCGCAAGTTGCGCCGGGCCAAGACTGGGCGTCGGGTTTTGTCGACGCATTGGAGGGGAGGGCCGCCGCACTGTTCGTCATTCTGGCCGGTGTAGGATTGGGTCTGTCGAGCATCCCCGCTGGTGTGCTGCTACGGCGCGCGGCCTTTCTGTTCGTTCTCGGCCTGATCAACATGACCGTGTTCGACGCCGACATTCTGCATTTCTATGCATTGTATTTTGTGGTGGGGGCTGTGTTTCTTTCGGCCTCGGGACGTTTGTTGTGGCTGGGGGCGTTGGGGATTGTTGCGCTGGCCGTTTTGGCCAACCTTATCTTTGACTATGAGCGGGGCTGGGATTGGTCCACGCTCAGCTATACCGACCTCTGGACCCTGCCCGGCTTTTTACGAAATGCAATTTTCAACGGTTGGCACCCGGTTTTACCTTGGGCTGCTTTCCTGCTGATCGGCATGGCCATCGGGCGATCACAGCTTCGAACGATCTGCATTCAACACCGCCTGATCATGTGGGGATTTGGCGCTGCCGTGTTGGCCCTTATTCCACAAAGGTTGATGTCCGAACCGGAATTGGTTGCCTATCTAGGCACTGCGTCGATTCCCCCAGGGCCGTTCTATATCCTGGCCAGCACCGGATCGGCGTGCGTGGTGATCGGACTGTTGCTGAAGCTATGGCCGAAGATCGAAAAACTGCGCTTTGGCTCTGCCCTGACCGCTCCGGGACGGCAGAGCCTGACCCTATATGTGGCGCATATCCTGATCGGGATGGGATTGCTGGAGGAGCTTGGTTTGCTAAATGGCACACTCAAACCAACACAGATCGTGGTTTACGCGCTCGGGTTCTGCGCTTTGTCCTCGGGTTTTGCCCTATTGTGGTTCCGCCGGTTCAAGCGCGGCCCACTTGAGGCATTGATGCGTCGCGTCACCGAGCCACGAAAGGCTTGACCTCACCGTCGCGGCGGGGCTTGGTGAGGGCGAAACCAAACGGGTAACCCCATGTCTTTTGAACTTTGGCTGGCTTTCGTGGCCGCATCGACCGCCTTGCTGCTTATCCCCGGCCCGACTGTGTTGCTGGTGCTTAGCTATGCCTTATCAAAAGGGCGCAGCGTCGCCGTGGCCTCGGCCACAGGGGTGGCGGTAGGGGATCTGGTTGCAATGACCGCTTCGCTACTGGGGCTGGGGGCGCTGGTGCTGGCCTCGGCTACTTTGTTTTCTGTGCTGAAATGGGTGGGTGCGGCCTATCTTGTGTGGCTGGGCATCAAGCTGCTGCGTAGCGCGCCCTCGGGCGGGTTAGAGGCGCCAGCGACCGGGCGAAATGTCACCGCACAAAGTGTCTTTGGCCATGCCGCCGCCGTTACGGCGCTGAACCCGAAATCCATTGCCTTTTTCATCGCCTTCGTACCGCAATTCCTGCGTCCGGCGGACCCATTGGGCCCGCAATTCGCTATCCTGATCGCGACTTTCGTGGGTCTGGCCTGGCTGAACGCGCTGGCCTATGCGCTGCTGGCTGACCGGCTGCGCCGGATGATCGGACGCGCCGGGGTAATCACTGCGATGACCCGGTTCGGAGGGCTGACTTTGATTGGAATGGGGGTTGCAACCGCCGTGCTGCGCCGCCCGGCCTGAGGGTTCAGCTCACTTCGTGTTCTTTCATGAACCCACGGATAAAACGTCGTATTTCGCGAGCGGCTGATGTATCCAGTTCCCTGCACAATTCAACAAATGCGTCCCGCTCATCCTTGTCCAGGCGCAGGACCAACTGGCTGTTTTTCTTGGCAGATACCTTGCTGTCCATCTTTCCCGCACACCCTGTTCAATGCCTAAATCCACAAGCGATACACCGCATATACAATGCATAGCAAATTCAGGTACCGGCGACCTACCAACAAAACAGAGTTTTGGCAATCAACCTTCACGCGACTCAGGCATTCCATTTACCAGTCCGGCGCGTCCATCGTGGTCACCCACCGCACAGCATCTCTATTTCGTATTATCAAAGCTCAATTCCGCTCCCTGTCGGGAAGTCAGCGATAATCTTTCCTTGCAAGGCTGTCCTCAATGGGCCAAATACGCCCGCGTGTTTTGACGTCAGAGGGATTGGCAATGTCCAGAAACAAGTCGGTCAAGGATTACATCCGAACCATCGTCGATTTCCCGCATGAGGGGATCATGTTTCGCGACGTCACCACACTGTTCGCTGATCCGCGCGGTTTTCGTATGGCAATCGACCAGATGTTGCACCCCTACGCGGGTGAGCAGATCGACAAAGTCGTGGGCCTCGAGGCGCGCGGCTTCATACTGGGCGGTGCCATTGCCCATCAGCTGAGTGTTGGCTTCGTGCCGATCCGCAAAAAGGGCAAACTGCCCGGCACAACCATCAGCCAGGATTACAAACTGGAATATGGTGAGGCCATCGTCGAGATTCACGATGACGCCATTCAACCGGGCGAGAAAATCCTTGTCGTCGACGATCTGTTGGCAACGGGCGGCACCGCCGCTGCCGGGATCAAGCTGATTGAACGGCTGGGGGGTGAGATCGTATCATGCTCGTTCATTGTCGACCTGCCGGAACTGGGCGGCCGCAAGGCGTTGGAAGACATGGGTATGGATGTGCACGTTCTGTGCGAATTCGAAGGGCTGTAAACGCCCGTCATTCAATTTCCCAAAGGCAAGGCGCGGGAAGCGGCACGATCAATCCGCCCTCAAAACCGCACCCGGATTCATGATCCCCTGCGGGTCCAGCGCAGCTTTGATGGCACGCATTGCAGACAGCTTTGTCGCGCCGCCATAGCGCTCAAGATCATCGACTTTCAGACGCCCTACCCCATGCTCGGCACTGACCGAGCCACCAAAGGCCTCCACCAGATCATGCACAGCGTGTTTGACGGCCTGTCTCTCGCCATCAAACTCCGAACGGCTGTGGCCCAAGGGCGGGAACACGTTGTAGTGCAGATTGCCATCACCAACGTGACCAAAACAGTTGATGCGGAACAACCCAAGCGCGGCCACGACCTCGGCCCCGCGTTGAATGAATTCGGGAAATCGGGAAATCGGGACCGAGATATCGTGACTGGACACCGACCCGATCAGCCGGTTGGCCTCGGGGATACGCTCGCGCACGGCCCATAGGTCCATACGCTGCGCCTCGCTTTGCGCAATAACCGCCTCCCCGACGAGGCCAGCTTTGTCCGCTTCGATATACAGCGTTTCCAGCGCGTCGGCGGGCGAGTGCCCCGCAAACAATCCAAGCTCGATCAGAACGCACCATTCAGGCTGGGTCTCAAATGGCTGGCGCACATCTGGCAAAACCTCGGTCAGGAATTGCAGCCCCTGCTTGTGGATCAGCTCAAAGGTGCTGACCGCTTCACCCAGTTGGTCGTGGGCCAATGATAGTAAATCGATCGCCGCTTGGGGCGAAGCGACCTGAACCATCGCGGTTCCGACCGCCTCGGGCCGCGGAGAAAGTTTCAACGAGGCGGCGGTGATGATCCCCAATGTACCCTCCGCACCTATCAGCAGGTTACGAAGATCATAGCCGGTGTTGTCCTTGCGCAACCGGCTGAGCCCGTTCCAGATTTCACCGCTGGGCAGAACCGCCTCAAGCCCCAAACAAAGGTCGCGCGCATTGCCATAGCGCAACACGTTGACCCCACCCGCATTGGTAGCAAGGTTGCCCCCGATCCGGCACGATCCCTGCGCTGCAAGAGCCAGAGGGAATAACCGGTTCGCCTCTTCCGCGGCGGTTTGTACATCAGCCAGAATGGCACCTGCCTCGGCAATCAGAATGTTTTCGGTCGGGTAAACCGCCCGGATCGCGGTCATCCTCTCTAACGAGATCAAGAGGGGCGCTGGCCCGTCCGGCATTACCTGTCCGCCTACCAGCCCTGTGCCACCACCGTAAGGCACTACCGGTACCCGCTTATCCAAGGCCAATCGAACCAGCGCTGCTACTTCATCAACCGTTCGCGGTAAGGCCAACAAACCGGCATGTCCGGTAAAACGCCCCCGTGGCTCTTCCAGATAGCGTTCCGTGACCGGGCGCATAATATCTTCACCCAGATCAGCCCGGATCAGACGGGCCAGTTTCTCATCGGCAGGATTCAGTGTCATGCCACCTCATTGCCCAAGCGAACGCGCCCGGACAAGCCCTATTCCAGTTCGATCAGATACTGCGGCTCCAGCACGACCACTGTTGGCTGACTTGGCAGAGTACGCAGCGACACGGTGATTTCGGTCGCTCCCTTGCGTTCAACCGGAAAATCATTGCGGATATCGACCAAAAACCGGTCCAGCGAAAAGCCGGAAAACCAGTGCATCGGGATGATAACGGAACTTTTCAGCCGCTTGAGGACCGAGATCATCTCGGGCAGAGGCATCGTCGTTCCCCCATCCACCGCCGCCATGACAACATCCAGCCGCCCCAACGCCGCAAATTGTTCATCGGATGGTATATGGTGCAAATGGCCCAGATGGCCGATGCACAGCCCTTCCACCTCGAACACAAAGATCGAATTGCCGCGCTCTTCAACGCCGCCATACGCAGATCGGATATCGGTCGAGACATTGCGCACCAGCATCTCGCCCAGATCAAGGTAATGATCGATCCCCAGCCCAAACTCGCCCCACCCCGGCAACACATGCGGGATTGCAGGATCGGGATGAGCGGTCCAATGAGTACTGTGCGCATGGTTCATGGTGACCACATCCGGGATCAAATCGGCACTACCGATAAAGCCGGTGAAATCCGTCACTGCGTTCAACCCGCCCTGCGTCTGGATCAGGAAAGAGGCATGGGCGATATAGCTGATCCGCACGGAAAATTCCGGGATCGGGTCCTGCCACGCCGCCTTGTGAATATACTCGATCCCCGGCGCGGCATCCGCGATGGCGATACAATGGCTCGGCCGCCGCTCCTGCGCCACAGCCCCGCCCGAGATCACCATCAATACCGCAACAATCCAGCGCATGGGGCAAGTGTAGCGCAGAACGCCAACAAGTCATGCCCCTTGTTCATCTGGCCAAAAATATCTCGGGGGAGGCGCGGCTGGCCGCGCCGGGGGCAGAGCCCCTAGCCCGCGTCCGTCTTGCCGCGCCGATCCGACCGCAGGCTGGCATACAGGACATGCGTCCGCCACCGCCCGTTGATCTGCAGATAAGACTGCGCCACGCCTTCATATTTAAAGCCCGAGCTTTCCAGCAACCCGCGAGAGGGCTTGTTTTCGGGCAGGCAGGCGGCCTCGATCCGGCTCAGATCCAAGCGGGTGAAGGCATAGTGGACTATCGCGCCAATCGCCTCGCGCATATACCCGTTGCGGGCAAAGGTTTGACCGGTCCAATACCCCAGCGTACCGGCCTGCGCCGGGCCGCGGCGCACGTTGTCCAGCGTGATCGCCCCCAGAAGCACATCATCGGATCGACGGAATAGGAACAAAGGAATCGCTGTGCCACTGGCCACTGAACGCTGCGCCCAGTAGACGCGATTGGTGAAAGATTTGCGCGTCAGATGATCCTTAGCCCAGATCGGCTCCCACGGGGTAAGGAATTCTTGGGACGCTCGCCGCAGCGCCGCCCAATCGTTGAAATCAGAGTGAACGGGCGGGCGCAGGCTTAGGCGCTCGGTCTCGAGTTTCAGCTTGCGTCTGCCCAACAGCATCACGCCGCACGCCTCTCCTGCAATTCTGCCAGCGTGGGCGCGGCGGAAACTGGGCCGTAGAGCGCCAAGGCCGCCGGCGCCTGAAGCGCCATCTTTTCCGCAAACGCACGAACATCCCTGGTGCTGACCGCATCGATCTTGGCGACCGTATCCTCAAGCGACGGCACCCGGTCCCAAATCTGAACCAGACGCGCCAGGCGTTCCGCCCGGTTTGATGGGCTTTCCAGCCCCATCAGCATCCCGGCTTTCATCTGCGCGCGGGCGCGGGCAACCTCTTCGGCGCTCATGTCTTCGGCGGCACGCTTCATCTCATCGATGGTAATCGTGGCCAGCTCTGCGACCTGATCCGCCGAGGTGCCTGCGTAGATCGTTGTTGTTCCGGTATCAGCATAGGCCCCGGTCTGCGCAAAGATCGTGTAGCATAGGCCACGTATCTCGCGCACCTCCTGAAACAGGCGCGAGGACATGCCGCCACCCAAAGCGGTGGAGTAAATCTGTGCCGTATAGATCTCATCGTCGCGGTAGCCGGGGCTTTCCAGCGCGAGTGCAAAATGGGCTTGTTCCAGCTCTTTCTCTTGTCTCGCTTCGCCGCCGGTGAAGCGGGCCGTTTCAGGAACCAGCCCTTTGCGCGGTTGCAGATGGCCAAACATCTCTTCGGCCATTTTCATCAGCGCATCGTGATCCACAGCACCCGCGGCAGACAGGATCATCTGCTCGGGGCCATAATGCTCGGCGACAAAACCCGACAGGTCCTCGCGCGAAAACGCGCTGACCCGCTCAGTCGGGCCCAGAATGGTGCGTCCCAGCGGTTGATCGTGATAGCTCTGCTCTTGCAGCCAGTCGAAAATCACGTCGTCTGGCGTGTCATAAGCCTGACCGATTTCCTGCAGGATCACGCCGCGTTCAACCTCGATCTCACGCGGGTCAAAGACAGGGTTCAGAACGATGTCACCGATCACGTCCATCGCCAGCGCCACATCGTCTTTCAGAACGCGTGCGTAATAGGCCGTCACCTCGCGCGAGGTATAGGCGTTGATATACCCGCCCACATCCTCGATCGCTTCGGCGATCTGCAGCGCAGACCTGCGCTCAGTTCCTTTGAACGCCATATGTTCAAGGAAATGGGCAATACCGTTCTGCTCGATCCGTTCATGCCGCCCACCGGCGGTTACCCAAATGCCGATGGCCGCCGATTGCAGCCCCGGCATATGTTCACTGACGATACGAAAGCCGTTCTTCAGTTGGTCTTGTCTGACAGTCACTCAGCAATATGCCTTTTGATATGATCCTCAATGGCACCCAGATCATTGGCGATGCGGGTCACCCGTTCCGGACGTTCATACAGATCAGACATGCGAGAGGGAAGAGGCGGATGTACGTCACTCGCCTTCTCAACCGCCGCCGGGAATTTTGCTGGGTGCGCAGTAGCCAAAGTGATCATCGGAACGTCAGCCACACGGTGATCTTCGGCGACCTTGATACCGACCGCGGTGTGCGGGCAAACCAGCTCGGCGCTGTGGGCCAGTGTGGATTTGATGGTGGCCAGTGTTTCATCCTCGGACACCCGGCCCGAGTCGAAATTCTCGCGCAGTGCTTCCATTGCGCCCTGACTGACGTTGAAGCCGCCATTCTTCAGCTCATCCATCAACTGCGATACAGCGCTGCCATCCTCACCGTAGGCATAGTACAGCGCACGTTCAAAGTTCGAGCTGACCTGAATATCCATCGACGGGCTGATCGAGGGAATGGTGTCACCCTTGAAATACCCCTGCCCCGAAAGGCAGCGATGCAGAATGTCGTTCTGGTTTGTGGCCACAACCAACCGATCAATGGGCAGCCCCATGCACTTGGCGATATAACCGGCAAAGATGTCACCGAAATTGCCGGTAGGCACGGTGAAGCTGACCTTGCGATGCGGTGCCCCCAGGCTGGCCGCAGCCGAGAAATAGTAGACCACCTGCGCCAACACGCGGGCAAAGTTGATCGAGTTCACACCCGCAAGTTTCACCCCATCGCGAAATTCGAAATCGTTGAACATGTCCTTCACGGCAGCCTGACAATCGTCAAAGTCGCCATCAACGGCCAATGCATGCACATTGCTGTCTGCCGGCGTGGTCATCTGGCGGCGTTGCACCTCGGACACACGACCATGGGGGAACAGAATGAACACGTCCACGGCATCCAGCCCCCGGAACGCCTCAATCGCGGCCGAGCCCGTATCGCCGCTGGTTGCGCCCACGATGGTCACACGTTCACCGCGCCGCTTCAGGGCCACCTGAAACAGTTGCCCGATCAGTTGCATGGCAAAGTCTTTGAACGCCAGTGTCGGACCGTGGAACAACTCCAGTAGGAAGTGGTTTTCGTTCAGCTGCTTCAGTGGCGCACGGGCATCATGACCAAAGCCTTCGTAGGCGCGGGCGATGATCGCCTTGAACTCATCCTCGGCAAAGGACCCGCTGACATAGGGCCACATCACGCTGAACGCGATTTCCTCATAGGGCAACCCTGCCAATGCTGCGATCTCTTCCTGGCTCATAACCGGAATTTCGGCAGGCAGGTACAGGCCACCATCGCGGGCCAGCCCGGTCAGCATCGCCTCTTCAAAGGTCAGTTCAGGCGCTTGGCCACGGGTCGAGATGTATTTCATTGCTCTTCACTTTCAGAAGGGGCGCGATTGCGCCACAGGAAATAACCGGTCATCGCGGCCCAGACCAGAGCCAGACCAAACCATGTGATTGCATATTGCAGGTGGTCATTGGGAATACCCGCAGAGTCGACAGGCAGGGGCGTCACGCCCGGGTCAGTTTGTGAACGGGCGATAAGAAGCACCGGTTCAGCCCCCAAAGCAGCGGCCAGATTGGGCGCGTCGCGGGCAAACCAGATATTGCTTTCCATGTCCGGTTCGGGTGTGTACCCGTCGACCTCATCGGGCCAATGTAGATTACCCGTTACCTCCATCTGACCCACCTGCCGTTCAGCCTGCTTGGCAGTGGTCGGAACAAACCCCCGGTCTACAAGAATTGTTCGGCCTTCAGTGCTGAAACGCTGAATAATGCGGTAACCTGCGCCGACAAGTTTGACCGAAACCAGAACATGGATTTCCCCGGGCTCCATCTCACCAGAAATCGTTACCGGCAAGTACTTGTCATCCTCAGGAGAAACGCTGTCGGGTAAGGCAACCGGTGCTGCCGTGATGCGGGTATCAATCTCGGACAGAACACCCTGTTTCCATGTCAGTCGCTGCATCTGCCAGAAGCCCAGAGACAACAGGATCGCCACACCGGCAATACCAAATATCAGCAGGAACAGGATGCGGCGCATATCGGGACCAGATTTCGTTACCTAAAGGCTCGGGTTGAACCGGCGCCTTGTTAAGGGTGCCACGTGCAAGATTGCAACCACGCAATTGTATCGGGCGCAATCTTGCGCCCTGGATAGAGAAAAAGCCGCCCCTTGGGGCGGCTTTTGCAATTGGATCGCCTGACCGGCGTTAAATCAGCGGGGCCTGACCCCAGATGTAGACGGCGAAGAACAGGAACAGCCAGACGACATCCACAAAGTGCCAGTACCAGGCTGCCGCTTCAAACCCGACGTGTTTTTCAGGGGTAAAGTCACCGCGTAGCGCCCGGATCAGGCAGACCGAAAGGAAGATGGTACCGATGATCACGTGGAAACCGTGGAACCCGGTGGCCATGAAGAAGTTAGAATAGAACTGATCGTCGCCGAATTTCCAGCCTTCGTGCGCCAGCAATTCATAATATTCAAAGCCCTGCAGGGCAGTAAATGCGATACCCAGTACGATACCGATAGCCAGACCGTTGATCAGCGCCTTGCGGTCATTGTCATGCACCAGCGCGTGGTGCGCCCAGGTGATCGCACAGCCCGACAACAGCAGAACCAGCGTGTTGATCAGCGGCAGGTGGAAGGGGTCAACCGCGTGAATATCCGGCTGGATGTACTCGGTGCCAGCATAGTCGTACATCGGATACATGCGGTGTTTGAAGAACGACCAGAACCAGGCGAAGAAGAACATCACCTCGGACATCACGAACAGGATAAAGCCGTAACGCAGACCGATGCGCACAACCGGCGTGTGGTCGCCAGCGCGGCTCTCGGCCACAACCTCGGACCACCAGGCGAACATGGTGTAAAGAACGGCCACCAGACCGGCCCAGAACACAAACGGTGTAACACCGTGCATCCAAAGGACGGCCCCGAACAGCATCACAAAGCCACCGATCGCGCCGATCAGCGGCCAGATCGACGGGGCCAGAATGTGATAATCATGGTTTTTAGCGTGTGCCATCAGCGTCCCTCACCTACAGGCGTTAGTTCGTGTTTGTATCTGCCTGCTCATCCAGGGCGGCGTAGCCCTCGGGCAGGTCTATTTCGTAGAATGTATACGACAGAGTAATCGTATGCACATACTTGGCTTCCAGATCCTCGACGATTTCCGGGTCGACGAAGAAGGTTACCGGCATCTGTACCCGCTCACCGGGTTGCAGCACCTGCTCTTCAAAACAGAAACAGGCGATTTTCTGAAAATACCCACCGGCCGAATACGGCGCGACGTTGTAAGACGCCTGCCCGGCAATCGGACGGTCGGTCGGGTTGTGGGCTTCGTAAAAGGCCAATCCGGTCTCACCGATGCGCACTTCCATCTCACGCTCGACCGGTTTGAACTCCCACGCCATGCCTTTGGCTTTCGAGGCGTCAAAGCGGACAGTGACCTTGCGGTCCAGAATATCCTCGGGCGCGGTTTCGGCCACACCAACCGTACCGCCAAAACCAGTGACCCGGCAGAACCAGTCGTAAAACGGCACCGCCGCCCAGGCCAAACCGCCCATCAGCACGACCACACTGACCGTCTGCATCACTGTTTTTTGCGGACCGGACAAGGCCATCAGTTCTGAACCTCTTGTGTCGGCTGACCCAGGCCAGTGCCCGAGACTTTTACGATCGTTAGCCCAAAGATGATCACAATGAAGGCAGCCAGCGTCAGACCCACCCCCAGATTGCGGTTGAACCGGCGCTGGTGCAGTTCATGGCTTTTGCGCAGACTCATGACCAACCTCCCAATCCATAGGGTTTCAACAACGCCTCAGCCAGAATCGCGCCGAAGTGCAGGAACAGGTAGAGCAGCGACAGCTTAAAGAATGAGCGCTCGACCTTGAAGTTATCTGCCTCTGAGTCATCCTCTGTGCGGCGCGAGATCTGCCACGCTCCGCGCAGGAACAGGGCGTTCATCACGACAGCAACGGTCAGATAGATCGGGCCACCGATGCCCGAGAAGGACGTGCCAACCGCCAGCAGCGCCAGCAGTACGGTGTAAACAAGAATGTGCCAGCGCGTCGCGCGGCGGCCGTGTGTCACGGTCAGCATCGGCACACCCGCATCGTCGTAATCCGAGCGCATGAACAGCGCCAGAGCCCAGAAATGCGGTGGAGTCCACATGAAGGTCAAGGCAAACATCAGCCACGGCTCAAGCGTCATCGACCCCGTGGCCGCGACCCAACCGATTACCGGAGGGAAAGCCCCTGCCGCACCACCGATCACGATGTTCTGCGGCGTCGAACGCTTTAGCCACATCGTGTAGACCACGACATAGAAAAAGATGGTGAAACCCAGGAAGGCTCCGGCAAACCAGTTCGTTGCCAGACCCAGCATGATCACCGACAGGCCAGACAGCGCCAGCCCAATGGCCATGGCCTCGCCCGCATCAACCTTGCCGGACGGAATCGGACGGCCTTTGGTGCGCTTCATCACCTTGTCAATGTCAGCGTCCCACCACATGTTCAGCGCACCCGAGGCACCACCGCCGATGGCAATGAACAAGATGGCGCAGAAGCCGACAAAGGGATGGACCGGCACAGGCGCCGCCAGCAGACCGACAAGCGCCGTGAACACCACCAACGACATGACCCGCGGCTTCAGCAGGGTGAAATAATCGCCAAAGCTGGCCTCGTCCACGCGGGTCTGCGCGGTCACGGTGCTGGCATTTAAGCTTGCGTCGCTCATGTCGGGTCCTTTTGGGGCGAAAACTGCGCGATCACCGCGCAGCCTGCATCATGTATTCATCCGGCCAATGCCCGGATCAGTTCGAAGCAACCTGATAGGCCGCAGGCTGACCTGCGTACTCTTCCAGAGCGCCTTGCAGCCATTGCTCATAGGCTTCTTCGCTGACAACCTTGACAGTGATCGGCATGTAAGCGTGGTCCTTTCCGCACAGTTCAGAACACTGACCGAAATAGATGCCTTCCTTGTCAGCCTGGAACCACAGCTCGGCCAGACGACCCGGTACGCCGTCCTGCTTCACGCCAAAGGACGGGATGGTCCAAGAGTGGATCACGTCCGACGCAGTCACCTGCATAACGATGATCTTACCGACCGGCACAACAACGGCCGTATCGGTGGCCAACAGCCACTCATCATCGCTGTAACCGGAATCGGCCAGCTTAGCGCGCATCGCATCATCCAGAACGAACGGCGTTACGTCGGCATCCGCCGGGCGGGCACCTTCGTCCAGAGTTGCGGGGTGACCCAGCAGATAGCTGTCGAACGCAAAATCGTGATCAACATATTCGTAGGTCCAGTACCACTGGTTGCCCACCACCTTGATGACAACGTCACCTTCGGGAATTTCCTGCTGTTTGAACAGAACCGGAAGTGAGAACGCACCGATAAAGACCAGAACCAGGATCGGCCCAAGGGTCCAAGCAATTTCAACCGGGGTATAGTGCGAGAATCGCGCCGGTGTCGGGTTTGCGCGCTGATTGTAACGCATGATGCAGTAAACCAGTAGGCCCGCGACCAGCAGACAGATGACGGTAATGATCACCAGAATCATCGCGTCCAGTCTGTGAATCCCCACGGCAAGGTCTGTAGCTGCAGGCTGGAAATTTACACCGCCGGCAACCGGCTTGCCAATAATCTCAAGCTCCTGAGCCATGGCGGGAAGGCTGGAGAGGGCTGTTGCAAGCCCGGAAAGCATCAAAGCGTTCTTCATTTTCTGTCCTGATCGTCTGATCTTAGCTTCTCTGGCGAAAAGGTGTGAATCAGTCGCACCTCTCCCGTTGTCTTTGGCCGCGTTAAAAACCATATTCCGGCGGGTAGATAAAGCAAAATGCTTGCGTCAAACAGACGCTATTTTTGATCTGGATCAAACCGGAAAGGTCCCAACCGATGCCCAACGACCCGTTTCGCCCGTTTGAAAGCGTTCTTCCGCAGGACGAAGCGCTTGCAGTTTTGCAGTCGGCCACCGCCGGGGCCGTGGATGGCGAGCTGTTTGTCGAGCGGCGAAAATCCGAGTCTCTGGTCTTTGACGACGGGCGTTTGAAGACGGCGTCCTATGACGCCTCCGAAGGATTCGGCCTGCGCGCGGTGCAAGGTGAGGTAGCGGGATATGCCCATTCTACCGACGTTTCGATCCCGGCATTGAAGCGCGCCGCTGAAACCGCGCGTCTGGCTGTTGGCGACGGCGGCGGCACCTTGGCCGAGGCGCCCCGCGCCACCAACACGCGGCTTTATACGGACGAAGATCCGATCGAATCGGCAAGTTTCCCGGTGAAAATTGAAACCCTGCGCGAAATCGACGCCTTTTCCCGCGACCTCGACCCTCGCGTCGTGCAAGTCAGCGCCACGATCGCAGCCGCTGTGCAAGAGGTCGAGATTCTGCGCCCCGACGGGGTTCTGGTGCGCGATGTGCGTCCGATGACCCGCCTGAACATCTCGGTCATTGTCGAACAGAACGGCCGCCGTGAAAGCGGCTCGGCCGGGGGTGGCGGACGCGTTGGTCTGGATGGCCTCATCGACCCGACAGACTGGCAGAACAAAGCACGCGAGGCGCTGCGGATCGCTTTGGTCAATCTGGACGCCATCCCTGCCCCGGCGGGCGTGATGGAGGTGGCCCTGGGCCCCGGCTGGCCCGGTATCTTGCTGCACGAGGCCATCGGACATGGGCTGGAAGGCGACTTTAATCGCAAGGGCAGCTCGGCCTTCGCGGGCCTGATGGGACAGCAGATCGCGTCAAAAGGCGTCACCGTCGTGGATGACGGCACGATTGCCGACCGACGCGGTTCAATCACTGTAGATGACGAAGGCACGCCCAGTTCGCGGACAGTGCTGATCGAGGATGGCGTTCTGACTGGGTATATGCAGGACCGTCAGAATGCGCGTTTGATGAATGTTGCGCCCACCGGAAACGGGCGGCGGCAAAGCTATGCGCACAAGCCCATGCCACGAATGACCAATACGGTGATGTTGGGCGGCAACGCCGATCCTGCTTCGCTTGTGGCCGAAATCAAAGACGGTATCTGGGCCGTGGGCTTTGGTGGTGGGCAGGTGGATATCACCAACGGCAAGTTCGTGTTTTCCTGCACCGAGGCGTACCGCGTTGAAAACGGCAAGATTGGTGCCCCGGTCAAGGGTGCAACCCTGATCGGCGACGGACCCTCCGCCCTGAACCGCATCCGGGGATTGGGCAATGATATGGCGCTTGATCCGGGTATGGGCACCTGTGGGAAAGACGGCCAATGGGTGCCGGTAGGTGTCGGCCAGCCAACCGTTCTGATGGACGGCCTGACCGTCGGCGGATCAGCTGCCTGACACAGAATCGGTCACCAGCAAGGTTAACGCCACGTGTGGACGATCAATCGATATTGATGCCTGCCTGAGAATTTCCTTCGGGCAGGCATTTTTATTTTCCTGTTTGTTATCTGATGGTTACACCAAACACGCCATCAATTCTGGGAAATTTTCTGAATAATTTGACAAGATTTACAAGCTGTTAACCCCCTCAGTCGTAAACCAGTTCTGCAATCAGGCGGAGCAACGGATGACCGAAGAGCAGCTTTCTTCCTATCACCCCACACTCCCACCCACCACGGAAGAGGACCGGTTCTCCTGGCTTCGTCTGTTGCGCTCGCGCAAGGTCGGCCCGGCGACGTTTCGTCGGCTGCTGCGCGAACATGGCTCAGCGCAGAATGCGCTGGCCGCGCTGCCTGAAATGGCACGTGCCGCCGGAATCAAAGGGTATGAAATTTGCCCACCTGGCGTGATTGAGGCGGAGCTCAAGGCCGCAAAAGCCGCAAACGCGCGGTTATTGTGCCTTGGGTCCGCTGATTTCCCCACTGCCCTGAACGACTTGTCCGATGCCCCACCGATGCTTTGGGCCATTGGCGACGTATCCGTGTTGCGCAAGCCCTCGATTGCGATGGTCGGTGCGCGCAATTGCTCGTCTTTAGGGGCGCGGATGGCGCGTGGCCTGGCAACCGACCTCGGAAAACAGGGATATGTCGTGGTCTCGGGCCTGGCCCGCGGGATTGACACCTCGGCGCATTTGGCGGCGCTGAATACTGGCACGGTGGCGGTCATGGCCGGCGGCGTAGATGTGATTTATCCTGCGGAAAACACCGATCTGGCAAGGGACATCGCCCAATCTGGCCTGCGCCTGTCGGAACAGCCCATGGGCGTGACACCGCAAGCCCGGCACTTTCCCCGTCGTAACCGCATTATCTCGGGCCTGGCACAGGCTGTTGTGGTGGTTGAAGCGGCAGCAAAATCCGGCAGCCTGATCACCGCACGCGACGCGCTGGATCAAGGGCGCGAGGTTCTGGCAGTACCCGGCCATCCTTTCGATGCCCGCGCCGCCGGTTGCAATCTGCTGATCCGCGACGGGGCCACTCTGGTGCGGTCCGCCGAAGACGTTATCGAAGCGTTGCCAGAACAACAGTCCGAATTATTCGAGACCACAGTTCCCGAAATGACACCCGAACCCGTCGCCTCGGGTGCCGCCCTTCATCGCGAAATTCTGGCTCGGCTTGGTCCTTCGCCCATCGCCGAGGACCAGTTGATCCGCGACATCGCAGCCACGGCAGGCGAGATTGGTCCGGCGCTGGTTGATCTGGAATTGGACGGGCGCATCCAACGTCAGCCCGGTGGGTTGCTGTCACTAACGGCCTGAGCAAGCGTCTCACGCCCCGCGCTGATTTTTTGAAGGCTATCGCGCTGAAATCGCCGTAAAATTCACGTATTTAAAGGAACGCATTGACAATTCGCTCTTGCCCTACACATCTTGCACGATCATAGAAGGCGCCCAATCCGTCGAGCGAGGTTTCCCCTTAAATGCCTGTTGTTGTTGTAGAATCCCCGGCCAAAGCCAAAACAATCAACAAATACCTTGGCCCTGATTACACTGTCCTGGCATCTTATGGTCATGTTCGCGACCTGCCCCCCAAGGACGGTTCCGTCGACCCCGAGCATGAATTTGAGATGAAATGGGAGGTCGGCAACGACAGCCGTAAACATGTCAAAGCCATCGCCGACGCGCTGAAGGAAGACAATGCCCTGATCCTTGCCACTGACCCCGATCGTGAGGGTGAGGCGATCAGCTGGCACTTGCAAGAGGCGCTGACCAAACGCCGTTCGATCAAAAAGGATACGCCCGTCAGCCGCGTGACCTTCAACGCCATCACCAAAGACGCGGTGACCGAGGCGATGCAGAACCCGCGTGAGGTCGATATGCCGTTGGTCGAGGCGTATCTGGCCCGCCGCGCGCTGGACTATCTGGTCGGGTTCAACCTGTCTCCGGTTTTGTGGCGTAAACTGCCCGGCGCGAAATCGGCAGGACGTGTGCAATCGGTCTGTCTGCGCCTGATCGTCGAGCGCGAGATGGAGATCGAAGCGTTCAAACCTGTCGAATACTGGTCGGTACGTGCCCTGTTTGAAACGCCACGCGGTCAGACCTATGAGGCACGCTTGGTCACTCTGGCGGGCAAAAAGCTGGACAAGCACGACTTGGCCAATGCCACTCAGGCGGAACTGGCGGTTCAGGCGATCACCAGCCGCGCGCTCAGCGTTACTTCGGTCGAAGCCAAGCCCGCCGCGCGCAACCCCAGCGCACCGTTCATGACCTCGACCCTGCAACAAGAGGCCAGCCGCAAGTTTGGCATGGGTGCCCGCCATGCCATGCAGGTGGCGCAGCGGCTGTATGAGGCGGGTTACATCACTTATATGCGGACCGATGGTATCGATATGGCGCCCGAAGCCGTGGCCGCCACCCGCGATACAATTGCCGACCGGTATGGCGCGGAATATGTGCCGGACAGCCCACGCATGTATAAGAACAAGGCCAAGAACGCACAGGAAGCGCACGAGTGTATCCGCCCAACGGACATGGCGCGGGATGCCAAGGCACTGAAGGTGACGGATGAGGATCAGCGCAAGCTGTATGACTTGATCTGGAAGCGCACCATCGCCTGTCAAATGGCCGCCGCGCGTCTGGAAAGAACAACGGTTGAGGTTGGCAGCGCCGACGGCCAGGTTGGCCTGCGTGCCACCGGTCAGGTGGTGCTGTTTGACGGCTTCATGCGCGTGTATGAAGAGGGTCGCGATGATGTGGCCGATGACGACGAAAAGCGCCTGCCGCAGATCATGCAGGGTGATCCAGCACCGTTTGCCAAGACATCGCTGAAGGATCAGTTCACCAAGGCTGAGGACAAGGCCGCCATCCTGTCCGACAACGAATCCGTTCTGGCCCTGCAACACCACACCCAGCCGCCGCCGCGCTATACCGAGGCCACCTTGGTCAAGCGGATGGAAGAGCTGGGGATCGGGCGCCCCTCGACCTATGCCTCGATCGTGACCACGATTCAGGACAGGGAATATGTACGCAAGGACAAGAACCGTCTGATCCCCGAAGAAAAAGGCCGGATCGTAACGATCTTTCTGCTGAATTTCTTCCGACAATATGTTGGCTATGAGTTCACCGCCAATCTGGAGGAACAGCTGGATGATGTCAGTGCTGGGGACCGCGACTATAAGGACTTGTTGGGCAAGTTCTGGCGCGATTTCTCGGCCGCCATTGGCGAGACATCGGAATTGCGTATTTCCGAGGTGTTGGACAAGTTGGACGAGGCACTGGCGCCGCAATTGTACCCCTCGCGCGAGGATGGTTCTGATCCGCGCGTCTGCCCGAAATGCGGCGTGGGCCAGTTGCACCTGAAAACCTCGCGCACCGGCGGGTTTGTGGGCTGCGGCAACTACCCCGAATGCACCTATACCCGCCCCATCGCGGGCGAAGGGGCCGAAGGCGACGAGCGTCTGCTGGGTGAGGATGCAGGTGATGAGATCTGGCTGAAATCCGGCCGGTTCGGTCCTTACGTTCAGCGCGGCGAACCCACGCCCGAGAACAAGAAGCCGCCGCGCGCGTCCCTGCCCCGCGGGTGGAGCAAGGATGACATGGATCTGGACAAGGCGCTGACGTTGCTGTCCCTGCCCCGCCAGATCGGCGAACACCCCGAGGGCGGTATGATCAGCTCGAATTTTGGGCGGTTTGGACCGTATCTGATGCACCAATTGCCCGAGGAAGCAAAACCGGTCTATGCCAACCTCAAAGACCCCAACGATGTGTTCGAGATCGGTATGAACCGCGCAGTTGAAATGCTGGCCGAGAAGCGCGCCAATCCGGGGCGCGGGCGCAGGGCCGCTGCCAAACCGCTCAAAGAGCTGGGCGAGCACCCCGATGGCGGCGCAATGCAGGTTCTTGATGGGCGGTATGGGCCATACGTGAAGTGGGAAAAGGTCAATGCCACCATTCCCAAGGATATCAAGCCCGAAGACGTGACGCAGGAAATGGCCATTGAGCTGGTCAATGAGCGGGCTGCCAAGAAGGGCACCAAGAAAAAGGCCGCACCCAAGAAAAAAGCGGCAGCCAAGAAAACAACCAAGAAGGCGGCCACCTAAGGGTGGCTAGGTAGAAATACCACCACCCCCTTGGATTCGTTGACTTCCCCGTGACGTGGCGGCACAACCTGCCCATCACCAAGTCATTGGGGGAGTTTTCCATGAAGAAAGTCTATGCCAATGCCACCGAAGCGCTTGATGGGGTGTTGTCGGATGGCATGATGATCGCAGCAGGCGGGTTCGGCCTGTGCGGTATTCCTGAATTGCTGTTGGAGGCGATCAAGGAGTCGGGCGCTCAGGACCTGACCTTTGCTTCGAACAATGCGGGCGTCGATGATTTCGGCATCGGCATCTTGCTGCAAACCAAGCAGGTCAAAAAGATGATCAGCTCATATGTTGGCGAGAACGCGGAATTCATGCGTCAGTACCTGGCGGGTGAGTTGGAATTGGAATTCAACCCGCAAGGCACTCTGGCTGAGCGTATGCGTGCCGGTGGTGCAGGAATCCCCGGCTTCTATACCAAGACAGGTGTGGGCACCGTGATCGCTGAGGGTAAGGAGCATAAGGACTTCAACGGCGAAACCTATATCATGGAAGAAGGCATCTTTGCCGATCTGGCCATCGTCAAGGCATGGAAGGCCGACGACACCGGCAACCTGATCTTTCGCAAGACCGCCCGCAACTTTAACGTGCCCGCAGCGACCTGCGGCAAGGTCTGCATCGCCGAAGTCGAAGAGATCGTGCCACGCGGTTCGCTGGATCCCGACCAGATCCACTTGCCCGGCATCTACGTGAACCGGATCATTCAGGGCGATCACGAAAAACGCATCGAACAGCGCACCACCCGCAAGAAGGAGGAAGCATAATGCCCTGGGACCGCAATCAAATGGCCGCCCGCGCGGCGCAGGAGCTGGAAGACGGCATGTATGTGAACCTCGGCATCGGGATTCCGACGCTGGTGGCGAACTATGTGGGTGATAAGGACATCACTCTACAATCCGAGAACGGCATGCTGGGCATGGGCCCCTTCCCGTTCGAAGGTGAAGAAGACCCCGACCTGATCAACGCAGGAAAACAGACGATCACTGAATTGTCGCGCACGTCCTATTTCGACAGCGCCACATCCTTTGCCATGATCCGGGGCGGCAAGATTGCTGCAGCAGTTCTGGGCGCTATGGAGGTTGATGAGGAAGGTGATCTGGCCAACTGGATGATTCCAGGCGTTCTGGTCAAAGGCATGGGCGGCGCGATGGATCTTGTCGCCGGTGTTGGCCGCGTGATCGTTGTGATGGATCACACTAACAAGCACGGCAAGTCCAAGCTACTGAAGAAATGCACCCTGCCCCTGACCGGAAAACAGGTAGTGGATCGCATCATTACCAATCTGGGTGTTCTGGACGTGGTTGAAGGCGGCCTGAAGATCGTCGAAATTGCCGAAGGTGTAACCGAAGACGAGATTCGCGCCGCCACCGAGGCCAAGATCGTCAACTAATCCACTAGATTGAAAAGGCCCGCCAGTTCTGGCGGGCCTTTTCAATTCAATGTCTGGAACACACAGCCATCCGAAATCAGCTCGGGCGGGGTTGAACAAAGGGCCTTGGCGATCTGAAAAGCCGCAAGGACTTTGGGCACGTAATCCCGCGTCTCGGCATAAGGGGGAACTCCACTGTGCTTGCGCACAGCACCTTCACCCGCATTATATCCGGCCAGCACTAGGATCGGATCATTTCCAAATTCTTCCATCAACCAGTTCAGGTATTTGACACCGCCCGAGATATTCTGAGACGGCTGCAAGCTGTCCTTAACACCAAATCGTTTGGCGGTGGCTGGCATCAACTGCATCAACCCCTGCGCCCCGGCTGAGCTGACCGCATTCTCACGACCTGCAGATTCAACCGAAATCACGGCCAGCACCAAAGCCGGCGATACATTTGTTCCTACGGTTGAGCGCAGAATCTCGATCCCTTGTTGTTGCGCAATGTTCTGGAGCGTCTGCAAACGCGGTGAGGCCACATTGGTCGCGGCCAGCGCGTTTATGGCTGCATCCAACCGCCAAGCTCCTGCTTCGGCCAAAGCAGGTGAGATTTTATCCCAGAAAGCCTTGTAAGACCCGACCGGTTTGTTT
Source organism: Ruegeria sp. BB1 (assembly GCF_056539465.1). Taxonomy (NCBI): domain Bacteria; kingdom Pseudomonadati; phylum Pseudomonadota; class Alphaproteobacteria; order Rhodobacterales; family Roseobacteraceae; genus Ruegeria; species Ruegeria sp. BB1. The sequence continues at coordinate 117,934 of NZ_JBQFVB010000012.1, forward strand.
TGCGATCCAGTCCCTGGAACACTTGGGGGTACAACCTTGGCGCGTTTGACGATCTCAGGAATAACGAGCTCGGCCCCGGTGCTGGGCGCGAAGGGCGCCGATGCATGTTCTTCGGGCGAAATCTGAACAGTTATCTTGGGTCGCGTCCCCGGTTTGGGGGGCTTTACTCTTTTATATACGCCCCTGGGTTCAACTTCATTCGCGATAGCGGGCAAGGGCCCTGACATCATCAAAGCCAACGTGCCGGCGCAGATCATTGCGTCCCGGAGTTTCATTTTGCCTGCCTCATGTTTTTTCTTTTACGGGATTTGAACCGCGAATCCCGTTGTAAAGCCAGAGAAACACGTCGAAATGGGGCAATTTCGCCTCATTTGGCGCAATTTTGCATCGGCAACACAGAACACCCCAATCGGTAACGAACTTTTATTTGTTTATTTTCAATAGGTTGAAGAAAAAACTACCAAAAAGTTAAGCGGAAAAGAAAAAAAATGGTGTTTAGCCCAATTCCTGCCACGCCTGACAGGCAATCATAGTGCCATACCGAGACGGTCGGGAGCGGACTGAGAGAGAAAGCTCTGATAGACCCCGAGGTTTATTTGACTTTTGATCCTTTAGGAGGGACGTAACATGATCAAGTTCATCAAGAACTTCCGCAAAGACGAAGACGGCGCCGTAACAGTTGACTGGGTCGTTCTGACTGCAGCTATCGTTGGCCTGGCCGCAGTTGCTTACAGCGCGATCGGTGATGGCACCGCAGCTCTGTCGGGCAAAATCGGTACCGAAATCAACGGCACCACGGTTGAAGACATCAAAACCAAGTTCGGCACGACGACCTCCGGCGGCTAATAGAAACGCCGGTAGAGATTTATATGGTGGGGCCATGCTTGCTTAGGCTTGGCCCCTCTTTTTATGCAATATCCCTAAAGTGGTACTCCTATGCTGAAGAGACTTGCAAAATTTTCTCACCAAGAGGATGGGGCCGTAACGGTTGATTGGGTCGTGCTGACAGCCATGCTGGTTGGCTTTGGCTCTTTCATCGGTCTTTACATCGCAGATCCTGTGCAAAACCTGGACGCAAAAAATGGTGCCGCAGTCTCTGCGGTTGAGGTTCAAGACATACGCACAAAGTTTTCCGCCACCAGCCCCTGATGCGGAAACGCCTCAGAATGAGTGCGGAATTACAATCACGAAATTAATCGAGATTGTCCCCCTTTTCGACACAATTTAACATTACGAAGAAATGGACTTCGTCGTAATGTCGCGGCGAACAAACCGATATAGAACAATACGAGGGGACGTGAATGCGTGCAGTATTTGGACTTGTCCTGATTGTCGGGGTGGCTTTGGCCGGAGGCGCCGTCTATTTGGCGCGCGACTACATCGCACAGCATCAGGACCAACTCGCCCGAGAACGCCTGGCCGCGCAACAAGCGTTGGAAAATGCCGCCCTAGAAGGGACCACTGGCGTTCTTGTATCCAACCGAGCCATGAAATACGGAGAGCGCCTGACCAAGGAAGACGTTCGTGTCGTCAACTGGCCTGACGAAGCAATCCCGGAAGGCAGCTTCGTGGACATGGCAGTTTTGTTTCCCGAAGACGCAAAAGGTGACCGATTCGTCCTGAGAGCGATGGAAAAAGACGAGGCCCTCATGGAGGTCAAAGTCACCAATCCTGGGGAGGCCGCAGGTCTGACCTCACGGATAGAAAAAGGTAAACGCGCTTTTGCGATCAGCGTTGATGTTGCGTCTGGTGTTTCTGGCTTTTTGCGCCCTGGTGATAGTGTAGATGTGTATTGGACCGGAACCGTTAACAGCAACCTTCAGGCTGGAGTCGGCGAAATCACCCGCCTAATTCAGACCAACATCGAATTGGTCGCGATTGACCAGTCAGCGGGATCAGATCTGACGGGCACAACAATTGCGCGTACTGTGACAGTAGCCGCCACCCCAGAAGAAATCGCGGCTTTGGCCCAAGCACAGAACACAGGTCGCTTGTCATTGGCCTTAGTTGGGGTGCAGGACGACACAATCGCAAGTGCGGTTGAAGTGGACCAGCGAAAACTGTTGGGAATCAAAGAAGCAGCCCCCGCCCCGGTTCAGGCTGAAGAACGGAAATGCTACACGAGAGTTCGACGTAGCGGAGAAATTGTGCAAACCGAAATTCCTTGCACAAACTGACGTTAAATCAGAGATTTACCAATACAAGCCGCGCCAACTGCGCGGCTTGTTTCGTTATGCATGTTGCGCATTGTCCACATAAGGAAAATTCCAGAAACCCTTGATTATTGCAATAAATTCGTAATTCGCGCAGTGTTACCTGACATAGGGCATAGACCCAAAAAACGAGGCGTGATCGGAGAGGCAGGTCACATGACAATACGTACTTGGATCAGCGCAACCCTTATGGGGTTGGCGCTTATAGTTGGTCCGGTCGGCCATACGGCCTGGGCTGAAACTTTGCGCGTGGTAAAGAATGGTTCAGCGGAAACGCTAGACGTTCCGATGAACCGCGCAATTGTGGTGGAAAGCGAAGAACCTTTCGCCGAACTTAGCATTGCTAATGCCGGCATCGCCGATATCTCGTCGCTTTCGGATCGCACTATTTATGTGCTGGGTAAGGCACCGGGTCTGACTACGCTGACCCTGTTTGACGGCGCGGGTAACCTGCTGGCAAATGTTCGGGTTCGCGTATCGCCGGATGTATCTGAATTCAAAGAGCGTTTGGTTCAGATTTTGCCAGGTGAACAGATCGAAGTGCGCACAGCCAATGATGGCATCGTCCTTTCGGGAACGGTTTCCAGCGGCGCAAAACTGGCGCGGGCACTGGAACTGGCCGAGCGTTACGCGCCCGAGCGTGTCTCGAACCTGATGTCAGTTGGGGGCGTACAGCAAGTCATGCTGAAAGTACGCTTTGCCGAGATGAACCGCTCGGTGGCCAAAAGCCTGACCGCTTCGCTGGGCTTCGGCGGCGGTGACGTGACAGGTGGTTTCAACACCCTCAACAATGCGGGTGCTCTGGCCAACGCACTGAACGACAACATCCCCATACTTCAAACAAATACAGGCGCCATCCTGTTCGGCTTTGGGGCCGGATCGACGCAGGTGCGTTTGCTGCTGGAAGCATTGGAGGCCAAAGGTCTTGCCCGCAGTCTGGCAGAGCCAAACCTGTCTGCCCTGTCGGGTCAGGAAGCAACCTTCCTTGCCGGCGGTGAAGTTCCCATTCCAGTGCCGCAAGAAGATGGTGTTATTGCCATTGAATACAAGACGTTCGGCGTTGAAATCGACTTTATTCCGCGCGTTGTGGATGGCGATCTGATCAATCTTGAGCTTGCCGCCGCCGTGTCCAGCATTGACACCAGTTCAGACTTTACTATCCAAGGCGATACAGTTCCTAGCTTTGTCACTCGTCAGACCAGCACGACGGTTGAATTGCGAGATGGTGAGAGCTTCGCAATCGCGGGGTTGATTCAAGATGACTTTGCAGACCTGAACAGCCAAGTTCCCTGGGTCGGTGATATTCCGGTGCTGGGAGCGTTGTTCCGCTCTGCGGAATACCAGCGCCAACAAAGCGAACTGGTTATCATAATCACTGCGCATCTGGTTTCGCCGACACGTGGTGAAGCGCTGGCATTGCCAACAGATCGGGTCAAACCGCCCAGCGAATTTGATCTGTTCGTGAACGGCAAAGTCGGTCGTACAACGCGCCCGGGTGCCGGCGCAGCCTCGGAAGTAGCCAAGCAGGACTTTGGCAGCTCCTACGGCTACGTTCTGGATTGATAGGAGGATAGGACCAATGCAGAAGTGGATAATCACACTGGGTCTTTCGGTTGCTGTCGCCGCTTGTACGCGTGAAGCCGGGTATGAAGTTGATCAAGGTGCTTTCGGGAATGCGACCCTGAACAACACCCAGGTCATGAACGGCGAACTGACCTATGCCCAAATCCTGGGTCAGCGGTTCGCGGCCGAGGTTCCGACGCAGATCAACTTTGCCTTTGACAGCGCAAAGCTGGACGAAACGGCTCAGCGGGTTCTGTTGCGGCAGGCTGCGTGGATCAAACAGTTCCCCGAAGCGCGGTTCCGGGTCTATGGCCATACCGACGCCGTCGGTTCGACTGGTTACAACAAGGCACTGGGCCAGCGACGCGCCAATGCGGCGGTTGCCTTCCTGACACAGCAGGGCATCTCGCGCTCACGTCTTGAGGCTGTCGTTTCCTTCGGCAAGTCACGCCCGTTGATCGATACCCCGAATCGCGATCGGCGCAACCGCCGCACCGTGACCGAGGTTTCGGGCTTTGTGGATCGCAACCCGCTGGTTCTGGACGGCAAGTATGCCGCCATCGTCTATCGCGAATATGTACAAAGCGCGACGTACGAGGCGCAACTGCGTAGCCAAACACGAGTTGGCGATACAACCGAACAATAAGTCGGATTTGGGCGACATCGTCGCCCATTTCCCTACAATTGGTTCTTTTGCGCCTAAATCTTGCCTAAGTTCCAAGCCAAATTTTCAACAATTAGGTGACCTGCGGCCAAATCTGGCCGCGACGGGGCAAGAGCGAACCAGACAGAATCTTCGGGTTCTCTGGGTTGGTCGGCTCTCGCGACAAGGATTGTGTTAATGACGAGCGCATCGCCACAAGATGATAAAAACGCCATTCTGGCCTGCACCATCAGCCGTGACGTCCAGAATTTCGACCTTCTGATCGAGGATATGGAGGTTGCACTGGGAGAACGATGGGGTGATCTCGGTTTTGCCGAAGCCCTGGCATTCTTCAGCCAACCTGATGCTGATTCTTTGGAGTTTGTCGCCTTGGCGATTGACGGCGAAGATGAAGACAACCTGTCCTTGATGGGTGAGATCATCACGCGAGCAAAAGAAAAGAAGATCAAAATCGTCCTGATCGCCGAAGACGTCACTCCGGCGTCTCTGCACCAACTGTTGCGCAAAGGCGCGGACGAGTTCGTCCCCTACCCTCTGCCCGAAGGCGAATTGCAGGAAGCTATCGCCCGGATGAACCAGCCCGATCCAGTTGCAGTACAGCAGGCCGCTGCACCTTTGGCGCAAGGTGAATCGAAAGAAGGGGCCCTCTTTGTGGTCCACGGACTTGCCGGAGGCGTCGGTTCCACCACTATGGCAGTCAATCTGGCCTGGGAATTGGCCACCGTATCGGACAAAGACGCGCCATCAGTCTGTCTGTTGGATCTGGATCTGCAATTCGGCACAGTTTCGACCTATCTGGATTTACCACGGCGCGAAACTGTCTTTGAAATGCTTTCGGACACATCGCTGATGGATGACGACGTATTTTCTCAAGCGTTGCAAACCTATGAAGAGAAACTGCAGGTTCTGACAGCGCCATCGGACATGGTGCCGCTGGATCTGATCACACCCGAAGATATTCAGCGCGTGATCGAAACGGCTCGTCGGAACTTTGATTATGTGATCGTGGACATGCCCTCGACGCTGGTTCACTGGTCTGAAACCGTTCTTCAGGCCGCACATGTGTATTTCGCCATGATTGAACTGGACATGCGCTCGGCTCAGAACGCGCTGCGCCTGAAACGTGCGCTGCAGGCCGAGGAACTGCCTTTCAACAAATTGCGCTTTGCTCTGAATCGGGCGCCGAAATTTACCGATCTGAACGGCAAAAGCCGGGTCAAACGGATGGGTGAAAGCCTGGGTATCTCCATTGACCTGCAATTGCCGGATGGCGGCAAGCCGGTCATGCAGAGTGGCGACCACGGACAACCGCTGGCCAATGCAGCCGCCAAGAATCCGCTGCGTCGCGAAATCGCGAAGCTTGCGAAATCGCTTCATAGTTTGGGCAGCAGCGACGCTGAGGCCGCGTAACCAGTACTAAAGGGAGAGAGCCGCCGTGTTTTCACGTTACAAGAAACAGCCCGAAGCGCAGCCGGTTCAAACTCCGGCCGCGACACCTGAACCTGTTGCGGAAAAAAAGCCCACAGCTAATGCCGTCGCTCGACGGCCCGTGCAGAAAAAGGCGGCCGAACCGGTGGCCGGAGATCGCGATCGCAAGCGCAAGGAACGCCTTGGCGAGATCAAGATCGAACTGCATCGCGAACTGTTGGAAAACCTGAACCTAGCGGCGCTCGAAAATGCAGGCGAATCCGAATTGCGCGCGGAAATCAGCTCGATTGTCAGCGAAATTTTGGAAACCCGGAACATTGTTCTGAACCGCGAGGACCGCTCGCAGTTGAACAAGGAACTGTATGACGAAGTGACGGGTCTTGGCCCGCTTGAGACCTTGCTGCAGGACGATACCGTCAACGATATTCTGGTCAACGGTCCGCAACAGATCTTTGTGGAACGCGACGGTAGGCTGGAAATCAGCGACATCACCTTTAAAGACGAAAAGCACCTGATGCGGATCATCGACAAGATCGTGTCCGCTGTGGGACGTCGTGTCGATGAATCCAACCCTTACGTTGACGCTCGCTTGGCTGATGGTTCGCGTTTTAATGCGATGGTGCCGCCGATTGCGGTGGATGGATCGCTGGTCTCAATTCGTAAGTTCAAAAAAGACAAGCTGGGCATCGATGACCTGGTGAATTTCGGTGCCTTTACCGAAGAAATGGCCGCTTATCTTCAGGCCGCCGTGTCAACCCGTCTGAACATCATCGTTTCAGGTGGTACGGGTTCGGGTAAAACCACCACGCTGAACGCCTTGTCCAGTTTCATCGATGACGCAGAACGCATCCTGACAATCGAGGATACGGCGGAACTTCAGCTACAACAGACCCATGTGGGTCGGATGGAAAGCCGTCCGCCCAACGTCGAAGGCAAAGGCGAGGTCAGCCCGCGCGACTGTCTGAAAAACGCCCTGCGTATGCGTCCCGACCGCATTATCGTGGGTGAGACGCGTGGCGCCGAGGTGATTGACATGTTGCAGGCCATGAACACCGGCCACGACGGTTCGATGACCACGATCCACGCCAACTCGGCGCGCGACGGGATTTCGCGCCTGGAAAACATGATCGCGATGGCCGGTATCGAAATGCCAATCAAAGCGGTCCGAAGCCAGATTTCGTCAGCTGTTAACCTGATCGTCCAGGCCAGCCGTTTGCAGGATGGTTCGCGTCGGATGACTTCAATCACCGAGATTACGGGCATGGAAGGCGATGTGATCTCAATGCAGGAAATCTTTAAATTTCAACGCGTTGGACTAACACCGGACAACAAAATCATCGGTCACTTCACAGCGACCGGCGTACGCAGTCACTATTCTGAGCGCTTCCGCCTGTGGGGCTTTGACCTGCCCGCTTCGGTCTATGAACCAACGAATATGTAGGAGATCTGGCAATGCAACTGCCTGTTGAGGCGCTCATCTATGTCGTGATCTTCGTCGCGGTGTTCGCCCTAGTCGAAGGCATCTATCTGGTGGCTTTCGGCAAATCCATCAGCCTGAACAGCCGTGTAAACCGGCGTCTGGATATGCTCGACAAAGGTGTCGGGCGGGAACAAGTGCTGGAACAGCTGCGCAAGGAAATGCAGCAGCATATGAAAACGCAGAGCATCCCGCTCTATTCGCTGTTGGCTGACAAAGCGCAGAAGGCAGCTATTGCCTTCACCCCGAAACAACTGATCATGGTCATGATCCTTTTGTCAGGCTTTGCTTTCGTCGGCCTGAGCGTCGGCACCGCAACGGAAATGGTTCTGCGGGTGGCATTGTCGGTCTTTATCGGTGTTGGCGGTGTCTACACCTGGGTAAGCCGGAAGGCCGGTAAACGCATGGGCATGATGGAAGAGCAACTGCCTGACGCGGTTGAATTGATGGTCCGATCCCTGCGCGTGGGCAACCCATTTGTGTCGTCCATTCAGATTGTCGCAAACGAAGTACAGGACCCACTGGGAACCGAGTTCGGTGTCATTGCCGACGAATGCGCCTATGGCCGGGACGTGGGTGAGGCGCTGAGTGATCTGGCTGAACGTCTGGACATGCAGGACCTTCGCTTTCTGGCGGTGGCCGTGGGTATCCAACAACAGTCAGGCGGTAACCTTGCTGAAATTCTGGCTGGTCTGGCTAAGGTGATCCGCGCCCGTTTCCGCCTGTTCCGGCGTGTAAAGGCGATCACCGCCGAGGCAAAATGGTCCGGCAAGTTTCTGTCAGGGTTTCCCCTTTTCTGCCTGCTGTTCATCATGGTGACAGATCCCAATTACTATGACGACGTGGTTGATCATCCCCTGTTCATCCCGGCCTGTTTCTTCGTGGGCATCATGCTGACGCTGAACCTGATCGTGATGCGCGTTCTTACCAACATCAAGGTCTGAGGGAATTGCAATGGAAGTTCTGGCCCCAATCAACGACCTGATCAAACAGTACCTTGGCGAATTCGGTCCACTTATCGTGATCGGCGTTTTGGGTCTGGCGATGATCTTAATCGCTGTTACTCTGATGTTGAACCAACCAGAGGACCCTCTGAAAAAGCTGCAAAAATCCACTGCCGCACCAAAACACGATAAGAAATCCAAAAAGGACAAGCTTCGCAACACCAGCCGCAACGAGCAGCTTGAAAAGTTCGCAACATTCCTTGAGCCGCAAAACGAAGCCGAACTGTCGGCAATGCAGCTAAAGCTGCGGCAAGCCGGATATCATTCAAAGGATTCTGTGCGTTTCTTCCACTTTGCACAATTTGCGCTGGGTATTATCGGTATTCTGGTCGGCGTCATGTTGGTTACCGTACTGTCGGGCGGCCAGGAATTCACCGGTCAACAGATGGCTCTTAGAGTTCTGATTCCGGCAGGTGCAGGATATTTTCTGCCGCGCTACTGGATCACCCGGCGTGTTGCCGAACGTAATGAAGCAATTGTCGCCGGTTTTCCCGATACGCTGGACCTTATGCTGGTCTGCGTCGAGGCCGGACAATCTCTGGATCAAGCCATTGTACGGGTTGCGCGTGAGATGAAGGCCTCCTACCCCGATATCGCGCAAGAGTTCGAAATTGTCGCTTATGAATTGAAGGCAGGTAAGGACAAGGACACGGTTTTGCGTGACTTCGGAACCCGCTGCGGCGTGCAAGATGTCAGCTCATTCGTGACCGTCATGATCCAGTCCGCGACGTTCGGCACCTCGATCGCCGAAGCGCTTCGGGTCTACGCTGGCGAAATGCGCGACAAACGGGTCATGCGCGCCGAAGAAGCCGCGAACAAGTTGCCAACCAAGATGACTCTTGCCACAATGATCCTGACGGTGCCGCCTTTGCTGGTTATTCTGGTCGGACCTTCGGCAAAAGGAATCGCTGATTTTGCGGCGGGTAATTAATAACCCAAATTTAGTAGGCTTCAGGCGCATCCACGACGGTATACGCCACATGCTAAAGGCCGCCATGGTGATCGCCGTGGTGGCCTCTTGCACTGAGACAGGGTCGTCAGATGATCTGGACGTCCCCGGAATTGACCCTAAAGGTCAAAGGGCGGACGAAATTACGGTGGGAAACCGGTTGATGGCCGCCGGGGAATACGAGCTGGCGCTGGATTCTTTTGCCCGCGCCGCATTGGATCAGGGGATGACAACACAAATCCTGACGGCGATGGGCACGGCCAATCTGGGACTCAGGCGTCTAGGACAGGCCGAAACCCTACTGCGACGGGCCGTCAAGGACAATCCTGACTGGCCAGTTGCTTGGAACAATCTAGGCGTGGTGCTGGTCGAAAAGGGCGAATATCCCGAGGCCGCGCAGGTTTTCAAGCGGGCCTTTGCGCTGGACAATGGCGAAAGTGACGCAATCCGGGACAATCTGCGCTTAGCGCTCGCAAAAATGGAAAATCCTGTTAATACTACGGCAGAAGAACAAGAATATACGTTGGAGCAGCAAGGCGACGGGCAATTCAAGCTGCGCAAGCTCCCGTAAAACAGGCAAGAGCAGTAAGGGACGCAAAAATGCGCCAACAATTCTTGATTGCGCCAATCGTGATGTGCGGGCTGATCCTTTCTGCCTGCGAAAAAGAAACCGAGGAAGAAAAGGTCGAGCGTACCTATCAGGAGGTCAACGTCATTGACGAGACCAACCTGAACGAGGTCTTGCTGACCGCCGCCGATCCAAATGAGGCGGTCACCTACTTTCAAGGCGCCGCCGCCAAAAATCCGGGTCGGATCGACCTGCAGCGGGGACTGGCGATTTCCTTGTCTCGTGCGAAACGGTCGACCGAAGCCGTCGCCGCCTGGAAAAAGGTGACGACGATGAAAGGTGCCGGAAACGTCGACAAGCTCGAATATGCTGACGCGCTTGTCCGCGCCGGCAATTGGGGGCAGGCCAGATCGGTTCTGGATACCATTCCACCCACTTATGAAACCTTCAAACGGTATCGGCTTGAAGCGGTGGTCGCAGACTCCAAACAGGATTGGAAACGCGCAGACCACTTTTATGAAACCGCGGTCGGCCTGACCACGCGCCCCGGTGGTGTCATGAACAATTGGGGTTATTCCAAGCTGACACGCGGCCAGTTTGCCGAAGCCGAACGCCTGTTTACGGAGGCGATCCGTCAGGACAAATCCCTGTTCACCGCCAAGAACAATCTGGTTCTGGCCCGAGCTGCGCAAGGAAATTACAGCCTGCCGGTTGTTCCCATGACACAGGTGGAACGCGCCAGGCTGCTGAACACGATGGGTATCTCTGCTGTCAAGCAAGGGGATGTGGCGACAGCCAAAAACCTGTTCCGCGAAGCCATCGCCACCCATCCACAGCATTTTGACGAGGCTGTCCGCTCGCTGCGCGCGCTTGAGGATGCCTGATTGATGAGTATTCCCGCGTTTGCTGCGCTGTGGTTTCTTCCGTTTGTTCTGCCGATCTGCTTTTACGTGGCGTTCACAGACTTGCGGGACATGCTGATCAAGAACCACGCCGTTGTTGCGCTGGCCGTCATTTTCGCCATTGTCGGGTTGTTTGTGCTGCCCCCGTGGTCCACCCAGTGGACCTCACTAACGATCTGGTCGTTCTCGGTGACACTTCCCCCTTACGTCTGGCACTTGCTGCATATTGTGACCGTGCTGATTTTGGGCATTCTGTTTAATGCCGCTGGCGTTTTGGGTGCCGGGGATGCCAAGTTCATGGCCGCCGCCTCACCTTTTGTCTGGTCTGGGGATTGGGTTCTGGTGATGTTTATTCTGGCAGCCACCACGCTTGCTGCCTTTGTCACACATCGATTGGCCATGTATACAGCGTTGCGCAACGTTGCGCCAAATTGGGAAAGCTGGAACAGGAAGAAGCACTTTCCAATGGGCCTGCCTCTTGGTGGCAGCCTGGCTATTTACCTGATCTTAGGCACTGTTTACGGCTCGTAAACTATCATTAACGCGCCTTGTCGCCGCCTTGGTACTGCCACAAAGCCGGGCCAGATTTCCCCTAAGCGGCCCTTTTTGGGGCCATTGGCGTGAATACTGGATAGACGGGCGACGCTCATGAATATGCAGACAACTTCGGTAATGGCCCCCCCTGCCCCAAAGGGTTTGGGCGAAATGAGACTGCCCATCGTCATGATGCGCGACATCATGTTGAAAACGATCTTTCGCAAGAATGTAGACACCGTATCCGAGATCGCCGTGGCGATTTGTCTGCCGGGCTCCGTCACGCAGGAACTGATCGACATGGCCCGCGAGCAAAAGCTGATCGAGGCCACCGGCACCCTGAATGCCAACAGCGGCAATGAGATGGGTTATCAGCTGACTGATGCCGGCAAGGCCCGCGCACTGGACGCGTTGAGTCAGTCAGAATATTTTGGCGCCATGCCCGTACCGCTGGACGTCTACCGCGAACAGGTGAAACGCCAGTCGATCCGCAACATTCAGGTGACCCGCGACCAGCTGATTGGCGCAATGGGCCACTTGGTTCTGCCCGACAGCCTGCTGGATCAATTGGGCCCGGCGGTCAGCGCCGGTCGCTCGGTCCTGATGTATGGCCCTCCGGGCAACGGTAAATCCTCGATTTCAAACGGGATTCGCGATGCACTGGGCGATAATGTCTATGTGCCTTTCGCCATCGAATATGCCGGTCAGGTGATTACGGTTTATGACCCGATCGTTCATACTGCGATTGAACAGGAGCCAGACGATCCCAACAGCCTGCGCCGCCGCAAACGGTTCGACACACGCTATGTTCAGTGCGAACGTCCAACCGTGGTTACAGGTGGTGAATTGACGCTGGGTATGCTGGATCTGGTTTATAACCCCACAGCGCGAACCTATCAGGCCCCTTTGCAGTTGAAATCGACCGGCGGTATCTTCATCGTGGACGACCTTGGCCGTCAGCAGGAACCACCGCAGGCCCTGATTAACCGTTGGATTGTTCCGCTGGAAGAGAACAAGGATATCCTTGGCCTGCAGTCGGGTGAAAAGTTCGAAGTTCCCTTCGACACGCTGGTCATCTTCTCGACCAACTTCCACCCGAATGAAATCTTCGACCAAGCGGCCCTGCGCCGGATCTTCTTCAAGATCAAGATCGACGGCCCGAACCAGGAGAACTTCCTGAAAATCTTTGCCATGGTGGCGCGCAAACGCGGCATGCCGCTTGACGAGGCTGCTCTGGTCCATCTGTTGAAGGTTAAATACCCGACCATCAACAATATCTATGCGAATTATCAGCCGATCTTCCTGATCGACCAGATGATCTCGATCTGCGAGTTTGAGGGCATCCCTTATCAGATGAGCCCTGACCTGATCGACCGCGCATGGTCCAACATGTTCGTCAAGGACGAGACTATCGTCAAATAACGCCGTGCCATTTCGGTAAAGGGCCGGGTAATCTGCGCGTATGACGCAGATTCCCGACCGGATCGCATCTTGGTTTGCCGCCAAGGGCTGGTCCATTCACCCCCATCAATACGATATGTTCAACCGGGCCTTGGACCCGGCCACGTTGTTGATCGCGCCGACCGGGGGCGGTAAGACAATGGCCGGGTTTTTGCCGACATTGGCGGAACTTGCAGATGGCACGCATGAGGGGTTGCACACGATTTATGTGTCTCCGCTCAAGGCACTGGCCGCTGATATCCGCCGCAACCTGCGCGGCCCTGCAGATGAGATCGGCCTACCCATTCGGATCGAAGACCGCACCGGCGACACCTCGGCCACGCAGAAAAAGCGGCAGCGTGTAGACCCACCCCATATTTTGCTGACCACCCCTGAAAGCTTGGCCCTGCTGACCTCATACGAGGACGCGCCTCGGATGTTTGCGGGGGTGCAACGAGTGATTGTCGACGAAATCCACGCATTGGCCGAAAGCAAGCGAGGAGATCAGCTGATGCTGGCCTTGGCGCGGCTGCAAACCCTGTGCCCTGACCTGCGCCGGGTCGGTCTTTCAGCTACGGTCGAGGACCCGCAGGCCATCGCGCGCTTTCTGGCCCGGCACCCGGACCCTTGTCAGATTGTGCAGGCCGACCCCGGACCTGATCCGGATATCCGCATGCTGGAAACGCAGGAAATGCCCCCCTGGTCCGGTGGTGGCGCTGCTTATTCGATCCCGGCGGTGCTCGAGCAGATCAAGCAACATAAGATGACGCTGATTTTCCACAACACCCGCGCACAGGCCGAGATTTTCTTTCACAATCTGTGGCTTGCCAACGATGACGGCCTGCCCATCGGCATTCACCACGGCAGTCTGGACCGGCAGCAACGCGAGCGGGTCGAGGCCGCCATGGTGCGGGGCGACCTGCGCGCCATAGTATGTACCGGCAGCCTGGACCTTGGCATCGATTGGGGTGACGTGGACCTTGTGATCCAAATTGGTGCGCCTAAAAATGTCAAACGACTGGTGCAACGGATCGGGCGAGCAAACCACCGCTACAACGCGCCCTCCAAGGCCCTGCTGGTACCTGCCAACCGCTTTGAGGTGGTGGAATGCGTCGCGGCACTTGAGGCCGCCAGAGCGCATGATCTGGACGGTGAACCGCGCGGCTCTGGCCCCCGCGATGTGCTATGCCAGCATATCTTGATAGCGGCTTCGGCAGGCCCGTTCGACGCCAGCGCGCTTTTTATGGAAATGACCACAGCGGGGCCATACGCGCATCTGTCACGCGATGAATTCGACGCCTGTCTGGAATTCTGCGCGACCGGAGGCTACGCCCTACGCGCCTATGATCGCTGGCAGCGCTTGCAACAGCGCGCAGACAGACAAATGCAGCTGCGCGACCCGCGCGCAGCGCAGCGTATCCGCATGAACTTGGGTACCATTCAGGACACCGACACGCTGAAGGTACGTTTGAAACGCAACCGCGGAGGCAAACCGCTGGGTGAAGTGGAAGAGGCCTTTGCCGCCTCGCTAACGCCCGGAGATACCTTTCTGATCGGGGGGCAGATTGTCCGCTATGAGGGCCTGCGCGAGATGGTGGTTGAGGTCAGCCGCCGTGCGGACAGAAAACCAAAAGTTGCTGTTTTTGCGGGCACGAAATTCGCCACCTCGACGCAGTTAAGCGACCGGATTCTGCGGATGTTTGCCCAGCCGGATTGGCCGCAACTGCCTAAACACACTGCCGACTGGCTGTCTCTGCAGCGCGACATGTCTCGCCTGCCTCAACGCGACCGGCTGCTGATCGAAAGCTTTCCGAATGACGGGCGCGAGAATCTGTGCGTCTACGGTTTCGCTGGCCGCAACGCACAGCAGACGCTGGGCCTATTGCTGACCAAACGTATGGAGGAAACCGGGCTCGCCCCGCTGGGTTTTGTCGCAACCGATTATGCCACACTAATCTGGGGGCTGGATGCAGTGACCGACCCGCGGCCCCTGTTTCAACTGGATGCCCTGCGTGACGGGCTTGAGACTTGGTTGGCCGGAAATGCCGTGATGAAACGGACCTTTCGCGCCTCGGCCACGATTGCTGGGCTGATCGAACGGAACATGGGCGGTCAGCGCAAAAGCGGTCGTCAGGCGACGTTCTCGTCGGATATCCTTTATGACACCTTGTTGAAATACGACCCGGATCATTTGTTGATGCAGATCACCCGCGAAGAGGCCATGCGAGGGCTGGTGGATTTCGGGCGGATCGAAGCGATGATCGCCCGGATCGGAGACCGTATTGATCTGCTGCGGCTGGATCGCGTATCGCCTCTTGCCGCCCCTTTGTTTCTTGAGGTCGGCAAGGTTCCGGTCAAGGGCGCGGCCGAAGAACGGCTATTGGCAGAAGAAAGCGCACGTCTGTTGAAGGCGGCGGGGTTAACACCTGATTGATACGGCTTGCGTCCGGAGGTGAAACACGCAAAGAACGCATCATGAACGAAGTGGCGATTTCTTTTGCGGGACAGACCCTGAAGGCATTGGGATCTGGGGCCTTGTGGTGGCCGGATCAGCAATTGCTGTGCGTATCCGACCTGCATCTGGGCAAGTCTGAGCGCATCGCTCGGCGGGGCGGCCCGAGTCTGCCGCCTTATGACAGTCAAGAAACCCTGAACCGGCTGGCTGTGGATATTGCCAGAACCAATCCTGCCACCGTGATCTGCCTGGGCGACAGCTTCGACGATCTGAAAGCTTCGGCCGCAATGCAAGCGGAAGAACAGCGTGATATCACGGCCCTGCAGGCTGGTCGGCGCTGGATCTGGATCGAGGGTAATCACGACCCCGGTCCGATTGATCTGGGCGGTACGCATCTGTCCGAGTGTAAGATTGCCCCGCTGACTTTCCGCCATATCGCGCAGGCACCAGCGCAAGCCGAGGTGTCAGGCCACTACCACCCCAAAGCGCGTCTGAACGCGCGGGGTCGAACCATCACCCGGCCCGCCTTTTTGGTGGACAAGACGCGGCTGATCCTACCGGCCTACGGCACATATACTGGCGGGTTACGCAGTTCGGATCATACATTGGACGCTTTGATGGATGGTCAGGCCATAGCCATACTCACCGGATCGCATCCTCGGGTCATTCCTATGCCCAGATAGAGTGGCTTAGATAAGGCCGTCTAGCTCTAGCCCCGGTTTGTATTTTCGGCTGATCGGAACCAGATCGGTGTTCTTCAGACGCAAGAAGGTTTTTCCGTCCAGCTTTTCAACCCCGACAATGGCATCGTCTGCCACCCAATGGGAACGATGCGTACAGTGGCCGGGTACCGGTTCCATCTCGGCGATCGCATCAGTCAGACGGGATCGGATGGTGAATGTCCCCGCTGAAGTCACCACATCAACCGCATGGTCGCGGACTGTCAGTCGATAGATCTGACCGGAAAACGACTCTGGCAAACGCTTGGTCAGGCGTGGCGAGGGTGGCGCGATCTGATCCTGCACCGGCTCATCAACGTGACTATACCCGCGCACCAGGACCAGCCCGGTTGCAAACAGGGCACCATAAGGGGCCACCGCCAGAACATCCGGCGCCTGTTGCCCCCCGACAGAGAACAGCAGATATGACATAAGCCACATAGATGGCACGAACAGAACCAGAATGAAGAAAACCAGCGCAATGTCACGCCAGCTGAAATGGGCTTCTGCGAAAAATTTCCGGCTCACGCGTCTGACGATCCAGGTCACGCACAGGGCCAATCCCAGTACACCGATCCAGAAAACAAGCCGCTGGGGATAGGTCAGGTAGATGGCCGGAAAAGGCTGGAACGCACTGGCCAACAAAGGCGGGAAACCAACGCCTGCAATCACTCGGCGTAACGTGAATTCGGCCAGAATTGGTCTGGGCACTTCGGTCATACATACTCAACAAACAAGACTACAGGTTCCAGCCCAACACCACACGGCTTTCACCAATCTCTCGTAACCGGCTGGAAAAGCTTACTTATCACCAATTTACCGGACATTCAAACCCGGCCCTTGAAACTTAATTCAATCTTCAGAAAGCAAATGGACCAAAAAGCGTTTGCTCTTCGGTCCATTTGTTCAAATTTATTTTCCCTGAGATCAAGCTGTCAGGCCTTCGGGCTCTGGCAAGGCATTGGCGCGGCAGCAGGCGGTCAGTGTGTTGGCCAGCAGGCAGGCAATGGTCATCGGTCCGACGCCACCGGGCACGGGTGTGATCGCTCCGGCGCGTTCGGCCGCGCTGGCGTAATCTACGTCTCCGACCAGCTTGTTCTTGCCGTCCCGTTCAATTCGGTTGATGCCCACATCGATGACCGTGGCACCTTCCTTGATCCAATCGCCCGGGATCATCTCGGGGCGGCCAACGGCAGCAACGACGATATCTGCGCGGCGCACAACATCAGGCAGGT
>NZ_JBQFVB010000013.1:0-87537 GCF_056539465.1 Ruegeria sp. BB1
CCGACTGGATCATCGAAGTGGTCGACGGGCTGGCCGCCAATGGCGAAGACGGCAACAGCGCCGTCGAAGCCAAGGTCAAAGCCGAGGTCGCAGACCTCTGCGCGCGCTTCCCTCTCTATCCGAACCTGTAAGACGAAGGACCCTTACCCATGAGCTTTCATAACATCGACCAAGCCCCTGCTCGCCTGAACCGCAGCGAACTGGCCGTTCCGGGCAGCCAACCCGGAATGTTCGAAAAGGCCGCACAATCAGATGTAGATGTGATCTTCCTTGATCTGGAAGACGCGGTCGCGCCTGATGAAAAGGAACAGGCCCGCAAGAACATCATCGAGGCGCTGAACGATATCGACTGGGGCAACAAAACCATGTCGGTGCGGATCAACGGGCTGGATACGCATTATATGTATCGCGATGTGGTGGATGTGGTCGAACAGGCTGGCGAACGGCTGGACCTGATCATGATCCCCAAGGTTGGCACCGCTGCGGACGTCTATGCGGTCGATATGCTGGTAACGCAGATTGAGGACGCCAAAGGCTACAAGAAACGGATCGGGTTCGAACACATCATCGAAACCGCGCTTGGGATGCAGAATGTCAGCGAGATTGCGGCAGCTTCCAAACGCAATGAAAGCCTGCATTTCGGAGTGGCTGACTATGCGGCCTCGACCCGCGCACGAACCACGATCATCGGCGGCGTGAACCCCGATTATTCCGTGTTGACCGACGCAGATGCCGATGGTGACCGTCTGACCCATTGGGGTGACATGTGGCACTATGCGCTGGCGCGCATGGTGGTTGCGGCACGCGCCAACGGACTGCGTCCAATCGATGGGCCATTTGGCGACTTTCAGGATCCCGACGGCTATCGAGCGGCTGCCAAACGCGCGGCGGTTCTGGGATGTGAAGGCAAATGGGCCATCCACCCCAGCCAAATTGCCCTGGCCAATGAGGTCATGTCGCCATCCGAGGCCGAAGTCACCAAGGCACAGCGCATTCTTGTCGCCATGGCCGAGGCTGAATCGGCGGGCAAAGGCGCTGTGTCTCTGGATGGCCGTCTGATCGACTATGCCTCAATCCGTCAGGCCGAAGTGCTGGTCGAAAAAGCAGGCCAGATCGCAGCGGCTTGATCCGAAGGGCTTAGGCTACCTAAATAGGACAGCGCCAAACGGTTTTGTGGATCGGCCACTGGTACAGTTTGGCGCTGCGTTTTTCTGGTCACTCAGCGAGAAGACTTGAAAGTTTGTCCGCGCCCTGCCGCAGTGTTTCCAGAAACGACATCAGGCTGCCGACATCATGGCGTTGGGTCGGGGCGTGAACCGATAGCGTCCCTACCAACCTGCCCTGCCCGTCCTGAACAGGCACCGCAAGTGCGGACATTCCGGTCATGAATTCCTCATCATCGGTAGAATACTGATTGTCGGAAATGCGTTGGACTTCAGCCTTTACTGCCTTGGGGTCCGTCAGCGAACGCTCGGTCTGCGGCTGCAATTTTCCGGCCGAAAGAAACCCGTCCAGCGTTTTCTGACGCAGCGTGGACAGGTACATTTTTCCACTGGCCGTGCAGTGAAACGGAACCTGCGTGCCCACGGGCAACTGAATGCGCAGGGGCCATTTGGTTTCGACCCGGTCCAGATAGATCATCCCCTCGCGGTCGGGAATGGCGAGGTTGCATGTCTCTCCTACCTCCTCGGCCACGCTGCGCAATATGGCCAGGCGTGCAGTCCGCAAATGTTCGGCAGACATGGTGTTGACAGAAAGCAGTCGTAAACGACGGCCAGGGCCATAAGACCGGCCGTCGAGATCGCGTTGCAGAAACCCCTCGGCCTCGGCCGTTTGCAGCAGGCGGTGGACGGTGGGTTTTGCCAGACCCAATGCATCGATCAGGTCTGACGGTTTAACAGCTACCCCGCGCCGAGCCACCTCTTCAAGGATCAGCAACAGGCGCAGGTTCGTTGGGATCTGAGTTTCTTTTTCTTGTGTTTCCGTCTCGGCCATCCCGCAACATTCTAGTTATTTGGCAGCAGGATCAAGGCCAGATCGGGCACCAGCGACACCAAAATCCAGACCGACAACAGAGCCACCAGATAAGGCACCGTATACCGCAGCAGCCGGAAATAAGGCACGCCCGTCACACCCGACGCCACATACAGGTTCAGCCCGTAAGGTGGCGTGATGAACCCGATAGAAGCACCCACAAGGAAAATCACCGAGAAATGGATCGGATCAATGCCAACCGAGGCGGCAATCGGCGCCAAGATCGGGGCGAGAATGATCGTGACCGGAAGGCTTTCCAGTACCATGCCCGAGAAGAAGACGATCACCATCGAGGTGAACAGCACCGCATGATAACCACCCATCGAGGTCACAAAGTTCCCGATGGTCTCTTGCGCGCCGAGCAGCGACAAGATTTGCTGCATCACAACCGAAATTGCGATCAGCGGTGCAAGGATGCCAGTGATCTGGGCCGAGCGGATCACGATCGAGGGGATCTCGGGGATCGTGAAGCCTTCGACCACGAACATCTCAGCATAGCTTTTTTCGGTCGGCGGAATGTCATTGCGTGCGCCCATGACACGGTTGATCGGATAGCTGACCAGCCCTGCGATGACGCAGAAGCCTACGGTCACACCGGCCGCCTCGGTTGGTGAAAACTTGCCCGTGTAGATGCCCCACAACACCAATCCGATGGCGAAAAAGCCCAGCCACGCACCAAACGCGGTTTTCAGCACCCGGTTTAGTTGCAACGGGATCAAATATCCCCAGCCGTTGATCCGGCAGATTATCCAGCAGGCAAATTGCATGCCAAACACCATCAACGCGCCGGGCAGGATACCCGCCACAAACAGCTCGGAAATCGGGAGGTTCATCAGGAACCCGTAAACGATGAAGATGATCGACGGTGGGATGATGATCCCAACTGTACCACCCGCCGCTGCTGTTGCGGCGCTGAAGCGTTCATCATAACCGCCCTTGACCATCTCAGGGTGCAGCATCGACCCGATGGTCGCGGTTGTTGCCGAGTTTGACCCCGAGATCGCTGCGAAAAGCCCGCAAGCCCCCAGCGATGCCATTGCCAGCCCGCCGCGTATCCAGCCCAGACAGGCATATGCAAAATCACTAAGCCGCCGCGCGATGCCGGATTTGTTGATCAGGTCGCCAGTCAGGATAAACAGCGGCATCGCCAGCAGGGCGAAGCCTTTGTTGAACACATTCAGCAGCTCGGCCCCCATATTGTCCAGCGTCAGGCCCAGCACAAACGAACAGCCAATAACCCAATAGCCAATGACCAGAAGCACTGGCACGCCCAGCATGAACAGAAAGGTGACCCCAAGCGAGATCAGTGTGACCATGGTTCCGTCTGTCATCAGTCTGCTCCAATCACGGCCTGCTTGATAAGCGGCTCACCTGTTTTCCAGTTGTGCAGATCGTCGGCGAGGTTCTGAAACACCCGCCCAACCATCAAAAAGAACGACAGCGGCGCGGCCAACAGGAACCACCACTGCATGATGTTGTCAGTACCCAGAACGATCTGAAAGTTCGATGCCGACAGCGCCACCAACCGTGTGGTGGTCACAATGACGATCACTGCGAAGATGAACCAAAGGACAGCATCTAGGAACAGGCAAGCCAGTTGCCCGCCGCGCGGCATAGAGGTGCGAAATTCGCTAAAGCTTAGATGCGTGCGTAGCCGCACGTTATAAGACGCGCCGAACCACGCCATCACCATGAACAGCAGTGGCGGGATCGTTGTTGACCAAGGCTCCTGATCGTTGAACACGAACCGGTCAATCACGCCCCAAAAGATGATGAAGGCAATCGCAAGGTAGGAATAAACCATCACGGCACGTTCAAAGTGGCGTTCGACAAACGGCACTTTTTGGTAAATCCACATGATGAGGAGCCCACCCAGGGCCGAGACGATTGCGCCTACGACCCATGTTGCGTCGGATTCCAGCGCGGATTGAATCTCGAATGAATCGAAGGTGAGTAAAGCACTGAATATCGCGCCGACATCTGCCCAAAATGACATGAACCCCGTCCTCCCAGTCGGTGTTTAGTGGAACCGGCCCACCCGGGCCGGTTCGTATTAAGCTTAGGTTAGGCTTCGCCTCTCCACCAACGGCGTGGCTCGACGTTTTCCGCAATTGTATCAGCGGGAATCTCACGCGCGATGTCGTAGATCTCCTGATATGTGTCGATACCACCGGCCCATTTGTTAATGCGCTCGCGCCATTGTGCCCAAGGCTCGGGGTTGTAATTGGGGGCACACATTTCTTCGGCCAGTTTAATTTGGTCGTCCGCCAGGAAGGCCGGGCGTACGCCGTTTTCGGCGAAGATCGTATGCGGCAATTGCGGTTCCGAGAAACCCACGGTGTTCAACAGCGCGGCTTCGTTCGCACCTTGGATCAGCGCCTGCGTGAAGTATGAAGACTCCATCACCGCATCCTGCAACTCACCGCCCAGACTGTCGAAGACCTTCGAAGACATGGACGTATGCTCGGTACCGCAGAAGAATTTCAGGTTCACCGATTGTGACACCACAGGCGCCATGTTGGCGTAGGCCACAGCCGATGCCCAAGTTTCGGCGCCGTCGATCAGGCCGGTTTTCAGCGCGTCCAGCGTTTCCTCCCACGCGACAGGTACCGGATTCAGGTTCAGCAGTTGCATGGCGATACGGCCAAGTTGCGTACCCGTCACACGGTTCTTGGTGCCAAATAGTTCTTCCAGCTTTGTGACGGTTGGCTTGTCGGCAAAGTTCGCGCCCATCTGCAGACCGCGCAGCTCACAATGAGTGAACAGGAATTTCAGACCGTGCCGTTTTTCTAGCGGATCGCGCAGGATGCGCTGGCTCGCCGGGCTGTAGAAAAAGTGGTACTGCGCCGCGCGGCTGGGGAACATATAGGCATAGTCCAGCACGTTCAGATAGGGCGCACCACCAGCCGAGTTCTGAGTCGAGGCGGCATAGATGTCGACGATCCCCTGCTGGGTTTTCTCGACGCAGCTCAACTGACCGCAGATCTGGTTGTCGCCGATGAACTCGATGCGAATCTCGCCATCGGTGCGCTCTTCCAGGTCACGCGCAAATTCGATTGCACCCGCACGCTCGATCAGCAAGTTGCGGGTATTAAAGCCCGATGCGCCGAATTTCAGCGTGTGCTTCGGCTCTTTCGAAAAGCGCTTTTCGTAGGTTGATTCGGCAGCCTGCGCCAGATTCGCCAGGCTCATCGCCCCACCGAACCCACCCGCAGCCAGCAGAGTTGAGCTCATACCGTAACGGCCTGCCACGCGGAAAAAATCCCGCCGTGAAATACCACTTAGTTTCCGTCCGATCTCCATTGCTTACCTCCCTGATCGCAAATAATGAGACGTTTTGTATCAAAAAAGGCTAGTATATTTCTCATCGTTTGGCTAGAACTTTTTGAAACCAGTTTCAGGGAGGTGATCATGGAAGTAGACTATGCAGTTGTCGGGGCCGGGTCTTCGGGCTGTGTCATCGCCAATCGCCTGAGCGCCGACCCAAACGTGACCGTTGCTTTGCTCGAGGCCGGCGGTCGCGACACCAATCCGTGGATTCACATCCCGGTGGGCTATTTCAAAACCATGCATAACCCTTCGGTCGATTGGTGTTATCGTACTGAACCTGATCCAGGGCTGAATGGGCGCTCTATCGACTGGCCGCGTGGCAAGGTGCTGGGCGGGTCTTCGTCGCTGAATGGGTTGCTGTACGTGCGCGGCCAGAAAGAGGATTACGACCGCTGGCGTCAGATGGGCAACGAAGGTTGGGGGTGGGACGACGTTCTGCCCCTGTTCAAACGTTGCGAGGATCAGGAGCGTGGCGAGGATGAATTCCACGGCGTCGGCGGGCCATTGTCGGTGTCAAACATGCGCATCCAACGCCCGATCTGTGACGCCTGGGTCGCAGCCGCGCAGGCCGCAGGGTATCCGTTTAATCCAGACTACAATGGGGCTGAGCAAGAAGGTGTGGGGTATTTCCAGCTAACCACGCGCAATGGCCGCCGCTGTAGCGCTGCCGTGGCGTATCTGAAACCCATCCGCGATCGACAGAACCTAAACATCATCACAAAGGCCCTGGTGACACGGATCACGCTGGAGGGCAAAAAGGCGACCGGATTGGTCTATCGGGATCGTTCGGGCGCCGAGCAAACCCTGAAAGTTCGGCGCGAAATCATCCTGTCCGGTGGTGCGATTAACTCGCCCCAGATTCTGATGCTGTCGGGGATCGGCGACCCGGACCACCTGAAGGAAAACGGCATCGAACCGCTGCACGCCCTTCCCGGTGTCGGCAAGGGATTGCAGGACCATCTGCAGGCCAGGCTGGTGTTCAAATGCAATGAACCTACGTTGAATGATGAGGTCCGCAGCTTGTTCAATCAGGCGCGTATCGCTCTGAAGTACGCCCTGTTCCGTGCCGGTCCGATGACCATGGCGGCCAGCCTGGCGACGGGGTTCATGAAGACCCGCCCCGACGTTGAAACTCCGGACATTCAGTTCCACGTCCAACCATGGTCCGCCGACAGCCCCGGCGAGGGTGTGCATCCGTTTTCGGCCTTTACCATGTCCGTCTGTCAGCTGCGGCCGGAAAGCCGGGGTGAGCTGCGCCTAAACGGGCCAGACCCTTCAAAGTACGTCAAAATAATCCCGAATTACCTGTCGACCGAAACGGATTGTCGAACCATCGTCGACGGCGTGAACATCGCCCGCGGGATTGCTAAGCAGAACCCGTTGCATTCGAAGATTTCCGAGGAATTCAGGCCCTCGGCGGATCTGAGCAGTGACGATTACGAAGGCACGCTGGATTGGGCCCGGTCAAATTCGACCTCGATCTATCACCCGACCGGCACCTGCTCGATGGGCAACTCTGAGGCATCGGTTGTCGACGCAAAGCTAAGAGTCCACGGAATTGCCAATCTGCGGGTGGCGGATTGTTCGATTATGCCCGAGATCGTCAGCGGTAATACGAACGCTCCTGCGATCATGATTGGAGAAAAGGCCAGCGATTTGTTGGCAGCGGATGCCTAGACGGCAGCACGAACTGCTTTGTAAAGCGCGCGAAACCGGCCAAGCCGGTCCGACAATGCGCCCATTTCCGCAGGATCGAACCTGACAGATCCTGCGGGCTGGATGGCAAGGTCCTCAATAGTCAGCGCTTTGTCACCGCAAGCCGCCAATCGAGCCGCGCCATAGGCAGGGCCGGAATCCGCCCCTTCGGATCGAAGGATGGGTTTGCCTGTCACCGTTGCAATCAACCCAAGCAGCAGGTCGGACCGGCTGCCGCCGCCGATAGCGGCCAAATCCGACAGGCCGTCTATCGAGTCGCCAAAACTCTGGGCGGCGTCGGCGAAACAAAACGCGATGGCCTCAACCACCGAGCGACAAATTTCTGCACGCGTTGTCGCGTCTTCCAGTCCAAAGAAACAGGCGCGTATATGCGGGTCGCCGTGAGGGCTGCGTTCGCCTGTCAGATAAGGCAGGAAAATCGGCACTCGGTCTTGCGGGGCTGTTTCGGCCATTGCGATGACTTCTGCCGAGGACAATCCAAGCTGCCCGCCGATCCACGCGATTGGCCTGGCGCCGTTTAGCATTGCCGCCATCTGGAACCAGCGATCAGGGAGTGTATGCGCAAACGCATGCACATATCGTTCCGGGTTTGGCTTATACACGCGATCCGCAACGAATAGCTGACCGGAAGTGCCCAGCGAAATAAACCCTCGCCCCGGTTCGGTTGCTCCCAGCGACACTGCGCCGGTGGCCGCATCCCCACCTCCTGCTACAACAGGTACGCCGGACTTCAGTCCGGTCTGGTTGGCCGTATCTGCCGAAATTGTGCCCACAACTTCGTGCCCATCGGAAATTTGCGGCAGCCAGTGGGTCGCAACATGGGTCGCCTCGGCGATCCCGCTGTGCCATTGCCGCACGGCTTGATCTAGCCAAAGGGTGCCCGCCGCATCACAGGGATCCGTCGCGAGGACCCCGTGCAGGCGCAGCCCGATATAATCCTTCGGCAACAGGATATGAGCGATGCGGTCATAGTTTTGAGGCTCATGCTGCTTCAGCCATGAAATCTTGGGCGCAGTGAATCCCGGCAGGGGCAGAACGCCCGCGATCTGACCGATCTGCGGCAACGCATCGCGAAGTTCACCGCATTCCTGCGCCGAACGGCTGTCATTCCACAAAATGGCCGGACGGATTGGGTACAAGTCCTGGTCAAGCAGTACGGCCCCATGCATCTGACCCGACAGACCGACGGCCCGAACGTCCGCCAACGTAATCTGTTCCCCCAGCTTGCGTAGTGCGTTGCAGGTGGCGCGCCACCACAGGTCAGGATGCTGTTCCGACCATCCAGGCTGTGGCGAAGAGGTTTGCATTTCAACCGATGCCGTCGCGATTATTCGCGCCGTGTCGGCGCAGACAACCTTGACCGCTGATGTGCCGATGTCGATCCCGAGATACATTTACAACCCTTGCCCTGCGTCCGAGGTGCGGCACATGTCCGGCTATTGATTTTTTAGCGCGCGCAAAGAATATGTAAAGCTATGATAAGATCAAAGCGGCAAAGATCCGCAGGTAGATTGGCATGACCAAGATTAAAAACATGGAAGAGTTCGCGGCCCTCAGCGGGATATCCCGGCCGACGGTTTCGAAATATTTCCACGACCCGGACAGCGTGAGGCCCACAACGCGGGCGCGCATCGAAGAGGCGTTAGAGCGTTTTGACTATCGCCCTAATATTTACGCCATAAATCAGAACCGGAAGCTGACCAAGAATATTGGTATCGTCGTGCCCTATCTGGCTGATCCTTTTTTTGCCGAGATCGCGCGCTATCTGGAGCAATCCTGTATCGCGGCGGGGTATCGCCCGTCTCTATTCAGCTCACATGGCGAGCAAAAACTGGAGAATGAGATACTCGACAGCTTACGGTCGCTGAAACCAGCAGGTGTTCTGTTAGCACCGCTGGGCCGTGCGTCGGATCAGTCAGCGATTGAAAAATTCTGCGCCGATGTTCCAACGGTTCTGTTCGACAGTAACCTTGATGGTATGGGGGCTGCTTTCATCGGTTCGGACAATTTCAGCTTTGTGTCACAAACCGTGGAATACATGACCCGCACCGGGGAACCACCATCGTTCTTTGAAATGCGCACCCCAGCCAACCCAAATGCCAACAAGCGGCGCATAGCCTATGTCGACGTTATGGAGCGTTTGGGGTTTGAACCGCATATCATCAAGATTGACGGCACAGGATGGGCCTTTGAAGAGATCGGTCGGCAAGGTGCGCGAAAAGTGCTGGAAGAACGCAGCCTGCGGACCGACTCGGTGCTGTGCAGCAATGACCGTCTCGCCATCGGATTCCTGGCGGCCTGCTACGAACAGGGGATTCGGGTTGGGCGCAAGGAAGATTGCACATTACGATTGGCCTCAAATGACGATCATCCCTTCGCAAAATTCACATGTCCGTCCCTGACAACGGCGGCGCATGACTATGACAATGTGGCTGCCCGCAGTGTCGAAACACTGTTCGAACTTATTGAAAGCGGTGGGAAATTTGAAAAACGAACAGAAACTTTGTTTCCCGCAAGACTTGTTTTACGCGAGTCCGCCTGAACATTAAATTTAACGCGCGTAAAGTTTTTATTGACGCCGCGACAATTTATGAACTAGGCTTCCTGCACAGCATCCAAGCTCAGGGAGGACAAGGATGTATCTGAAAAACGCACTTCGTGCGGCGACGGCGTTGACATTCGTCGCCACGGCAGCGGCCCACGCGCAATCCATCACCATAGCGACCGTGAACAACGGCGACATGATCCGGATGCAGGGCTATACCGACAAGTTCACCGAGGCGACCGGCATCGATGTCGAATGGGTGACGCTAGAAGAAAACGTGTTGCGCCAGCGCGTGACCACCGACATCACCACCAAAGGTGGCCAATTCGACATCATGACCATCGGTATGTACGAAACCCCGATCTGGGGCGCCAATGGTTGGCTGGTGCCGCTGGAAGGAATGTCAGCTGAATATGATGTAGATGACATCCTGCCCGCGATGCGCAACGGGTTGAGCCATGAGGGGACGCTGTTCGCGGCTCCGTTCTATGGCGAAAGCTCGATGATCATGTATCGCACTGATCTGATGGAGAAAGCCGGTCTGGAAATGCCTGATGCGCCGACCTGGCAGTTCATCCGAGAGGCGGCTGCGGCGATGACGGATCGAGACAACGACATCAACGGTATTTGCCTGCGTGGCAAAGCCGGTTGGGGTGAAGGTGGCGCGTTCATTACCGTGACCGGAAATTCTTTTGGTGCCCGCTGGTTCGACGAAGACTGGAAACCCCAGTTTGATCAGCCGGAATGGAACGAAGCGCTGACTTTCTTCGTCGACATGATGAGTGAATCCGGCCCCGCGGGTTACGCTACTAACGGGTTCAACGAAAACCTGTCGCTGTTCCAGCAGGGCAAGTGCGGCATGTGGATCGACGCCACTGTCGCGGCATCGTTTGTAACCAATCCTGACGACTCGACTGTGGCCGACAAAGTCGGCTTCGCCTTAGCTCCGAATTCGGAAGGCGTTGACAAGCGCTCCAACTGGCTTTGGGCATGGGCGCTGGCCATCCCTGCAGGCACCGAACAGGCGGATGCTGCCAAGCAGTTCATCGAATGGGCAACCTCGAAAGACTACATTGAGCTGGTGGCCGAAAACGAAGGCTGGGCCAACGTCCCGCCGGGTGCGCGTACATCACTGTACGAGAACCCCGAGTATCAGAAGGTTCCGTTCGCCCAGATGACACTGGATTCGATCCTGTCGGCTGATCCAAATGATCCGACGGTGAAACCGGTGCCCTATGTCGGCATCCAGTTTGCTGCGATCCCTGAATTTGCAGGCATTGCTACGCAAGTGAGCCAGGAATTCTCGGCCGTTTACGCCGGACAGCAATCGGTGGAAGAGGCGCTTGAAAAAGCGCAGGCCTTCACCGCAGAAGAGATGGAAGCCGCAGGTTACTGACGTCTTCCAATTGCGGGTGGGCAGAGGTCTGCCCCCCGCCCTACCCTTCCACAATCCACGTTTTTCTCGCAGGCTGGTATGCGCCTGAACAGAGAGGTCTTGCGCCATGGCAACCCAACATTCCCGATCAGTGGCCCGCCTAATGATGGCACCCGCCGTGGTCCTGCTGCTTGGCTGGATGCTCGTGCCGCTGACAATGACGCTGTATTTTTCCTTCAAGAAATACCTGCCCCTACGCGGTGGTGATCTGGGCTGGGTCGGCTTTGACAACTACGTCCGGTTTGTGTCCTCCAGCTCGTTTTGGCCTGCCGTGCAGGCGACGTTGATGATCGTTGGTGGTGTACTGGTGATCACCGTGATTTTGGGCATCCTGCTGGCCATTCTGCTGGATCAACCAATGTGGGGTCAGGGTGTTGTCCGCATCCTTGTGATTGCACCTTTCTTTGTGATGCCTACGGTCTCTGCGCTGGTCTGGAAGAACATGTTCATGGACCCGGTGAACGGTCTTCTGGCGCATCTGTGGCGCTTTTTTGGGGCCGAGCCGATTTCATGGCTGTCCGAGGCCTCGATGACGTCTATCATCATGATCGTGTCGTGGCAGTGGCTACCCTTTGCCACGCTGATCCTGCTGACTGCCATCCAGTCGCTGGACAGCGAACAGCTGGAAGCAGCGGAGATGGACGGCGCGCCGGTTCTGAAGCGCTTTTACCATATCGTCTTGCCGCACCTGAGCCGCGCAATCACGATTGTGATCCTGATCCAGACGATCTTTCTATTGTCGATCTTCGCCGAGATCTTCGTGACCACCGGCGGTGCATTCGGCACCCGCACACTCACCTACCTGATCTTCCAGCGCGTGTTGGAAAGCCAAAACGTCGGCCTTGGATCAGCCGGAGGTGTCTACGCCATCATCCTTGCCAATATCGTTGCCATCTTCCTGATGCGCATCGTCGGCAAAAACCTGGACGCGTGAGGAGATACGACCCATGGCCCGCACCGTCACACCCCGCCGCAAATCGCTGAACACCGCCCTTGCCTGGGCCGTTGGACTGCTGATCTTTTTCCCGATCCTCTGGACCATTCTGACCAGTTTCAAGACCGAGGCACAGGCGATTGCCAGCCCGCCCCTGTTCCTGAATTTCGACTGGACACTTGAGAACTATGCCATCGTGCAAGAACGGTCTGATTATATGCGGTTCCTGTGGAATTCCGTCATCATCGCAGGCGGATCGACCATTCTTGGCGTAATCATCGCGGTCCCCGCCGCATGGGCGATGGCCTTTGTACCGTCCAAGCGCACAAAGGACATCCTGTTGTGGATGCTCTCCACCAAAATGCTACCTGCCGTTGGCGTATTGTATCCGATCTACCTGCTGTTCATCCGTCTGGGACTGCTAGACACACGCGGTGGACTGGTCGTGGTGCTGATGCTGATCAACCTGCCGATCATCGTCTGGATGCTCTACACATATTTCCGCGAAATCCCCGGTGAAATTCTGGAAGCCGCACGGATGGACGGGGCGACACTGAAAGAAGAAATCCTTTACGTATTGACGCCCATGGCCATCCCCGGCATCGCCTCGACAGTTCTCCTGAACTTCATTCTGGCGTGGAACGAAGCGTTCTGGACCCTCAACCTGACCGCCGTCGACGCGGCACCGCTAACTGCCTTCATTGCCAGCTACTCCAGCCCCGAGGGCCTGTTCTTTGCCAAGCTCAGCGCGGCCTCGACCATGGCGATCGCACCAATCCTCATCCTTGGCTGGTTCAGCCAGAAACAACTTGTCCGCGGCCTGACCTTCGGCGCTGTGAAATAAGGAAGACGACGTATGGGACGTATTCAACTTAAATCCGTGACCAAAAGCTTCGGCGACGTGCAGGTCATTCCGCCTCTGGATCTGACCATCGAGGACGGCGAGTTCACGGTCTTTGTCGGCCCTTCGGGGTGTGGCAAGTCCACCTTGCTGCGCTTGATCGCGGGGTTGGAGGATATCACCTCGGGCTCTATCGATATTGACGGGGCAGATGCCACTGACGTGCCCCCCGCCAAACGTGGCCTGGCGATGGTGTTCCAATCTTACGCTCTGTACCCGCATATGACGGTGCGCAAGAATATCGCATTCCCGCTGCGCATGGCCAAACTGGATCAGGCGGAAATCGACAAGCGCGTCGAAGGCGCTGCAGGTGTACTGAACCTTGCAGACTATCTGGATCGTCGACCTGGCCAGTTGTCTGGTGGGCAGCGTCAGCGCGTTGCCATTGGCCGCGCCATTGTGCGTGAACCTGCGGCGTTTCTGTTCGACGAACCGCTGTCCAATCTCGATGCGGCGTTGCGGGTGGGCATGCGGCTTGAGATCAGCGAGTTGCACGAACGTCTGGCCACAACAATGATCTACGTGACTCACGATCAGGTCGAGGCGATGACCATGGCCGATAAGATCGTGGTGCTTCAGGCCGGTGTCATCGAACAGGTCGGCAGCCCACTAGAGCTGTACCGCACTCCGCGCAATTTGTTTGTTGCAGGCTTCATCGGCTCGCCCAAAATGAATTTTATCGAGGGTGAAGAGGCCGCGAAACACGGGGCCCACACCATTGGTGTGCGCCCTGAACATATCACGGTATCCGAAAGCGACGGGCCATGGTCTGGTGTCGTTGGCGTATCCGAACATCTGGGGTCGGACACCTTCTTTCATATCCACGAAACCGGGTTGGCCGAAACCATCACCGTGCGCGCGGATGGAGAGGTCGGCTTCCGTCATGGAGATCGTGTCCATCTGGCCCCACGTGCAGATGTCATTCATCGGTTTGACGCACAGGGATTGCGCATCGAATGACGCGTTTGGCCGGCAAAACAACCCTAATTACGGGGGCCGCGCGTGGTATCGGCCTAGCCTTTGCCAAAGCCTATGTTGCCGAGGGCGCGCGTGTTGCGATTGCCGATGTCGACATTACCCGTGCGCGAAAGGCCGCAGCCGAAATCGGTGATCCTGCGCTAGCCATCGAGATGGACGTAACCAACCAGTCCAGCATCGACCAAGCAGTCGCGCAAACACTCGCGCATTTCGGACCCATCGACATTCTGATCAACAACGCCGCGATATTCACTGCCGCCCCGATCACCGAGATCGAGCGCGCCGATTTCAACCGCGTTTTTGACATCAACGTCGCCGGAACCCTTTTCACCATGCAGGCGGTTGCACGACACATGATCGCGCACGGGGTCAAAGGCCGCATCATAAACATGGCCTCTCAGGCCGGACGGCGTGGTGAACCTCTGGTTTCGGTCTATTGCGCCAGCAAGGCGGCGATTATCTCGCTGACGCAATCGGCAGGGCTGAACCTGATCCAACACGGGATTAACGTGAACGCCATCGCACCGGGCGTTGTTGACGGCGAACACTGGGACGGTGTTGATGCGTTCTTTGCCAAACACGAAGGCAAAGCCCCCGGGCAGAAAAAGCGCGAAGTGGCGGCGGCTGTTCCCTATGGCCGTATGGGCCGCGCCGAAGATTTGACCGGAATGGCCGTTTTTCTGGCTTCGGACGAGGCCAAATACATCGTCGCGCAAACCTATAATGTCGATGGCGGAAACTGGATGAGCTGATGGATCCTCTGGCGAACGCAAAACCTCCGGTACCGCTGGGTCGTAATGCCCTTACGGACTTGCCCGCAGCAGTCAGAAGGCCATCGTATTGCCACGCTGAATTGCGACCGGGTATCGTGCATATCGGTCTTGGCAATTTCCACCGCGCACATCAGGCCTGGTACATCCACCGTTTGATGCAGCAGGGCCTGGCAAAGGACTGGGCGATTATCGGCGCAGGGGTTCGGGCCTATGATGCCGGGATGCGGGAAAAGCTGGTCAGCCAGGATTGTCTGACAACGCTGATCGAACTTGACCCGTCCGGCATGTCCGCTGAAATCATTGCCCCGATGATTGACTATCTGCCGATCGAACCCGGGAACGCGCCGTTGATCCAACAAATGTCCGATCCAGCGATCCGCATCGTGTCCCTGACCATCACCGAAGGGGGGTATTTTCTGGACGCCAATACCGGGGCGCTAGACACTACCCACCAAGATATCCGCCACGATGCGCAAAACCCTGACCAACCTTGTACAGCTTTCGGCGCCATCGTTGCGGCGCTTGGGCAACGTCGAGCGCATGGCTTAAAACCTTTTACCGCGCTCAGCTGCGATAATCTGCAAGGCAACGGAACGATCCTGCGTAACTGTATCGTCGGATTGGCGCGGTTGTCTGACCCTGATCTGGCCAACTGGATCGAACAGAACGGGGCATTTCCGAATTCGATGGTGGATTGCATCGTGCCGGCCACAACACATCAGGTGATCTCGCAATGCCGCGCCCTGGGTATCGAAGACCGCGCCCCGGTTTCGCATGAGAATTTTCGCCAATGGGTGATCGAGGATGATTTCTGCGCTGATCGTCCCGCGCTTGAAAAGGTTGGTGTGACACTGACCCGCAATGTACATACGTACGAGGCCATGAAGCTGCGTGTTCTGAATGGCGGCCATCAACTGCTTGCGAATGTTGGGGAAATACTGAATGTCCCGACGATTGCCGACTGTATGCAGGACGACGATATCACAGCCTTTTTCAAAAAGGTTCAGGCTGAGGGTATATTACCTCATGTCGCGCCGGTGCCTGGAACACCACCTGCTGACTATCTTGAACTGGTCGCGAGACGTTTTGCGAATACTGCCATTCACGACACGACACGCCGGGTTGCCTTTGACGGCTCGTCCCGCCATCCCGGATTTTTGCTGCCATCGCTGCGTGACGCACTGGCGTCAGGATCGCCAGTAGACGGGCTCGCCCTGGCCGAGGCGTTCTGGTGCCGGATGTGCGCGGGCCTTCGCGAAGACGGAAGCGAAATCGCGGAAAATGACCCCTTTTGGACCGAATTGCATGACGCTGCTCTAGCCGCGAAATCGGACCCCTTGATCTGGATCGCACAAAGCAAATTCTACGGAGATATCGGCCAGGAAGAAGGTTTTGCAACAGCGTTTTCCCAATGGCTCAGGACCATATGGCAACGGGGAAGCCGGGCGGCAATTGCGCGATACCTCGGGTAATCCGGTGGCTGGCCTTCGGCTTTCGAGGTCAAATACTCGCGATAAATTTTGAATATCGGGCAAATTCGGGCAAAAATACTGGCAATGTCTGCAAATAGGTTTCATCGGGTAACCTATGTTGCGCTCGGAGGTTGGCTTGAAACCCACAATTTCGCAGGAAACCATCGCCAAATGGCAGCGGATCGTCGATCTGATTGCCCGGGTTGCCGATGTCCCTGCAAGTCTCGTGATGCGGACACATGCGCCTCATCATTCTGTTTTTGTCACAAGCAGAAGTAACAACAACCCCTATGAGGTGGGATGCGGTTTTACCCTGAGTGAGAAACTTTATTGCTATGGCGTTCTGAAACGCGATGGCGAACTGACGGTCGAAAATGCAACCCAAGACCCGGAATGGTGTGACAATGACGACCTAGAACACGGGATGAGTTTCTATATCGGCTATCCGCTCAAATGGCCCGACGGTACGATTTTTGGAACAATTTGCGTTTTGGATTCGCGCCGTAACCAACGCGCAATGCTGTTCCGCGAGGGCCTGCAGGAATTCGCGAGGGTCATAGAATCCGATCTTTCGTTGCTGGTTGAGATTGACCGCCGCACCGCGCTTGAGGCCGAATTGCAAACCACGCTGGATCAACTGGAACAGCGCGTGGCCAACCGGACCGCAGATCTGGAAGAGGCAAATGCCGCGTTGCGGGTATTGCTGAGCAGTGTCGAAACTTCGCGGCAGGAATATGATGCCAAGATTCTAAGTCAGATAAAGGGGTTAGTCGTTCCGCATCTGGCAAAGCTGCGTGGCCGAATGGACAGCGACCCTGCCGGTCGGATTTATCTGGACCTTGCTGAAGAAAGCTTGAAATCCATCACCTCTGAGATGAGTGGGCAACTGACCACGATCTTTGAATCCCTGACACCAACCGAACAGGAAATCGCACAGTTGATCATGCGGGGGCAGACGACCAAGGATATTGCGAGAACGCTGTCACGCGAACCCAGCACGATCGAGTTTCACCGCAACAACATACGCGCAAAGCTTGGTTTGAAACGCAGCGGTAAGAACCTGCGCAGCCTGCTGTTGTCGATCCAGTGAACATGGGGAATCCCCCCATGTTTCCCCCGTAGATTTTCGATGCACTGTTTAATAAACCGGCTTGGTACCCTGTTTCTGTTCCGGCAAAGACCGGAACGAGAGACAACAGGGAATACCAAAAATGGAAAGAGATGACCTGGACCTTAAGCCAACGCTATTGCGTGGTGACAAGGATGAGTTGACGCCGGGCCTGTCGCGGCGGTCCTTTTTTATGGCGGCGGGTGCTGCCGGTGTTGGTGGGGCGGCCTCGCTGCTGACCACGACATCTGCCAAGGCGCAATCCACCGACTGGACACAACCCGGCAACAATAACGGCGTGATCGAATTGCAGAAAACCACAGGACAATCCGTGGATGGGACCGTCGGGATCGACTATTACGGTCACTGCGCCATCAAGATCACATCACCCGGTGGTGCCACCGTTCTGTTCGACCCCTGGCGCGATGACCCTTCGGGTGCGTGGGGGCTGTGGTTCAAGAATGAATTCCCGGAAACGCCGGTCGATATCTGCATGTCCACGCATACGCATTTCGACCATGACGCCATTCACCGTCCAGTTTCGACCATGGTTCTGGACCGGATGGTCGGGAACTTTGAATTCGCCGACATCAAAATCACCGGTTTTGCGGACAAACACGTGTGCCGCGCGCCGGGCTGGTACGACTGGACCAACGCACTGGGCGAGTTCGGAGTGCAAGCTTGCCCGCCGGACAATGTCAGCCACATGGACATGGTGGTTTATCTGATTGAAACCGGCGGCATCCGCACACTGATCTGGGGCGACAACCGGCACGATCCGCCACAGGAATTCTGGGATGCGATTGGCCAGGTTGATGTTCTGACATTGCCCGTCGACGGGTCGCAGCACATTCTGGACTATAAGCAAGGCAACGACATCGTCGAAAAGCTGAAGCCCAAGATCATCATTCCAACGCATTACCTGAGCGAGACCACAAGCTACACGCTGACCACGCTTCAGAATGCGGATGAATGGGTGAAATCGCAAAAAAGCTACAAGATGCTGGATTCGGCCAGCCTGTCTCTCGAATCGGGTGATGTGGCCGGAATGGATCGCGAGTTCCTGTATTTTGGGCACAACGCACACACAGCCTGACCTAGGCAGGCCGGTAGGGCGGTTACCTTCGCGCGGGCCGCCCTGCCACTAACTCACGTAAAGCTGACGCAGCCTCAGGGCGAATTCACCTTCAGCCGTTTAGCCGCCGCTGAACATCTTCGTCGTATTCACCCGCTGCCATCCGCTTGAACGCCCTTTTCCAACCATCCGCCAATTCTGGCATCACCGCCAATTCCTCGGCCTCGGCACGAGTCGCTTTTCTGAGCAACCGGGGCGACACGTTGCGCGGTTAAAACCCGATTTCGTTGTCCAGGGGCGTTTTCTTATCGAAAACAAAGATGCTCTGTTGTCAGAGCTTCGACCGTTTCAATGATGTCCTTCTCCAATTTGCGCGCGGCGGGTGACAGCGCCGATCCCGCTTTGCGCAACAGATGAATGTGGCGCTTTAAGGTCTCATCGGCCAGTGGACGGAACACAAGGTCGCTCGGACCTGAAGAGATTGCGGCCATTTCAGGCAGGATGGTCACGCCAATACCAGCCCTGACCATCCCCAGAATGGAGGTCAGGTTATGGGCCGATAAACGCGATCTGGCGTGTATCTTTTCGGATTCTGGACCCGGAATGCCGTCGGATAAGCTATTGGCGATCAGACGTTCATTCTCCAGCGCTTTCCAGTTGACTGGGCCGGTGCCCGTGGCCAACGGATGATTTGGGGCAACCAGAACGCCGAACCGGTCGGTCAGCAAAAGCTGGCTGTGCAGACTGGACCCGTTGACGCCCAGTGTTGCGATACCGATATCAATTCGACCGCGTGACAATTCATGCAAAACCGATTTTGAATCCATATCGCGCAGGTCGATCCGGACTTTGTCATATGTGTCTATTTTACGGGCAAAAACCTGCGGAATGATTGTGCCAGCCACTGACGGTACTGTGGCAATTCGAACATGTCCCAAACTGGCGTCAGCGAAATTTTCGATGGCCCGTACAGTATTTTCGAAATGCTGAACCTCCTGCTCTGATTGTTCGAGCACAAATTCTCCTAGTGCAGTGAGCTTGTTTTTCCGGTCCGTTTCGAACAGCGGTTCTCCAAGATGGGTTTCCAGCTGTTTCATCATCATCGACACCGCAGAAGGTGTTCGTTTCAGGACCAAAGCCGCGTCCGTCAGGTTGCCGCAACGCGCGACGGCGACAAAGCCACGAAGCAATTCGATTTTGAGTGTCATCCGATCATTTCAACTTATCTGAAGTAATGTTCAATAATTTTAGTTTGATTGATTACCCCAAAGAGGTCCATACCTGATCGATACTTTCTGAATGAGGCGACACAGCTATGGCTGACATCCAAAAGAACCTGATCGCTGGCGAGTGGCTGGCAGGTGAAAGCGAAATCGAAAACCGCAACCCATCTGATCTGAGCGACTTGGTTGGTATGTTTGCTCAGGCCAGCGCCGATCAGCTAGAGACAACGCTGGATCAGGCGCGTGTCGCACAAGCCGAATGGGCGGCTTATGGGCTTGAGCGCAAACAGGCAGTTCTGAACGCCATCGGCAACGAATTGATGTCCCGTGCCGAAGAGCTGGGCACCCTGCTCAGCCGGGAAGAGGGCAAGCCTCTGGCCGAAGGCAAGGGCGAAGTCTATCGCGCCGGTCAGTTCTTTACCTATTACGCTGCTGAATGTCTGCGCCAGATTGGTGAGAACGCTGATTCAGTACGTCCCGACATCGAGGTTGATGTGCGTCGCGAGGCCGTAGGCATTGTCGCCATCATCAGCCCGTGGAACTTCCCCACGGCAACCGCTTCGTGGAAAATCGCTCCGGCGTTGTGTTATGGCAACGCCGTTGTGTGGAAACCTGCCAACATTACGCCCGCCTCGGCGGTGGCCCTAACCGAGATCATCAATCGTCAGGATATCCCTAAGGGTCTGTTCAGTCTTGTGATGGGATCGGGCCGATCAATCGGTCAGCGTCTTGTCGAAAGCCCTAAGGTCAACGCGATTTCTTTCACCGGCTCGGTTCCGGTCGGCAAGGGTATCGCGACGGCGGCCATCCAGAACCTAACCAAAGTTCAGATGGAAATGGGGTCGAAAAACGCTCTGGCCGTTATGGACGACGCCGATCTGGATCTGGCGGTAACGCTGGCCCTTGGCGGGGCGTTCGGTGGCACAGGGCAAAAATGCACGGCCTCCTCCCGCCTCGTGGTTCACGCAGGCATTCACGACGCGTTTGTAGAAAAGCTGGTTGCGGGTGCGCAGGCGATGAAAGTCGGCCACGCGCTGGAGGAAGGGGTTCAGATGGGCCCGGTCGTCAGCCAGCAGCAGTTGGCTGAAAATTTGGCCTATGTCGATCTGGGCAAATCCGAAGGCGCGGAACTGGCTTGTGGCGGGCAGCGTTTGGATATGCCGCATGAAGGCTTTTACATGTCGCCCGGTGTGTTCCTGAGCACGCGCAACGATATGCGCATCAACCGCGAAGAAATGTTCGCGCCACTGACCAGCGTCATCAAGGTTGGCAGCTATGATGAAGCGCTGAGCGTCGTCAATGACACTAATTTCGGCCTGACCTCGGGCGTCGTGACCAAATCGCTGGCTCGGGCCACCCATTTCCGCCGCAACGCGCGCACCGGCGTTGTCACGGTAAACCTGCCCACCGCAGGCACCGATTATCATGTGCCGTTCGGTGGCCGCGGCGACAGCTCTTACGGCCCGCGCGAACAAGGCAAAGCCGCGGCTGAGTTCTACACAACGGTCAAGACCGCCTATATCAGCGCCGGAAAGCCGGATTGATGCTGATCGATTGCCTGCAATACGCCAACTGGTCGGAGAAAATATTCCGTCAATTGCGCGAAGGGGGCGTGGACGCGATCCACGTCACCATCGCCTATCACGAAAACTTCCGCGAAACGGTTCTAAATTTTGAGAAATGGAACCGTTGGTTCGAGAAATACCCCGACCTCATCATGAAAGGCCGCTGGGCCAGCGACATTGACGTGGCCCGAGAAACGGGGCGGACGGCGGTGTTCTTTGGCTTCCAGAACCCCTCGCCCATCGAAGACGATATCGGTCTGGTCGAAATCCTGCACGATCTGGGCGCGCGGTTCATGCAGCTGACCTATAATAACCAGTCATTGCTGGCGACGGGCTGTTACGAGGCCGAAGACACCGGCATCACCCGCATGGGCAAGCAGGTCATCAAAGAGATGAACCGCGTTGGTCTTGTGGTGGACATGAGCCATTCGGCAGATCGTTCAACCATCGAGGCGGCTGAGATTTCCGAACGTCCCATCGCCATCACCCATGCCAATCCGCATGAGTGGTCGCCTGCCCTTCGCAACAAGCGGGACATGGTTATTCGGGCCGTAACAGAAAACGGTGGGATGCTGGGCTTTTCGGTCTACCCTCATCACCTCAAGGACAAATCCGACTGCACGCTTGAGAGTTTCTGCGAAATGATCGCGCGGACTGCGGACAAATACGGCGCTCAGCATTTGGGGATCGGCACCGACCTGTGCCAGGATCAACCCGACAGCATCGTGGAATGGATGCGCGTCGGTCGCTGGACCAAAGAAATTGACTATGGTGAGGGCTCTGCCTCAGCCCCCGGTTTCCCGCCCATGCCAGATTGGTTCCGGGACAATCGCGACTTTGGAAATATCAGGAATGGCTTGGGCCAGACCGGCCTGAACGCCGACGAAATCGCCGGAATAATGGGAGGCAACTGGTATCGCTTCTTTAATGACAACTTCGGGCCGCCGGAAAGCTGAGGAGGCATGGCCGAATGACTGACGTTTCCCAACGCGACCCTAAGCTGGTGATGCGCCTTGCGCGCCTTGGATCGATGCACCAATCGCGCCTATCCTTCATGCGTGTTTTGACACGGCGTCTGGCCCGAGAAAACTGGCGGTTCGAGCAGACTGCTTTCGAGATTGATGAAAACGGCGTCGGCCATGCTGTTTATACAGCGCACGGGCCTGATGCGTCATATTCGTTGATCGCCTATGCCCATGACCTGCCGCCTGAAAAACGGTCTGATCGGGTGATTGCCGAAGCCTGGGACGCCACATTCACATTGTTCGATGGTGTGCCGACTGCGGATGACATCGAACGCCTGTCGCATAATATCCCGGTTCAGGAAGCAGGGCGCGTGACCGGCACAGAACTATCGGTCTCGCGCGCGAACCGGTCGGTGCGCCTGTGGGAGCATGTCGTCAGCGAACTGGCTGGCGGACGCCAGCCGTCCGTCGCGAAAATCGAAGACGTCGGTTACCTGATGCGCACGACAGCCGTTTACGGCTCGGGCAAACTGGGTGCTGCGGATCGTGAGATGATCGCCGACCGCCCCGAATTTCGTGCGCCTTTCCAGGTTGAGATGTTGTCGGTCTATCTGACGCGCTGGTTCGTGACCGATCTGGTGCAATACATGGCAGACCTGCGCGCGGCAAAAGACGGAACCCGCGCGGCGCGGCTGGACCCAGGGATTGCCCGTTCGATTGGCATCGGCAACTCGACAGGTCTGGGCATGGCGCCGTTTCTGCTGAACCACCCGGTGCTGTTCAACAATTGGATGGCCGCCCGCGAACGGGCCATTCAGGCCGTCCGTGCGGTTCAAAAGGCAACCGAGGCTGAAATCACCCTGTTCCGGGAAATGCTGACGCGCAACACGCAGATCGTCGAAACCTGGCATTCGGAACACCCGATCCAGATTGAGAAACTGGCGGCCCTTCGTGGGGATGTCGCCAAGGTTACCGATTATCTGGCCAGTGCCAATCTTGATGCGGATTATCCCTGGAATACGCTTTACACATGGGCCGAGACGAACCTGACCCTGGAAGGGCAGGAATGGATTGCCTCGCTTATTCTGGAACCTTACGGGGACCTGGTAGACGGGTTTGCCGAAAGTATGGCGGCAGATAACACCGCGACCTTCCGGATAGCGGGTGCGATGAAGATCGGCGATTTGCGGACGCTGCTGAAGGACATTTATGGCTGGGCGATCGAGACAGATTGGACCACTCCGGCCAGCAAGGCTCGCGCTTGGTATGTTTCCGAGGAAAAGCTGGAACCGCGCCTAGGTGAACGCTTTGAAGAACCTATAGAGGAATATGAACAGCCTCTGGCCCCCGGGCGGGATGCCGCAATGTTGTATCAGGCTCTGGCTCATTGGTCGGACGAGGCACAGGTTGCGGATTTTCTTCTGCGCCACCCTGAACACCGCCACGTCCTGCGTCGGGTCCAGATCGTAGGTCGCGCACCCTATGCTGAAATTCGGGACAATACGATCTCGGATCGAGTACTTCCCATCGACATGTTGCGTTGCAAGCTGTCCTTCTTTGGCGCGACCAAGTTTGATCCTCGCTCGGACCGCTGGGTTCGGATCTGCATGTATGGGAATGCTCCCCTGCCCTACGAATTGGCTTCTGAAAACGCCGATTTCTGGGTATTCCCCGAACTTGAAGAGGCCGTGGCATGAGCCATTCGTTGAATGAAATCGAAGCCATGAGCAAACGCGCCGCGCGCGGTGCCGGCCTGTCATGGGGGCTGGCCGAAGAGGCGGCCAAAGGCACGCGCTGGCTGTCGGCTTTCGGGTTCTCGGGGGCTGGGATGTTGGCCGATCTGCTGGAAATGAACGACCGCATTCCATCGATTGACGTGTCGCCCGTCTCTCTTAGCGCCGAAGTATGGCATGCTCCCACACGGCGTATGAGTCCGCTGATCGCCGGGGCATCGCTGAGCGATTGTGCCGTGCGGCTGATGAATCGGGGATCGATCACCATGGAGAACGTCAGCCTGCCCCTGTTGGCAGTGCCGTTCATGGGCGGTGCCGCGTTGCGTCTGGGCGTGCCGGTTTCTGCCGAATGGCAGGGGGCCCGCTTGGCCACCGACGGACGACAGGTTTGCGTACAAGCAACGCCCGATGCGCTTGAGGCGCGCCACGCAAACAAGCTGGTCTTTTCCGCGCCCGCCGAAATGACCGGGCGTCGTGAACCGGTGCTGCGCGCCGATGTGTCAGAGGAAAACTGGAACAGGCTCAGCGGCTTTGCCCATCGCACGTTCGCCCCCGCAACCGAGGAAAGCCGTTTGCGCGGCGCCGGTGCGGGATTGAGCGACAACGACTGAAATGCGGCTCCTGCACCGGGGCGCTTACAACTCTTACGAACGGGAATATATGATGATCGCCACTGAAACCCTGTCACTGTCCGAGATTGAAGACCTGGCCTTTCGCGCGCTTGTCAAAGCCGGAACATCCGAGGAAAACGCGCGTCCTTTGGCGGTCGCCACTGCAATGACCGAAGCGGATGGGGTGGCGTCACACGGGTTGGCTTATATTCCGATCTACGCTCAGCATGTCGAATGTGGCAAGGTGGACGGCACTGCAAAACCGGTGGTCACACAGCCTCGCCCTGCCGTTGTCACAGTGGATGCCGCCACTGGCTTTGCCCATAGTGCTATTGATTTGGGGTTCGAGAAACTGATCCCGCTAGCGCGTGAACAAGGCGTTGCAGTTCTGGCTGTCAACAACTCGTATAATTGCGGTGTTCTGGGCGTGCATACACAGCGGTTGGCGCAGGCCGGGCTGCTTGGGATCGGATTTACCAATGCCCCTGCCTCGATTGCCCCGTCGGGTGGCGCGAAACCCGTTGTCGGCACCAATCCATTTTCGATTTCCGCCCCCGATGCCGATGGCAATGCCGCGCTGCTGATCGATCAGTCCGCCAGCACAATTGCCAAGAGCGAGGTGATGAAGCACGCCCGCGAAGGCAAATCTGTGCCCGAAGGCTGGGTGCTGGACGCCAATGGCCAACCCACCACCGACCCCGAGGCTGGTCTGAAAGGCTCGATGGTGCCATCGGGCGGTTACAAGGGTGTCGGCATTGCCCTGACCGTCGAACTGATGGCTGCTGCGATGGCGGGTGCGACGTTGGGTTCCGTGGCCAGCCCATTCTCGGGTACGGCTGGTGGCCCGCCGAAAACCGGTCAATTCTTTATTGCCATTGACCCACAGGCGACTTCGGGCGGGCTGTTTCAGGACAAGCTGGCCGCTCTTATCGAGTCGGTCCGCTCGCAAGACGGTGCCCGCCTGCCAGGCGACGGTCGCAAGACATACAGAGAAGGGGCTGCAAAGGAAGGTGTCGCAGTGAACGCTGCCCTTCTTGAAAAGATCCGTGCGCTTTTGTGACGCGAAAGGGCAATAAACGGACGGAGAATAACAAACTGATATGCGCACCCCCTATAGATTTGGC
Source organism: Ruegeria sp. BB1 (assembly GCF_056539465.1). Taxonomy (NCBI): domain Bacteria; kingdom Pseudomonadati; phylum Pseudomonadota; class Alphaproteobacteria; order Rhodobacterales; family Roseobacteraceae; genus Ruegeria; species Ruegeria sp. BB1. Next base: position 25,523 of record NZ_JBQFVB010000013.1, read on the forward strand.
GGGAATGGCGCACTTCGAAAAATAAAAAAGGCCATTTACCGACAAGGGAGAACAGAGATGTCGATAAAGGAACCGTTTACGGACTTAGAAATAAAGACCGCGGATGATGGTTTTTATGAGAACTACAGCGTCCCGATTGCGCTGATAAGCAAGGCGATCATGGTTGCTCTGGTGCTTTGGGCTTTGGTCTTTCCGGCCAATGCCAACGGCACCCTGGGCAGCTGGAACGGCAAATTACTGGAGAGCTTCAACGGCTTTTACGTCATCATCGTGGGCTTTTTCTTTTTGTTTCTGGCGGTGGTGGCCATCCTTCCGGGCACCGGTAAGCGTGTCATGGGCACACCCGGAGAAAAGCCCGAGTTTTCGAACTTTTCGTGGTTCTCGATGATGTTCGGGGCCGGTCTTGGCGTGGGCCTGATGGTGTTTGCAACGGCCGAACCGTTGGGGTTGTGGGGCTCAAACCCCGTTGTGGTTGCCGGGGATGTTCCGGGCAATGAACCCGAGGCGATCCAATCGGCCTATCGCTATACGTTCCTGCACTATGGTTTTCACGCCTGGGCGATCTATGTGGTGACGGGCCTGTCTCTGGCCTACTACGCCTATACGCGTAACATGCCACTGACGATCCGCGCGGCGCTGACGCCGCTGTTCGGCAAGCTGATGAACGGTTTTCTTGGTCATGTGGTTGACGTTTTGGGCGTGGTTGCGACCATCCTGGGTGTTTCGGTCACCATTGGTTTTGGTGTCAGCCAGTTTATCGACGGGGTCTATGCGATCACCGGTATGCAATGGGTAATGGACCTGAGCGGAGACGTTCCGGCACCATCCAAGGTGGGCTTGATCGCGGGTCTGGTCGTTATCATGGCACTTTCGATCATTTCGGCGGTTTCGGGTGTCGGCCGCGGGGTTAAGTATCTATCAAACCTGAACCTTGTGTTGTCGATTATCCTGCTGGGAACTTTTGTGGTGTTCGGCTCGTTTGTCTTTGCAATGACCACCTATGGTTCGGCGATGGTCGACTATATCTTCCACTTCATCTCGCTGAGCTTTGGCGCCTATGGGCCGCTGTCGGCAGAAGCTTTTGCTGCAGCACTGCCCGCAGAAGCACAGGCCCATGCGGCAGACCTGATGGGGGGTGCTACCAACGCCTGGGGCAGCTTTGACGGCTTCAAGAGCGGTCTGGAAGGTGCAGCAGCTGAACTGGACGAAGCAACTCTGGCCGCAGCTTATGCAGCCGGTGAACAGGGCCGTCAGTTTGGTTGGCAGTCGGGCTGGACCACGTTCTATTGGGCTTGGTGGATCGCGTTCTCGCCGTTCGTTGGCTTGTTCCTGGCACGCATCTCAAAGGGTCGTACCGTGCGTGAGTTCATCCTGGGTTGCGTGTTCGCACCGGCATTGGTGTGCTTTGCCTGGATGACAGTCCTGGGCGGCACCGCGATCGATCTGGAACTGGCAGGCGCGGCCGAGGGCGCGATCATTGGGGCGTCGAACACCAACAAGCTGTTCGTGACTTTGTCCTACATGATCGACGGTGGGTTGTTGTCAATGCTGAACGTCATGTGCGTGATCCTGATCATGACCTTCCTGGTTACCTCTGCGGACTCCGGGATTTTGGTGATGAACACAATCATGTCGGGTGGCAGTCAGGAGACCGGCGTCAAACATCGCATCATTTGGGGTGTGATTCTGACCGCCGTAATCGGTGCGCTGATCTTGGCAGCGGGTGAGAACAACCCGATGGACGCATTGCGCAATGCGATGATCATCGGCGCGCTGCCGTTCACTATGGTGATGGGTTTGATGTGTATTTCTCTGGCCAAGGCGCTTTATCGCGACGGGCAGCGGGACAGGCACGAAGACGCCGGAACACAGGCAGCTGAATAACCTAAGCCAATAAACCAATCAGCAACGCCGCCCCCTAGGGCGGCGTTTTTTTTGCGTCTGTCCAGCTCTTATTATGGGTCTGGAACTATCGTAAATTTGCGGTGGGTTCAGTATCGACAGGGCTGCGTAGGTCGCCCGCGTGGACCTAGACGTGGTCAACCAAATCACTTTGCCCGCCCCGAAGCATGAGCTGTGCAAGCCTAGTTTGATCTCAGCTTATTCATAAATAGCTGCGGCACCTTCCGCGCGTTTTTCATGATCAGAGTGGGCGCACCGCCAACCTGATTGCGCCGGATTGCCTTATAATCTTCCGTCGATTTCCTGAAAATTCGACGGACGCTGCCGTTGCTGGCCCCGCCAAGGCGCATCTTGGCCAAAACTTCCGGAAGATAGGCTGCTGAAATGCGGCCCTGGCCGAAATAACGCAGTATGCTGTCATAATCTGCTGAAATCTGGAAGCTGTCATCATAACCACCCCACCGCGTGATGACATCGCGTTTGATAAATAAGCTCGGATGTGGTGGCATCCATCCACGTTTCAGATTGTGCGGGCCATAGGGTCCAGAAACCCAATGGCGCACCACCTTGTTGGTATCCCGCGCGGACACATATTCCAGATCACCATAGACCGCGTCTGCGCCGGTTTCCTCAAAGACCTGTGCAACACGATTCAAAACCTCTGCATGTGCAAAAAAGTCATCAGAATGCAGCAACCCGACCACATCACCGGTTGCTCGGTCCGTGGCGCGGTTCAGTGCGTCGTAAAGGCCCCGATCTGTTTCACTGACCAGCCGCATACGCGGATCGTTTCGGGCATTGAGCAGCTCTAGCGTGCCATCACTAGAGCCTCCGTCCTGAACCACATGTTCGTAGTTGTCGTAGGTTTGTGTATCCAGGCTTTGCAAGGCATCTGGAAGGGTGGCCGCACGGTTCCAAACTGCTGTAAGGATAGAAAATTTCATGCATAATTCCAAAGAATAACAAACGTGAATATCAATCTTTCACAACGTCGTAACCGCAGCGTACTTAGCCTTGCTGAGGTTCGACCAGAAAGCGAGGCTGGTTACCTTTTTGCATCCCCGCAATGATCCGTCCTGCCAGCAACGACTGAAACGTCAATCGCACGTTAAACCAAGACGTTTTGACAGCCTTAATCGCTGTAATATTTGGACGCATATCTTCCGTAGGAATATCCGTAATGCTTGGCGCTTTGGACATTGATCTGACCCAGAATAAGACCGGTTAAGCGCTGATTATCGGTGTGGAACAGGCGCATTGCCTCGGTGATGTCTTGCGCGGATGTGTCATTCCACTTGATGGTCAGCAGCACCGCATCCGCATTGCGTGCAATCAGGCGTGCGTCGGATACCAGCAATGTTGGCGGCGTGTCGATCAGTATGACGTCATAGAGCTTGCGCATGTCGTCCAGAAAAACCTTGAACCGTTCTGATGCAAATAGGTCCGCCGCATTCACCGAGGTCTCTTCACCAGCCAGAATATCGCAGTTCAGCAACGGGTCCTGAAAGATGACCTCTTGTGGCGTGGCGTCCCCGGACAGAACCGACACGATCCCTTTTTGGGGTGCGCCCTTGAGCTGCGCTGTCATGGTCAGGCGTCGGATATCGCCTTCGACCAGCAAGACCTTTTTGCCGATACCGACAAAGTTCTGGGCCAACGCCAGTGAATTTGTCGTCTTCCCCTCGCCCGGCAGCGATGAGGTCATAACCACAACTTGTGGCGGGCGGTCCACGTTGGACAGCATCAGCGAAGTTCTCAGGTTGCGCACCGCCTCGGCCGTGGCAGAGGACGGCTTGTCGGCCAGATATTCCAGAACCTTGCGGCGCCCGCGTGCAGGAAAGATCGGGATCTGACCCAAAACGCTGTAGCCGGTCTTGCGTTCCAAATCCTGCGCAGAGCGATAGCCTTTGCGTCGCGCTTCAGCCAACAAGACGAACCCGCCGCCCAGCATGAGGCCCAGTATGGCCGAGAGCATTAGCATTCGGGATTTTCGGGGCGAAGTCGGGATGCTGGGAATAACGGCGCGTGACAATTGCCGACTATCCGCCTTTTGAATCCCTTCCTGCGCCGATGTCTCTTTCAGCCGTGCCAGAAAATACTCATAAAGCAGCCGAACCGCTTCGGCCTCACGCACCAATTGCTGCAGCGTAATCAGGTCCGCATTCTGCTGCGCGATCTTTTGCCCAAGGTCTTCTGCCGATTGTGTCAGGGCCTGAACCTGCTGCGTCGACCGCCGCACTTCAAGCGCTGTGCGCGCGAGAAGGCGTTGAAAAGCGGTGTCAAAGACTGTCTCGCCCGTACCGGAATCCTCGATTTGCGTGAAAAGACGTTGCAACTGCGGGTCCTGGCTGGCTTCAGCCTGAGCCGCGCGGTTGTCTGCGGAAGACAGTGCGTCATACCGGGACTGTGCCGTGACACGGGTTGCCTCGGCAGATACACGACGTTCACGAAGATCTTTCAATTGCACTTCCTGCAACTGTAGAGCTTCGGGTGAGATCAGCGCAGTCGTCCCATTGAAGTCGCTGACTTTTGCCTCAGCCGTTTCCAATTCGACTTGCAGCTCGGCCACACGGTCGGTCAGCCACGCCGTCGCCTGTTCGGTGGCCTCAAACTTTACCTCGATCTGGTTCAGTACGTATAGTTCGACGATCGTGTCGGCTATCAGAGCTGACTTGCGTGCCGATTCCGTCTCGACCGTAACTTCGAACACCAAGCTTTGCGGCACGATTTTGACCGAGAGCTTCTTGAGCAGGGCAGTAATCACGCTGTCCCGGGTTTTCTGCTGGGTCAATTCCTCGGCCACCTGCTCGGGGTCGCTTCCGGCGCCAAGCACTAATTTGACGAACTGTTTGACTCCATCGAGTGCCGAGTCCGGCAGAAGATCGGAATTGAACTCGGGATCAGAAACGAGGTCCAGCTTGTCCACGACCTTGCCTATCAGGCCGCGGGACTGCAGCACTTCCAATTCGGAATTGACTTCAGCGGTGTCTCCGGCCAGACCGCCCACTACGCTTTGAAGGTCAACCACGCTGGCTTGATCGGTTTCCAGCATGACCACCGCAGTCGACCTGTATAGTGGCACGGCGACGACAAAGGCGTAATACCCTCCGATCAAAATGGCTATGGCGGTGGCCAGGGCAATGATCCACTTTCCACGCCATAATGTGCCTATCAAAACTCCTAAATCGACCACGTCATCTTCTGGCGCGTCACCCATTGGTGACCGGCTCGAATTGAACTGTGCTTCGTGTATTGGAGATTGCTTCATATCAAATAATTTATCCCAAATGCCGGATACACGCGAAACGCGTTTGAAGCCGCTCTCTACAAGGTTCCAGCGCATAAATAAAGGCCCGCCCGTATGCCAAACTGCCAGTTCAAAAAGCCGCGGTGAAAACCACCTTGCCCCTGCATTTCATGACTGCTGTTTGGGTCGGTTCAAACCAGGCTTCTAGCCACTTCCCCCTTATCTGACTATGGGCGCATGACTTCCGATCAACCCGTACGGTCGCCTAATTAAAAATCAATAATCTTAGAAAATTATTCCGGGTGAAGAACGATCAAGTCTCAACCCATGACTGAATGCTAACGTCATGCATCAAGTGAGAATGAGTACCCGCAAAGCCCGGGTTTCTGAACACGCAGCTACGGAAATCTGAGGGCAAATTGGCATCTCATCCAATGAAGTCGCACCAATCCAATAAGTTGGAGATCAACAGAATGTCCCGCGCAGTAATTGCCAGCAAGGCTGAACCAGCCTTTGTCAATCAACCCAGGCATCAAACAACCGATGAAGTGAAAGGGGTTGTTAATAATGATTAATCTTGGCCTTTCCATCACATCATTGGCGACGCGCAATGGTCCTGGCGGTATTAAAAACTTGAACCCGTCGCTTTGGCTCGACCCCGCCGATATGCGCTCACTGTTTCAGAACTGGGCAGGGACGATGCCCATACTGGGTCCGGGTCAACCGGTGGGGTTGATGCTGGATAAATCGAACGATCTTAAACCTGGCCCTGACGCTGTCACGGACGGGGGGTTAAACGATGGTGAGGCTCATTGGAATACGAACGGTGATGCAACCATTTCAAACGGACAAGTGCGCATCCACTCACCCGATGGGTCGTATTCAAACGTCGTGCAGACTGATATTTTAACGGTCGGAGAATGGTACCGACTAGAATATACAGTGACCGCATATGGCTTTGGTGGCCTGTCTATCAGCGGTGTGACGGGCAACCCGCCCTTGCCTACCACAATAGGCCGGCACAGCGTTATTATACAATCGAAGGTAGAATACCTTAGCATCAAGCGGCGATCGGGACCGACGGATATAACCATTGCTGATATAGCGGCCCGTAGCATTCCCGGATACCACGCCGCGCAGAAATTTAATGACGACCAGCGCCCTTTTCTTGCCCGGCACCCGATGAGTGGGATCAGGAACTTGATGGACAACTCTGCGAGTTTCGCAGGGTGGAACGATAGTGCTGGATCTCTTACTGCGACTGCACTGGGATTGCCAGAAATAGAGATGGTGAAACTGGCCGCGAGGGTCGGCCAAAGTGGTCTGACATTTGTTGCCCTGCCTTCGGCTGTCCAAGCCAAACAGACTGTTACATTCTCTGTTGTCGCCTCGGCGGCGGAATATCCAATCCTGCACTTTATCGGTGGCGACGGGTTTGCTGCGTCGCGCGCGGCCTTCGAAGTCGATTTGACGACGGGCGCAATCCTGTCCGGTTCAGCTTATGTTGAAAGCCTTGGCAGCGGTCTTTTCCGGGTATCCACACAATTGGACTACAACGGCACGGGCAACAAAAACCTCTATCTTCGACCCCGAGAGGAAATGGGGGTCGATGTTCTGGGGGATGGTGTGAAGGGCATTCTGCTTGCACAGGCTCAGCTTGAAATCGGATCCGCACCGACACCGTACCAGAACCGTATCAATCAGTATGACGTCACTGAATCTGGACAGCGCGCTTTCTGGTATCTTTCGAATGATCAAATTGACGACGAACTTGTCGTTGAGTTCCCTGACCTGGGATCGGACGTCACTGAATTTTGGGCAGATGAGAACGGGGTCACGATCCGTGGCGGCCAGCTCATCGGGGCGGGTAACAGGGTGGTGCCGGGTGGTGCGTCTCTTTATGCCTATGGCGCAATTGGACGCGCATTGTCAGGACCGGAAACGGAACAATTGCGGAAATTTCTTGAGCTGAGGGCGGCGGTCAGGAGTTAAAGCGCAAACTGGTACTCTACGATGAGTGGATTTGCTTAGAAATCACCTCTTGCGGTTGACCGCAGGAGGTATTCCGCCAAACCGAAACCAATGCGCGGGTTTAAACTCGGGCCATGGTTGGGCGAATTGCTGTCCGCTGATTGGCCAGGTCTGGGATCGGTCAGCGCTCTTGTTTGTCGGCCGAAACAAGACAAGTGCAGCCGAATGTCAGACGGCCGCGCCACCTCTCTATGTAATCGAATGACCAGCCCAGAAATTCTGGACAAGTTAAATTTCGGATTTCCCATTTTTTTCAAACTGTTTTTAAATACTCTCGAGCCTACGTTTCGAACGACCCGTTTCCCATGTCGCCACGGCTCATGCAGGAAAGTGAACTCAATGACCGAAGCCTATATCTGCGATTATACACGAACGCCGATCGGCCGTTTTGGTGGTACTCTGGCCCCGGTACGCCCTGACGATTTGGGCGCGGTTCCTATACGTGCCTTGATGGCGCGCAATCCACGCGTTGACTGGGATGCTGTCGATGACGTGATATTCGGTTGCGCCAACCAGGCCGGTGAAGATAATCGCAACGTGGCGCGCATGTCATTGCTGCTTGCGGGCATGCCTGTGGCTGTCCCCGGTACGACCATTAACCGCCTGTGTGGGTCCAGTATGGATGCTGTGATCAATGCCGCGCGGGCGATCCGCTGTGGTGATGCCGACCTGGTGGTCGCTGGCGGGGTTGAGAGCATGTCGCGCGCACCCTTTGTTATGCCCAAGGCCGAAAGCGCCTTTTCACGAGCGAATGCTGTTTATGACACCACCATTGGCTGGCGTTTTATCAACCCGGTGATCAAGTCACAGTACGGTGTCGACTCCATGCCGGAAACTGCTGAGAACGTCGCCGAGGATTTCAATGTGACGCGTGACGCGCAGGACGCATTCGCGCTTCGCAGTCAAGAGCGCGCGGCCAAAGCTATCGCGTCGGGTCGGCTGGCACAGGAAATTACTCCGGTCGAACTGCCGCAGCGAAAAGGCGATCCAGTTCTGTTTGCAACCGATGAGCATCCCCGCAGCACGACGCTGGAAAAATTGACCAACCTGCCCGCGCCTTTCCGTAATGGTGGAACAGTCACGGCTGGCAACGCCTCGGGCGTCAATGACGGGGCTGCCGCGCTGATCATCGCCTCGGCTGAGGCCGCCAGGACATACGGACTGACCCCGATGGCCCGCATCGTTGGCGGGGCGTCGGCGGGTGTGGCACCTCGGATTATGGGTATCGGTCCGATCCCGGCCACGCAAAAGCTGTGCGCCCGTTTGGGCCTGAATCCCGAAGACTTCGACGTGGTTGAACTGAATGAGGCTTTTGCCGCGCAAGGTATCGCAGTTCTGCGCGCCCTAGGTCTGGCCGAGGATAGCGCGCATGTGAATCCAAATGGCGGAGCCATTGCTTTAGGGCACCCGCTGGGCATGACCGGGGCCCGGATCGCTGGAACGGCGGCACTGGAGCTGTCGTTAGGTGGTCACAAACGCGCGCTGGCCACCATGTGCGTTGGTGTTGGTCAGGGTATCGCCATCGCGCTGGAAGCCGTCTGATCGATTTACGAAAGCTCGGTAGAGCTGAGGACGTAGGAAAAACTGGCCGATGGAGGTTTCAATGCAGGTGCCCGGTGCGTAACTCCTTTGCCTCAGCCTCGGGGCGATCCAACGCTAAATAGATGTTTCAAAATGAAATTGCGCCGGAGCCTTTCGACTCTGGCGCAACCATGTTTCCAGATTATTGCGTCACTATTGGATGCCCATAAGCATCTTCGGGAGGAACAGTGACAATTCCGGAAGGAAGGTAACCAAAAGCATTCGCCGCAAGCCGATCGGACCAACGAGACGCGAACTTTCTTGACGTTCGCCAAGAATGCACAAATGTCCGCTTTCTGTCTCAGTGAACAAAGCAGAGAGTGTCAAAGTTTCGCCTCCAAGACGCCACCTCTTCTCCAACATTTTCGCCGTTGAGACCGCGTTTAATTAGCGCGGCAAGCTGACCTGCATCGGCCGTCGTAATGCCCCAACGGACCAGTTCTGGCGTGCCAATGCGCAATCCGTTCATATCGCCGTCAACCACGGCCAATGGCAGTCCGATGCCGCAAGCTAGAAACCCATTCGGGCGCAGCTTTTTCGACGCCGCCTGACCGCCTCCAAAGGGTTCGGCCAATACGGCGAACTGGTGGGAGTTCGTAAAGCCTTCGGCCCCAGCAAAGACCGGAACGCCCTCTCTGTCCAATGCGGTCGCCAATGCTTGCGACATTGCGATCATCCCCCTGGCATAGGCTTCCCCAAAGTCCCTCCAATCCAGCATGGTCACCGCAAGAGCGGCCGTCTTCGCAGCATCGAAGTTGGCAGTCATCCCGGGGAACGCGATGGCATCCAGCGCCTTTGCGATCTCGGCATCGTTGGTGACGATCAGTCCCCCGGCCGGTCCCCCAAGGCTTTTGTAGGTACTCATCGTCATGAAATGCGCGCCTTCCTTCAGCGGGTTCGACCACGCCCGCCCCGCTATGATCCCGCATTGGTGGGCAGCGTCGAACATGACCTTAGCGCCGACTTCGTCCGCGATGGTACGAATGTCGGCCACAGGGTGCTCAAACAGGTTCAGACTGCCGCCGATGGTGATCAGCTTGGGTCGTTCGGCCAGGACCAATGCGCGAAGCTGATCCAGATCGACCGTGTAGCCATCCTTGTTTACGGGAGCCTCGACCGTGCGCAGGCCATAAAGCCCCGCACAGCCCGCGATATGGTGCGTCACATGCCCACCAATCGACGCGGGCGGAGCGATAATCGTGTCACCCGGTTTGCAGGTCGCCATGAAGCCATACAGGTTGGCAATCGCGCCAGAGGGCACGCGGACCTCTGCGAAACTGGCATCGAACACCTCTGCGCAAAGCTGGGCGGTGATAACCTCGATTTCTTCGATCGCCTCCAATCCCATTTCATACTTGTCACCAGGATAGCCCAAGGACGGACGCGATCCGATACCTGACGACAAGAGCGCCTCTGCCTTGGGGTTCATAACATTGGTCGCCGGATTGAGGTTGAAGCATTCTTCCTCGTGGATCACACGGTTCCGCTCGGCGAGTGTCTGAACCCGGGCCAGAAGATCGGCCGAGGACGTGGACGCAGCCTTGTTGGCAATGCCCTGAACCAGAGTTTCACTCGTTATGGGAACCCAGTTTCGTTGTGCAAGTGTCATACGCCATCCTCCTGTTTGCACCAATCTGGCGCCTTGAGCGTGACAGCGCAAAGCAGATTTGCTATTTCTGGGCGTAGAAAATCTAAGGCTAAGAAATGAGCGTCGCCCCCAAACGCCCGAAGGGCCCACCGCTGAACGCCATGCGGGCATTTGAAGCTGCTGCGCGACATGTGAGTTTTGTTGCGGCTGCGGATGAGCTTTGCGTCACTCCCGGCGCGATCTCTCAGCATATCAAGACGTTGGAAGATTGGGCAGGCATGTCACTCTTTCGCCGTAACGCCCAAGGGGTGGAGTTGACGAAGGCCGGAGCATCGCTGGTCTCAAGGTTCACATCTGCCTTTGACGCGTTGGCGGATGCAACGCGCGCCTTGCGCAACCTTGGTCCGGACGTGGATTTTCACATCGCAGCCCTTCCTTCCGTCGCTCAGCTTTGGTTGCCGAAAAGACTGAGCAAGGTCAGAGCGCAATTGCCCATGATCAACTTCTCGGTCACCGCCATGGAAACCCCGCCGAGCCTGTCGAGAGAACTGTTCGATTTGGCGATTTTCTTCGATGTGCCCGATGGATCGCCCGATCAGGTCTCAATTTGTGCCGATGAGATTGTACCGGTGTGCGCACCCGCGCTTCTTGAACGGGTCGTAGACTTCGAGACAACGACGCTTCTGCACGACCAGACATGGGCAGATGACTGGGCCGTTTGGTCAAAGGCGACATCCACGCCCACAAGCGATCCGATACACGGTCCGAAGTTTTCCCTCTACAGCCTTGCCGTGGAAGAGGCCAAAGCCGGTGCCGGCGTCTTGATCGGGCACCTGTGCCTGATCGAAGAAGCGCTCGCGAACGGTTCGCTGAAACGTACCAGCGAGCGTACCTGCCATACGGGGCGTCATTTGTGCGCTCGACTGCCCGAAGACTCGAGGCGAAGACCCGAAACTGATCAAGTCGTTTCGCTGCTTTACTAGAAGTTCCCAAGGCCCCCATTCGAGCGTGGTGCAGCATTTCGTAGGTTTGGGCTCGCACCGGCCTTTCTCTGCGATGTGTCCCAAGAGGAAGAAGAGCCCAAAGCGGACGACGAAAAGATGGCCAATCGGTAACGGGTTTCTAGTGCGTTTTCCAAACAGCGGCTACTCAATTGCCGTGCGAAATGTTGCGGTAAGCCGTTTGTTCAATCCGTGATGAGGTTCGGCTGAAAAACCGTAGTGCAACTCCGCGAGGGCAGCGATGTCATTGAAAATGACTACGGAGCCGCCTTCTTCATTCGCGTAAACCAAAAGTTTTTGGCAAAAGGCATCCAAACCAATTGCCGGAAAGCCCGCCATAGCTATGCCACCGGGTGCTGGTCCGCCGAACAGTAAGAGAACTGCATCCGGCAGTTCCACCCCTAGTTGGGATGCTCCGGTCGCAAAATCGATTTCCCCAAACCAGACAGTATCGTCCTGTCCCATCACAGCTGTCCTGAGACGTTCGACTGCCTCTGGTACGCTGAGCTGAGATCGCAGTTCGATGACCCCATAGTCGGCAAACAACCCGTTGGTCGGCGCTGGTGTTGCATCCAAGTCGTTTAGAACTTCGAGCATCTTGCTCTGAAATACACGCACCGAAGACGCGTCCGTGAGCCCATGCCGGATTTTGAGAAACTGGGAGTCCGTGTAGGTAATCTGCGGGCGATCATCCTGATCGAAGGAAAGAACACGAAAAGGAAGGTCCAAACCTGCTCGCACGGTCTCTTTCAGAATGGGTGTGTTTATCTCAGGATCAGAGAAAATGAGCACACGAGACGCGGGCATTTCTACGCCTTCGGCTTTAGCCAGACGCGAGTGGTCTATCGATGCGATTGGAGTAGGTCCCGCCTCGTCAACGGCAATCTCAAGCTCTAAAAAATTTTTGTCCACCGCAGCCTGGACAGATGACGATTGTGCCAGACCGGATGTCGAAACCGACGCAGTTGTAATCATCGAGAGAACAAAGAAAAACCTCAGCACTTTGACACTTCCTGTTTCATTGTACTTTTCTCAGGGAAACCGCCGCAAGAGCTGCAAAAGCTATCTCGGCCGCAAGATAAAATAGAAGTAACCCGTTTGGAACTCCATCGATAAGAATGCTTAGCATGCGTCCAACGGCCAGTCCCGACATAAACAAAAAAAGTACCCACAGCGCGGGGCGTTGTAATTCTGGTTTCGAAGCGGCCGCCAACCAAAACAACGCGTTTGCCAGGTAAAGACCCATAATCGCGCGGAACACGTGGGTTTGGTTGGTCCCTTCCACCGGAAATCCCAGCAAAGCTGGGACCGAACTGCCGGGCATCAGACCGTATGATAACGCGATTGGCACGAGGCCAACGGCCGCAAGCAGAAGGACTAATCTAGCACTCATGGAGGACTCCTTCTCGTAGAGGTTTCGCTTTTTTGCAAAATTCCTAATCGGTTTTCTGGGGCATCCGATGATCCGAGCCGGATGCCCACGCCGCAGTGAGAAAGGCGTATTGGTTGCCTCGCTTCCTCTACTGAGAGATGCCGCCTTCGGTTGATGTCTGTTCTTCAACATGGTCTTGATTGGCGACCGGCTTCCCGCGCGGAGGGAACTCCTCGAAGGTAGCGAGATGTGCCTGCACTAGTCGGGCGGCTGGGCCGAATGCCCACATTTTCTCACCCATCCAGCGGACGTACATCCCGCTTTCCTCCGCTGCTTTCTCGTAAGGATCGCGGCGAAGGTTGAAAAGCAAGGGGGCGACCAACTCTTCCTTCGGGCCTGACCAGCCGTGGTTTTGAACGACAAAGTGCGCTTTCCAATCGTTGTAGCGTACGGCTTGGAGGTCCGTACCCTGATAGTAAATCAGCTCGCGGCGATTGCTCTCTTCGTCCTCACCTGTCAGGTAAGATAGTTGGTTGTAGCCATCGAGATGCACTTTATAGCCTTCATATCCCTCTAGGAGCTTTTCTCTTAGATCTGTCGGACCTCCAGCCGCAGCTACAAATGTTGGCATCCAGTCCATTCCGCTGAAGATGCCGTTCAAAACCTGTCCTTCAGGAATTTTGCCCGGCCAGCGAATAATAGCAGGAACTCTAAAGCCACCTTCCCAGGTAGTACCCTTTTCCCCATGAAACGGTGTCGTACCACCATCAGGCCACGTCAGTGTTTCCGGGCCATTGTCGGCAGTGAACATCACTATGGTATTATCGGCGACTCCCAGATCTTCAAGGTGGCTGAGAACGTTACCAACGTTGTTATCCAACTCCTTCATGACAACATCCTGAAGTCCGCGCCCATTGCCCAACATAGCTTCGTATTCGGGGCTGAGGTGGGTCCAGACGTGTGCACGGGCTGGAGCCATCCAGACAAAAAACGGAGTGTCCGACTCAACTGCACGAGAAATGAAGTCCTTCGTGTAAGATGTCACTTCGTCATCCAAAGTCTTTTGGCGTTCCGGCGGCGCAGGTCCGTCATCAATGATGCGCTGCTTCCCGACTTTTCCAAATCGCGGATCGACTGTTTCGTCCTCCTCGTCTGTGGCAAAAGAATGAATGATGTTGCGCGGTGCGAATTGCGCGTTGAATTCTGGATCGTCTGGCCAATCCGGATCAGACGTATATTCCATGGCATTCAAGTGATAGAGCCAGCCCCAATACTCGTCGAAACCTTTTATAGTCGGTAGGAACTCGTTGAGATCGCCCAAGTGGTTCTTACCAAACTGCCCCGTCGTGTACCCTAATTTTTTCAGGAACATTGGAAGCGTCGGATCATCTGGGTTTAACCCTATCGGATCCCCCGGCAGCCCTACCGTGTGCATACCAGTCCGAATAGGCAACTGTCCGGTCATGAAAGCTGATCGACCGGCAGTACAACTTGGCTCGGCATAATAATCTGTGAGACGAGCGCCCTCAGACGAGAGGCGATCCAAGTTCGGCGTCTCGATGCTTTTGACACCTCCGTGGTAAACGCCGACGCTCGCCCAACCCACGTCATCTGCCATGATGACAAGAATGTTGGGCGGGGCATGCTCGTCGGCCCAAGCTCCTGTTAAAGCAAAGCAGACCGCACCCGCTACTGAGATAAGCTTGTTCATTAAGACCTCCCGACACGCAATTTCTCACCAACGATAGGAAAAACATCGGCTTGGAGGAACAGTTTAATTCGTTAACTTATCAGGCCAAACATATCTTGTGTTAAAACATCTTCGGCCGCAAAGTCTGCAAACATACACTCGTCGCGATTTAGCGAACAACGGGTTCGAGCCCAATACAGACCTTCCTTTTGTGTCAAGTTTGGCGCCTACCAAAAGAGCCAGAATTGTGAGTTAGGCCAAGCCATCAGTAGTAAACTCTCGGAAAAACCGAAAAAAATGGGTATCTAGCTGCTTTGGGCGCTTCCAGTTTTCATAAAATACGTCAGATATCCTATCTATGCCGCCGTCTCCGGCGGGCATCTCCTTCCGAAAGTTCTGGTGTATAGCTTTTTTGCACCGTGCGGAGAGGGTGTTTCGAAGCTGGCACCGCAGATTAAGCTTGTTCGAGTGTAACTATACTTTCGGATACCCAACCTATACCGATGAACGCCTAGCGCATCCTGTCATTCTGTAGTTATTTCGCCTTGCACAGTCCCATAATTGTGCTGCCACCTCCTACTAACCATCCCCCTGTAGGAGAGTTGTTTGCCAGCTTCGCAATGCAAGTGTGTGAGTGGATCCGCATTGTGAAGCTGGCCTTTTTTACCTTCAACAAAAAAGGCCCCGCACAATGGCGAGGCCGTAACTCGTTACCCCCTCACAAATCACTATTGGATTGGGTTAAGCTTAATACGGCAAGGACCGCCGCTTGGATTTAAAGTTCCCCGCGTCACCCTAATCTGGGATGATTGGCAACGCGGGGATAGTCTGGTCATGGGACAGACCAGTCTATTTGTCTGTTCGGGACTTTACGCCCGCGCAGGAACACAGCCGATATAAAGATATTCCGCAAAACGGCTTGTGATTTTACGCCAAAATTCACAACACCGTTCAGAAAGTTAGTAAATGCAAAAAGCTCTGATCATGAGACGAGGTTTTCCGGCTTAAATTGACGGCCGTGTAAGAGGCGGCTTAGTCCCGCGTTATCGTCATTCTAGAGTGCTTCAGCTACGGCATGCATCGTGCCCAAAACGGAAGCTTGAATGGACCTGCCGCCCGAAAGACTCTTGCCATCGAAAGAGATCATTCCCGTTTAGCGCCCGCTATCGCGCAGAAATGTCGACACAATCGAATAGTTGATTTTGTAGTGCATCTTTGACCAAATGTTAGGCAGAACCAACGAGGGAACAAGAATGAAGAGATTTATGACCCCCACAGCTGTACTAATTGGGTCTCTAACCGTTGCAGCATGTGAAGATACTGGCAGCTCTACTGCGTCCTCAGAACTGACTCCTGCCCAGCAGGCATGTCTGCGAGATGTCGCCAATACGACGAACAATTCGCAAGTCGTGGTGCTGTCGTCTGCGTTTAGCGAGGCGGGAACACAAGTAACCGTCGGCGTTGGCGAGGACCGTGCTCCTTGGAATTGTATTGCTTACAGTGATGGCGCGACAGCTGGTATCGAGTTCCTTGGCGACGAAGGCGCTCTGTGACCAGTTTGGTGCGTAGCTGAGTACGGTTGCGCAGCACTGACTCGCTCTGTGTAAAGCTCGACTTGGTTTGTAGAATGACCACCATCGTATTTGCTGCCCTTTACCTGTTGGCGTTGTTTGCGTTTTTGACGGGTACATATGGCTGGTTGGGACAAGCCGGACCTGCCAGACCTGTGTGTAACGATTAAAACCAGCAAGAAACCCATTATCGCCGCGATGGGTGGTGCGCTGGAGATCGCACTCGCCTGTGATTACCGTGTCGCCACGCCGGATGCATAGATGGGGCTGCCCGAGATCAAGCTGGGGCTGCTGCCAGGCGCCGGGGGCACCCAAAGGCTGCCAAGGATTGCCGGGCTGGAAGCGGCAACGCAAATGATCCAAACGTTATCGACCAATCTGAACATGCCTATATGCCGATGCTGATGACGGCGGAAAATGTGGCGCGGACCTATGGGATCAGTCGTGACGCCCAGGATGAATACGCTGCACTTTCCCAAGGTCGGACCGCCCGGGCTCAGGCCGCTGGTACGTTTGAAGATGAGATCGTCCCGATCACTGCGATTAAGCGGGTCAAGAACCGCGAAACCGGAGAGGAAACCCTGGAAGAGGTGACCTTGTCAAAAGACGAGGGCAACCGGCCGGGCACGACGGCCGAAACTCTTGGCCAGTTGAACCCGGTTGTCGAAGGAGGCGTGGTTACTGCCGAAAACGCAAGCCAACTCTCTGACGGGGCCTCGGCTTGTGTGCTCATGGGAGGCAAAGTGGCTGAGCAGCAGGGCCTCACACCGCTAGGTATCTATCGCGGCATGGCTGTTGCAGGAAACGCACCGAAAGAGATGGGGGTCGGCCCGATCTTTGCCATTCCAAAGCTGCTTAAGAATGCAGGTCTTCGCATCGAAGACATCGGCCTTTGGGAGCTTAACGAAGCCTTTGCCTGCCAGGTCCTCTATTGCCGCGACCATCTTGGGATTGATCCCGAAATCTACAACGTGAACGGCGGTGCGATATCGATTGGCCACCCCTACGGCATGACAGGTGCGAGACAAGTCGGGCACGCTCTGCTTGAGGGGAGGCGTCGTGGCGTAAAATACGTGGTGACCTCCATGTGTGTTGGCGGAGGCATGGGGGCCGCAGCGTTGTTCGAAGTCGCCGGACCCCACTGAAATGAGTTCACGCAGAGCGTTATCTGGTTGAGACACTGACATTCTGTCAGCTGCGAAGGCCGCTATCTGCAAGCCTGCATTTCATGTCGACCGGAATTGGTGATACCTCCTGAGGCGTTATGACCAATGTCACGCCAACGATCCTTTCCACGGTTTCCAGCCAGTTTGTCGATGACTGGCTGGCGGCGCTGCGTGCCCTATGCCCAGAGGCGCAGATGGCGTCGCTGCTTAGCCGGTCCGGTCTGAACGCGGATACGCGCTCGCCGAATGGTCGCGTCACGCTGGATCAGATCGTTTGCCTGTATCAACTTGCTGCAGTTGAGACCGGCGATGAGATGATGGGGCTTTGGAGCAGGCCCGTGCGACCGCGTGCCCTGCAACACCTTCTGACGACAGTGCGCGAAGCCACATCCTTGCCATCTGCACTTTACCGGTTTTCGACCTTCTGGAATTTGCTGCTGGATGACTATCAGTTTGATCTGGATGACGCTGACAGCGCCCTCACACTGAGCCTGAACCCGCAAACAGATGCGCCTGTACAACGGTTTGGCCACATGCTGATCCTCAAACTTGCCCACGGGCTCATGTCTTGGCTGGCAGGGCATGAGGTTCAGGTTAAAGCCGTTGATTTCGCGTTTGATCGCCCGGACTTTGATCAGGATTACGCGATTATCTTTCCTGCACCGCTGCGGTTTGGCCAACCCGCCACCGCCATCGCGTTTGATCCGAATGTAATGGGCCCTGTGCAGACTCGAAGCACAGCTGGTCTTGACCGGTTTTTGCAAAACGCGCCGCGAGACTGGATTTTTACCTCTTCCCGCGAACACACCCAATCGCTGCGGGTGCGCACGTATCTGGGTCAGACAGGTTGGGATTCGGCGACCTTAACACAGACAGCATCCGCAATGCACATGACCCCGCGCACCCTGATCCGCAGGCTACACGCGGATGGCACGTCGTTTCAGGCCATAAAGGATGCCCTGCGGCGCGACATCGCAATCCGTGATCTTCAGGCGGGGCGCAAAAGCGTTGAAGCCATCGCACATGATGTCGGATTTTCGTCGGCGGCCAATTTCCACCGGGCCTTTCAACGCTGGACCGGAAGCACGCCCAGCTCATACCGCAAATCACAAACATAAGCGGCCATTTGTCACTTTTGGACAATTATCTGTCAGCGCACGAGATAGAGCTTAACGGGCTGGCTCGCTAAATCTTGCCGCAGAGAAGCATTTTCAGCTGAAGTTTCGCCTTCATAGCTCATCAGTCTGGCCATCCACGATTGCCGGGTTGTGGCGTCATCTGAGAACAATCGCCCTTGAAAGGATCCACCAATGTCAGACAAACTCGCCACCATACTCCAGGCCGCACGCGACCACGCCGAGCAGGTCATCCTGCCAAATGTGGACGCCTGGAACGCCACGAAGACATGGCCCCGTGATGCGTCGGACAAGGCCGGGGCCGCTGGCCTGACTGGGCTGTACGCCCCCGAAGAGTTTGGCGGCCAGGGCTTGCCACTTTCAGAGGGCATTCAGGTCTACGAACAACTGGGGCTCGGAGATGGCGCTTATGCCTTTGCCCTGTCGATGCATAACATCTGCACCTTCGCGGGCTGCGGCTATGGCACAGATGCCTTCAAGGAAAAGTGGGCGCGGGATCTGACCTCTGGCCGCAAACTGGCGAACTTTGCGCTGACCGAACCGCAATCGGGATCGGATGCCACAAACATGTATTCGCGAGCCGTGATCAATGATGACGGCACATGGACGATCAGCGGTGCGAAGGCATGGGTCAGCTTGGCGACCGAGGCTGATATCTATTTCACCGTGGTCAAAACCAGTGATGCACCCGGCCACAAGGATATGGCGATGATCGCCATTCCCGCCGACGCTCCGGGCCTCAGTTTTGGCCCGCTCTACGACACCCCGTCCTACAACTTCCTGCCTCTGGCCGAGATGTACATGGACAATGTCGTGGTGAGCGAAGACAATATCATCCTGCCCATTGGCCAGGGCCTGCAAGGCTCACTCATGGCGATCGATATTGCCCGCGTTTCGATTGCGTCAGGATGCTGTGGATTGATGCAAGCTGCATTAGATACGGCGCTGTCCTATTCCAAGAACCGCAAGATGTTTGGTGGCAGGAACCTCGATCTGGACGGGATCCAGTGGATGCTGGGCGAGGTTGCGACCGATCTTGAAGCCTCGAAGCTACTGTACCGCAAGGCGGCAGAGGCCCTTGGCACGCCCGAGGGCCCACTGATGGCCGCCCATGCCAAACGGTTTGTGCCAGATGCCGCAGTGAAGGCTGCAAATACCTGCACGCAAGTGCTGGGCGGCATGGGTCTGCTGCAGCCTTATGGTCTGGATCGTTTGTCCCGCCTCGCGCAAATGCTGCGGATTGTGGACGGGACAACCGAAATCAGCCGTGTAGTTATCGGGCGGGCCCTGCAAAAACGAGCGGCGTCCTTGCCTGATCTGCCAGTACCGAAAGGATTTGGTGAAACCGGCTGAACGTCCCACCCCCCGGTGAAGCGGAACCGACCTGAAAATCTCCTCAGAGAGCGGTAAAATTGAAAGACCAGCCGCGCATATGCGGCCGGTTACTCGATATTGCAGACCTTGGTGCAACCGCAGCGAATTCAACCTTTGTCCGCTTCTCTGCCTCTAACTAAGCCACTCAGACTGTCCGCATATTGCGGTTCGTGGCTTGCTGCATGAGCAAAAGTTATTGGAATGGGAGAAGGCCTGGTAAGGGCTCAAAGCCTCTAACGACGCTCTGAACTAAGAACAGTTACATCAAACTTTTTGCCGACCATTGAGTGTTGAGGTAAACGTTCCCAACGGTGGCATAGCGTACTGCGCTCATGCTTTTGTTTTGTGAGACAACGGGATTTGGACAAGCCAAACGCCCCTGGCCATCAGGGGTAAGACACTGCCTTCCCCCTCGGGCAACCCTATTAGACAACACCGTGTCCTCGGCTGCGCCTGCGGGCCGCACCACTATTGTCGAATAGCGTTGCCTCGCCCCCTCCCGCGATCGCCACGTGGCAGATTAGCAGGCACAGGCAGCTTCGCTGTCTGACCTGCAAATCAGCTCTGATTTTCCGAAAGGGAAGTCAGATCAAATTCAACTGATGTCCAACATTGGGGGGGTGCCTTCTGATGTCGAACGTTCACCTAGTATCTAGTCCAACTATGACGGTTGGGTCAGGTTCGTGTGACGTCCAACAGGAAATGTGGAACGCCACTGATATTTGACTCAATCGACAGATAAAACTTTAATAAATCAATAATTTACGTCACTCATTAGCGACCCAAACGTCAATCATTTGTGACCCAAAACGAATTGAGGCCATTCAACCATATTAAGGAGGGGTTTTGTCTATATGGACGGGTTATGAACAAAACCTCCATTCGTGCCCTCAGCACCAAAGACGGCTTGGCATGACTTTTGACAGCAGTGGAAAACACCCAAGTTTGGCAGTTAGACAAATCTGTTCACATAATTCTCTAGTATTTCCTGGCGTCCAGATTGCGGCTCTGGGTTTATTCCTTCATTTAAAACGCGAGCGGAAATTTCATCCAGACTACTGCCTAACATGGACTCCGCTTTGGGAGACTTCCAACCGGAGTAGCGTTGCGAAAGCGCGTTTTCCAAACCTCCATCTTCAATCATTGCAGCCGCTGCTTTCAAACCACGTGCGCATATATCCATTCCGCCGATATGAGCCGCCGCCAGATCGACAGCGTCAATCGATTGCCTGCGAATTTTGGCGTCGAAATTTGTGCCCCCGGTGGTAAAACCACCAGCTTTCAGGATGTAATAGTAAGCTAGGGCAACTTCCGGTGTATTGTTCGGGAACTGGTCTGTATCCCATCCGGATTGGTAGTCGTTGCGGTTCATATCAATCGAACCCAGCATCCCTTCAGCAGCCGCAACCGCAATTTCATGCTCAAAGCTATGCCCGGCAAGGATCGCGTGGCCCTGCTCGAGATTTAGTTTCACTTCGTTCTCCAACCCATACTTCCTGAGAAAACCGATGCAAGTAGCTGCGTCATAGTCGTATTGGTGCTTGGAAGGCTCCTGAGGTTTCGGCTCCACAAGAATGGTGCCTTTGAACCCGATCTTATGTTTGTACTCTACGACCATGTTCAGAAAACGGCCCATGTGGTCCAATTCAGTTTTCAGGTCCGTGTTCAGAAGGGTTTCGTAGCCCTCACGACCTCCCCACAGAACATAGTTTTCACCGCCTAGTTTGTGAGTTGCATCCATACAGGATTTTACTGTCGCTGCAGCGAACGCAAAAACGTCGGGATCAGGATTGGTACTGGCGCCAGACATCCAGCGACGATGACTGAACATATTGGCCGTACCCCAAAGCAGTTTCGTGCCAGAAACTTGCATCTTTTCACCGATATAATCGGTGATTTCTTCCAATGTGCGCAGGTTATCGGCAAAATTTCCCTGTTCAGGCCGGATATCAGCGTCGTGCCAGCAAAAGAATGGCTGCCCCAAAAGCTCAAACAATTCGAATGCAATATCTGCCTTCTGGCGGGCCCGGCCCATATCGTCCTGAGGATACCATGGGCGTTCGAACGTAGGTCCACCAAAGGGGTCTCCACCCTCCCACGCGAATGAATGCCACCAGGCCACCGCAAACCGCAGATGGTCCTCCATACGCTTGCCCATGATGATTTCATCCGGGTCGTAGTGACGAAAGGCCAACGGGTTCTTGCTGTCCACGCCTTCAAACTGGACCTTCTCGATCCCTTCAAAAAATCCACTTGGCATTTCTGCCCCCTACTCTGCTTTTTGTGCTGGCTGCTTGCCGAGAATGATCATCGACAATAGATCGTCATCAGTTACGTCTGCGATATCGACCGTCCCAACCAGTTTTCCGTTCTTCATGACCGAGGCGCGGTCGCACAGTTCCATGACGGCATGCACGTCGTGATCGATCAGAAATATCCCGATGCCTTGCGCCTTTAGCTGGTGGATCAGATCCGCCACCATCTGAGTTTCATGCGGCCCGAGCGCTGCTGTCGGCTCATCCATGATCAGAATACGTGCGTTGAAGTAGACAGCCCGAGCGATCGCCACTGATTGTCTTTGCCCGCCCGACAAGGCGGAGACCGGGTCATTGAACTTCTGAAAGTTCGGGTTGAGCTGAGCCATGATCTTTCGGCACTCGGCCTCCATGGCTGCGTCGTTGACCAAACCAAAAGGCGTCGTCATCTCACGCCCCAGGAACAGGTTCGATGTCGCGTCCAGATTGTCGGCCAAGGCGAGCGTCTGATATATCGTTTCGATGTTATTCGCCCGGGCGTCACGGGGATTGCCAATCTCGACTGGCTTGCCATCAATCAGGATCTCACCGTGATCCATCTGATAGGCGCCGGACAGAACCTTGATCAGAGTGGACTTCCCGGCCCCGTTATGGCCAAGCAGGCCAACGACTTCACCCGGATAGAGATCGACCGACACATGGTCGACGGCCTTGATCCCACCGAAGGAAATCGAAATATCGCGCATCTCGACCAATGGCGGCGCGCCTGACCCACGCCCAGTGCCGGAAGTTTTTTTCTGAGTATCCTGAGCTTGCATCACTTGGCCCCCAGTCGCTTGCGGTAAACGATGTCGATATAGACGGCCAACACGAGGACGCTGCCGACGACGATGTTCTGAAACGGCGCGTCAACGCCAACCATTGCCATGCCCGATTGCAGCGCCTGCATGATCAATGCACCAAGGATCGCGCCATAGATGGTACCGATGCCGCCCGACAATGCGGTTCCTCCGATCACTGCAGCGGCGATGACCCGAAGTTCGTCCAGCGTACCAATGTCGTTCGAGTGGTTTGCCAAGCGGGCCGAGGCGACCACCGCGGACACGGCGCACAAGAAACCCATCAAAGCAAAGATTTTCACGGTCAGCAGCCGAGTGTTGATACCTGAAAGCTCTGCCGCATCCGGGTTGCCACCAGTGGCAAAGATGTATCGACCAAACCGGGTTTTCCGTGCCACGATCGTCAGGGTAACCGCTACTATGATTAGTATGAGGACAGAAATCGGTATGCCGTATCCTACAACCAGCCCTTCTGGCATTGTCTCGCCGCGCGCTTCGAACATACGTTGCAGCCGGCGCGTCGGAATGGAGTAGCTGTTTACGATGTAAACGTACCCAAGGATAGCAATTGCGATTATCCCGGCCAGAGTGGCCTCGGCCCAAACAGGTTTTACCGGGAAACCATGTGACGCTTTTGCGCGTCGCCCACTCCACAAAGCCCAGATGGCAATCGCAGTAGCAAACAAGCCGAACAGCCAGCTTGTCGTCGTTCCCAATGTCCCGTTGGTCCCGCCAAACATCAGGAATGTACTATCCAGAGGACCAATCGTCTGGCCGCTGGTCAAATACCACGCCACGTTTCGCCAAACCAGAAATCCACCAAGCGTAACGATGAACGCTGGTATCGTCAGATAACCAACCATCCAGCCATGAAACGCACCAATCAGTGTGCCGACAAACAACCCGACAACGATTGTGATCGCCCAGGTTGCCGGGTTGTTCAAACCCATACCAAGTACCTGCGGCAAAAGCTCGGTTTGCGTCATTGCCATCACAGCCGAGGTTGTTGCCAATAGTGCGCCAACCGACAAGTCGATGTGTCGCGTGACGATAATGAACACCATTCCGCAAGCCATAATGGCCACTGAAACCGTCTGGATGGACAGGTTGAATAGATTGCGCGGCGTCAGGAACCTTCCATCTGTGAAGATGTTGAATCCGATGCACAGGATGACAAACGCGCCGATCATTCCCAAAAGTCGCATGTCCAGTTCCAGTTGCTGGAACAGGCTGGGTTTCGCTTTTTCAGGTATCGGCTGAGACGAAGTTTCGGTCATTTCCGATCTTTCATTTTCAGCATTTGCCCCAGGCCCAGACTAAGAGGCCCAGGGCTGAGTGGTTTAGTTACAAGGCGCAGGTCCGTTTTCAACGCCTTGGCAAAGATCTTCCAGCGGGATCCATCCGGCATCCACAACCACGGACAAGTTGTCCTTAGTGATTGGAACAGGCGCTAGGAAAACCGAGTTCATCTCGGTCCCACCCGGTGATGTCCAGCTAACTGCGCCTTCGACATCAGCAGGGCTTGTCCCACCGCTCAATGCGACAGCGATTTCGCCAGCGGCCTTTCCAAGTTCGCGAGCATCCTTCCAAACCGAAACCGTCTGCGTTCCCAGTGCGACACGGTTCAATGCTGCGTGGTCGCCGTCCTGACCGGAAACCGGAATGCCTTCCATGCCCTGTGCGGTCAGCGCAGCAACAACACCGCCTGCAGTACCGTCATTTGACGCAACAACCGCATCCACGTTGTTCTCATTCGCGGTCAGGATCTGCTCCATGTTTCGCTGCGCGTTCGCCGGCAACCAGCCATCCGTATAGGCCTCACCAACGATTACGATGTCACCGCTGTCGACGGCTGCTCCGATGATCTCTTGCTGACCACCGCGCAGGAAATCTGCGTTCGGATCAGTAGGAGAGCCTTTGATCATCACGTAGTTGCCCTTGGGCATGGCTTCAAAAACAGCCCGGGCCTGCATTCTGCCGACTTCCACATTGTCAAAGGTCAGATAGAACGCACGGTCGTCCTCAATCAGGCGATCATAGGCAATGACTGGAATACCTTCGTCCGCTGCAGCCTGAACAGCCGGTCCGATTGCCTGCGCGTCCTGGGCCAGAATAATAAGCGCGTCTACACCCTGGGCGATCAGGCTTTCAATGTCCGAAAGCTGCTTTGCGGAAGACGACTGCGCGTCTGCCGAGATGTACTCGGCACCCCCTGCTTCAAGCGCCGATTTGATGGCCGCTTCGTCTGTTTTCCAACGCTCTTCCTGAAAGTTGGACCAGCTTACGCCGACCACTGGCTCTGCGAATGCGGTCGAAGCCAACAAAGTGGCCACAGCCGAAAAGCTGAGAATTCTCTTCATGATTTCCTCCCATATGCCGAGCCATCGCATTTCGATTCGCGGCTCTCACAAATTTGAATACCATATTTATTTCAGTCAGTAAAATATTTACTCTACAAGACGCAGCCAAATTCAAATAGATTGGATCAACAGCAAGATTCGCGAGGACAAGATGCTGAAAAGCAAAGCCTCTCCGGTTTCTTTGGAACAAAGAAATACGACCCGCTTACGGGTATTGGAGCACATCAGAGCCAAGGGGTCCGTCTCACGGATCGATATTGCATCCGCCTTGCAAACCAGCCCTGCGACTGTCACCGCCGCCACGGCTGATCTCATCTCGGCCGGGCTGGTGAAGGAGACTGAAAGCCAAGCACAGTCAAAGTCGGGGAAGAGAGGCAGACCCAGAGTATTGCTGCAATTGGACGGCCAGATGCACCTTGTGGCCGGCCTCAAGGTGGCTCGGCAAGTAATCTCCGTTATCTTGGTCGACTTTGAAGGTAACGAAGTCGCATCCCATAAATATGCTCTGGATCACGCCAGAATGTCGCCGCAAGTATTTGTTTCGGCGATCCGCGAAGCTCTTGAAGAAACCTGCAGTCAGATCGATCGTACTGTCGCTCATTTGGCAGGTGTTTCTATCGGGGTGGCTGGACTGGTCGATGCAAACAAGAATTTTGTCCACTGGTCATCCTCAATTACTGAGAGAAATATTGATTTCAGCCACTTGCTTTCAAATGAGCTGCCCTGCCCCGCATTCGTCGACAACGACGCCAATCTTGTCGCCAAGGCCGAACAGCTTTTTGGCTTGTGTAAGGGATTAAAGAACTTCCTCGTTGTTACGATCGAACACGGTGTTGGCCTTGGCATCGTATTGGATGGCAAACTATACCGTGGAGAACGAGGCTGCGGCGCTGAGTTTGGGCATACCAAAGTTCAACTTGACGGAGCCCTTTGCCAATGCGGTCAACGCGGATGTCTAGAAGCCTATGTGGGCGACTATGCTTTGATCCGCGAGATGACAGTCACCGGTCATACCAACGACATGGAAACCGTTTCCGACATACATGACCGCGCCAACTCAGGTGACGACAGAGCTTCATCAGTGCTTGCCCGCGCAGGTCAGATGTTTGGCCTCGGGATTTCCAACCTGATCAACTTGTATGACCCAGAGTGCATTATCGTCTCGGGGGCACAAATGAGCTTTGAGCATTTGTGTTCCAACGAAGTTATGACCCGCATTCAAAACGGCGTTGTGAATGTCGATGCACCTTTGCCCCAGATCAAAGTTCATCACTGGGGTGACATGATGTGGGCCAAGGGGGCGGCAGCCTATGGAATTGAACAAATCTCAATTCTCAAGGTCAAGGAGCTGACGGCGAATGCGTCTTGAGTTTGCGATATTTGCGACTTTGGGCACAGTTGCGAATGCGGACACTGTTATTCCCCAGTTTACAAATGTGGATGTACCAAAACATGTCTATGATGGCGGGTGGGAGCATTTTGTCGGCGGTGGTGTGGCCGTTTTCGATTGCAATGGGGACTCGCTGCCAGAACTCTTTTTGGCTGGCGGTTCCAACCGGTCTCAACTGTTCATCAATACCTCGAAGGAACAGATAGCATTTCAGGCAAAGACGCCTGAAGATCTTTCGCTGGCCGGTGTGACCGGCGCCTACCCTCTCGACGTTGATAGCGACGGCATAGTGGATTTGGCGATTTTGCGTGTTGGCCCAGACCTGCTTCTTCGGGGCGATACCGACTGCCAATTCAGCCCTTTCACTGAACTCAGGTTTCAGTCCGAGGATCACTGGACCACAGGCTTCTCGGCAACATGGGAAAGCGGGCAAACTTTACCGACCTTGGCGTTTGGCACTTATGTTGATCGATTTGATCCCGAAGGTCCTTTTGAATCCTGCGGGCCAATCCTTTTGTACCGCCCAGAAGGCGACTTGTATCACGAGCCATTGCATCTTGAACCCGGCTACTGCTCACTTTCTATTTTGTTTTCGGACTGGGCCCGAACTGGCCGCGCTGATCTTCGCGTCAGCAACGACCGTCACTACTATGTTCGTGGCGGTCACGAGCAGTTATGGGCGATGGAACCCGAGCCTCGGCAATACTCGGAAGACGAAGGCTGGCTTCCATTTTCGATCTGGGGAATGGGGATCGCCTCTCGCGACCTTACAGGAGACGGATTTCCCGAAGTTTATCTGACCTCGATGGGTGACCAGAAACTCCAGATTTTTGACCCAGTGACAAACGGCCCGACCTGGCTCGATGCGACTTACGAAAAGGGTACGACCGCTCATAGACCGCATATCGGCGGAGACGGAAGGCCATCCACCGGGTGGCACGCACAGTTTGGCGACGTCAACAACGACGGCCGGGACGATATATTCGTGGCCAAGGGAAACGTAGAACAGATGCCCGATGCAGCTCTGAACGACCCCAATAACCTACTACTACAGAACTCCGACGGACAGTTTATTGAAGCTGCAGCAGATGCCGGTGCTGCCTCGATGGCTAAGTCTCGTGGTGCGGCGATTGCTGACCTGAACAACGATGGGAAGCTGGATCTGGTGGTCGTCAACCGAGGTTCTGAGCTAGAAGTCAGCCAGAACACTTCTCAAGGTGGCAACTGGCTATTGCTGGATGTCACTCAGGATCAATCCAATCACGTAGCGATTGGTGGATTTGTTGAAGTCAAAACCTCGCTGGGTGTTCAGACCCGAGAGCTAACAATCGGCGGCGGTCACGCTGGTGGCATCGCTGGGTTTCAGCATTTTGGGCTCGGGAGTGAGGACCAGGTGCAGGTTCGTATGATCTGGCCGGATGGTTCGAAAGACGAGTGGTTGGACTATCAGCCCAACCAAATCATACGTCTTCACCGCTGATTACTTTTCAACCGGTAACCCACTTGGAACTTGGTCGGGCACACCTAACCGCTCTGCCGGGTCTTCAAGGCTTGCCAGAAATCTGAGAAGAGCGTCGATTTCCTGATCCGTCAGGCTTACTTTCGACAAGCTGTTGCTTTGGGCAATCGCACCCAAGTGCTGATTATCCGACATTGCCCTTTGGTCGTCAGAGCCGGGGAAGTCCGGCAAGGTGGCCATCTCGATCGAGTAGTTTCGCAAGGACGCCACCGGGTCCAGATGATGGCGTACTATGTCCTCAAGTTCAGCATAGGCTCCGTTGTGTCCGTATGGCGCAGTCAGGGTCACGTTGCGCAGAGATGGCGTACGAAAAGCAAACGCGTCTTCGGAATCGCCGGTTACGCGAAGACGCCCATCGTCCCTGACATGGTTTTCAAATCGCGCCGCCTTTCCCGGACCGATCTGCGGCAGTGCAATCGAATGAAACTTGTGATCGGTCTGAAACCAGCCCGAATGGCAGTTGCTGCAGCCAGCTTTTCCGTAGAACAGGCCCATGCCAACTTCGGCCTCTTCTGGCAATTCAGCCTCACCTCGCATCGCGCGATCGAAGAGGCTGTTATCCGCGCGCCACTCGAACGCGATAAAGTCCGCGATTACGTTGGCAATTGCCGTGAACGTAATTTCATCATCCGGCGCTAAGTCCTCAAACCTCTGCTCGTACTCTGGAATGGCCGCAACACGTTCTGCAATCAAATCCCACGCACCGCCTTGCTGTGTCAGAAATCCGAGGCGAACCGCTTTGCTCACGTCATTCTCAGAATAGTGACCCGCCATTTCGTCTGGCGACAAAACCGGGAACATCGCCTGTGCGGCCAGCGCGGACTTGAAACCAGACCGCATATGAGTACCCAACGGGGTTCTGATACCATCAGGTTGCGTTGTGTCTACCTCTAGTCGCCCATCATGAAAAAACGTCGTGAACTCAGTGGCTCCAAGATTCCAAAGCCCCGGTGAGTTTCGAGGAATACGTTGTTCCGGGGTATTCTCTGGGTCCAATGTCCGCTCTGGACCCAACCCAATTCCCCCTTCCCCTATACCAAGGGAAACACCGTCGGACGTGCCAAGCCTGGGATGATGACAGGTCGCGCAGCTGATATTCTTGTTGCCAGACAAAATCGGGTCATAGAACAGCAAACGCCCCAGCTCAGCACTTACAAAGTCAGGATCGAGGAACTCTGGCAAAGGACCAAGCGATTGGGCACGCGCACCGTCCACCATTGAGATTGTTGAGCCTATAATCAAGAATAGCGAAACTGCTCTCATGTCATTCCTTAGAAACTTCTAGAATAAGTTCCTGCCGATACGGGTTCTCCGGAGTATAGATTATTGAGGGAAACGAAGAGATATTCGGTGCGTTGGGATAACCCGATGGCTCGATACACACACCACGCGAAGCGCGACGTGGTTTCGTCAGCTCATAACCCGAATAAACCTGTGCTCCGGGCTGGTCAGAGTAGACTGTCAACGCAAGGCCAGAGGGTGAAGTGAGTTCCGCCACCGGAGCCTTTGGGCAGCGATCATGATCAAAGCAGAAATAGTGATCAATCCCATCAGGCACACTTCCAATCATATTGGGCGTTGAAAAATCCAACCCGTTTTCGTTGGTCGCAAGCACTCTGCCCGACGGATTACCCTGATCGTCGATGTCCAGATACCGATTTGAAGTTAGTTTAAGCGTATGCTGGTCTACGCCTTCTGCGGCACCCAAAGTGTAGTAGTTGTGTTGCGCAATGCTTATCGGCGTCGGCCGGTCAGGTTGTGCAGCTACTGAATAGACCAAGCGTGAACCCTGTAGGCAGATCCTGACCTCGAACCTGATTTCCCCTGGAAAGCCGCTCTCCCCATCGCGAGAAACGTAACTCAACAGGGCCTCATTCTGTGCAATCTGTTCGAATTCCCAGAACTGTTTAGACAGCCCATCGTCGCCGCCATGCAGGGTGTTTTTGCCCTCATTGGCGTTCAGTTCAAAACTGGCACCATCCAATTCAAACGTCGCGCCTCTGATCCGGTTGGCAACGCGCCCAACAATAGCGCCCAGGTAACGCGTATCGGCGAGATACTCATTTGGGTCCTCGAACCCAAGGATGAGCGGGACGTCCTTGTACCACCAACCCTGCGTAATAGCCCCATAGTTCAGGATCGAAACACGCATGTTTCCATCGATGAGAATAGCATTTTCAATGCCAGAGGCTTTACCCGTTTCTGGTTTCATCTTACTGCCAGCGGCGCAAGCGCCTGATAGAATTGCTTGTATCTCCGGTATTCGTTTTCGTAGGCGTCAATCAGATCGCCGCGTGGTTCAATGCGTTCCTGAATTTCCGGCGGCGTCATGACTTGCGCCGGTTCAACGCCGTTGGCAGCACATATCGCGAGTCGTGCAGCGCCCATTGCGGCACCGAATTCGCTGCCTTTTGGCAATTCCAGCGGAACTTGCAAAACAGTAGCCAAGGTTTCCAGCCAGAACCGAGATCGCGCACCTCCTCCAACTGCCATAAGGCTATTTGGCTGGGTTCCGGTGCTCTTCAGTGCTTCCAGGCAATCTCTCATTCCGAAAGAAACACCCTCCATTACGGACTGGGTCAACTCAGCGGATTCCGACGAGATGTCCACGCCCAAAAACGCGCCTCGAATATGGCTATTGTTATGCGGCGTCCGTTCTCCTGACAGATATGGCAGGAAGGTGATCGCAGAAGGTCCATTTAATTCTCCTGGCATAGCTGCAGCAAGTCTTTCCACGGGTTCGCCTAGATTGCGAGCAAGCCAGTTCATGCTGTTCGTTGCAGAAAGCATGACACCCATTTGTATCCACCGATCAGGAACCGCATGACAAAAACAGTGTACGGCTGTTTCCGGATCAGGAGCAAAGGCTTCCCGCGCAACAAGCAACACGCCAGACGTTCCGAGTGAGACAAAACCGATGCCGTCGTTGATGCTCCCGATCCCGCAAGCTGCGGCAGCATTGTCGCCAGCACCTCCAGCCACGACAACCGGATTCGAAAGCCCCCACTCCTGCCTCAAACGGACCTTCAACTCTCCACCCGGATCACTACCTTCGACCAAGCGCGGCATCTGCTCGACACGCATGTGACCTATGGCCAGCGCCCTTTCGGACCACTGCCGAGTGTCAACGTCAAGCCAGGATGTTCCTGCGCTGTCAGACATGTCTGAGATATATTCGCCAGTAAGCCAAAACCGCAAATAATCTTTCGGCAGCAGCACCTTGTCTACCTTTGAAAACACATCCGGCTCGTGGCTGCGCAACCACTCGAGTTTCGGCGCCGTAAACCCGGGGAATACGATGTTTCCCGATATTGCGCGCATCTCTGGCGATTGATCCAGTATCCTCGCCTCATCAGCTGACCGTGTATCGTTCCAAAGAATACAGGGCCTCAATATTTCGCCATCAGAATCCAGTAGTGTAGCGCCGTGCATGTGTCCGCTTAGGCCAATACCTCGCAATTTTGAGAATGCTTGCTGGTTGCCGACGCGAAGCTTCCCAACAACCTCGTCGCAAGCGTTGGTCCAATCCAAAGGATCCTGCTCAGACCAGCCAGGCTTGGGCGTCGAGGTGGAAATGCTGACTTCGGCATCACCGACAACGTGTCCTGAGTCATCTACCAGAATCCCGCGGAGACCTGACGTTCCCAAATCTAAGCCCAGATACATTGAGCACCACCTGACTAAATATTTTAATGACTAAAATTATTTGAAACAGAAATCTTGTCAAGGCTCCGTCAAAGGAGTGCCTTCCAATCGTTTCTGGATCAGAACGCTCGAACTCGACGTCCTTCGATACCCCGGATAGCCAAAAGAAAGTCAGAGCAAGAGTTGAGTTTAATCGTCTGACCGAACATGGCTCAAACCTCTTAGAAAAGCCACTTTGGCAGGAGGCAAGGTTTAAGCGAGTATTTCCCCGGTTTGACCGACCGTTAGCGTTCCACCACTAACCACTTCGACATAGACGCCCATATCCATATGGCCCATCAATTTCCGAATAAGGTAGGGTACTTTTAAGTCGCGCTCGGCCGTTTTCGGATTCACTTCAGTTGCTGCACACCTTTTCGTACGTGAGAGTATCTTCAATTCTACATCGCCAAATCTTAAAACTGATCCAACTGCATCCAGCTCAGCAAACGAAGGTATTCCGTCTATCTCAATATTCGCTCGGAAGCGCGCCGGGTGAATTTCTGCGTTCAGTTGTTCGCTCAACTTTTTCACAGAGGCCAGATTCAAAACGGATATCGCGTTCATCATTTGCGGCGATACGACAGATACATCTGTAAACCTATGAGGAGTAGAAGAAACAAACTTTGGAAGCTCTGGATCTTTTAAATCGATCTCAGAAGAAAGGAATTCTGCCGCCTTCTCCCGATCTTGAGACTCTCGCATATCAAAGCGTCGTGTCTTTCCGTTCGCATTGATCTCAAGTGACTGGGATTCAATTTCAAAACCGGTCTGAATGCCTGCCAGTGCAGCCTCGTTCAACAAAACGACAAAACGATCTTTCGGCAGTGGCATTGGGTTCTGCATGTCGAAACCGGAGTTGTAGCGAGCAAATCCGAACAGGCGATCGCCCGGAATGCCCTCTCCTGCTCGCAGCGTCACAGTTCGCATAGGCTCGGAACTCAAGCCTTTTATGGGGTAGCGGTTCAATCGGACGATGGAGAGATTGCTCATACGTCAACACCTAACCAAAAAGAGTTATGCACGGTCCCGAGTTTTTCGCGCTGTTTGACGCTATCTCGAATTCTCAAAGGTATCGACCAAATAATCTGTGAACGCTTCAGATGCGGGTTCGCTGAACCTGTTGGCCGCATGACGGCTGCGCCCATTTAAGTCGATATGACCATTCAATACTTCGCTGCCAAAAATACATGCGCATCAAGTTCAAAGAACAATTTCTTTAGGAATCAATAGCTAAGAGACAAAATTTACGATCTCAGCTGGTCTCTTGAGGTACGAACCTCAAAAATATCTGGACTTGAGGTGCGTACCTCAAATAGCCTTGGATGTATGCCGCGATTCGCACATCCTCGATTGACGGCGCAAAAAAGGGAGGAATGGATGACTTACACAAAACTGGCCTCGGCCAGCGCAATAGTCTTTGCCGCTACTACTCTTTCTACCAAGGCAAATGCTGAAGATCTGACACTCTGTTGGGCTGCATGGGACCCGGCCAACGCGCTTGTTGAGCTATCAAAAGAATTCGAAGCAGAATCCGGCCACTCGATGAACTTCGAATTTGTTCCCTGGCCAAATTTTGCGGACCGGATGCTGAATGAACTGAACTCTGGGGGTAAGCTCTGCGACCTGCTGATTGGTGACAGCCAATGGATCGGCGGCGGCGCCGAAAACGGTCATTATGTCCAACTGAACGACTTTTTCGACGCTGAAGGCATCAGCATGGACGACTTCGCACCTGCCACAGTTTACGCTTATTCAACCTGGCCCAAGGGTACACCAAATTACTACGCGCTGCCTGCGATGGGTGACGCAAATGGCTGGTTCTATCGCAAGGATTGGTTCGAAAACCCTGAAATCCAAGCCGCATACAAAGAAGCAACTGGTCAGGATTTACGCGAGCCCGAGTCTCAAAAAGAACTATTGCAGATCGCGCAGTTCTTCCAAGGTCGTGAGATCGACGGCAAGACCGTCTATGGGGCAGCAATCTTTACCGAGCGCGGCTCGGAAGGGATCACCATGGGTGTGACCGGAGCACTGTATCCTTGGGGCTTCAAATACGAAAACACCCCGGGCTCATATGACATGGAAGGCGCCGTAAACTCACCGGAAGCGGTTGAGGCGCTGGAGTTCTATAAAGAATTCTACAAAACGGCGACACCTCCTGGATATACCAACTCCTACATGGGTGAGAGCTTGGATGCATTTAAGTCCGGTCAGGTCGCTATGGCTATGAACTGGTTTGCGTTCTTCCCTGGTCTATATGCCGATCCCAATACAGGCGGTGACAAGATCGACTTCTTCGTGAACCCACCACAAAATCAGCCAGGCTCGACACTCGGCGGACAAGGTATTTCTGTCGTCAGCTACTCTGACAAACAGGACGCCGCACTTGAGTACATTAAGTGGTTTGCACAGCCGGAAGTTCAGGCCAAATGGTGGGAACTTGGAGGCTATTCGGCACATAACTCGGTTCTGGAAGATCCTGGTTTCGTAGACAGCCAACCGTTTGCCGGTGACTTTCTGGAAGCAATGGCTGGAGTTCAGGATTTCTGGCAAGAGCCCGCCTATGCGGAACTGCTGCTGGCAATGCAGAAGCGCATCCACGACTACGTGGTTGCCGACCAAGGCACAGCTCAAGAAGCGCTAGATCTTCTGATCGAAGATTGGACGGAAGTCTTCGAAGACGAAGGCAAGCTGTAGTCTGGAGGCAGCTAGGAGCGGGTGCTATCCCGCTCCACCTTCACCCGTGTGTCCGAAACCAAAAAGAACTGGCAAAGAGATGTCTGACAGGACCGTAGATCGCGTTGCGCAGGCAACGCCCGAGCGAGTTGCGCGAAAAATCCGAGGGTTATCCGACCGCGCGATCGCCTGGATATTCATCTCACCAACGATTTTCTTATTGCTGGCGATCAACATCTTTCCGTTGATCTGGACCATCCAACTAAGCTTTACCAACTACAAGGCCAACCGGATCGGGCGTGAAGTCAAAGATGTCGGGCTCAGGAATTACGAGCGTATCCTGACAGACTCGGACACATGGCTGAATATGCAGGCGACGGCGCATTTCCTGTTCTGGACAATTTTTTTCCAGGTCCTGATCGGGTTTTCTCTGGCATGGTTGATCAACAAGAAATTTAAGGGCAACGATCTTTGGACCACGATTATCGTGCTGCCAATGATGCTGTCTCCTGCAGTCGTCGGGAACTTCTGGAAGTTCCTGTATCAACCTCAAATCGGCCTGTTTAACTACATCGTGTCCTGGTTTACCGGCAAGGACCCATCGAGCTTTGAAATGCTGGGATCGGTCACGTTGGCCCCGTGGGCAATCGTGATTGTCGACACCTGGATGTGGACCCCCTTCGTGATGCTGATCTGTCTGGCCGGTCTGCGCAGCATTCCCGACTACATCTACGAGGCAGCTGAGATCGACCGAGCCAGTAAGCTGCGGCAGTTCTTTACGATCACCATCCCGATGGTGTTGCCGTTCCTGATGCTGGCCGTGCTGTTTAGAGGGATCGAGAACTTCAAGATGTTCGACCTAGTGGTTCAGCTAACCGGTGGAGGGCCCGGTTCTGTTACGGAACTCACTTCAATCAATCTCAAGCGGGAGGCTTTTGAAAAGTGGCGTACGGGCTATGCCTCGGCCTATGCGATCATCCTTTTCGTCACCGTGTTCGGCCTTGCGTCGATCTACGTCAAAGCCCTGAACAAGGTGAAACAGAGATGAGTAATTTTTCCGTCACTGAACCTTCGAACCGGTCCAAGTGGATCGCAGGCTTCTTGGTTATTACTTACGCGCTGATCACGATGATCCCGCTGGTTTGGATTTTGCTAACTGGCTTCAAGTCTCCAGCCGATGCGATCAGCTACCCGCCCAAGGTTGTCTTTGACCCAACGCTTGAAGGCTACGTCAATCTCTTCACCACACGCACGCGGCAGACGCAGGAATTTCTGGAAGCGAACCCACCGCAGAACTGGGCCGATGAGATCGTGCGCCAATACGACATGGTGATTGTCGGACCATCCAAATTCGGTGAGCGCTTTATGAATTCAGTTATCATCGGATTCGGCTCGACGTTCTTGAGTATCTTTCTTGGCACGCTGGCCGCCTACGCGTTCAGCAGGTTCAAAGTCCCACTAAAGGACGACCTGCTGTTCTTCATCCTCAGTACAAGGATGATGCCCCCGGTCGCTGTTGCCATCCCAATCTTCCTGATGTTCAGAAACCTTGGGCTGAGCGACACGCATCTGGGAATGATCCTGCTGTATACGGGTGTGAATATTTCCCTGGCGGTCTGGTTGCTGAAGGGTTTCATCGACGAAATCCCAAGAGAGTACGAAGAGGCCGCCCTCATAGATGGCTACACGAGGTTTCAGGCATTCTACAAAGTGGTGCTGCCGCAAGCCGCGACCGGCATAGCCTCAACAGCAATCTTTTGCCTGATCTTCGCCTGGAATGAGTACGCGTTTGCCGTGCTGCTGACATCCGCGAACGCACAGACTGCACCACCGTTCATCCCGACCATTATCGGTATCGGCGGTCTGGACTGGCCTGCCGTGGCGGCCGGTGCAACGATCTTCCTCATCCCCGTCATGATTTTCACCATCCTGATGCGCAAACATTTGCTGCGTGGGATCACATTCGGAGCCGTGCGCAAATGAGCGACTTTCTAACCGGATTGATGCGGCTCCGCCGCGGCCCATGGGAGATGGTCGCAACCATCCTTATCGCACTGGGTGTCTTTATGCTGATGCAGCCCTTTGTCCTTTGGGCCTTCACCTACTCTTTCATCGTCACGCTGATCGGAACCGTCATGTTCATCATCGTCAGCCATTTCTCGGAGTAGAAATGGCCCAGATCGTAGTCAAAAACGTAAAGAAGATGTTCGGCGACTTCACGGCTGTCCGCGAAAGCTCGTTCACGATTGAGGATGGTGAGTTTTTCATGCTGCTCGGGCCATCTGGCTGCGGAAAGACGACGACACTGCGGATGATTGCAGGGTTGGAGCTTCCAACGTCGGGTGAAATCTATCTGGACGGTGAAGAGATCAGCCAGCGGCCGCCATCAGAACGGGACATTGCCTTCGTGTTCCAGATGTTCGCGCTGTATCCCCACATGAACGTGCGCAAGAATATCAGCTACCCCCTGATATCGCAGGGCATGCCGCGTGCTGCTGTCAAAGCCAAAGTAGAGGAAGTCGCGGGAATTCTGGGGATCAACGACATACTCGATAGCCCAGTGGGTGGACTTTCAGGTGGCGATAGACAGCGCGTAGCGCTGGGTCGCGCGATTGTTCGGGAGCCCAAGGCGTTCATGATGGACGAACCCCTTGGTGCCTTGGATGCTGAGTTTCGGGAACACATGGCCGAAGAGTTGCGTGCGCTTCATGATCGCATGGGGGCGACCACTGTGTACGTCACGCATGATCAGCTGGAAGCCATGCAAATGGGCGACAAGATCGTGGTGATGAATAATGCTGTGATCGAGCAATTTGGCACACCTCAGGAAATCTACGACAAACCGGCGACGATGTTTGTGGCGGATTTTATCGGGTCTCCTTCGATGAACTTCCTGCCGTTTCAGGGAAAGGTCGAACCCGGCTCGGAAACGGTTCGACTGAACGGCCATGACGAAGCCGTACCGAGATTGATGGAAGGGGCGGAAGGTGACTTGGTTTTTGGCGTTCGCCCCGAACATGTTTTTCTGTCGGATGCGAGCGAATACAGGGCCAAGGTTCTGGCCGCAGAATACCTTGGAACCACCCAGATCGTAACATTGCAAAGTCCGAACGGAGAACTGAAAGCCCGCATTGATGCACGCGAGGTCGTCAGTCCCGGTGAGACAGTGGGATTGGAGTTCCGCTCCCCCGCAGTAACTTTGTTTGAAAAATCTACCGGGCGCGCGTTGAGGTCCGCTCTGAACGACGAGGTACTAAGCAATGGCTGAAGTCGTTTTGGAGAACATCTCGAAGTCATTCGGCAACGTCACAGCGGTGGATGATATCTCAATGACGATCCCCAACGGTGCCTTTGTGGTGTTGTTGGGTCCGACTGGCGCGGGAAAAACAACAACACTGAGATTGATTTCAGGGCTTGAGAAACTGGACTCAGGAACAGTGCGCATCGCCGGGCGTGACGTTGGAATAGACACTCCCGCTCAGCGCGATGTAGCAATGGTCTTCCAGCAATACTCGCTGTACCCGCATATGACAGTGCGGGAAAACCTGTCTTTCCCTCTGCGGTCGCCGATCCTGAAAACACCAGAGGATGAGATCACGAGGAAGGTAAACGAAGTCGCTGAGATCCTCCAGATCCCGCACAAAATGGACAACAAAGCCACTGAATTGTCTGGCGGTGAAATGCAGCGCGTTTCAATTGGACGGGCGCTTGTGCGCGACCCCCAGATATATCTGATGGACGAACCGCTCAGCTCTCTGGACGCCAAGCTACGGGCGGATTTGCGGGTAGAACTGAAGAGAATTCAGGCAGATCTGGGATCGACTTTGCTGTACGTGACCCATGATCAGGTCGAAGCCATGACAATGGCGACACATATCGGGGTTTTGGAAAACGGCCGGTTGGTGCAGTACGGAACACCCCGGGACATTTATGAAAACCCGGGCAGTGTTTACGTAGCCAGCCGGTTGGGTCTGCCTCGGATCAACATCTTGCCGTCCGAGTTGTTCGGAGGCGATCACAAAGGCCCGCAGATTGGCCTGCGCCCGGAAAACATCATTGAAGGCGAAGGCAGTGAAGCGCGTGTGATACGCGCTGAACATCTTGGGGATCAAACGCGGTTGCACCTGGACTTAAACGGTCACCCGGTTGTGACCTTGATTGATGTCCATCAGGACTATCCATCTGGAAAATCTATAAAAATCCGCCCACACAACCCATTGTATTTTGACGCGTCCGGCGCGCGAGTGAATTAAGGAGCAAAAGCATGGCCCAGTTCCTCAACACAAAAGAAACCCTGGTGACAGAGGCCATTGATGGTCTTCTAGCCTCCTCCGGAGGGCAACTTACCCGATTGGACGGATACCCGCATATCAAGGTTGTCTACCGGTCGGATTGGGACAGGTCGAAAGTCGCCTTGGTTTCTGGTGGAGGGTCTGGCCACGAACCCGCCCATGCGGGCTTTGTTGGTGCTGGTATGCTTACGGCCGCGGTCTGCGGGGAAGTCTTTGCATCCCCATCAGTCGAAGCGGTTTTGGCGGGCATTCTTGCGGTCACGGGTGAAGCTGGGTGCCTGCTGATCGTCAAGAATTACACCGGTGACCGGCTGAACTTTGGACTAGCGGCTGAACGCGCCCGTGCATTGGGTCGCAAGGTAGAGATGGTCGTCGTTGATGATGACATCGCCCTGCCCGACCTTCCGCAACCACGTGGCGTGGCAGGTACGTTGTTCGTGCACAAAATAGCCGGAGCGCTTGCAGAAAGTGGTGCTGATCTGGACACCGTCACCGCCGCAGCAAGACGCACCATAGCCAAGGTCGTCAGCATCGGTATGAGCCTGGACACCTGTACCGTTCCGGGATCTCCGAAAGAAGACAGGATCGCCCCCGGAAAAGCAGAGCTTGGCTTGGGTATCCATGGCGAGCCCGGTGTACAGCAAGTCGAATTCTCAAATGCTGTATCGGCCATGTCCACAGTTGTGGAGAAGCTGAAACAACGGGTGGGGTCCGGGGGTTGTGTGGCGTTGGTCAACAACCTGGGTTCTACAACGCCGTTGGAAATGGCTGTCCTCACGCATGCCTTGTCCGAAACTGGTATTGCCCATCACATCATAGGCCCGGCCCCAATGATGACATCGCTGGATATGCATGGATTTTCTGTTTCCATTCTGACGGTAGATCAGGACGATTTATCGGCGCTTAAAGCGCCTGTTGACCTGGCGGCTTGGCCCGGCGTCAATTCTATCGACCCGATAAAAGTCGCACCTCTGCCTGATGGGCTGACTCCTATCGATCCAATTCCTTCGAACAATCCCGCCACAAGGGAAACGATCACCCGGTTGTCTGAACTGCTCATCAACGCAGAGAAGAACCTGAACGAGCTGGACGCGAAATCCGGAGATGGCGATACAGGAAGCACATTGGCGACGGCCGCAAGAGCATTGCAAGGTAGCCTTGACCGCATGCCGCTTGCTGATCTGACGCAACTGTTTCCGGCATTAGGAAATGAGTTAAGCCAGACAATGGGTGGTTCTTCTGGCGTGATACTCGCAATTTTCTTCAACGCAGCTGGTGATGCTTGTGCGAGCGGGGCTTCGGTATCGAAGTCTCTGGTCGAAGGCCTGAATCGCGTCAGCCAGGTTGGGGGTGCCAAGGTCGGTGACAGGACAATGATTGACGCCCTGGCACCAGCACTTGCCGCGCTGCCATCTGGTTTGACGCATGCAGCCAAAGCTGCCCGCGAAGGCGCGAACAACACCGCAAATATTCGTCGTGCGAAGGCGGGCCGCGCGGCCTATGTTCCCGAAGAAAACCTAGTTGGACATAACGATCCCGGCGCTGAAGCTGTTGCTTTGTTGTTTGAAGGCTTGGCACGGGAGATTGAGGGCTGAAGAACACGTGGAAGATCAAAAACAAAAAATAGAATTGGTGAAAAAGCCAACCGTTAATGACATCGCTCGCGTGGCGGGTGTCAGCCTGGCGACCGTTGATCGGGTCTTGAACAGGCGCCCCGGCGTGCGAGCAGTGACTGTACAGAAAGTACAGAAGGCGATTGATCAGCTGGGGTATGTGCGCGACACCGCCGCAGCCAACCTGGCGCGAAACCGCGTCTACAATTTCCTCTTTGTTTTACCAGACACGGACAACGAGTTTGTGGAGGCAATAAGCAGTCAGATCGCTGAACAAACACGTGACCAATTTATCCAACGGACGCGCGTTGCAGTAAAGAACGTTGCTCCGTTCGAGCCGCAAGATATCGTCAACATTTTAGATGCTGTCGACAGTTTGGACGTTGACGGAGTCGCCGTTTTCGGGCCCGAAACGCCTTCTGTCCGCGACGCTGTAAAAAGGCTCAGGGACAAAGGCGTTCCGGTTGTTGCCTTGGTGTCTGACTTGCCAAGTTCTGAGCGAGACCACTTTGTCGGAATTGATAACGTTTCGGCAGGACGAACCGCCGCTCAGCTGATGGGAAGATTTGTCCATCGTGAAGGCAAGGTCTTGGTTCTTACAGGATCCCGTTTGGCGCGTGACCATCTGGAGCGTCGTCAAGGCTTTGACCTTGTTGTGGCTGAGGAATTTCCGAACCTGGAAGTCGTAGCGTCTGTCGAGGGTCGGGATGACCCGGATCTGATTTACAGGATGATGCCCGAAATCTTTGAAATCTATCCGGATCTGGTCGGAATATACTCGTCAGCAGCGGGCAATGCGGGCCTGATTCAATTTCTTTCAGAGAACAAACTCAGCAAAGATCTGGTGATCATAGCTCATGAGCTTACTCCGCTCAGTCGTGAGGCGCTCAGGCTTGGCACATTTGACGCCTTAATCTCGCAAGATACCGGGCACATTGTTCGTTCTGCCGTCCGTCTATTACGCGCAACTTCGGACAAGGTTCCGTTCAACAAAGCACAGGAACGTATCCGTATCGATATCTATCTGAAGGAAAATTTACCGCCATAGAGGCTCAGGTTTTGGGGAGGAAATTTTATGAAAACAATCAAAGGTCCAGCATTGTTTCTTGCGCAATTCGCGGGGGACGAAGCGCCGTTCAATTCGTGGGACGCGATCACTAAATGGGCGGCTGACTGTGGATACAAGGGCGTTCAGGTTCCTAGTTGGGATGACCGGTTGTTCGACCTGGAACAAGCCGCATCCAGCGCCAGTTATTGCGATGACTTCAAAGGCAAAGCCAAGGAAAATGGCGTCGAAGTCACTGAACTTTCAACCCACCTTCAGGGCCAACTTGTGGCCGTTCACCCGGCCTATGACAGCGCGTTTGATGGTTTTGCAGCCGAAAGCGTCAGAGGAAACCCGAAAGCCCGGCAAGAATGGGCGGTAGACCAAGTTAAAAAAGCGCTATCTGCTTCGAAAAACTTGGGTATTACAGCGCATGCGACATTCTCAGGCGCATTGGCATGGCCCTATGTCTATCCTTGGCCGCAGCGCCCTGCTGGCTTGATCGAAACGGCATTCGAGGAGCTTGCTCGTCGTTGGGTGCCAATACTAGATCATGCCGAAGAATGCGGCGTTGACGTCTGTTACGAAATTCACCCAGGTGAGGACCTCCACGACGGCGTGACGTACGAGATGTTTCTTGAACGGACAGGCAATCACCCACGCGCTTGCATGTTGTACGACCCGTCGCACTACGTGCTGCAATGCCTCGACTATCTGGACAATATCGACATCTACAAAGATCGGATCCGGATGTTCCATGTCAAAGATGCCGAGTTTAACCCGACCGGCCGGCAGGGTGTTTATTCCGGGTATCAAAGCTGGGTCGATCGTGCCGGGCGCTTCCGGTCGCTTGGTGATGGCCAAGTGGATTTCGGGGCGGTCTTTTCAAAAATGGCGGCGAATGACTTTGATGGTTGGGCAGTTGTCGAATGGGAATGCTGCCTCAAACACCCCGAGGATGGAGCGCGTGAAGGCGCTAAGTTTGTGTCAGATCACATTATCCGTGTTACCGAGAAAGCCTTTGATGATTTCGCTGATGGTGGCGCAGACGAAGCAGCCAATCGTAAAATGCTGGGGATTGAATGATGGTCACAGGACGCAATGAAGAAACCTCGGGCCGCATTCGACTTGGCATGGTTGGCGGCGGGAACGACGCCTTCATAGGTGGCGTTCATCGAATAGCGGCGCGACTGGACGACAAGTTTGAATTGGTTGCCGGTGCTTTGTCTTCGACGCCAGAGAAATCTCTTGAAAGTGGTCGGGCGTTGGGGCTCGAACGGGTCTATGGAGATTTCAAACAAATGGCGATAAGGGAAGCCCGACTAAAATCCGGGATTGAGGCGGTCTCAATTGTCACGCCAAATCACGTTCACTATGCAGCCGCGCGCGAGTTCCTGAAACGCGGTATTCATGTAATTTGTGACAAGCCACTCACCTCGACCCTTGCCGATGCAAAAAAGCTGGTCAAAGCAGCGGAAAGCGCGAATGCCCTATTCATTCTGACCCATAACTATACGGGCTATCCAATGGTCCGGCAGGCACGTGAAATGGTCGCTAACGGAGATATCGGCAAGATCCGCGTGGTTCAGGTTGAATACCCCCAGGACTGGCTGACCGAGCAGCAGGATTTCAAACAGGCTGAGTGGCGAACCGATCCCGAACGCTCGGGCGCGGGTGGATCAACCGGTGACATCGGGACTCATGCTTACAACCTCGCTTGCTTTGTAACCGGGCTGAAGGCGGAAAGCTTGGCGGCGGACTTGCAGGCCTTTGTGCCGGGGCGCAAAGTCGATGACAACGCGCACGTTTTGCTTCGATTTGAAGGTGGAGCGCGCGGTATGCTGTGGTCGTCTCAGGTGGCTCCCGGCAATGAAAACGCACTTCGTTTGCGGGTCTACGGCGAAAAAGGTGGGCTGGAGTGGGCCCAGGAAGATCCCAATTATCTTTGGTTTACGCCATACAACGAACCCAAGCGTTTGATAACCCGAAATGGTGCTGGTGCTGGTGACGCAGCCAATCGGTTGAGTAGAGTTCCTCCGGGACATCCCGAGGGATATCTTGAGGGGTTCGCGAATATCTATGGAGAGGCCGCAGAGGCAATCCAAGCCTTCCGAAATGGGATTTCACCTGACGGGTCGGTTGTTTATCCAACGGTTCATGACGGACTCAATGGTGTTAAATTTGTGGCCGCATGCGTGCAAAGCTCTTCAAGGAATGCGGCTTGGGTCAGCTTAACTTAAAATCTGATTGTGGGCATAAGGCAGAAATCTTGGAAGGCAGCACGGCTATCTGCCAAAAACCGAAGCGCACCCAACCTCTAGGGTCAGGACCCATTGATTTCCGCTTGGCTGCGTGATTCACGGTTCGAAAATCGAGCGGTGACCATGTCTGATCTTTTCTGGCTGACGGATGCGCAGATGGCGCGTCTTGAGCCTTTCTTCCCCAAGTCCCACGGCAAACCACGCGTTGATGATCGACGTGTGTTGAGCGGCATTATCTTCATTAATCGTAATGGGTTGAGATGGCGCGATGCCCCTTCGGCGTATGGCCCACACAAGACGCTCTATAACCGTTGGAAGCGGTGGAGCGACAAAGGCATCTTCGCCCGGATGATGGCCGGTCTGGCTACCAAACACGGTGAAGAGAAGACCGTGATGATCGATGCCGCCTACCTGAAGGCCCACCGTACCGCGACCAGTTTGGGCGTCAAAAAAGGGGGCGTGGACGCCTGATCGGTCGCACCAAAGGCGGCATGAACACCAAGTTGCATGCCATCTGCGACAGCCGGGGACGCCCGCTCAACCTGTTCATCACCGCCGGTCAGGTCAGCGATTACGTTGGTGCGCGGGCACTGCTGAGCGGCCTGCCGGATGTCGATTGGCTGCTCGGGGATCGTGGCTATGATGCCGATTGGTTCCGGGAAGCGTTGAAAGACAAAGGGATGCGCGCCTGCATCCCTGGCCGGAAGCAGCGGAAGAAACCGGTTAAGTACGACAAGCGTCGTTACAAACGGCGCAACCGGATCGAGATCATGTTCGGCAGGTTGAAGGATTGGCGGCGTGTGGCAACCCGCTACGACAGGTGCCCGAAGGTCTTCCTGTCAGCAATCGTCCTCGCAGCACTCGTTATCTATTGGCTATGAGTCCTGACCCTAGTCAACGTTCGAACCAAGGCTAACCTTCGGTCTGATACTTCTCCAAAAGTGGGAGCATCACGATGTTTTCTATATGCGAAGTAGGCGCCAGCTCGGTGTCAAGCTGGATTGCTCGCAAAAAGTGCGAGTATCCAGCCCCGAAAACACTCCGTCTTGCGCGACTAGGACTGTACTCCAACCCCGTGCCGCTGCACCAAGGATATCGGTATGAAGAGTGTCACCGCACATCGCGATGCGTTCGGGCGGAACTCCTGGAAGTGTGGCTTCGACCATTTCAAATACTTCCGGAAATGGCTTGCCAAAGAACCTGATGTCTTGAAGGCCCTCATCTGCAAGCAAATGCCCGTAGTGACCGGGCTCCAGTGAGAACCCGAAGTCTCGTGGCGCTGCCAGATCAGCATTTGCGATCACCACTGGGCGCGGGTTGGCCAACAAGCTGTCGCAAAGCATGGATTGTTGAGATTGTCGC
The DNA here is from genome assembly GCF_056539465.1 of Ruegeria sp. BB1. Taxonomy (NCBI): domain Bacteria; kingdom Pseudomonadati; phylum Pseudomonadota; class Alphaproteobacteria; order Rhodobacterales; family Roseobacteraceae; genus Ruegeria; species Ruegeria sp. BB1. The sequence continues at coordinate 70,481 of NZ_JBQFVB010000013.1, forward strand.
CAGATTTCGGTCGAGAGAAACAAGAAACCGTCAGCCCGGTCAAAGTCTGCCTGGTCTGCCTCAAGCCTGATCGTCTCGGATAAGATGTCCGTCAGGTCGTCAGACGGCGAGGCGATGCAGCCCCACAGACCGTCGTTCAAGTTTGCCAAGGCTGCGTCTCGGCTGGTTACAATCTCATCTGCATCAACCTGCATTCCGAGCTTCTGAAATTTTGCAGTCGCGCCCTGGTGATTATAGCTGGCAGCATTAGAAAGAATGCGAATCTGGTGTCCGCCCTTCCTGAGCTCTTTCAAACGAGCTGCCGCGCCGGGAATCGGAGTTTCCCCAACATTTAGAACGCCAAAAGCATCAAAAACAAAGGCGTCTACTTCGTTGCCAATATCCAGAAGTGACTCGATATCCAGAGTGGCTGCGGTGAATGTTGCTTTTGGGAGTCTGGGACGTATGGACTGATAACGCGAAAATATCGAGTTGGCGTCAAGCATGTGTCCAAATGTCCTTTTTTGATGGGCGTCCCCGACAGGTTTGACGCAATTCGGAATGTAACATCAACAAAATAAAATGGAAGAAAAAACAACATTTTTAGCAAGTCGCCACTAGCGGGTTTTGAAGCTTTGCGCGCAAATCTTTGAAAACTATAATTTTTCGACACTTGCGATCAAGTCACCCTTCAACGTTCCATGTGGTTTTGACTAAAAAATGTTGTTTTGTTGTTTTTTGGTGGTATGGTTTTGGCAACTTGAAGGGGGATAAATGGCGTCAAAGAAGATCAGACGGAGGGATTTTATCCAGCAGATCGTGCAAGAGCGTGGCGGTGTCAGTGTGGGGGCCTTAGCGGAAATGCTAGGGGTCTCGACGCAAACCATCCGCCGTGATCTGGACATTTTGTGCGACGGTGAAAACCTGCGACGCGCGCACGGGCGGATCGAGCTGGCTGAAAGCTGTTTGAATACCCCGTTTGATCAGAGAGCCGGAACGAACTTACGTGGCAAACGGTCGGTTTCCGAACTTGTTGCGAGCATGATTCCCAATGGGGCGAACGTGTTCCTTTCAATTGGGTCGACTCCGCTCGAAGTGGCTAAGGCACTGTCCGGCCACCAGGAGTTAACGGTCATCACGAACAACCTAAGTGCCGCGATGGCGCTGAGTAATGAAATCTCAAACCGTATCCTTTTGCCAGGAGGCGAGCTGCGCCTGCCCGATCGTGATTTTATCGGCGAAGAAGCAACCGACTTCTTTGACAGGTTTCGTGCCGAGTTCGCAATATTTGGCGTTGCCGGTGTGGCGCATGATGGTGGGTTGTTAGAATTTCATCCAGCTGAGGTTCGGGTGAGAATGAAAATGCAGCAGCACGCAGCCAAATCGATTCTCGTAATAGACAGCAGTAAATTTGGTCGCATTGCGCCAGCATTGGGCGGCAACATCTCGGATGTCGACGTTGTCGTGTGCGACCGTCCTCCGGGCCCTGAATTTTCCGATCTCGCAGACAGTTTGGGCGAAGCCATTACTTACTCACAAGGAGAGCGCTGAATATGGCAGAACCGTTTGTTCACGTCGACAATATTGCTAAGCGCTGGAATGGGCAGCTTGGCGTCGAGAATATTAATCTTTCGATCCCGCGTGGTTCGTTCGTAGCGCTGCTTGGCCCGTCGGGCTGCGGCAAGTCAACGACGCTGAGATTGCTGTCGGGACTAGAATTGCCGGATGAGGGGCGGATCGTCATTGACGGGCGTGACATCACTACTTCTGCCCCTGCAGAACGCAATCTGTCGATGGTGTTCCAGTCTTATGCATTGTTCCCGCATCTGAGTGTCGCGGAAAACGTTGTTTTTGGCCTCAAGGTGCGGAAAGTCGGTGCGGCGGAACGGCGCGAGAAACTGACCCGCGCGCTCGAGATCACTGGCTTGCTGGGCTATGAGCAGCGTAAGCCGGGGGAATTGTCGGGTGGTCAGCGCCAGCGTGTGGCGCTTGCACGTGCGATCGTGGCAAACCAGCCGCTGTGCCTGATGGATGAGCCGCTTTCGAACCTTGATGCCAAGCTGCGCGCCTCTGTGCGCAAGGACATCAAAAAACTTCAGGTCGATTTGGGCATCACCGTAGTTTACGTCACGCATGACCAAACCGAAGCGATGAGCATGGCCGACATGGTCGTGCTGATGAAAGACGGCCATATCCAGCAGACAGGTTCACCGGAAGAGCTTTACTACAAGCCTGCTAACACCTTTGTCGCCGAGTTTGTCGGTGCCCCGCCAATGGCGCTGATCAAGTCTGAAGGCGTGCCGGGATTTGAGCGCGCCACGACAATTGGACTTCGCGCCGAAGCGGTGAAGGTGGTGGAATCGGGCAAGGGCAGGCTGACTTGTAAAGTGTCGGAATGCGAATTCCTGGGTTCCGAGACCTTCATTGGCCTGTCACATCCTGCTGCCAATGGTCTGACCGTATCCATGCCCGGACTAAAACATATTCCGGCAGGAGAAGATCTGGAGATCAGCTTTGCCGATGAAGACCTGCATTTCTTTGACGACATGGGCAAGCGACTGGCCGGATAGGTCAAGCAACTAAACTTTGGAAAGACAAGAATAACTGTCATCACTGGGAGGAAAAAATGAACGTTATTAAGAAAATAAGTTTGGCTGCCGTCTCGGCCACTGCGCTGACATCGGCGGCGGCGGCTGAGACGGAACTAACAATGTATTATCCTATCGCGGTTGGCGGCGCGCTGACCGAGGTAGTGGATGGCATCGTTGCCGATTTTGAAGCCGCCAACCCTGACATCAAGGTCAACGCGATCTATTCAGGCAACTATGATGACACGCGCGTTCGTGCCTTGTCTGCACTTGCATCGGGTGAACCGGCTCAGCTGGCGGTGATGTTCTCAATCGATGCCTATGATCTGATCGAGCAGGATCTGATCGTGGCTTACGAAGATATCGACGGGGTTAACCCGGACTGGCTAAACAGCTTTTATCCTGCATTGATGGCCAATGGCCGGATCGAGGGTAAAACTTGGGGCATTCCGTTCCAGCGTTCAACTATCGTTGCCTACTACAACAAGGACCAGTTTCGTGCGGCAGGTCTTGACCCCGAGGCGCCGCCCAAGACCTGGGACGAGCTGATCAGCATGGGCAAGGCACTGACCAACGACGACACCTATGGCCTGATGATCCCATCGACAGGCTATCCCTATTGGATGTTCCAGGCGTTGGCGATCCAGAACGGCAAGGAGGTGATGTCCGATGACGGCCTGACCACCTATTTCGATGACGAAACCGTTGTCGATACGTTGGAATTCTGGCAGTCGCTGTCGCAGGAGCATGGCATCATGCCCACTGGCACCGTTGAATGGGGTACCCTGCGGCAGGCGTTCCTCGAAGGTCAGACCTCGATGATGTGGCATTCGACCGGCAACCTTACGGCTGTGAAGAACAACGCCAGTTTTGACTTTGGCGTCGCCGAGCTTCCGGCCAATGTGCGGCTGGGTTCGCCTACCGGCGGCGGCAACTTCTATGTTTTCAAGGAAACATCAGACGAAGAGCGCGCGGCGGCCATGAAGCTGATCGAATTCATGACCTCACCCGAGCAAGCGGCAGCGTGGTCCATCGCGACCGGCTATATGGGCGTGTCTCCGGCGGCGTATGAAACCGAGGCGCTGAAATCCTATACAGAAGAGTTCCCACCCGCTCTCGTTGCCCGAAACCAGCTGGAAAATGCGGTTGCCGAGTTCTCGACCTTTGAAACCGCACGCGTGCGTGAGGGTTTGAATAACGCAATTCAGGCGGCTTTGACCGGCGCAAAATCGGCTGAAGACGCGTTAGGAGAAGCCCAGACATCGGCTGTGCGCCTGCTGCGTGATTACCAGTAACCTCAACTCCCTGGCGTCGGGCAGAGATGCCCGACGCACCTAACCTTGAGGGTCGCTATATGGCAGAGCATGTGAATATCGAGCGTCGTCGACAGGCCATCTACGGTTGGATCCTGTTGTCTCCAGCGGCAATTCTGCTGACGACCTTTGCGTTTTATCCTTCGCTTGCGACCTTGTGGTCGAGCTTGTTCAGCCGAGAAACCAGAAGACGCCCCAGCGAATTTGTCGGCGGCGAGAACTATGCCGACCTGTTTGCCGATCCAACCTTTTGGAAAGTTGTCGTGAACAACTTGATCTATGCGGGCGCGACCATCCCTATTTCTATTGCAATTGCGCTTTCGATGGCGCTTTGGGCGAACTCCAAGATCCCGGCGCGCGGGTTTGTACGCACCGCCTATTTCACGCCCACGGTCTTGCCAATGATCGCAGCGGCTAACCTTTGGCTGTTTTTTTATACTCCCGGATTGGGTGTGCTCGACCAGATCGGCGGTCTGTTTGGCCTTCCCTCAATCAACTGGCTGGGGCAGCCTGAAACTGCCCTGTGGGCTGTAATTATCGTGACGATCTGGAAAGAGGCTGGGTTTTTCATGGTCTTCTATCTGGCGGCCTTGCAGACGATCCCCGAGGACCTCAAGGAAGCTGCCGACATTGAAGGCGCCAGCCGCTGGACCTATACGCGCAGGATTGTGCTGCCGTTGTTGATGCCGACGACGCTATTTATCATGGTCAATGCGTTGATCAACTCTGTGAAGTTGATCGATCATTTGTTCATCCTCACCAAGGGCGGGCCCAACGACGCCTCCAAGCTTATCCTTTATTACATCTGGGAAATGGCCTTTGCCTTCTTTGATGCGCCCCACGCAGCGGCAATGACCATCCTGGTGCTTGTCGTGCTTGGCGTAGTTGCCGGCGTCAAGTTCACCATTCTCGACAAGCGGACCCATTACCAGTGAGCGGATTTTCCAGACATATCGAATCCTTTGGCGCATTGTTGTTGGCCGTGATCTGGATTTCCCCGCTGGTCTTTGCCTTTTGGGCGGCTTTCCACAGCACCTCTGACGCGGTCAACTTTAACATCACGTCGCCATGGACGCTCGACAATTTCCGCACCGCTTGGGAGGGGGCGCCGTGGCTACGCTATTTCCTCAACACCTTCCTTTTAGTGACGGTGATCCTTATTGGTCAGTTCTTCGTCACGACGCTGGCAGGATTTGCCTTCGCCCAAGTCCAGTTTCCGGGTCGGGATTTCGTGTTCATCCTAGTGCTGATGCAACTTTTCATCCTGCCCGAAGTGTTGATCGTGGAAAACTATGCAATGGTTTCACGCCTCGGATTGTTTGACACGATTCTTGGCGTCGGAATGCCCTATATGGCCTCTGCCTTTGGCATTTTCCTAATGCGGCAGGCGTTTAAGGGCGTTCCTATAGAACTGCATGAGGCAGCGCGCGTCGAAGGCTGCGGCTGGTTCGGAATTCTTTGGCGAGTCTACGTGCCCTTGGCACGCCCGACATATCTTGCTTATGCGTTGGTGTCGGTATCGACCCACTGGAACAACTTCCTCTGGCCGCTCATCGTGACCAACTCGCCCGACACACGACCGCTGACGGTTGGCCTGTCGATCTTCGGCGCACCGGAAAATGGTGTGGATATAAGCGTCATTTCGGCGGCAACGATGATGTCCGTTGCGCCCTTGTTGATCGCGTTCCTCGTGTTCCAGCGTCAATTCGTTCAGGCCTTCCTGCGCGCGGGGATCAAATAGTCATGGCGACATTTCTTCATCTAAGTGACTTGCACGCGGTATCGCGCGGCGATTTGTGTTCAGGCGTGCTTGATACCCGCGCGATCCTGATTGGGGTCATCGACCGATTGATCGAAAGAGGCGAAGCTCTTGGCCCGCTCGACGCGGTTCTAGTCACTGGTGACGTTAGCGAAGATGGCAGCCCGGACAGTTACGATTTCGCGCGCGCACAACTGGAGCGGTTTGACCTGCCGATTTATGTTGTTCCTGGAAATCATGATGCGCGCAAGCCAATGCAAAAGGCATTTTCAGGTTTGGACATCATGCCGGTGGACGGGCTTATTGATTGGGCGGACACAGTGGGCGATACCCGTGTTATCGGGCTTGACACGCTGGTTGAAGGACAGGGCGGTGGCAGGCTGCGCGTGGAAAGTCTTAATTTTTTGGAGCGGGAGCTTTCTGGGTCTGACGGGCCGGTTGTCGTTATGTTGCATCACCCGCCATTTAGCACCGGAATTGATTTCATGAATGTTATCGGATTGGAAAACCATTCCGATCTGGCAGAAATTCTTGCAGTGCACTCCGGAGAGATCACGGTGTTGGCTGGGCACGTCCACGGCGTTCACATTGGCCGCGTTGGCGGTCACGTTGCCATTACAGCGCCGGGCCTTTGCAGCGGTTTTGCACTGGACCGACGCGCGGTGGCTCCGGTTGGGTTTTTTTCTGGACCTACGGGTTGCGCAGTTCTCGAGACCGGAAAGAGCGGTACATGGAGCGCTGTTTCGCTAGACACTGCCGAGGGACCGTTTTCATTCTAAAGCGGACTTCATGGCTCAGGAAACGAACGGCAAGTTTGTCCGCATTGCTGATATTCGCTGCAACTGCATTTTTCGTAATTGTGCACCTTCACGCAGTGCGAACAATGCAGCCAGCGCCTGATCAACAAAAAGTGCGTGCCAAGGTGTAACTTATCATCGCGGCCATGGCTTGGCACCCGCTGCCTCCCTCTCGGGACATTGTTACCGCAATGCCCTGCCGGGAAGTGGATGATGGGCGCGGATCACGGTGCTGTCGATCATTTGCAGATTGTGAGGAACGGCTTTGCTTTGGTTCAAAGTATCCATGATCGACTCCCATAGCAGGTCGGACAGGTAAAGACCTGAAAACACCGCTTCAGCGGATCAATAATTTTGCGCAAAACCGCTTGATTGGGAAGACCTCGTTACCGAAGTCCTGACCCTAACCGACGTTTTGCTCGGTGACGATTTCCCCAAACCTGTCAAAAAACTTGGCTGAAAGTTTTTTTGCAGTACCTGCAATCAACCGGCTGCCCAATTGCGCTATTTTTCCGCCGATTGTGACCTTGGCAGTATAGGATAAAACCGTTTCCTCGCCCTCCGTGCTAAGATTGACATCCGCACCCCCTTTGGCAAAGCCCGCAGCGCCACCTTTTCCTTCACCGGTCAGGGAAAACTCATCCGGAGCATTGGAGTTGTCCAACGTCACTTCGCCGCTGAACCGAGCCTTGACGGGGCCGATTTTGAGCACAACTTTGGCCTCCAAATGCTCGGGAGAATGCTGGATCAATTCCTCACAACCGGGAATGCACTCACGCAACACATCCGGATCATTTAGCGCTCGGTACACGACGTCACGCGGAGCAGAGATTCGGATTTCGTCATTTAGTTCCATTTGAGAGTCCTTTACTCAACAGCATCTTGGGAAAACGCGAAGTGCGGTCTCGGTCGCCTCTTCCGGGGTCTGTTCCGGCTTCACAGTCCGAAAGGACTGCAACCATTTACGCCATTTTTTCATCATGCGATGTCTCCTTGGAATTGTCTGAATTCCGCCAGAGGATGATCTCGGCGAGGATCGAAAGGGCGATTTCGTGCGGGTCGATTGCATGGATATCCAGACCGGCCGGTGACTTGAGTCGACTGGTCTGCTCGACGGTCATTCCCTGCACTTGCAACCTCTCGCACAACACCTTGGCCTTTCGGTGGCTCGCGACCATCGAAACGCGTCGTGCTGGTGATTCAAGCGCAGATTTCAGCGCTGCACCATCGCCCTTCCCCTGTGAGGCTACCACCGCGAAATCGCGTGGTTCAACCCCCAATGCGCTTAGGTCATTCGGATCAAACCCGATGAATTCCACCGAGCTTTCTGAACCTTCAGGCAAGCAAACACGCAACCCGGACAGCGCCGCGTGAGCGGCAAGCGCATGTGCAATCGGAGAGTCTCCAAATATGATCAGGCGCGGAGTGTGCTGATACGGCTCGATCAACAAGTCGACAGTTCCGCCCGAAGGACAACCGCTTTTGAAGGTCTCAACACCATCCGGATCTGTCATCGCCACTACCTTTTCCGAAGGTTTCACGCGGATCATTTTCGGAATTCCAACCGCAAGTGCCTCCTGCGCCGATGCGCGTACGACGCGCTGCACGCACGCTCCACCCAGGTGCCCAAAAATACACCCGTCCCGCGTAATCACGGCCTTGCCACCTGCCTTGGCCGAGGTTGCGTCGGCAGTTCGAAGGACAGTTGCCACGCAAAAGGCGTCACCCTTTTGACGCAACTCCTCAATCGTGTCGAAAATGTCGAAACCTGCCATAGCCGTGTCCTTTCACAGTTTTCGGAATTCGGGTTCCAACGCCGACAGCGCGTCGAGCGTGTTGGCCGGTAAGTGCGCATCCAGATACGGCTCCGCAGCCTGCATGGCAGCAGCAATGGGCTGATAGTCTTTCCATCCTTTAAGAGGATTCAGCCAGACGATCCGCCGCGCCTTGCGTCGAACCTGAGCCAGCGCTTCTCCCAAGGCTTCAGGTGACGAGCTGCAATAGCCGTCCGAGAGGATCAAAACGATCGTCCGCCCGTTCAATGCCCGGGCACCGTATCCGTTCAGAAACTTCTCAAGGCTTCCCGAGATGTCGGTACCACCGCCGAACCCTTCGGCCATGAGTGATAGCCGTCCAGCCGCGCGCAGTGTGTCGTGATCGCGCAGTGCATCAGTCACACGCATCAAACGCGTGTGGAACAAATAGGCGTCTGCCTCAGCTCCACTACCGATCAATCCTTTCAAAAAGGCCAAAAAGACCCGCGAATAGACAGCCATGGAACCGCTGACGTCACATAAGGCCACAATCCTCATTGGGCGTGATGGGCGAGCGCGGCGATACAGATCCATCGGCTCTCCTCCTCGTGCAAGGCTGGCGCGTTGAATCCGGCGCATGTCCAAAGCAGAGCCCCGCAGAGCTTGCTTTCGCCTACGCGAGCGGCGGTCGCGGATGGCGCGTGCGATGGCGGTCGCGACCTGTTCCGCCTGCCTCAGGGCGTCTTCATCCATCAGTTCGCGCAAATCCCGGCGCGACAGGTTGGCCGTACGGGTTGCGATTAGCTTCCCGTCTCTCCCCACGGCCTCCCCATCGCCGGTATCAGGTGCGGCGGCCTGATCCGTGCCAGTCTCGGATTCCTGACTATCCTGGCTCTCTTGCTGCCAGATCATCGGCTTTGCAGATTGAACCCGCACATGCGCGGTTTGGGCGGTTCCCGTGCGTTGCTTGCCAGTGTTGAACCAATAGGTTTCGAACAAATCATCGAACCGCCGCCAATCGTCGACGTCGCCAGCCAGCAACGCGCAAAGTGCCTGCTGGGCCTGTCTGACATCCGTCGCCTCAACCGCCGCCAGCGCACCCAATGCGTCCCCCGTTTCAGCCGGACCAACTCGCATCCCGTTCATACGCAAATGTTCGATGAAGCCGGACATGCGATCCGACAGACCAGATGCGCGAGAGGGGAAGCGGGTGACCTGCATCACGCCACCTTTCCGATCAGGCGATCCATCACTTCAGGCGGAGCTGCGTCATAGTCGGCTGCAGTTTTCAAAAGACAAACAAGGGTTGCCTGAACGTCTTTGCGGGACTGCGCCATGTCGTTGACGCCCAGCCCTGAAAGAGCGGCCGCCCAGTCCAGCATCTCGGCGATGCCGGGGGTCTTTTCCAAGTCCTCTTTGCGCAGCGCCTGCACAACGCTAATAATCTGGCGCGCCAACAGCCCTTCGACTGCGGGCATGCGAGCTTTCAGGATCGCCATTTCCGTTTCACGCGATGGGTAGTCGAGGAAACTATACAGGCACCGACGCCGCAGCGCGTCCGACAAGTCCCGAGTGCCATTCGCCGTCAGAATCACGATGGGCCGCGAACGCGCCTTGATGGTGCCGAGTTCAGGGATCGTGATCTGAAAGTCCGACAAAATTTCGAGCAGATAGGCCTCAAACTCCTCATCCGCCCTGTCGATTTCATCAATCAGCAGAACAGGTGGTTCTTCTTCGCTGATTGCTTCCAGCAAGGGTCGCTTTAGCAGATAATCATCGTTGAACAACTGCGCTTCGCTGGTGCCACCCTGTGCCTCGCTTGCGCGAATAGCCAGCAACTGGCGCTGGTAGTTCCACTCATAAATCGCATGGCTGGCATCGAGCCCTTCATAGCACTGCAACCGGATCAACCGCGCGGCGCGCTGTGCTGCCAACGCCTTGGCGACCTCGGTTTTACCGACCCCAGCCGGGCCTTCCAGCAGCAGTGGACGCCCAAGCGTCTGCGCCAGATGCAACGCCATAGCCAATCGGTCGTCGGCAACATAGCCCACCTCGGCGAGGCCTTGCTGTATGTCCTGCAAGCTCATGCCATTCTCCCGGATTGCCGCCGCACCAAGTTTCGACGCGACGGCCTTTCCTGTTAGCCGTGCATTCCAAGACCATTGGCGATCTTCCAGATGCGCCAGTGATCATGCGGCATGTGGCTTTGAACAAGGCCAAATGGGCGGAAAGCATCATGCACCGCGTTCGAGAACGCAGGCACACCGCCGACATTCGGGCTCTCGCCCACGCCCTTGGCACCGATCGGGTGATGCGGAGATGGCGTCACCGTGTGATCAGTGGTGTAGTTGGGCGTCTCCCACGCGGTGGGCAAGAAGAAGTCCATCAACGTACCGGTCTTGACGTTGCCCATCTCATCATAGGCGATTTCCTGACCCATAGCGATGGCCAACGCCTCGGTCACGCCGCCATGGACCTGACCTTCGATGATCATGGGATTGATCCGGGTCCCGCAATCATCCAGCGCATAGAACTGCCGGACCTCCCATTCGCCGGTATCGACGTCGATCTCCATGACGCAGATATAGGCCCCGAACGGGTAGGTCATATTCGGCGGGTCATAGTAGCTTACGGCCTCCAGACCGGGTTCCAGCCCCGGAATGGCCTGATTATATGCGGCAAAGGCGATTTCTTTCATCGTCTTGAACCGCTCAGGCGCACCTTTGACTGAGAACCGATCCACGTCCCACTCAACGTCGTCGTCATGCACTTCCAGCAAGTAGGCTGCGATCATCTGCGCCTTGGCGCGGATTTTGCGGGCGGCCATCGCCGTTGCCGCGCCGGCCACGGGTGTCGACCGAGACCCATAGGTACCAAGCCCATAAGGCGCGGTATCAGTGTCGCCTTCTTCCAGCGTGATGTCATCGGCAGGCAGGCCGATCTCGCTGGCGATGATCTGAGCAAAAGTCGTAGCATGGCCCTGACCTTGGCTGATCGTCCCCAGCCGTGCGATGGCGGAACCGGTTGGGTGAATCCGGATTTCGCATGAGTCGAACATTCCCAACCCAAGGATATCGCAGTTCTTGACTGGTCCAGCCCCGACGATTTCGGTGAAATGCGTCAGACCGATGCCCAGCAGTTTGCGGGTCTTTCCGGCTTTGAAGTCCTCGATCCGTTGCGCCTGCTCCGCCCGCAGACCATCATAGTCCACGGCCTTCAGCGCTTTGTCCCAAGCGGTGTGATAGTCACCCGAGTCATATTCCCATCCCAGCGCGGACTGATATGGGAACTGATCCTTGCGGATAAAGTTGATCCGGCGTAACTCGGCCGCGTCCATGTTCAGCTTGATGGCCAGAACCTCGATCATCCGCTCAATGAAATACGCAGCCTCGGTCACCCTGAACGAGCAACGATAGGCGACACCGCCCGGTGCCTTGTTGGTGTAAACCCCATCCACAGCCAGATAAGCGGTGGGGATGTCATATGACCCGGTGCAGATGTTCATGAACCCGGCCGGGAACTTCGTTGGGTCGGCACAGGCGTCAAATCCACCATGATCTGCTGTGGTATGGCACCAGAGACCAGTGATCTTGCCATCCTTGGTCGCAGAGATCTTGCCCTGCATCCAGTAGTCGCGGGCAAAGGCGGTAGACATAAGGTTTTCCATCCGATTCTCGACCCATTTCACCGGTTGACCGGTGACAATAGAGGCTACAACCGAGCAGACATAGCCCGCATAAGCACCAACTTTGTTACCGAAGCCGCCACCGATATCAGGGCTGATCACCCGGATATTGTGCTCGGCGAGACCAGAGATCAGCGACACTACGGTTCGGATCGCGTGCGGGGCCTGGAATGTACCATAAAGCGTAAGCTTACCGGTTACCTTATCCATCGAAGCCACACAGCCACAGGTCTCCAGCGGACATGGGTGGGTCCGGTGGTAATAGACCATCTCTTCGGCCACGACATCCGCCTCACCCAGCACGGCTTCCGTCGCATCTTTGTCGCCCTGTTCCCAAGTGAAAATGTGGTTGTGATGCTTGCGCGGGCCATGGGCGCCCTCGGTCTGACCCGCAAGGTCTTCACGCAGTACAACGTCCGATTTCAGCGCCTCGAACGGGTCGGTCAGAACGGGCAATTCTTCGAAGTCAACCTCGACCAGTTCTGCCGCATCCGCTGCGATGTATCGATTTTCAGCAACGACATAGGCGACTTCTTGGCCCTGGAACAGAACCTTGCCATCGGCCAGCACCATTTGCTTGTCACCTGCCAGCGTCGGCATCCAATGCAAACCCAGCGGAGCCAGATCCTCGGCTGTCAACACAGCAACAACGCCGGGCACGGCCAACGCGGCCTCTTTGTTCACACTGACAACGCGGGCATGAGCATAGGGCGAGCGGACAAACGCGCCAAACAGCATCCCGTCCAGCTTGATGTCATCGACGTAGTTGCCCTTGCCTTGGGTAAAGCGCACATCCTCGACGCGTTTGCGCGAGCTACCCATCCCTTTGAGATTGGCGGCGCGTTCTTCGGGGGTCATGGTTTGATCGTTCATTCCGCGGCCTCCTTCTGAGCGTTCAGCATGTCAGCTGAGGCCGAGATCGCCTTGACGATGTTCTGGTATCCGGTGCATCGGCACAGGTTGCCAGCCATACCAAAGCGGATTTCTTCCTCGGTTGGGTTCGGGTTTTCCTGCAGCAGACGATGCGCGCGGGTGATCATGCCCGGCGTGCAGAAGCCGCACTGCAGCCCGTGATGTTCGCGAAACATCTCTTGCAAAACGCCAAGGCTACCATCGTCATTGGTCAGCCCTTCGACGGTTGTGATATCGGCCCCGTTCACCTGCGCCACAAAGGTTGTACAGGACTTGACGGACTTGCCATCAATATCCACGGTGCAGGCCCCACAATGGCTGGTTTCGCATCCAATATGCGGACCGGTGATTTTCAGATCTTCCCGCAGGAAGTGGATCAGCAGCGTGCGCGGCTCGGCCAGACCTTCGACCTGTTTGCCGTTCACTGTTAGTTTTACGTGCATTTTTGACATGGTTGTTCCTCCCCTCAACTCGCGCGGCTTTGCGCAAGGTCGATGGCGCGGCGCAGCATCACGGCGGCCACGTGTTTCTTGAATTCGATGGGACCGCGGTTGTCAGCCACCGGGTCAATTGCGTCGAGCATTGCGGCGACGCAGCCGCTGACGTCTCCGTCGGCCAGCGCATTGCTTGCGCTTTCGGACCAGATGGGCGTGTCCGCAAGGTTGGTCATCGCGACCGAGGCCTGTCCGTTGCCAACCATCACTGCCGCTGCGGCCGTCGCGTAATCGCCGATCTTACGTTTCTGCTTCTCGTACGCCTGACCCACCCCGGAGCCTGGCACGGGGATCGAAATCCGGGTCAGGATTTCCTCATCCTCGCGTGCAGTAAAGTACGCGGCCTCATAGAAATCCCGTGCTGCCACACTGCGGGTGCCGTCAGGTCCCGATAGTTCAAACGTGGCGTTCAGGCATTGCATCAGGCCCGGCATGTCGTTGCCCGGGTCGCCATTGGCGACGTTCCCGCCAACAGTGCCAACATAGCGCACTTGAGGGTCCGCGATCTGCAAAGCCGCCTCGCGGATCAATGGAACGGCCGAAGCCAGACCATCATGGGTTATCAACTCATGTTGAGTTACCATCGCGCCAAGTGTGACGGAATCAGAACCGACCTCGATGTCCTTCAGCTCATCAATGGCTTGCAGATCAACCAGATGGCCCATCTCGGCCATGCGCAGCTTCATCATCGGGATCAGGCTGTGCCCGCCCGCAATGACGCGCGCCTCATCTCCGTGTTCCTGTAGAATGCCGATGGCCGTGGCGATGTCGCCTGGCCGGTGATACTCAAAACCGGCTGGTATCATGTTTTTCCTCCCTGGGTCCGAGCGGTGTGCCTTGGGGAACCTGCGAGGTAGGAAAGAACGTGTGACTTAATGCTTCCAGCGATCGGAAACAGGTCGCGCAGCTTGTTTCACGAAATGCGAATGGGCTGCATGAACTGCGATCAGAGGCCTAGAGCCTCGCGAATGTCCGTCAGGCGGGACCGGCTGACCGGCACTTTGGTCAACGCGTCGACCCCGTCAAAATAACAGGTGCCGTTGTCCTTGTGACGTTCAAAGCTAGAGACGTGTTTGGGGTTCACCAGATAGCTGCGATGGGCGCGCAAAAACCCGTCTGGTTTCAGGCGGTTTTCGGCCTCGGTGATCGACCATGGACAGAATAGTTTTTCAACACCCATATAGAGAACAGTATAATGCCCCTCGGCCCGGATGGCGGCAACGCTGGCGGGTTCCGTGAAATATGTCTGGCCTTCACGCTCGAACGGAACACCGGCGCGCAAGGTTGCGGGTTCCGGCGTGCGTTCGGGCGCCAGCTTTTCCTTCGGTTCGATGAACGAGATCCCGGTCAGCAGAAAAGCTCCGCAGATCAGGAAAACAGAAACGGTGACGCCCATCGCCAGAACCTGATTGTCCAGCGCGGGCCCCGCACCGCCGGCAGCGTCACTTGCCACAAAATCGGTCAGACCGGTCGCCACAAAGTGCATAGTAAAAACGGCCAACCCAAAGCAAACTGTGCCCAGCAGAATATTGCGTTGCGTGCGGTTGCCATAAGCAACCCAAATAGCCGCGACCGATAGGATCACCGAGGCCAACGTCGCCAGAGCTACGTCCAGAACATTGTATACGGGGCGGCATAGCTGCATTCCCGCCATGCCAATGTAGTGCATCACCACGATGCCCAGCCCCACGATCACCCCCGATCCGATCATCGTCTGAGGCGTACGCGGACGGAAATGCAGCAACAGCAGCGCCAGCCCGACCATCAGGATCGCTACAAGCGCAGAGATCAGAGTGATCAGAGCGTCGTAGTAAAACAGTATCGGCAGTTGCAGGCCCAGCATGGCAACGAAATGCATCGACCAGATACCGCCGCCCAGAATGACCGCAGCCAGAGCAACGACAAGCTTGCGGCGCTGGCTATCCAGCCGGGACGCGCCATGCGTCAGATAAAGGCCGGTAAATCCGGCCATCAGCGCAACGGCCAAAGAAGCCGCGACAAGCCAGGCGTTGTGCGAATAGTCCAGCATATAGGTGTACACGCCCTCCCCAGCGCGTGTCTGACGTTAGCAAACTGAAATTCCCGGTACAATCTACTCTGATCGGACTGCAGTAGCACGCGCAGAGGAATTCGAATCAGTCTCAGTGAGGCTAGCAAAGCTGTCCTGTGTCCGGCACCGAGTTCGCGCCATTCGGCAGCAGCGGTGGAACGTGTCTGCACGAAAGTGTCCTGGCTGAAGAGGGATCGCTCATAGTTAATGTGGTTGCAGTTCTAGACATGAAAGGTGGCGATTACGGTACATTCCATTCAAGTTGCGTCCAGGCAAGCTTCGCCGCTGCAGATATTTTGCCTGCCTCCTATTGCTACCGACCTATCCGGGAGAGCTTTATGAGTGAAAAATAACGCGATGACCAATAGGGCTGTAATGCTCGACTGCGTTATATTGAAGAGCGCGGCGATTGGGTTGATTACCCCTGCCCTATTCCTTGGCTTGGCAATTGAATCCGACACCTTGCATCGCTGTTCGACGCCGACAATTACACGTAAGGAACACCGCGCGTAGATGGGTTCGCTAGACTGGGCTCCTTCGGGCCCTCTCCAACATGCTTAGGACCCTTCAAACAGATCTAAAGTGGTCCGGTAAGACGGTGAACCAGACGCCTTAGAATCCGATTCATTTAAGGCTTGAGGCAAATTTAACTCAAATATATTGACACTCTCCTGAAGTGGTTGATAAACGGTTAAGAAAAAGACGTGCTCCCTTAAAACGAGTATAAAAATAATTAGCTTAAGGCTCTTGAGCAGTTATGTTTGATTTTAATTTACCCGAGCACGATCTCGGGGAATCCACCGCCTTTGCGCGGGCTCCAGCCTCTGCACCAAGTGTCTTTTTTGCCTTGGCAAAACGTGCGTTTGATCTTGTCCTGAGCGTATTTGTTCTGTTGCCTCTCGCGGTGTTTTTTGGAATCGTCCTGCTCGTCTTGAACCCAATTTGGAACAAGGGGCCTCTATTTTATTCTCAGGTGCGTATGGGGAAAAACTGCGAACCATTCACAGCATACAAGTTTCGCAGCATGCGCCCGACCAAGAAAATTGAACGGGGTGCTGATTGCCCGTTGGAAGAGGACAGAATTACCCAGCTTGGTCGCTTCTTGCGCAAGTCCCGCATTGATGAATTACCGCAAATCATTAATGTTTTCAAAGGTGAAATGAGCTTGATAGGCCCTCGACCGGATTACATCGAGCATGCCCGAGAATATATGTCGCTTATACCCGGATACCAGGCGCGTCACCTTGTGCGCCCCGGAATCAGTGGCTGGGCGCAGGTTGAACTTGGGTATATCGAAGGTACAGATGCGACACGCCGAAAAGTAGAGGCAGATCTGTACTACATCGCAAATACCGGGCTTATCATGGAAGCTTGGATCGTGTGGCGCACCATTTCGATCATGCTACGCCGAAGCGGAGCTTGAGCAATCTCCGTCGGTAGAGGCTTTCGGAAGATCCGTATTTTTCCAGCGATCAAAATCTGAGACGCCTGCCGCAGATCAGGCAAGCTGATCAAGCTTAAAGAAAGTCAGGAAACTATGGCCTTCTACCCTTTTTCGAAGGGGAGATGGCTTGGGCACGACTCTACTTTAAGATGTTTTAAAAATGCCCAAAAAATGGGTATCAAACTGTCTACTTGCAGAATTGCCACAAGGTGTTTTGTGGATATTTTTTTTGGCGGATTGTTTCGGGACGTTTGTTTTGAAAGTTGTTAGTGAGGCGCCGAT
>NZ_JBQFVB010000014.1:0-75976 GCF_056539465.1 Ruegeria sp. BB1
CGAAGCCGAAGCCGAAGCCGAAGCCGAAGCCGAAGCCGAAGCCGAAGCCGAAGCCGAAGCCGAAGCCGAAGCCGAAGCCGAAGCCGAAGCCAAAATGGCCGTGGAACCGACCCACGCTGAGCCTGAGGCGCACAAAGAAGAAAAGCGAGGCGGCTTTGTCCCGGCCCTGATCGGAGGTGCAATCGCCGCGGCGATTGGCTTTGCCGCTGGCAGCGCGGGCATGTTCAATTCGGGCCAGTCTGACGCGCTGACAGCCCTTGAATCGAAGTTGAGCGACCAGGCCAGCCAGATTGAAGCGCTGACGAAATCCCTATCCGAATCCCAGTCCGGCAGTTCGGACGTAGACAGCAAGATCGCGGCCCTGACTGATCAGGTCACGCCGCTCAGTTCGGATCTGGTGGCGTTGAAAACCAGCCTGGATGGGCTGGCTGGCAAGGTTGACCCCTTGGCCAGCCGTCTGAACGATCTGGAAAGCGGCGCCCTGACGCAAGGTGCCTCGCCCGAGGTCTCGGCCGCCTTTGAGGCCGAACTGAAGAAACTGCAGGACTCGTTGACCGCGCAGCGGGCTGAGGTCGAGAAAATGGTCTCGGATGCACAAGCGCTTGAGGCGCAGGCCGCGGTCAAGGCACAGGCCGCGACCAATGCCGCGGTTCTGTCTCAGGTGCATGGGCAGTTGGAGGCGGGCCAGCCTTATAACGACCTGGTAGACCAATTGACGGCAGGTGGCGTGAACGTGCCAGAGGCCCTGTCAACACCGTCCACGGAAGGCGTTGCAACTCTTGCCGCCTTGCGCGAGTCCTTTGTGCCCGCGGCCCGCACTGCGCTGGCCGATGCACGCGATGCTGACAAGACAACCGGGCTGGTCGCTTTTCTGCAACGGCAGACCGGCGCGCGATCGGTAACGCCGCAAGAGGGTGACGGCCCGGACGCAGTCCTGTCACGGGCACAGGCAGCCCTGTCCGAAGGGGATATCGCCACCGCGCTGAGCGAGCTTAAATCTCTGCCCGACACGGCACAGGCCGCATTGGCCGATTGGGAACAGGCGGCCCAGACACGTGTGGCTGCCGTGGACGCCGCAAATGCGCTGCAATCCAGCGTAAACTCGAACTGAAGGACCTGCCATGCTGTGGTCATTGTTAAAGATCCTTGTTTTTGTAGCGATTATCGGCCTGCTGGCCATGGGCGCCATGTTCCTGATGGAAACCAGTGGTGGCGTGCAGATCACCGTTGCGGGCACCGAATTCACGTTGGGGCCGCTGCAATCGGTGATCGCGCTGGGCGTGCTTGTGGTGGCCATCTGGGTGATCTTCAAGCTGTTGACCCTGCTGATCGCGACATTGCATTTCCTCAACGGCGACGAAACTGCCCTGTCGCGCTATTTCGACCGCAGCCGCGAGAAGCGCGGTTATCAGGCGCTGGCGGATGGCCTGATGGCGTTGGCCTCGGGTGAGGGGCGCGTGGCGATGAACAAGGCCGCCAAGGCCGAGAAACTGCTGAACAAGCCGGAACTGACCAATCTGCTGGTGGCACAGGCTGCCGAGATGAATGGCGATACGAAAAAGGCGTCAGAGACCTACAAGAAACTAGTCACCAATAATGCCACCCGCTTTGTCGGTGTGCGCGGCATCATGAAACAGAAGCTGGCCGAGGGTGATGATGACACCGCCCGCAAGCTGGCTGAAAAGGCGTTGGCGATCAAACCGCGCCATGCCGAGACGCAAGATATTCTGTTGGGTCTGCAGACCAAATCGCAGGACTGGGCTGGTGCGCGATCAACTCTGACGGCCAAGTTGAAGGCGGGCCAACTACCGCGCGACGTGTTCAAGCGCCGTGACGCGGTTCTGGCCCTGTCCGAAGCCAAGGACATTCTGGATGACAGCGCCACGGTCGAACAACAGGAACACGCGATCGAGGCCAACCGCCTGTCGCCCGATCTGGTGCCTGCCGCCGCGATGGCCGCGCGTGCCTATATTGAAAAAGGCAAGCCGCGTGCTGCGACCAAGATCCTGAAAAAGGCTTGGGAGGTGCAGCCGCATCCCGATCTGGCCCATGCTTTTGCCGAGATTGCACCGGATGAAACCCCTGCGGCGCGGATTACCCGCTTTGTCGCCCTGACCCGTATCCACCCCGAGGATCTGGAGACCCGCCTGATCCTGGCTGAGTTGAACATCGTCGCCGAGGACTTCCCTGAAGCCCGCCGCGCGCTGGGCGATGTGGTGGAAAAACAGGCCGATGCGCGGGCCTATACCCTGATGGCAGCGATAGAACGGGGCGAAGGGTCCTCGGACGCTGTTGTACAAGGCTGGCTGGCCAAGGCGCTGAATGCGCCGCGCGGGCCGCAATGGGTCTGCGACAATTGCCACGACATCCAGCCCGAATGGGGACCGGTGTGCCAGAACTGCGGCAGCTTTGACACCCTCAGCTGGCAGACCCCGCAAACGCCTGAGATCGCCACGGCCACTGGTGTGCATATGCTGCCGCTGATCGTCGGCGCGCTGGAGGATAAAGTCGAGCCGGAACCCGAGCCCGAAGCCGAGCCGGAAGAGGACGTGGTCGAAGAGGCCGAGGCCCCCGAGATCATCGAGATGGAGGCCGAACCTGTCCGCCCTGACGTTGAACCGGTGCGGCCCGATGTCGAACCCGTGGTGGAAAAACAGGCCTGACGCCTTAACGTGCAGTTTCTACGTTGAATGCGTCGTTCCAGAGTTTAAACAGCTCGGCCCGACGGTTCTGATCGCGCGCCACCAGCAGCGCTGGGGACAGGGCGATAAATCGGCGGGCGCTAGGGTTCAGGCCAGTCTCAGCCGCGTCCATCGGGGCGACAAGGCCCGAGGCCGCCAGCAGGGTTTGTGCCTCAGGCGACAGCAGGAAATCCAGAAACCCGGTGGCGGCATCCTTGTTTTCCGCCTGTGCCGGGATCATGAAGGCGCGGGATAGGACCAGCGTGTAATCCTCGGGCAGGATCACCCCCACACCGGGGGCATCGGCATTGGCTACGTAAGAGCCCAGAACGTTATAGGCGATCAAGAACCGCCCCTCGGCCACATCGCGGATGATTTCGGCGGAACAACAGGTGGCCACGGCGTCGATGCGGGCAAACCCCTCGATCAGGGACCCGAATGTCGTGGCCTCAAGACTGTCGCCATAAGCAAACAGGTACCCCAGCCCGGATGCGGCGATATCATAGGTGGCCACCCGCCCGCGTAACAGGTCGGGCTGGGTGCGCATGGCGTCCAACAGGGCAAACCGGTTGCGCGGAACATCCTGATCTGACAGCAGAGATTTGTTATAAGCAATAACCGCGGGTTCCGTGGTGATCCCCCACAGCTCATCACGCCAAAGCCGGGCCGCGGGCAGGGCTTCGGTTCGGGGTGATCTGTAACGATGCCCGCAGGCGGCGTTGACCAGCCAGACCATTTGCTGAATGGCCGAGGAAAAGACCACATCAGCCGGGTTCTCACCATTCTTGCAAACCGTCCGGCTGTGCTGGAACAGCGCGTTTGACCCCCATTGCTCATACGTGATCCGCAGGTCGGGGTTCTGGTCGGCAAACCGCTCAAGAACCGGGGCGATGATGGCGATATCAGTGGTCGAACGGATCAGCATCGGGTCGGCTCCGTCACCGAAGCTGGCCGTGGCCTCCTGCGCGCATGCAAGGCCGGGCAGGGCAAACAGAAGGCAGGTCATCAAAGCGCGGATCATTCCACCCCCCTTGAGGTCGTGGCAGGAAAGCTGAGTGCGGCGCGAAAGCCAATGTTGTCGCGGGTCATTTCAACCTTGCCGTCAAACGCCTCGGCTGTCGATTTCACGATGGACAGTCCCAGCCCGCTGCTGTCCTCGCCCGAGCCGGTGGTGCGATTGAACCGATCACCGATTTGTTCGGCGACAGGGGTGGCCGGGCCAGGCCCATGATCGCGCACCCACAATACGGCACGGCCACTTTCTTGCGCTGCCCCGATGCTGACCGGGGGTTGCCCGTGCCGCAGCGCGTTGCCCAACAGGTTTTTGGCAGCTTCGGCCAGAGAAAAGGCATCGGCATTTACCAGAACGGGATTTTCTCCGATCTCCAGCCGCACTTCGACCCCGGGGGCGACAAGCTCATGATCGCTTTGTTCCAGCACGTCCAATGCCACTTCGCGCAGATCAACGGGAAGGCGCGGGGCACTGTCGATGCGGTGGATCACCATGGCACGGGACAGCAGTTGGTCCAGCAAAGTGCCCAGCGATCGCGTGCGGCCCAGTAGCCGGTCTAATGCCCGTTTGCGGGCGGGGGGGTCGGGATCATCCTGCGCAATTTCCGCCTGAACCCGGATCGCCGCCACCGGGGTGCGTAGCTGATGCGCCGTGTCGGCAATCAGGTTGCGCATGGTGTCCACCTGCCGGTCCAGCCGTCCCATAAAGCGGTTCATCGCGTTCAGCATCACCTGCAGTTCGCGCGGCAGGCCGTCGCTGGCCATAGGGGTCAGATCGTGAGGATCGCGGCGGGTCAGATCCTCGGACAGGGCCTCAAGCGGGCGCAGGGCGGATCGGGTGACAATCCATGACATCGCCAGCAACAGAACGCCCGCCACCGCCATCGGCAGCAAGGCGTCGCGCATCAGGCCAACGGTCATCATCTGACGCGCGCGCAAGGTCTGCCCGACCAGTATTTCCACCTCGCCCGAAAACTCGCGTTCGGCAAACAGGCGGGCCAGGCGGACAAAGCGCGCAGGTTCTCCGTTCAGATCAGCGGCGAAATAGATCGGAGCAGCACCAGGCTGTTGCGGTATGTCGATCACCGTGTCGCGGTCCAACCCGGTGATAAAAGGGCCATCTGGTACTTGAACCGCATAGAAAATCCGATCTTCAGGGGCTTGCGCCAGCAGTTGAAAGGCGGAAACCGGCAGGTCTACGACGGGTACGCCGTCCTGAATCCGCACGGATTCGGCGATGTCGCTGGCGGCGCCAAGCAAAAGCCTGTCATAAGCCTGCCGCGCCGCCAATCTGCCATTGGCCCAGATCGACAAAGCGACAAGGCAGCCGCCCAGTATCAAAATCAGCATCACCGCGCTGAGAACACGGGCAGTCAGGCTGTGGGGCAGGTGCAGCTTAGCCATCCAGACCGATCCGGTATCCGACACCACGCCGGGTTGTGATGCTGACCGTACTGCCGGTGAACTTTTTGCGCAGGCGGGCGATATACAGCTCAATCGCGTTTTCGCCGACATCGGCATCCTCGAACCCGTAAAGCGAATCGTACAGCCGGGTTTTCGACAGGAATTGCCCCTCATGCCGGATCAGTGCGTCCAGCACAGCGGCCTCGCGCGCAGTCAGGTTCAGGCGTTTGCCCTCCAGCGCGGCGCTGCGGTCCTTGGGGGCATAGATCAGCGGGCCCAGCGTGATCTGCTCGGATTTTCGGTCGGCGTCGCGACGAACCAGGGCGCGCAACCGGGCCTCAAGCTCGCGCTGGTCGAAGGGCTTGCCCAGATAGTCGTCGGCCCCCTTGTCCAGCGCGGCGATCCGATCTTCGACCGAGGTCAGCGCGGTCAGCATCAGCACAGGGATACGGTCACCTGCAGCGCGGATCTTGCTTAGGAAACTCAACCCGGACCCATCGGGTAGATTGATATCCAGTAACATGGCGTCATAGGTTTGGACTGCACGAAAATCACCGGCGGCTTCGACGGTTGTGGCCAGATCACATACGACACCGGACCGGGCGAGATGGGCCATGACACCTTCGGCCAGATCTTCGGCATCTTCGATCATTAATACGCGCATGACCCCTCCCCAAGGCGAACGCCTGAACCCTGACAGGTTCGTGACAGCATTATTCGGTAAACAGATTCAACCTGCAAGAACGGGCCTTGTGTCCTGCGGGGATCGGTTTCGGCTGCACGCGCAGTCCAAAAAGACCAGAGGAGGAGACACGAATGAAACTGTTTGGAACCAGTGGCGCGATTGCGGCTGCTGTCTTTGCCCTGTCCGGCGTTGCGGCCAGCGCGCAGGAATGTATCGCCCCGGCCAACCCCGGTGGCGGATGGGATTTCACCTGTCGTCAGGTGGGTAAATCGCTGCAGGATCTGGGTCTGATCGACCAGACCATGCAAGTGGTGAACCTTGCCGGTGGCGGCGGCGGCGTTGCTTTTGCCGAGGTGGTGAACAAGCGCGGCGAGGATAATGAGCTGATCGTGGCGGCCAGTGCGGCCACTGCCACCCGTCTGGCGCAGGGGGCTTACCCCGGCAATACCATGGATCAGGTGCGGTGGCTGGCGGCCATCGGCGCGGATTACGGCGTGATTGCCGTTGCGGCAGATAGCCCGGTCAACACGCTGCCTGAATTGCTGGACCAGATCAAAGCCGACCCAACCGCCGTGTCGGTTGCGGGTGGCTCGGCCGTGGGTGGTTGGGATCACCTGAAGGTTCTGATCGCGGCCAATGCATATGGCATCGACGATGTGCGCTCGGTCAAATACATCGCCTTTGACGGCGGCGGTGAGGCCGTGACCCAGCTGCTGGCCGGGTCGGTTCAGGCCTTTACCGGCGATATCTCCGAGGCCAAGGGTTTCGTAGACTCGGGCGACATCAAGGTGATCGCGGTGCTGGCACCCGAACGTCTGCCCGGCGAATTCGCCGATTTCCCGACCGCCAAGGAACAGGGCATTGACGCGATCGGCGCCAACTGGCGTGGCTTCTATGCCCCCGGTGGCATGACCGATGACGCCTATGGCGACTGGGTCGGCAAGATCGGTGATCTCTACGCTTCGGATGAATGGAAAGAGGTGATGGCCGCCAACGGTCTGGCACCGCTGGACCTGCAAGGCGCAGATTTCCAGAACTTCGTGGCTGAATCCGTGGGTCAGATCCAGACCATCTCGAAAGAGATCGGGATCATCAAATAACACCACTCACTGTGATCCGGGCGCCTGGCTGTGCCCGGATCCAAATCATTTACCCGAACTATAGGAGACACCGATGAGTGACCGTATCTTCGGGGTCGTCGGACTGCTACTTGCCATCGGATTTGCCTTTTCCGCACTGGCGATCGAGGAAAGCTTTCTGTCTGACGCCGTCGGGCCCAAGGCCTTCCCGCTGATCATTGCTGCGATTCTGGGCCTGTCGAGCATCGTCATCGCCCTGCGCCCTGATACCGAACCCGAATGGCCCGCGCTGGACCGTCTGGTTGAGATCGGCGCGGCCGTGGTCATGATGATCCTTTACGCCGAATTGCTGCCCGTTGTGGGATTTGTCATCGCCACCGCCTTTGCCGCCACCTATCTGGCCTGGCGTCTGGGGGCCGGGCCGCTGGAAAGCGTGTTGGTTGGCGTCGGCACATCCATAGGTATTTACGTAATTTTCCATCTGGTTCTGGGTCTGTCACTGGCCCGCGGCCCGCTGGGCTTCTGAGGAGAGGGGCATGGAAACATTAGCATCCCTTGGGGACGGTTTCGCCATCGCGCTGACATGGCAGAACCTGATGCTGGCCCTGCTAGGCTGTTTTCTGGGTACAATCATGGGTGCGTTGCCCGGTCTGGGCCCGTCCAATGGTGTGGCCATTCTGATCCCGCTGGCGTTCACGCTAGGTCTGGGGGCGACACCCTCGCTGATCCTGCTGACCAGCGTCTATTACGGTGCAATGTATGGGGGACGGATTTCATCCATTCTTTTAAATATCCCCGGGGATGAGCCCGCGATGATGACCTGTCTGGACGGGCATCCGATGGCCAAAAAAGGGTTCGCAGGTGAGGCACTGTCGCTGTCCGGCATCGCGTCGTTTGTTGGGGCGTTTCTGGCCACTTGGGGCCTGATCTTTCTGGCACCGCAGCTGGTGAAGATCGCGCTGTTGTTCGGACCGGCGGAATATTTCGCTCTGTT
Source organism: Ruegeria sp. BB1 (assembly GCF_056539465.1). Taxonomy (NCBI): domain Bacteria; kingdom Pseudomonadati; phylum Pseudomonadota; class Alphaproteobacteria; order Rhodobacterales; family Roseobacteraceae; genus Ruegeria; species Ruegeria sp. BB1. The sequence continues at coordinate 7,855 of NZ_JBQFVB010000014.1, forward strand.
CGCGCTGGCCTTTATGACGTTGGGCGGCGTGTCGTCGACCAATCAGGCGAAATCGGCATTTGCCGCCGCATTGGGACTTGGGCTGGCAACCATTGGTGTCGACACACAAACCGGCGTGCCCCGGTTTACCTTTGGCGAGGTGCATCTGTATGACGGGTTGGATTTTCTAGTCGCCATCGTCGGCTTGTTCGCCTTGTCCGAAGTGTTCATCTTTCTTGAACACCGCCACGGCGGATCGGATGCCGAGGGGCGCAAGCTGAATATCGGTCGGCTTTACCCGCCGATGTCGATGGTCAGGAAATGCACACCGACCATGCTGCGCACCTCTTTCCTGGGCTTCATAGCCGGGGTTTTACCGGGCGCAGGCGCTTCGTTGGGCTCGTTCATTTCCTATTCGATGGAAAAGCGGCTGGTCGACAAGGAAAACACCTTTGGCACCGGTGATCCGCGCGGTGTGGCGGCGCCCGAGGCCGGGAACAACGCCGCTGCCGGGGGTGCTCTGGTACCAATGCTGGCGCTGGGCGTACCGGGTTCGGGAACCACGGCCGTGCTGTTGGCGGTCCTGCTGGCGCTGAACATCACGCCGGGGCCGCTGCTGTTCACGCAGAACCCGGATGTGGTCTGGGGTTTGATCGCGGCGCTGTTCATCGCGAACTTTATGCTGCTGGCGATGAATATCCCGATGGTGGGCCTGTTCACGCGGGTTCTGATGGTGCCGTCGCGCATCCTGATGCCCGTCGTGGCGATGGTCAGTTTTGTGGGTATCTATGGCATTTCGGGCTCCAGCTTTGATCTGCTGGTGATGATCGGGTTCGGTGTCATGGGGTGGGTTCTGCGCAAGCTGGACGTACCGCTGGTGCCGGTTATCTTGGGCACGCTTTTGGGCAACTCGATGGAAAACAACCTGCGTCGAGCGGTGACCATCGACAACGGCAACTGGTGGACCCTGATCGACAGCCCGTTGTCCATCGCGCTGTGGACCATTGCCATCATCGGCTTTGTTCTGCCCCTGATCGTGGGCGCACGGGTCAAAGCCAAGATGCACCAGCGCCGCGATGAAGAAGGCGCGATCAGCGATTGATGAATCAGGCGTCGCCGATCACGTGTAGGCGGCGCCGTCCCAGGGTCTTTCGGTTTGGTAATTCGCCTGAATTGTAGTTTCGGATGCCGAGCTGAGGCGTCGTTTGAACCCATATGCAGCCGGTTCTGACCCTGATTGCTTAGATGCGATAGAACTGGCGCGCTGTGCCTCCGAAGACAAGATCGTGGTCTTGTTTGGGAACCAGCGCGCCGTACCTTTCAACCAAAACCGCATAGGTGGAAGACAGGCTGTCGACCGGGAAATTCGACCCGAACATGCACCGATGGGGCCCGAATTGGGTCAGGCATGTGTCCACGATGGGCCGCACGCGGTCGGCGCTCCAGTTGTGATCGAACATGCCAAGACCGGACAGTTTGCATGTCACCTGCGGCAGCGCCGAGAGGTGATGCAGCGCTTGCGCCCACCGTTGCAACCCTTGTTCCGACCGGTCATGGGGTGACCCTGCATGGCACAGCGCCACCCGCGTCGCAGGGGCTTGCGCCAGAACGGCGGCGGTCTGCTCCATCAATTCTGGCAGCAATTGCAGGTCAAATGACAGTCCGCGGTCGCCCAGTTGTTTCAACCCGTCCAGAAACCTTGGATTGTCCAGCAGGTCGTTTGTGCCGGACAGTTGATCCTCGCCCGGTGCGCGGCCGATGATCTGACGCACCCCACGCACAGAGGGCAGGGATTGCAAACGATCCAGTTGCGCGGTTACGTCCTGTGCAGTCAGATCACAAAAGGCAACCTGGACCAGTGGCCAATCGGAATTTTGATCGGCAACAGACTGGACCCATTGCGCCTCGGCCCAGGGATCGGCCGCACCTACCTGGATATGGACCGAGGCGGAAAATCCTTGAGCGTCAGCTCGGAACTCGGGCAGCAGATAGTTCCGCTGAATGGGGCTGGGGTCACCGAAGAATCGCACCGCGCCTTTTTCCATCAACCACGGATAATGCACCGCGGTCAGGTCCCACAGATGGTGATGCGCATCAATCCTCATGGTGTTTCAATCCCGGTTGTGCGGGCCAATATATCGACGCCTTGTTGTTTCCAGAAATGCAATAGATCGATGAAGATCCAGTTCTCGGCCAGCTTGTCACCCGCACGGCGATAGATGTCGATCACCCGAAACTCAGCCGCCTTTCCGGTGGCGGGCATCCCCATGAAACCGCCCGTGGGCACGGCGGTGAAATTGGGCCAACCGAAAAAGCCGCCATAGTGCCCCTCGGCCATGCGGCAGATATGTTGGGTCTTTGAGCGTTCGGTGAAGGCCGCGCGAAACGGGCCGGAATGCTGCTGCGCGTAACGCGCGATTGTGTAGGTGGCACCGATCCCTTCGGGCCCCCACCAGATCATGTCCTCGTGCCAGGATTGCGCCAGCTCATCCGTCAGGGACAAGCCGCTGTCCCACTGCCCAAGGTCCGCGATCATGGCGTTGATGACCTCCAGCGTCTTGTGACCTTCGTCGGCGGGCTGATCTTCGGTCAGAATGCCGTCATGTGTCATAGGTCCGGGCTGCACCAGATGCGCTGCGGTCTGTGGCGGAAAGGGGTTCTGACCTGCCTGAACCATCAGGTGCGGAATGTCGGAAAACATTGCGGTTTCGGAAATCTTGCCATCTGCAACTTTGTGAAATTCGCAATACCGCAGAAGGGCCATCTTGCCAGTGGGGCGGATGCCCAGCCATGGCGCGTCGAACAGACCCATGAGGTGCCCCATCGACACCACCCAGACCCCCCCTTCGGTCAAAGAATTTCGGCCCGCGAAAAAGATATCCTGTCGGCGTTGTAGATGGGTCAGACTGTGTTTCAGCGGCTGCCAGAACCTGCGCGCCACCGCGTCAGGGCCTGCGATTTCGTCGAACGGGTGAAATCCGCGCCACACCAGATTCGGTGCGCAATACTGCTTCATGACGGTGGCCAACTCATCCCCATTAGCGCGGCTAAGCGCGTCATGGAAGGACAGGATCAGCTTTTTTTCAGTTTGAAAACTCACGGTGCTTTCCGTTCTTTATCAGTGTTTTGCGGGGTCTATTCCGCGAATTCGACTCGGTGGTTTCGTGTATTTTTGCATACGTATGCAAAAAAGTCTTGCCTGTTTTGATATATGCGAATTACTGTTTTGCAAACGTATGCAAACGAATCCTTTCAGGGGGCACCATGGCGGAAATTCAATTGCGCAACGTCGGCAAGCGCTGGGGGTCATTCATTGGGGTCCACAATTTCGACCTGACCATCGCGGATCGCGAATTTCTGGTTCTGCTGGGCCCCTCGGGCTGTGGCAAGACCACCACGATGCGCATGATCGCCGGTCTTGAGGACGTCACCGAGGGCGAAATTCTGGTTGATGGCAAGGTGGTCAACGATCTGGAACCCAAGGACCGCGATGTGGCGATGGTGTTCCAGAGCTACGCGCTCTATCCCAACATGAACGTCTACGAAAACATCCGCTTTCCTTTGAAAGTGCGCGGCATCGACCCGTCGACCCATGACGACAAGGTGCGTCGGGCCAGCGCGATGGTGGAACTGGACGATTTCTTGCACCGCAAACCCGCCGAATTGTCAGGCGGTCAGCGGCAACGTGTGGCGCTGGCCCGCGCCATCGTACGGGAACCGAACGTGTTCCTGATGGACGAGCCGTTGTCGAACCTGGATGCCAAGCTGCGTGTTTCGACCCGAGCTCAGATTAAGAACCTCAGCCACGAGCTGGCGGTGACAACCATCTACGTGACCCACGACCAGATCGAAGCGATGACGTTGGCCGACCGAGTTGTTGTGATGAAACAAGGCGTGGTGCAGCAGGTCGGCAGCCCGACCGATATTTACGACCGGCCCGCCAATACTTTTGTGGCCAGCTTTATCGGCTCACCGGCGATGAACCTGATGGATGGCGAGGTTTCGGGCGGTGTGTTCCGCGCCGAACATGTAGCGATTCCGGTCGACGCACCGGACGGTCCGATGACATTGGGCTTCCGCGCTGAAGATGCTGGCCTTGCCGAAGGGCAGGGCGAAATCACCGCACCGATCTACACGCTGGAACTGCTGGGCGACGCGACCATGATCTCGGTCCGGGTCGGCGGTGCGCTGGTATCGGTCAAAGCCGACAAAGCCTTCCGCGCCGAGATTGGAGATTCCGTCTCGTTCTCGGTGCCCAAAGAAATCTGTCACCTCTTCGAAGCTGGAAGCGGTGCGCGGATCGGGGAACAACCCCACGAACAGCCCATACGGGCATAACACCGGTCCGGACGTCGACGACGGACCGATCCTGACAGGGAGAAACGCATGAAACTCAAGACGATCCTCATGGCAGGTGCCATGTCCATCGCGGCAAGTGGCACATGGGCTGCCTGTTCGTTTGAAAATGACGTACCGCTCAAATCGCTCTCGGCTGGTTTCGAGGCCTGGAAGGCCGTCACCGATGCGATGGCCGAATGCGGCAATTTCAATGCCTCGCTGGACCAGGAATTCCGCGAGAAACAGCCTGAGGCTTTTGCCGCCAGCCCGTCGCTCTATCAGATCGGTGGGGTGTCAAACACGACACTGATCCCGTTGCTGAATGCAGGTACGATCCGTCCGCTGGACGATCTGGTCGAGAAATACGGACAGAACCTGCTGCCAAATCAGTTGATCAAGGTGGACGGCAAGACCATGGCGATTGCCATGATGGTGAACGCTCAGCACATGATGTACCGCAACGACGTTCTGGCCGACCTGGGTATTGCCGAGCCCGCAACCTATGATGACGTTCTGGCCGCCGCCGCCAAGATCAAAGATGCGGGTGTTATGGAATACCCGATCGGCGGCACCTTCAAGACCGGTTGGAACCTCGGCCAGGAATTCATCAACATGTATATGGGTGAAGGCGGCTCTTTCTTTGGCGACGGCAACATGCCTGCGATCAATAACGAGCAGGGCGTTAAGGCGTTGGAAACCCTGAAGGCCATGACCGATTATATGGATCCGGAATATCTGGTCTCGGATTCAACTTACGTTCAGCAGCAGTTCCAGCAGGGTAAGATTGCCATGGCAAACCTGTGGGCCAGCCGCGCCGCTGCAATGAATGACGAAGCCGAAAGCCAGGTGGTGGGCAAGGTTACCATGTCGGCGGCTCCGATGGGCTCGGCTGCACCGGCCACCACGATCTGGTGGGACGGTTTCGTTCTGGCCTCGAACATGAGCGATGAAGAGGCTGACGCCGCCTTCCGCGTCATGCTTGAAGGCATGGATGAGGAAATGGTCAGTGCCAACAATGACGCTGCCGTCTGGCTGAACCCGGCCTACAAGGCAGGTGAACTGGCCGCCGGTGCGGCTGCATCCGCCCAAGCCGGGGCCAAGGCATACCCGGCTTCGGGCCCGATGGGCATCATGCACACCGCCTTGGGCAACGGTCTGGCTGATTTCATGACCGGCGCCAAGGACGCGCAAACCACACTGGCCGATATCGAGGCGGATTACATCACCGCCGCCAAAGAAGCCGGTTTGATCAACAACTGATCCTCCCGCAGGAGGGCCTCGGTCCTCCTGCACTCTTCCCTTTGAGAACCATGAGAAAGGCAGAGCCATGAATTTCCGGACATTTGCCGCCTTTGTTGGCCCCTCTGTCTTTATGATGCTTCTCTTTATCGCGTTCCCGCTGATCAGCGTGTTCAAGCAGAGTTTCTATGTCACCCAACCGATCTATGAGACGGTTGAAGTTGAAACCTGCACCCCCGGCTTTCTGACCCAGACCTGTGTGACCGAGACGGTTTCGCAACCCCAACTCGACGAAGAGGGTAAGGTCATCATGCAGACCCAGTATGTCGGGCTGGAAAGCTACCGCAACGTGCTGGAACCTGAACGTGCCTGGCGCGCGATCAGCGAGGGCAGCTGGAATGTGTTGTCCACCATCAACTTCTGGAAAGCGCTGCGGTTCACGCTGACGTTCACGCTGATCACCCTGCCGCTGGTCATCGTCTGCGGGCTGGGGATCGCCGTTTTGATCAACAATGCCGCGCAGGCGATAAAAGGGCCTGTTATCTTTATTTCGCTGTTGCCCTTCATCATTACCCCGGTGATCGGGGTGCTGTCGGTCAACTGGCTGTTTCGCGGCGACGGTATCCTGACGGCGCTGCTGGAGTGGTGGTTGAACCGCGATATCGCGCTGTTTGCGCAGGCCTGGACAATTGAGGTGCTGATGATGCTGTACCGCGTCTGGCACGTCGCCCCCTTTGCCGCCATCGTGTTTTATGCCGGTTTGCAAACGGTCAATCAGGACAGTCTGGAAAGTGCTGTGATTGACGGCGCAACCCGGTGGCAGCGGATGAAATACATCGTCATCCCGCATCTGATGCCGCTGATCATCTTTGTGTCGATGATCCACTTGATGGACAGCTATCGGGTGTTCGAAGAGATCGTCGGTTTCGCCAGCCAAGGCTATGTCATCTCACTACAATGGCTGACCTATGACTTCCTGGTGCCTGATCAGGCGGGCAACCGTTCGATCAGCCGGGCCTCGGCCAGCGCCATGCTGACCATGATCGGCATTGCCATCCTTCTTATCTTCCCGCTGCGCCGGACATGGCGCGATCACAAAGGAGGTCACTAACATGTCCTCGCGCGCGCTTCGCCAACCGCTCAGCCTGCGGCTGACTTCGAATATCTTCCTGGCCTTCTGGTGCATTGTCGCCATCTTCCCGATCTTCTGGATCACGGTGATGAGCTTCAAATCCCCAGTCGACGCCTTTGACGGTAATGCCCTGAACGTGATCTTCGGCCCGGCGACGCTGGCCAATGGCAAGGGGATTTCGCTGCTGGATATCATTCTGGGGATCGGGGTGATCTGGGGCACGATTGCTCTGGTGACCAAAAAGATGCCTGGGATGATCAAAGCCTATTCCAAAGAAGGTCAGGAGTGGTTTGGCTGGGTGATTGGCATTCTGGCCGCCGTGGTGGCCTTTCTGATCGTATTCTTCGTGATCCTGCCAGCCATTCTGAGCATACTGAACCCGCTCTTTGGCCCTCTGGGGCGGGACATATTGGGGCTGACGACCGAACACTATAAAACCGTTTGGATCGACCGGGGGTTTTCGAACAACTTCAAGAACTCGCTAATCGTAACCACGGGGGTTGTTGTTCTGTCGCTGTCGGTCGGGACACTGGCGGGTTACGGGCTGGCACGGTCGGGTTCGACTCTGGCGTTCTGGCTGCTGATCGTCGCGCTGATCTTCCGCGCGCTGCCGCCCTCGGCGCTGGTGGCCAGCTATCTGCCGGTCTTCATCAGCTCATCCGAATGGCTGGCGCCGATCCTGGGGGAAAACGCACCGACCCTTTACGGCAAGCCTTTCGCGGTGATTGCGGTGCTGGTGGCGATCAACCAGCCTTTCACGATCTGGATGCTGCGGTCATTCTTCCAGAATATCCCAGCCGAACTGGATGAGGCCGCGCGCGTTGATGGCTGCAATCACTTCCAGGCGTTCCGCCGCGTGATCATGCCGGTGATGTGGCCGGGGGTGATCACCACCGGGCTGTTCAGCTTTCTGCTGGCGTATAACGACATCCTCGTCACGTCGCTGCTGCTGGATGCGCAGAACCAGACCATGGTTCCCGCCATTGTCGGCATGTTCAACCGCGAGACCACGACAACCGATCAGGTGGTCGCTGTGGCAGCCGCCGTATCGATCACCGCGCCGCTGATCTTTCTTGTTCTGATCTTCCAGCGCCAGATCGTCAGCGGTCTGACCGCCGGAGCGGTGAAAGGGTAATGAGCAAGAACGCACGCCATAACGCCCTGTCGCGCCACCCGGCGCTGAACAGGATGCCCAGGGATTTTCTAAGCATTGGGGTTTCTTGACCCAATCCCTCCCTCGGCAACCTGAAAGGATAGAAAGATGAAAGGTTCCCGCCCCGAACAAGCGGTTCTAACCCGCGACACGGACCTGGACAAAACCGAAGACACGCGCCGCGTGATCGAAACCATGGTCGATGGCCTGAATGACCACCGCATTGATGACATTGGCGAGTTCTTTGCCCAGGGCTTTCGCTGGATGGGCAATCAGGGCTGTGGCACCAAGACCGGCCTGCAAGAGTTTCAGGACAACTGGCAGCGCCCGTTTCAGGCCGCGTTCTCGGACAAGACCTGCATTGATGAGGCCCGCCTGTATATGGGCGAATGGGCCGCAGCGTTTGGCCGCCAAGAGGCGACCCATTCCGGTGAGTTTCTGGGCATCGCCCCCACCGGCAAACGGGTCGAGATCCGGTACATGGATTTCTGGAAAGTGGTCGATGGCAAGATCGTCGACAACTGGGTGAACGTCGATTTCGCACATGTCGCGGCGCAGCTGGGTGTCGATCTGTTCAACGGGGAAGGCTGGGAAGCTTTTGACCGGGGTGAAAAAGTAGCGCCCCGGCCGGAAAACTGAGGATTGGAAACATGACAATCGAGTATCTCAAACGCGGTAAATCTGATGCTGACCGGGCCGAAGATGACGCCAAAACCCGCGCTGTGGTCGAAGCGACCCTGAAAGACATCGAAACCCGTGGCGATGTGGCCGTGCGCGAGCTGAGCGAAAAGTTCGACAACTATTCGCCCCCGTCGTTCCGCCTGTCTCAGCAGGACATTGACGACCTCATCGGGCAACTGACCGACCGTGAACTGGCCGATATCAAATTCGCGCAGGAACAGGTGCGCAACTTTGCGCAAGCGCAGCGCGATTCCATGGTGGATATCGAGGTCGAAACCCTGCCCGGCGTCATTCTGGGCCACAAGAACATCCCCGTGCAGTCGGTGGGATGCTATGTGCCCGGTGGCAAATTCCCGATGGTCGCCTCGGCGCATATGTCGGTGGCGACGGCTTCGGTGGCGGGCGTGCCGCGCATCATCGCCTGTACACCTCCGTTCAATGGCAAGCCGAACGCAGCGGTGATTGCCGCGATGCATCTGGGCGGCGCCCATGAGATCTATGTCATGGGCGGCATTCAGGCCATCGGCGCGATGGCGCTGGGCACCGAAACGATTGACCCCGTGCATATGCTGGTCGGTCCGGGCAACGCCTTTGTGGCCGAAGCCAAGCGGCAACTGTTCGGCCGTGTCGGCATTGACCTGTTCGCTGGCCCGACCGAGACCATGGTCATCGCCGACGAGACTGCCGCCGATGCGGAACTCTGCGCGACCGACCTGCTGGGTCAGGCGGAACACGGCTATAACAGTCCTTGCGTGCTGCTGACCAACTCGCGCAAACTGGCCGAGGATACGATGGCCGAGGTCGACCGTCTGCTGGGAATCCTACCCACGGCAGGCACCGCGAAAGTATCGTGGGACGAATATGGCGAAGTGATCGTTTGCGACACATATGATGAGATGCTGCAGGTCGCCGATGATATCGCATCCGAACATGTGCAGGTGATGACAGATAGGGATGATTGGTTCCTTGAGAACATGACCTGCTATGGCGCGTTGTTTCTTGGTCCGCGCACCAATGTCTCGAACGGGGATAAGGTGATCGGAACAAACCACACCCTGCCAACGAAGAAAGCCGGGCGCTATACTGGCGGTCTTTGGGTGGGTAAGTATCTGAAAACGCATAGCTATCAAAAGGTTCTGACCGACGAGGCGGCGACGTTGATTGGCGAATATGGGTCGCGCCTGTGCATGCTTGAAGGTTTTGTGGGCCATGCTGAACAGTGCAACGTGCGGGTGCGCCGCTATGGCGGTATCAACGTGCCTTACGGCAAGCCCGCACCGTATCGGGATGCCGCTGAATGAGCGACAAGCACACACAGCATAAGGCCCTGATCGCTTTGCTAAGGGCCGCGATGTATGACTTTTCCGAAGCCGGCGTCCGCAAGGCGCTGGCTGAGGTCACGACATCGGATGCAGTGTTCCACCTATGCCATCCCTTTGGTGACAGTATCGGCAGCGATGCATATTACGACTTCGCCTATAAGGACCTGCTGGACGCATGGCCCGATCTGGAGCGTCGCGACTATATCGTCATGGCCGGGCCGGACGAAAACGGCGCGGATTGGGTCGGGTGCGGGGGGTATTACACCGGTACCTTCACCGGGCCTTGGCTGGATATCCCACCGACGGGCCATCAGGTCACCATGCGGTTTCACGAATTCTATCGTTTCGTGGACGGACAGGTCGTCGAGGTTCAGGCGCTCTGGGACATCCCTGAGGTGATGATGCAGGCCAACGCCTGGCCGATGGCCCCCAGCCTTGGCCGTGAATGGCATGTGCCCGGACCAGCCACTCAGGACGGGTTCGTGCCCGGACCTTACGATGCGGCCAAGGGCAAGGCGACGTGCCAACACATTATCGACATGCTGGAACACTTGAAAAAACACCCGTCACAAGGTGGCCCCGAAGTGATGGAGATGGAGCGGTTCTGGCATCCACGCATGAACTGGTACGGGCCTTCGGGCATCGGCACCGGGCGCGGTTACGCAGGGTTTCGCAACTGGCATCAGATTCCGTTCCTGAACGGCATGCCGGATCGCGGGCAGTATGTGGACGACATCACTTATCATTTCTTTGGTGATGGCGAGTATGCGGCTGTGACCGGCTGGCCGAACATGATCCAGACGGTTACCCATGACGGATGGATGGGGATTGCGCCTTCGGGCAAGAAAATCGCCATGTGCAGTCTGGATTTCTGGCGATTGGAAAACGGGCGCATACGCGAAAACTGGGTGCTGGTCGATCTTCTGGATGCCTACCGCCAGCTTGGCGTTGACGTTTTCGCCCGTCTGCGTGAATTCAACAAGGCCCGGAATCTGGGCCGCATTGAAACGCCTGATGGAATGAGCTGATGACTGACCTGCCCCGCACCCCTTCGTTTTCGCTGAACGGCAAAACCGCCCTTGTGACCGGCGCGTCCTCGGGGATTGGACAGGGCTGTGCGGTGGCCTTGGCCGAGGCCGGGGCGCATGTGGTCTGCGCCGCGCGTGGGGCAGACCGGCTGGCTGAAACCGTCGCGGCGTTGCAGGCGCAGGGCTGGTCGGCCGAAGCTGCGGTTGTGGATCAGGGCGATTTGAATGCCCTGCAGAAGCTGTTTGATGGGCGCGTCTTTGACGTCGTGGTGAATTCCGCCGGAACCGCGCGCCACAGCGCGGCGATCGACACCACGCCCGAGGATTTCGATGCGGTCACAGATGTAAATCTGCGGTCGGCTTATTTCCTGTCGGCCTATGCGGCCAAGGTATTGATGGCGACGGGCAGGCCGGGCTCGATCATCCATATCTCAAGCCAGATGGGCCATGTCGGCGGGGTCGATCGGGCGCTGTATTGTGCCACCAAGCACGGGCTTGAGGGTATGGTCAAAGCCATGGCAATCGAATGGGGAAAGCAGCGCATCCGCATCAACACGGTCTGCCCGACCTTCATTCGCACACCCTTGACGCAAGCCACCTTCGATGACCCCGAGCGCGCCGCCTGGATCATGGAGAAGATCAAGCTGGACCGTGTCGGTGAAGTCGAAGACATCATGGGCGCGGTGACCTATCTGGCCTCGGACGCCTCGGCTTTGGTGACCGGAACTTCGATGTTGATTGACGGGGGGTGGACAGCGGATTGATGGCAGAAAAAGTCACATCCCTTCAGGTTGCGCAACTGGCAGGCGTCAGTCAGTCGGCGGTTAGCCGGGTGTTCACGCCGGGTGCCTCGGTCAGCAAAAAGACTGAAGAAAAGGTGCGCAAGGCGGCGGCAGAGCTGGGGTATCGACCCAATGTTCTGGCGCGCGCAATGGTGTCGGGCAAAAGCCGTATCATCGGTCTGGTGGTCGCCTATCTGGACAACTACTTCTATCCCGAAGCGCTTGAGAAACTGTCCAACGCCCTGCAAGAACAGGGGTATCACGTGCTGATCTTCATGGCCTCTCGCACGGCGGGTAACATTGATGACGTGATGGAGGAAATCCTCGACTATCAGGTGGATGGCGTTGTTTTGGCCTCGGTTGCGATGTCGTCAGATATTGCAACGCGCTGTCAGCAGGCGGGTGTACCCGTGGTGCTGTTCAACCGAAGTCAGGACCTGGACGGGATCACGTCGGTCACGTCGGACAATTATGCCGGTGGCCGCAAGGTGGCCGAGTTCCTGGTTGCCGCTGGCCACAGTCGCATTGCTTACATCGCGGGTTGGCAGGGTGCCTCGACCCAGCGTGACCGCGAGGCCGGGTTCCGGGCGGCATTGGCTGAGGCCGGTGAGACCGTGTTTGCCCATGGTGTAGGTGAGTTTCACACGGAAAATGCCCGAACGGCTGCACGTCGCATGTTTGATGTTGCACCGGATGACAGGCCTGATGCCGTGTTCGTGGCAAATGATCATATGGCGCTGGCCGTCATGGATGTCATCCGCTTTGAGCTTGGCCTGCGTGTGCCCGAAGATGTCTCGGTGATCGGGTATGATGATGTCCCGCAGGCTGGGTGGCTTGCCTATAACCTCACGACGATCCGACAGCGGGCCAATCTGATGGTTTCTGAAACCGTAGACGCGCTTTTGGATCATATCGAAAACCCGGCAACCGCCGCGGCGCGCAAGGTGGCCATAGACGGGCCGCTGATTGTACGTACCTCGGCCCGGTTGCCAAAAGGGTGGACCCCACAAAGGACAGACATATGAAAGGCTTCGATCCGAAGTTCCGGGATTTTCCCGACTACATTATCGGTATCACCAAGGAAATTTGGGAAGACCGGGGCATCGCCACGCTGCATGACTATTACAGCAAGGATATCGTCGTTCGCTCGCCCGGATCTGTGGTTCTGGGCAATCAGAACGTCATCGGCGCCACCATGGCAACACTGGCTGAGTTTCCGGATCGGCAGCTGTTGGGCGAGGATGTGATCTGGTCCGGCACGCCGGAAGAGGGGATGTTAAGCTCGCATCGGATTATCTCCACCGCGACGCATTTGGCCGAAGGGGTGTATGGCAAGCCGACCGGCACAAAGCTGCGCTATCGGATTCTGGCCGACTGTCACGCCAAAGATAATCAGATCGACGATGAATGGTTGATCCGCGATCAGGGTGCCATCGTCCGGCAGATGGGCTGGGACCCCAAGGAATACGCTGCCGACCTGATCGCGCGCGAGGGTGGGCCAGAGAACTGCGTCAAACCGCTGACGCCAGAAACCGACCAGCCCGGCCCTTATAAAGGCAAGGGCAATGACAATGAATGGGGTCAGCGCTATGCCTATATCCTGACCAAGATCATGAATGCCGATATGGGCGTGATCGAGGCCGAGTATGACCGCGCCGTGCAATCGGAATATGTCGGCGGTGTCACTGGCCATGGCTGGGATGCGGTGGATCGGTTCTGGATGGGTCTGCGGGCCAGCTTCCCCAATGCGGAATTCAAGGTTGAACACCAGATTGGTCGCGATGATCCGAACATGCCGCCCCGTGCTGCCGTGCGCTGGAGCCTGTGGGGTAAACATGATGGCTGGGGTGCATTTGGCGCCCCAACCGGCGCGCAGGTCTATGTTCTGGGGATCAGCCATGCTGAGTTTGGTGCGCTGATCGGCGGTCAGCCACAGCTGCGGCGCGAGTACACGCTGTTCGACGAAACTTCGGTCTGGAAACAGATCCTGCTGCAGGGTGGAGAGGGCTAGGTGACCGCGATGGTCTCATCCCTGAACGCCAGCCAGACTGCACGGCGCTATCATACCCATCGTGCGTCGCTGCGCGCACGACGTCTGAACAATCGGCCTCCGGGGGGCGGGAATTGATCCCATCTTTCCCCCAAAATCCAAGGAGACACCGTCATGAGTACCATTCAAAAACGCATCGTCCGTTATGGCGAGCTGCAACCCTGTAAAACTGCCTTTATCGACGCTCACACTCCGGGCAGCGATCAGAAAGAGAACTTTACCATCATCGGTGGCGGCGTGTCGGAATCGCCCGATCAGCACGTCCACATCATCGACAAGATCGGCTTTAACATCGGCGCGGCGGGTCAGCCGCCGAAATGCCGAAACTCGCTGCACAGCCACACCACGGCCGAGGTGTTCTTTGTCGCGAAAGGCCGCTGGCGGTTCTTCTGGGGACGCTATGGCACGGCCGGAGAATTCATTGCCGAAGAGGGGGATATCTTTAACATTCCCACCGGTATCTTCCGCGGGTTCGAGAATGTCGGTCAGGACTACGGCATGATCATGTCGATCCTCGGTGGCGATGATGCCGGTGGCGGTGTCACGTGGGCGCCGCAGGTGATCGAGGACGCACAGGCGCATGGTCTGATGCTGGGCGACAACGGTGTGCTTTACGACAGCAAAAAGGGTCAGGAACTGCCCCACAATGTCCGGCCGATGTCCTTGTTGAACGAAGCAGAGTTGCAAGCCTATCCCGAGGTGCCGGTCGACGCGGTGATCGGCAAATACGTCGCCCGCTATTGGGACCTGATGGCGCTGGGCGCTGAAAAACCTGCGCTGGTGATTGGTGAGACCGGTCTTATCAAGGACAAGCCGGGGTTCGAGGTTGATTTCCTGACCCGTGGTTCGGCTGTGAATGATCCGGTCAAAGCTGAAAAGCCTGTGGTTCTGATGCCGGCCAGCGGCCATTGGCGTATCACCGTAGACGGATATGAGGTCACATTGTCCAACGGTGATACCGCGCTGGTGATGCCGGGTGAGGCTTACACCGTCGCGCCGTCCATGACCGGGCAGGCAGGCCTGTACCGCATCACGGCGACCGATGACCCCGCCGGAGCCACATGGGTCGGATGACCGTCGATCCGAACGATACCCACGCCGTTTATGAACGGCAGGCCAAAGCCTATGACGAGCAACGCTCGCGGGCTTTGTTCGAAGCGCGCTGGCTGGCGCGCTTCACCGCCAGTCTGAAGCCCGGCGATCACGTCCTTGATCTGGGCTGCGGCACCGGTGAGCCCATTGCCCGATGGTTCAAGGCCGAAGGGTTCACCGTCACAGGTGTCGATTTTTCCGAGGCCATGCTTGAGATCGCCCATAGCCGTTGGCCTGATGGAGACTGGCGGCAGGCCGACATGCGTAATTTCGAACTGGACCAGAGCTTTGATGGTATTGTCGCCTGGAACAGCTTTTTCCATCTGACCGCCGACGAGCAGAAAGACTGCATCGCCCGGATGGCCCGCCATCTGCGCGAGGGCGGAATGTTGATGCTGACCGTTGGCCCCAGCGCGGGCGAGGAACAGGGAACTGTTGGCGGCGAACCCGTGTATCACGCCTCTCTCTCACCCGCCGGTTACGCCACCTGCCTTGAAGAAAACGGGATGATCATGACCGGATTTCTAGCCAAGGATCCGGAGACCCAAAGCCACACAGTACTGATGGCACGCAAGAATTAATGGAGGTTTCATGACCGTAAAGACAACACATGTCGGATCCTTGCCACGAACTCAGGACGTGGTGGATTTCATTTTTGCGCGCGAGCGGGAGGAACCCTTTGACCCCGCCGCATTTGACGCCTGCATGACTAACGCCGTGGCCGAGACCGTGCGCAAGCAGATCGAGGCCGGTGTGGATATTGTCAGCGATGGCGAGACCTCAAAGATTTCTTATGCCACCTATGTCAAGGACCGTTACACCGGGTTTTCAGGCGATAGCCCGCGCAATGCGCCCGCCGATCTGAAGATGTTCCCCGGTTTTCTGCAACGGCTGGCTGATGATGGCGGTACGCCCCAATACGCGCGGCCTCAATGTACCGGCGAGGTGCGGTCGAAAGGGCAGGGTGAGCTTGAGAAGGACATCGCCAACCTCAAGGCTGCGATGGCGCAGCACGGGGCCGGGCAGGGCTTTATGAATGCCGCCTCACCAGGGGTCATCTCGCTGTTTCTGCAGAACGATTTCTACCCCACGCGTGAGGCTTATCTGGCCGCGCTGGCCGATGCGATGAAGGAGGAATACGAAACCATCGTGGCCGCCGGGTTGGATTTGCAGCTGGATTGCCCTGATCTGGCCCTGTCGCGGCACATGCTGTTCACCGACCTGACCGATGAAGAGTTCGTCAAGATCGCCGACATGCATGTCGAGGCCCTGAACCACGCGCTGCAGAATGTTCCGCAGGACCGGGTGCGGGTGCATATCTGCTGGGGCAATTACGAAGGGCCACATTGTTGTGACATCGCCATGGATAAGGTGTTCAGCACTCTGATGGCGACCAAATCCCGCTACGTGCTGTTTGAAACCTCGAACCCGCGCCACGCCCATGAATGGACCGTGTTCCGCGACCGTAATTCCGAGATTCCGGACGACAAGGTTCTGGTTCCCGGTGTGGTCGACACCACCACCAATTTTGTCGAACACCCTGAATTAGTGGCGCAGCGGATCACGCGGTTTACCAATATCGTCGGTGCCGATCGGGTGATCGCAGGCAGTGATTGTGGGTTTGGCACCTTTGCAGGATTTGGCGCGGTGGATCCCGATATTGCCTATGCCAAGCTGACGGCATTGTCCGAGGGTGCAATACTGGCCTCGGCATGACACCGCTGGTTCTTTTGCCGGGTATGATGTGTGATGCTCGGTTGTTTCAGCCGCAGATCGCTGCGTTGTCCGGGTCACGGCCGCTGATGACCTTCCCTCTGGTGACGCAGGACAGTGTTCAGGAGATGGCAGCCGAAATCTTGTCAAACGCACCGTCGGTCTTTGCGCTGGCCGGCCTGTCGATGGGCGGCATCGTTGCGATGGAGGTGGTGCGGGAAGCCCCGGATCGCGTTGAACGGTTGGCGTTGATGGACACCAATCCGTTGGCCGAAAAGCCCGATGTCAAAGCCCGGCGTGGGCCGCAGATGAAGGCCGTTCAGGAAGGTCAGTTGCGGCAGGTGATGCGCGACGAGATGAAGCCCAATTACCTGGCCGACGGTCCGCATCAGGGGGCCATTCTGGACCTATGCATGGCGATGGCCGTTGATCTGGGTCCGGACGTATTCCTTCGCCAATCCCGCGCTTTGATGGATCGCCCGGACCAGACCGAAACACTGGCTGTCTACACGGGCCCCTCACTGGTGATGTGTGGGCGCGAGGATGGCCTGTGCCCGGTCGAGCGACACCAGTTGATGCACGACCTTCTGCCCAACAGCACGTTACAAATCATCGAAGAGGCAGGGCACCTGCCCACTCTGGAACAACCCAATGACACAACAGCGGCCCTGATCCGCTGGCTGGAGGCCCCATGACACCTTCCCTTCTGACCCTGTTGCGCAAGGTTGACACCCCCACCGTCTGCAACGCCATCGAGGTGGCGCAGGGCAAGCGCGGATTTGACGGCTTCTCGCGCGGCACCATGCTGTGTTCGGCCCCGTCGGAACCTGCGATCGTGGGCTACGCCCGTACGGCAAAGATCGCCGCTGTGCAGCCTCCGTCCGAGGCGCCCGAGGTCATCAGGGAACGCCGGATGGACTATTACAAATACATGGCCGAAGGTCCCGCACCCTCGGTTGCGGTGATCGAGGATGTCGATTTCCCCAACTGTATCGGTGCCTATTGGGGTGAGATCAACACCACCGTACACAAGGGGTTCGGCATGTCCGGCGCGCTGACCAACGGTGTCATGCGCGACCTTGGCGATCTGCCACAGGGGTTCCCGGTGGTTGCCGGATCGGTCGGGCCAAGCCATGGTTTTGTCCACGTGCGCGCGGTCGATACGCCGGTCTCGATCTTTGGTCTTTCGGTCAATCCTGGTGATCTGATCCATGCCGATCAGCACGGAGCGCTGGTGATACCAGAAGATGTTGTTGACCAACTAGAGGGCGCAATCCAGAAATTGCTGTCCACCGAACGCATCGTCCTCGACGCTGCCGAACAGCCGGGGTTTGATTTCAATGCGTTTCAATCCGCTTGGGAAAAGTTCGAAAAATCCCGGGTCTGACAGGGTAAGCTTGACCCGTTCAAACGGAGGGCTCTAAACCGTCGTTGGTATGCCATCACCGGCGTCGCGATGGCAGGTCCGCCCGCTTTTCTTCCAGCACGGTTCGAAAGAGCACCTTGAGTTCAGATTTCTTCACCAGGGGCAGCCTGCGCCGATAATCCGAAGACAGGTCATCTTCTGAAACGTCCATCCGGTGCGCTTTCATTAACTTGAAGCGACTGAGAAACGAAATTTTCTTCATTGTTGCGGTCCTTCAAATTCAAAGCGTAAAAATTTGCCGCTGCGGACCCGACCCGAACCCTATGGTCGAGAGCTCGAGGATCATTAATCCGTGAGTGATGATCCGCAGCGACAGAGCGCATTTAGGCAGGTCGTTTGCCACCGTAAGGGGGAAGAATCCGGGTTTTTGCGTCATTTATTAACCGACCAGTCAAAAAATGATTGGAAAGCTTACCTTTACGTAAAGATGCTCACTTACCCGGCCAGTTTTTGTGACGTAGCGTCACGAAAGATGCGGGTCTCGCTAAGGCCTGAACGGGACCATTTAGCCAGTCTGTCTCCGCAGTAATCTGGCAAAGCATAGCCGGAAGGGAGAGACGTCTAATAGATAAAAACTGGGGGAATACGTCACCCGAACACGTATCTGATACGATTAGAGACAAGCCAAAAATCTGTCGGGGATTTGGTGCCCAGGAGAGGCTTTTCCTGATTCGTTAACCAGTCCTTTACGCCAACTCAAGCCACTGATGCTATTACCAAAATTGTCGGCAGCCGAAGACCACATGTAGAGGGTCAGCTCGCCGATGTGATACAATTTGTGTAACAAACATCGAGGCAACAGCATGAAATATCTTTGGCCAAGAGGAAACGTATTCTGGTTCAGAATGAGGACACCTTGCAAATACAAAGCAGTCCACGCTGGCGCGTTTCTCACGGAATCTCTAAAAACTGACAGTCAAAAAACAGCCCAGGCGCTGGCCTACCAAGTTCGTGAAAGGGTCTTGGCCGAATTGGAGTTCAAGTCGAACATGGCGAACGGCAGCCAAAACGAAAATCGCTACCGATCCACGATCAAGCTTGCGAAGGACAGTGGTGTTGCTCCAGCTACTGCTACTGAGTTGGCCGGTGGCGAACTGGAAGAGCTCGCGCTTCGCCTTAAACACTTAATGGACAATGATCCGTCGGCCAGTTCTGCGCAATTTGCGGCAAATCTCGGCGGATTTCAGTTGCCTGATGCTCGGGTGACCGAGGTCGCTGAAAGGATGGATCAACTTTGCCCAGACAAAGTGGCTCGTAAGAATGACCGACAAAAAAGAATGTGGCTCAACCGTTACAAGCGAGCAGCCAAAATGTTTACTGAAGTGGTGGGCAAAAAATCGATCTCACAGATCACCGCCAGCGATGCGTCGAAATTCAGACGAGCGTGGGAAAAGCGTGTGAATGCCCAAGAGGTCACGACTCAATACGCAAACAAGCATTTTGGCTATCTGAGAAGTATCTTCAGCGCATTCTACGAAGATCTAGAAATTGATGATTACACAAATCCTTTTGCGACTACTCGTATTCAGGGTGAAGCCGTTTGGGAGAAGGCAAAGGAGCCAAGCTCTAAGCTCGAGTTCACACCAAGCTGGATTTCGGAGAATATCATCAATGGGGCTAAACTGGACGGATTGAATGACGAAGCTAGAGCTATCCTAACAATTTGCGCTGAAACCGGTTGTCGACAAACCGAGATCTATGACTTGTCTCCATCGTCAATTCATCTCGACGCAGATGTCCCGCACATCAAGGTCAAGGTCGAAGATGGTGAACACCAGCGGGAAATCAAAAACAAGGCATCCAGACGACCAGTTGTTCTCGTAGGGGCAGCTTTAGAAGCCATGACACAGTTCCCAAGTGGCTTTCCTCGTTATCGAGGAAAAGAGGCGTACAGTGCCGCCGTTTCTAACTACTTTGCAGATAACAACCTTTTCCCAACACCGAAACACTATGTGAGTAGCCTCAGGCACAGCTTTGAATCTCGGATGATCAAGGCGGGTTTAAGTAACGAAGAGCGAGGTTACATGATGGGACATTCCATGAAGTCCATCAGAGGCCGTGAAGTGTACGGAAATGATCCTGATCTTCGCATTCGCGCACTCTATGCCGAGCTCGTGTCATTTGAAACCGAGAGTTGGAAACCCCGCGAGCCTGAAGAAATTTTCCAAGAAATCGACAGCATTCTCATTGAGGATGGATATCGGGTGACTGGTCGCAGGTGGTAGAGTGGGGGGTATCGCGCTCCAACTTACGTCACCGCCTGTTCATGCGGTCAACGATGGAGCGGTGACGAAAACGCGGACCACTCACACGCACTTTGTACTCCGACAACGTATAGTATAGGGGCCGATCAGAACAAATCAGAAGGGCAGTACGAATAGTGTTGCACATGATTCCTTGTTTGCACAGGCTAAATACCTGTGTTTCCAAGGATTCCTCATCAAACTGTGAAGTTTCAACGGTTTGTGGAATCTTATTGATTTCTTCACACCTAAATGCTACCTAAAGGCTCACGAGAGGACTGACCGGCTGAAACAGCCTCTCCCCGCCTGAGCAATCAGGTCCACGCGTGAGCGAGATATTGAAGTGGAAGCCGGATCTCAGGGCGGTCTGCGGGCCGCCCTAAAAATTTCTACCTTACAGCAAACTTGATTGGACGTCCGTAGAAGATGTTCTGGACGAGCATTGAGAAACGAATTGAGTTTGGCTTCGAGGGAGGCGTATAGCTCGACGTCAATTTTCTATAAGCGCTTTCGACACGCATCTCGATGTGCTTGTTCCGCTTCCCACCAGCTTTTTTGACTTCAAAAAAGATATGATATCTTTCAGTTGGGTTTGGGACTTCAAAGGCCAGGAATACGTAGTTTCGTTTCTCCCAGGTTTGGAAAACATGAGAGCTTGGAAGGTTGGAAATTATCGAGTGCAACTTGAAGCTCTCGTTATATCTGTCTTGGTCAAAGACTCTGTCGTCAAAAATGACGCTATCCGATTGATCTGCTTTGGAGACATCCTTTGTAAACACGTGCGGTGTGTAGATAACTCGCACTTTTCGATCAAAGCCATCGGGTGTTGCGCAGAAGAACTCGAAAGGTTCCAGATGCGACAGAGGGTAGTGTGTTCCGTCAACGTAAAATGGATCCCAATACGTTCTTGAGGTCGAGTTTGTTCCTGCTGGAGCCAATTTTAGGCCCCCTTCAGTGATAAACGCCGCGAAAGATAAGCGACTGGAATTTTTCTTATTGTCATGCAGGGCCTGTAATTTTTTGAGCAACCTAGGCATGTGCCACCTGGATGGCAACGTCCATCGCAAACCGACCAGCAGGAGCGCCGAGTAGCTTAACTTACGCCGAAACCTGTCCGACAACGGGGCGCAGCTCAGTTGCGCACATCCGGCAGGCTTCACGCCGGTCCGTCGTTAGATCGACGCCGACAAGCCTGCAAGACAAGCTAGTCAGTAGATGAATGACGCAGCCTATTGCTGCGTCACTAGGTCCATAAGCTTGTCGTAGCTGTCTACGACATCGTACCGAACCCTATCAGGGTCACCTGCGGCTGTGATTTCTTGAAAGAACTTCCGGGCACACTCGATTTTGGTTTCTTCCACGGGCCGCAACGCCATCTTGGACATGCTGCCCTTAGTCTCCGCGACAAAATAGATGTGCTTTACCGCCCCTTCTTCAAAAGAGATTGCCCAATCTGGGTTATAGTCGCCGACAGGCGTTGGGATCAAAAAGCCGCGAGGTAGCTTCGAGTAAACGGTAACTTCTGAGCTTGCATCCAGTCCCGCAACAAATTCCCGTTCAACATTGCTGTCCACAATCGCGTAGTCATACACGTGCTTCTTCAGTTTATCAGTTGCTTTGGAGAAATCGTTTCCGGTCTGAGCCGCTGTGAAGATATCGGTGTCGTAGCGTTCATCCACGGCATTGTAAGAAAGTCGTTCGACAATAGCTGTAGCCTTTTGTTCTTTGATCAGACGGGAAGCCTCAGAGATGAATTGCTCCGGGTTCTGCTGGAACTGCTTAAACACATTTGGCTCGATCTGATGGAAGATGTTCGCAATAGTCTTCCGCGTTAATTGCGTACCTTCAGACACTTCATGCAGCAGGTCGTACTTCACGCTGGACAGTGCTGATTTAGAACTCTCTGTCCGACTCTTTGTCGTCTTGAAGCTTTGGCCCGCCTGAATGTTTTCCTGGGTCATTGCACCCGTCTGACCGCCGGTTTCAACGATGTATTGAAGCGGCGTGACATTTAGCTGGCTGTCGATGGCCTGAACGCATTTTCTCACCAACTCGTCGCTGTCAAAATCGACCTTGTAGACCGCCTTTCGATTGATGCGCGACCATAGCTCCTGAAACTGCTTCTTTTTGAAGTTGTCGTTGAGCCGGTTTTCTTTGGTATTTCGCCCGTTGTTAACGATCCCTGAAAGAGCCGCCTCGCTGAACACGCTGTCGATAAGCTCAATCACTTGAGGAGCAATGGCCTTCAGGTCTTCTGGAAGCTCAGCCAAAGCCTCTTCCGACTTTGCAGTATGGTACTTTTCAACGATCTGCCGTTGATGATCTACATAGCCATTCTGTATCAAGTAGAACTCGATTTGAGAGGCCATACCAGGCGTGACGGTTACTTCTCCATCGGCAGTCTTCAGAACCTTCCCCTTGAAGTACTCTTCGTTGGCCTTCTTCGGACGAGCCGACAATGCGTCGGAGATTTCCTTCTGAAGGTTTGTCACGAAATCTTTGTAGCTTTCGCTGGCCACAACGGTGAGAACATTGATGTCATGCACGATGGCTGGGTTGTCCATACGTTCGCCAGTTTGGTCCACGCTAAGCCGAAGGCCACGGCCTACTTCTTGCCTACGTTTTGTGGTGCTATCGCTTTGCTTTAGCATGCACATGGTAAAAACATTTGGATTGTCCCAGCCCTCACTCAAAGCGGAATGCGAAAAGATAAATCGCACAGGTTCTGATTGTGAAAGCAGCCGCTCTTTGTTTCGAAGAATAAGATCGTAGGCTTCTTTGTCTTCTGATTGATCCTTCAGTTCCCCGCGTGTTTGAATTTTCAGCGGGTCGATCAATCTCTTCGCTTTGTCGATTGAGAAGTAGCCATCGTGAACGGTTCGCACAGTATCCCGGCCCAAGAACTCACGATAGCTATGATGCTCCAGAGGCAGCGTTTCCAAGTATTCTTCACGCACCAGATTGTATTCTTCTTCAAAGATACGAGCGTATTCTCCCATGTTTTCGGGATCGTCATAGTCTCGGTACTTCACTACCTTATCGATAAAGAACAGAGATAAAACCTTAATGCCTTGATCGAATAAGGTTTGTTCTTTTTCAAAATGGGAACGAATTGTCTCTCTGATCTGAATCCGTCGTTTGTGGTCTTCGGTGATATCCTTTGTGGCCTCACCGGCATTGATGTCCTCACCATTCGAGAATTCGACAACATCTTTGTTGGCGTCAATCTGTGAGATTGTGTAGCCGTTGTAGGCTTGTAGCCCACCTGACGCATCGAGAAGGTTGGTGCCAAAGTCGAGACGTTTGAGTTGGCGTTTGATCTCGCCGCTCTTCAACTTCACTTCCATTTCAAGCCGAGCGATGGGGGCCTTCTTGGAAACCTCGATGCCTTCCAGGTACATATACGGGGCCGTACCAGCCAGTCCTCTGGTCTTGATGCCCCGCACGGAAATCTTCTTTACTAGCTTCTGGTTGAAGGCGTCCAAAGCGTCCAGGCGATGCACCTTGTTGTGCTGCGTCTTATGCGTTGCGGAGTAGCGAAGAATCATCAGAGGATGGAATTCCTCCAATGCCTTCATTGTGGCTTTACCCTCCATCTTCTGTGGCTCATCCAGGATCAAGATGGGGCGGTTGCGCGAGATCACATCGATTGGGCGTCGGGACTGGAAGTCGTCCAATTCCATGTAGATACGCCTTTGATCCTTACCACGTGCTGCGAATGCCTGAGTGTTGATCACCATGACATTGATACCTGCATCGCTGGAGAAGCTTTCTAGCTCGTGCAGCCGTTTGGAGTTGTACGTGAAGAACCGGGCCTTCTTGTGATACCCCTCGGCAAAGTGGTCTGCTGTTATCTGGAGCGACTTCTGTACGCCTTCACGGATCGCAATGCTGGGCACCATGATGATAAACTTCGACCAGCCGTATCGCTTGTTCATCTCAAAGATCGTCTTGATGTAGCAATAGGTTTTGCCGGTGCCTGTCTCCATCTCGATGTCGAGGTTGAAGTCGCATTTGGCACTGGTGATCAGTTTGTCCGATATCGGCAGGTTCTGGCTACGCTGGACCTTCTGTATGTTCTCCAAGACCTGAGATTTTGAGATGGCAAGATCGGCGTTCTTGAAGCCATCAGCGTCCAAGCTGGCTTGTCTAGCGCGACCTGGGTCGATCCTGTAGCTGACACCATCATTGCGGGGCTGACCTGCATAACAATCGACCACGGCGTCAACCGCCGCCGTTTGATATGCTTGGGTTTTGAATTTGAGTTTCATGGCAGGTCCCTCAAATCGCTTTCACGTCGGTCATCGGCGAAAGCTGTTTGAAGATTTGCTCGACATTGATTTTAATGGAGTCACTGTCGAAGCCATTGTCACGGAACACAATGCGAAGCGGTTCACGCTTGGCCAATTCGGTAACCAGTTCCTCGGTTACGCCGGTGTCGAAGCAGGCAACCAATGCGTTGTCATCGACGAAAAATACTTGCTTGCCTAGGATTGATTCAG
Organism: Ruegeria sp. BB1; assembly: GCF_056539465.1. NCBI lineage: Bacteria > Pseudomonadati > Pseudomonadota > Alphaproteobacteria > Rhodobacterales > Roseobacteraceae > Ruegeria > Ruegeria sp. BB1. The sequence goes on from NZ_JBQFVB010000014.1 coordinate 32,535, forward strand.
AAGAAATTGGTAGCGTTAGATCAACACCCCAGTCAATCAACACCTGAAAAAGTAAGTCCTCGGCTGTGCGATTAGGTTTAATGTTTGACACCGCATCTAGTAAGTCGGCTTGGTTGGTTTGATCTGGCGAATAATACACATCGGCCATATTGGAACTGTCGATCTTTAGCACGCGAAAACCGATATCCTTGTTCCAATCGGGGTGACACTCCCCATCAACGACTTTCTTACCGGCACGGCGGATGCGTTCTTTCGAAAGCTCGGAAATTGTCTTGTAGCCCTCTTGTCTCGCGATTGAGCCTTCAGCAGTAGTTTCAGGCAACTGGACCATTATGAATTTTCGGTGTGCTCCTTCACGAGCATTGGAGGCCAAGACTGCGTGTGCTGTAGAAGAAGAGCCTGCGAAAAAGTCGAGGACAATATCATCCTCGTTCGAGCCGATCTTGATGAGGCGCTCAAGTAGAGCAGGAGATTTTGGAAAATCCATTACGGCTTTTCCAAACAACTCCTTCACGGAAGATCGACCGTAGTCGTTGGTTATCTCTTTGTCGATCCAAAGCGACTTTGCCATAGTCTTTGAGACTTTACCGTCTTTATTCAGATAGTCTTTCCGGAAAATACGCCATTCGCTTCCTGTCTTTTCAGCCAAAAGCAGATTGCCTTCCTTGGTGACTTTCTCTCGTCCCCAAGTCCAGCAGGTTTTGGTGCCATCTGGAGTATCAGGCCACACTTCATCAGAGAACTCATCACTTTTGCTCAAGGAAACCGCGCCGTTCGAGGGACGCACGTAAAGTGGGTAATACAAATTAGGTCGAGTAGTAGGATTAAACGACTGATTCCTGTTTCTTAGTCCCAGTAACCTGTAGGGTCCGCCATCGTCATTTCTGTTGTATTCATCTGCCATGCGGCCTTCTTTTTCTAAGCCGCCAATACAGTCTGAGTTTAGACCGTCACGAACGAACACCACTACAGATTCATGCGTGTTGGCAATAAATCTATCGAGATGCCTCCCTCTAGGGTTGAGTTGAACAGCCAATTGCGCAACAAAATTCTCGTCCCCAAATACCTCTCGTCCTATCTTTATGAGACTGTCGGCTTCATTATCGTCGATACTTACAAAAACGGCACCATTTTCCGTAAGTAGGTTCTTTGCTAACTTTAGTCTGGCGAACATCATCGTGAGCCAGTCAGAATGGAAACGACCGTTCGCGGCACTATTAGCTACTAACCGAGTGCCATCGCCGCTCTTTTGGTTCGAACGTTCCAAAAAATCTGCGGAGTTTTCAGCGAAATCATCGTTGTAAACAAAGTCATTACCCGTGTTATACGGCGGGTCGATGTAGATCATTTTGACCTTGCCCAGATATGTCTCTTGCAGGAGCTTGAGTGCCTCTAGGTTGTCGCCTTCGATAAACAGGTTCTGGGTGGTGTCAAAGTTTACACTATCCTCCAGTGCTGGCCGCATGGTTTTAGCGATGGGAGCGTTGGCAGTCATCAGCGCCTCGCGCTTACCCGGCCAGTTTAGGTGATAGCGTTCCTGTGGCCCCTCTACCATGCTGTCTGATAGTTCCTGCCGTAGCTGATCAAAGTCCACCGCAAATGTGAGATTTCCTCGCTCATCGCTTGCCTCGGTTACACATCCTGGAAACAACTCTCTAATTTTTGCGATGTTTTCTTGAGTAACATCAGGGCTATGCATCTTCAGTTTATCCATTGTCTTTCTCTCAAACCTCTGTAGCCGCGCTTGATTGCATCGCGGCCAGTTCTTGTTGTGCGGTTCGCAGGGTCTTGTTGATCTCGACCCTGCGGTTGAATTGCTTTTCTTTCGCCAGTCTCGTCTTGATCCTGACGACTTCTTTCTCCTTGGCCCGGATTGCTTCAACGCGTTCAACGCGGGCCTGGATGTCTTCTTCTTTTTGCGGAGAGACCGGCATGAGGGCGGTCAGGATTTTTTCGTAAAGCCCCGGCAGATCGAGAGCGACGGGAAGTGACGCCCGCTCTGCACCTTCCTCCTGCCAGTCCGCCCAGAAGTATTCGCTGACTACCCATTTCGATCTCCCACCCTCATTGGGCCGTTTGAAGGCCGCAACTGTTCGGCGTTTAGCTACTGACACAACCTCAAAGAGGATGGGGAAGGGAATGGCTCTATCCATCGCACGAAGCACCTCCTCGCTGAGCGAGTCCCCGCGTTGCTTGACCTGGAAGACCTGTATCTCTGGAACAGCCTCAGAGCCGCCCAAATTGACCGTCTCTGGGGCAAGTTTGTAGGCCCAGGTGATCTGATCCACCTCAGCCACGAACCGCTCCTTCAGGGCTGCCCTAGCGTCTGCATGCTCGTAGATTTTGTTCTTGGGTATCACCCTGCCGAATTTGGCGGCTTGGGGGTAGGCAAACAGCATCTACTCTTCCCCCACATCTTGGACGACGAGGAATGCGATAAGTTCAAAGTCGTCGAGACCAGCGATGGTGTGAACAAGGGCAGAAGTCTTTCCCCCAGAGAACAGACTGTCGATGTCCTTCTCTTCCTTCACTTCGATCATCGACCTGATCGCCTCACTCAGAAGTTCCGAGTAAGCATCCATGTTTCGCCCGTCGTTGGTCGTGTCGTTGAACAACTTACAAACCGCCTGAATGGGTTCGTTGTGTCCCTTGCAGCTTGAGCGGATGAGGTCGAGAAGGCGTTTCACCTCTGTATGATCGGCAATGATCTCACCGTCGTTGCCGATGTATGTCAGATAATATGGATGCAGTCGGTTCTGTTGGTTGACGTTCACCGTGTCGTGGATGTTGCGAAGAGCGAAGATCACGCCCGGCTGCAAACCAAGGTCAGGACGAGCAGGGATAACCGCATGCATCCCGTTGGGCACTCGTGCCAGATCACCGTTCTCTTTAATGTAGTTCAGCAAATCCATGCGGAAGTCATTCAGACCAAGGTCGGTGATCGACACGCCCGTTTTGACATCTTCAAGTTCAATGACTTCGTCCTGTAGCCGCTTGAGTTGGTCCTTGCGGTAGGCGATGTCTGTGCTTTTGGCGGTGAGAACGTTGTCGTCACCGGTCGCTGTGATGTCCGTAATGATCATCCGGTTCTCAACCCGTTCTTTCAGGTTGATGTACTGGTCTAGAGAGATATCCGGCCAGTAGTTCACAAGTTGGATTTGGGAGTTTGGCGAACCAATTCGGTCGATCCGACCAAATCGTTGGATTACCCTTACTGGGTTCCAGTGAATATCGTAGTTGATAAGGAAGTCACAATCCTGAAGGTTCTGCCCTTCAGAGATACAGTCCGTCCCGATCAGAACATCAAGCTCCGACGGATCGTCCGGCATGATTAGTGACTTTTCTTTCGAACGCGGAGAGAACAGCGTCAGAACAGACTGGAAGTCGTAACTCTTGGGGAGAGTTGTTTTGGGGCCGTCTGATCCCGTGACCCGTCCAGTGTGCAAGCCTCGATCCTTTAATATGGCCGGAGCGATGTTCTTGAACAGGTAGTTCGCAGTGTCGGCGAAAGCCGTGAATACGATTACCTTTTTGTTGCCAGGATTAAGAGGGTTGTCGAGTTTTTCTTCGATCAGTTGTTTGAGATGCTGGAGCTTGGTGTCGTCCTCTGGTGCAACTTTTTCCATGGAGACGATTAGCTCATCGATCAAAAACTTGTCGGCTTGAAGGTCGTGCTTCCACGACGGTAGGTCCATGTCGCCTAAGCTGATTTTGACCTTTTTGCCGACGGTAAACTCATCAAACCCGTTCAGGTCATCATCATCTGCATCGATGATTTCAACATCCACCATAGGGTCAGTAAGTTCACCAGCACCGCCGGTCTCCTCGAAGTCATCGATAGCTATTAGTGTCCGATTTATGTTGCCCGCCAGAGCCTTGAGAGTGAGACGGAACGCTTCGACCGAGCTTTCAAGACGCTTGAGCAAATTGGTGGTCATCAGAGCCTGAAGGCTGCGTTCGCGGTCAAGTTGGCGAAGCTTGCCACGACCGCCTTCCACCGAAGTGTCGTACCTTTCCTCATACTTGGCCATGCGGCTCGGCAGGATGTAACTGATAGGAGCGTAAACAGCGAGTTTGAGCACAGACAACTGAGTGAAGATATCATTCAAACCCATCACATCGTCACGGTCTGTAATGGGACAGTGAAAGGACTTCGGCTTCAGGCGTGTTGGGAACTGACCAATATCCTTGGTGTCATAGAATGTGGTGATGTGCTTTCGGGAGCGGGCGATTGTGACAGCATCCAAAAGCTCAAAGAAGTCAAAATCCAGCGACTTCAGGATAGACGCAGCAGTTCTATCTTCTGGCGGAAGGTCAGCCCAATTGTTGAAGGCACGTTGAGCCCTCTTGAAGATTTCTTCAACGCTGTTCTTGGTCTTTAGGTTCTCGCTCAGAGTTTCAGATTGCCCCTCATATGCGAGAGCCAATTGGTTGCGTAGATCAGTGAACCGGTTGTTCACGGGTGTCGCCGACAGCATGAGAACCTTGGTCTTCACACCGTCTTTGACAACCATGTTCATCAAACGTTGGTATCGCGTTTCGCGATCCTTGTAGACATCGTTGTTACGGAAGTTGTGGCTCTCATCGATCACAACAAGATCGTAGTTGCCCCAGTTGACTCGATTGAGGGGAATTCCAAAACTCTCGCCTGATGTACGAGACAAGTCAGTGTGGCAAAGCACATCGTAGTTGAAACGATCTTTGGCGAAGAGATTGGTCTTCAGGTTCGTGTTGTAGTTACGCCAGTTGTCAGCAAGCTTTTTAGGACACAGAACCAAGACCGCTCGGTTTCGAAGTTCGTAGTATTTGACCACCGCCAGAGCGGTAAAGGTTTTTCCAAGACCAACGCTGTCCGCCAGGATACACCCATTATGCGTTTCCAGCTTGTTAATGATGCCTGTGGCAGCGTCGCGTTGATAATTAAACAGTTTGTTCCAAACCAAACTGTCCTTGTACCCAGTTAAGTCATTTGGAAGCACGTCCTCATCAACTTCATCAAGAAAGTCGCTGAAGATGTTGTAGAGCATCAGGAAGTAAATTCGTTCGGGGGAGTTTTCCTGATAGACAGACTCGATGTAATCACAGATCGAACTTGTAACGTCGCGAACCTTTTCGGCGTCGCTCCAGATCTCGTTGAACAATTGTAAATACATGTTCGTGTGAGCGGGTTCATCGAATTCTGTGACAAAGTTCGAGACAGTGTTGCCTTGCTGGTATCCAAGGTCAGGTGCTGTAAAGCCGCTGATCGGCATATAGGAGGTTGCAGCGTTATCCGTTCCAACATGAATGAATTGCTGCATTTCTGCTTTGGTCGTGTTGGACTTGAACGTCGCCTTCTGTCTGATCCAGTCGGCACATTCCCGTGCAATTGCACGTTGGTTTAGTTTGTTCCGCAGTTGGATTTCAAACTCTGTTCCGTAGACGGTGTTTTCACCTGTCTCTTTGGGAATAAAGAACTCTCTGCGTTCCTTGCGGATTTTGTCCGTCACTTCGCTCGGCACAAATGTTGGTGTGGTGAAGACGAATTGAACAGCCTCAACTTTCGACAGTTCGGCTTTCAAGGCTTCAAACGCATAAATCGAAAAACACGATGCAGCGATCTTCAGGCGAGACCCAGGCCCCAAGTTTCCACGCAACTCATCGCCCAAAAGTGTGGAGGAGTTGTCGATGATCTTCATTTGTCACCTCCAGCAAGATTCGACTGTTGGCTGACCAGGCAAAGAGTCATCACCTTGGAGAACTGCGTTCTGACGAACGCTACGTCTTCGTTCATCATAAATCTCTCTTGGTCAAAATACTTATGAGGTCGCGGTATCGTGCCGGATTGAATTCGGCTCCGGTTTCCCATGCGGCTTCAGATTCCTGACGAAAGATCGCCAGAATGGTATCGCGTATGGTTTCTGGTGATGGCCGGGTTTCTTGGCCCTGAAGGACATCTTCAACGAAAGTGATGACCTGACCCAGACGGTGCAAGTCTTCCTCGGCAAGTGCATTAACAACAGCCCCATCCAGAAGCTTGGATGGTGACACCCCATAAAGCCGTGCCAAGTCAATCAGTCGCTGCGAGGACACGGCAGTATCGCCGGTCTCTATGCGGCTCAACGAGCTTTGGTTGATACCAAGCTTCTCAGCGGCCTGGGCAGTTGTCAGGCCCGCATCCAGCCTCGCTTTTTTGAGATCGTCGTGAAGCACCAAAACCCCCAGAACATCTGTGCTTCGTCAATAATGCACGAAGTGCAATGAGATTGAAGTGCAATTAGGCAAGTGCACAACTTTACGGACCTTCAAATCACGCATAATATTCATGATGGGCATTTTGACGCTGGATGATTATCTGGCCACCAACAAGATTTCTGGGCCGAAGTTCGCTCAGCGGCTCAATGTTGCACCGACCGGGAATTAGATGACACTACGGGGTAAGGTTATTTGGAGATTGAGACGCCGGACATGTGTTGCAATCTAGTGCTTGAGCGGCAATGTCTCAAACCTCTGCATTTCATCAAGCAGCCTCACTACCAAACGGACGTTGCCAGCCTTTCGCCATCTAGGATCTCGAACGACGGCTAGGATCTGATCGACGCAATCTTCAGAAAGTGAGCGCCTTGCGACCTCTCTTTCAACGAATACCGTCAATTCAGTCTCACTTGGCGGCTCGACCTGAATAGTGCGAAGACGGGATCGCAATAGCGTAGGAAGGAGGTCGAGGTCATTTGCCGTAAGCAACCAGTTGATCCGGCTCATATCAAACCCAGTTTGAAGGTATGGGCAATGCCAATCGACTGCGGATACAGGCTCTAGCAGACCAAGCAGCGCTGCATGCATGGATGTACTATGACCGCTTGTGCTTACAGCTGTTCCCGCCTTGTCAACTTCGTCAACAATTACAATAGGGTTGGCAATTTTGGTTTCCAAGATGGTTTTCAAGGGTCGCCCACATTCAGCCCCACCCCATCCGCGGGACAGGCCAGCCACAGGAAACCCCTCCGACCCTGCTCCCCCATCAATGTGGGCCACAGGCAGTCTGGTTAGCTGTCCGATACGTCGAACAAGATGGGTTTTCCCAAGGCCGGCGCCACCGACCAGCATCGTCGGCCTCAATTTCAGCCCTGCGCAATGTTCAACCGCATTGTGACGCATGTCCAACCACAACTCATTGATGACCTGCTTCATCCAAGGCATCTCAGCATACAGTTGGGCCGCGATCTCATCGACCTGATGTTCCGTCGAGGGGCCGCCCACGACAACGCCCCCAGTAACCGGCTTCAACATCTTCCTGTCAGCTCTCGAAAGGTGACGCCCCTGGGAATACTTGCTACGTGCTTCGATGATCTTGTTTGAGCGCCGGCGGATCTTTTCGATATCCTCCCAACCCAAACGCCTTTTGGCCTCCAAATCGTCTTCCGGGTATTTGGCAAGCCTCACGTCTTCAAGATGTCTGCGCAGCCGTCTTTCAACGTCTTCATCATCTGTTTCAAACAATTTTAGATTGGTCAGCAGTGGAACAGTTTTTGGCATGCGAACACCCTTGGAAAAGCGTCGCAGAAGAGAGACTGAGGGAGATTTCTCCAGAACTTCGCCTTCTGCATTCAATAGACTTCGATCAGCAAATCTGCTGCTCATATCAAATGAATACAGGTCTCGGTTCTGGTCATGATCCAACGATATTAATCAGCTAACCAAGATTCAATAGATCAGCGAGTTTAACTTCAAGTATTGCGAATTCGGGTAGCCGGTCGACCTACCCAATATAGGTATGAGAGCATGGATCTGGCTGACTGTTGATTTCCGCTGGGAAGTGACCCGGTGCGCCATTTGATTAACAGAATAAATGCATGCCAAGCCTACGCCAGAACCCATGAAGTTTTGAGGTGATCCGCTCCCAAGCCAGGAGAGCAGTACTCTTTAGTGCGTCATGTTTCCTAGTGTTTCGCTCTTTCAGAATTTCTTCCTTCAACTCCTCCAAAACCCGCTTAATGAGAGGGCTAAAGGAAATTGTGTAATATGGTACATTACCCTGTGCCTCGGCGGCTTCGATGAGCTCAAGCGCGAGCGGTCGCAAGAATTCCTTCAACGAGTATGGTTTGCCAGTGTTGCTTTCCCAGGCACGTCGAGCTTCCTCGTTCGCGACCTCATAACTGGCAAAGCCCTTGTCATCCGAACTAAAGCTCTGTGAGTCGAAGTTTCTGAACACAGCGTAGCTGGCAAGTCTGTTCCCAGGAATTGGTACTGGATCTACGACACCGCAAAAGATGTTTTCACGAAGTTGGGTGCCTTCACCCAAATCGCTTGCTGTTTCGTCAGGGCTCCCGTTTTGGGGTTCTTCACTTGCTTGGGCGTCAGAGCCGTTCTCTTCGGCCGGCCTCCCTGTTCTCGCGGAGTGAGAAGCGACAGCATCATTTTGTCGGTCCTGGACTTCAGGCCCAGGGTTCTTCGGAGCTGCCTTCTCAGCTAGCTTCCCCTTTCCCTCTTCCTTGGCCCGTAGCTCCAACACCCAACTGCCATCGTCTTGGAGTACCTTCTGTGGTTTCAGACCCTCAGAAGTCGCAGCAACTTTGTAAACCTGATAGTCGCCCTGAGAGCGTCTGTGATGCTTCTTTGACGGGCCTTCGATGTACGCCTTGAACACCTCCTTGTGCCCGGCTTGAGCGATTTCAAAAGCGGTGGTCGAGGGTTTCGCGCAGTAAAACACGGTCGCCGCAAATGACTTCTGAAGTATCCGCTCGCAACTCGTGCTGACCGACCCAACACCCAGATATTCTCTATAGTGCTTGAGGCCTTTGGTTAATGCTCTCTCAGCTTCTTCTGATCCGTCAGTTTCGATAATCATGTGGAAATGAAGGAAGAAGCTCAGACTTTCGGGATCGTATGGTGTTTCGAGCTGAGCGAAGAGAACCTGGGGCACGTATCCAGCGGTCGCATCCAGGAAGTCTTCTAGTTGTTCCAGGTGTTTCCATGCCGAGGTGATAGAGCTGGAAAGATCTTCTGAATGACGGCGCTCAGCCGCTACCGGCACTGTGATCGAGAAAAAAGAAGACCCCTCCTTGTATGCTTCATTGGCGTAGCATGTGAGATAGTCCGCTGTTTCCCTCGTTTGAGCTAGATATGTGCTCGGTAAGTTTCGATTGTTGCAATAGGCGAATTTCTCGTTGGTCGCGGCGAATTCACCGGGAGGCATTGGGAGCAACAACATGCTTGTCCCGCCGCCCTTTCGGAGCAAGTTGATTCCAACTTCCTTTGCGAAAGAAGCCACCATGTAGCTCATTTTTCGATACTCGCGGCTTCCCCGGCCAAACTTCGTGCCACTTTTGCAGATCGACTCCTTGCCGATGGAAGCAAGCTTAGGGTGGATCAGTTTTTGGCTGAGATCGTCGTTGTCAGAATGGTGCCCATTGTCAGCGGAAGAACAATCAACCCCGTCTGAATTCGCCCTTGTTGGATTCAAATTTTTCATCATTGCACACGCTCCATAATTTTTGGCTCAAGCGACAAGAGCAGGAGCCAGCCGGCTACGGAGTGTGAGTGAGGCCGGTTTCACCAGGATTAATCTGGGCGGGTACAACGGGCAGGAGGAGTTCCGTCCGTTGTTTCTTTAACCAGTAGTAAACTTGCCGGTCGAACTTCCCGACTACACGTGGATGGCCCAAGCGCAACTCGCAAACTCTGGCGATCTTCTCATCTCTAAATTTTGTGAATCCGCTTTCGAGTGTGCGCAGGTTGGTATCGACCTCAGGCAGAGCTATGTGCCAGTGTAGAGAAGTACTGCCAGCCGATCTGCGGGGCTTCTGATGTTCGACAATACTAATGATACGTCTCGACGAAGCGGGGACGTTGTATTCTCGGCAGTACTCATCAAGAACAAGCCGCAGGTCGCGACGGGACATATTCACTTGAGGAGCGACCATGACATGGCGCACACCGAATACGCGGCCGGCAATTTTTGAGGACTCGCACATTAACCTCAATGCATCGGAATGTCCGCGGAGCCATTCCGTTCGCTCGTTGCTTCCCTGACCGTCGAAGTACTGAGCAATGCGTTCGGCCCGGGTGCACGGTATTCGCTTAGTCTTGACTATCATTTTTCGCTCCGCAGGATTCCGGAGCGAATGGCGGCTAAGTCCTCAGACAAATTGTGTAATGACCGGGATGGATGCTTGATGGCACGATTTTGGCCCGCAGCTGTTCTTAGGATGCTATTCAGGCACTCCAATTTGAATCCGATGTCTTGGATTGCGTGCAAAGCCTCGACAGCTTGCTGGACTTCAAAGGAAGGCACTTTCCTTGGTTGTCTTCTTGGTGAAGGAGACGCTGGTACGGAGTGTTCATATCCGAGAGACCAAGCGAGTAGTTCCCTTACACATGACGTTGGTGAGACGCCTCTGCGTTCAGCTTCTTCTTCGAGCAACTTCTTAAGGCTCGCATCAACACGCAATCCTATCTGTTCGGTTTGAGTGGCTGTGGCTACCATAGTTTGACCCTTTCCATGAGCCCGCCGGAATGTTGGCTTTGCTAGCGACACATCTTGCTGGCGGTGCTCGAGGAGAAAGTGTGGAAGCCGATGCAATCCACAAATTCCCAAAATTGGATTTGAAGATTGCATGCCTAGGCAAATCTGCTTCTTCGATCACTAGGGAGCAGGAGCATGAAGGAGATTGGGCGGAGCCGCCTCTACAAGCAGAAGAACATCGACACACCGAGTGGCATGGGATGGATGGGGATCCTCAACGTCTCGGGGAGCAAAGCCGTCGCGATAGCAGAAGTCGCATACAACTATGATGTGCCGGCAGGACTTTATCTCGAACTGCGCACTCGGAGGTCAGGAGTCTCAACCAAGTCGGAATTTGTGCTCATAGAATGCGAAGCGTCAGGTCAGAACGGAAATCCACATCTAGTGAGTCGCATGGGTCCAGGGCTGGAGATTTGGGCGTGGTTGCAGAAGGACATTAGTGGAAAGAAATGGATTGAAATCGTGGTTATGGACGAAAGAGCAAGCCAGGAAGTGAAGCTAGAGAACAAGCGTAAACGCTTGAGGCTGCCAGCTTACGAAGGTCAGAGTGCTAAACGTATATAGAAGAATGTGGATCGCATTTTTCCCTCAAATTAGATGTGGGGAATGATGTGGTAGACTTCACCAAACACCAACACTACGTGCACGATAACGGCCGCGACGTGAGCTTGGTGATAAACTTCTCTGATCAATGACAGCATGGTCATTCCTCCGTGTGACAAGTGTGCTTTTTGTGCCAAAATAATCGACTTGTGTCAATGGCCCAAATGACACAAAGTGGGCAAAAAGGAGCAACACATGTCTGATGTGGTAGAAACTGCCAAAGAGAACGAAGAGAAGACGGTTCGATTACACATCTACGTGCCGCAGGCTGAAATCGATGCGATTGATGATTGGAGTTTCAAAAATCGCATCCGAGCTAGGTCCAAGGCAATCCGAAAGCTTGTGCAGTTGGGCTTGGAGGCTTCGAAGGGCAAAGATTTAGGCTGAACCGTTTCGCTTAACCTAGGAACATTGGTTTCCGCCGGTACGTAGAAGGTGTACGGAGTTTAGCATTCAAAACTTCGGCAGAAACACCGGCAACATGAACCAGTATGCCAACAACCAAAGCGCTCTTCGAAACCTCAACAAGTAGGCGCCTTCAATCTAAATAGGTCCGATTTTTCGTTGCTGGCGTCTGTTCGCAACAAAGGAAGACAGCGCCATTCAAGCGTGGTTTCTTTACGAAGGCACCGGATGGGTCGTCGGCTGCTGATGGTACTTCGCAAGCCTTGCCAAGAGCCATGAGCACAAATTCCTTAACATTTGATAAACCCGAAAAAGATAGAAGCTGGGCACGACAACAACAGAGGCACAGCCCATGCAGGTTTCGATAAAAGATTTAGAGAACTACAAGATTTACATAGCAAAGGCTATTCAAGCTCGATCAGATGGCGAATTTTACATTCCGATTTTCGAAAGATTGGAGCATGAAATTGATGAACGGCGTCAAGGCCTAGATACGATGTCCAGAATCCGGGCTATCGCGAGCGTGAACTAACTTACCGCCAAAGTTTCCCGTTAACTCACCGACTTCCTGAATGCCGCCGACATATTGTTGGCGGCGTTCTTCTATGTGGAAGTCCAAGCATTCAGGCTTTCAGTGGGTGTTTCTCACCAAAAATGTAGGGAGTGGGGTTGGAGTACTCCGCCCATCGGCGCTTCGATTCTGAGTTTTGTCTAGAAGGAAATTTCTGCTTGCGTTGTGGCGACAGGGTAACACGCCAGAAGTCGCAAATGTGATACAAAATGTGATACAACTTGCTGGGCGGAAGCGGTCAAAATCCAAAATAAAACTCACAAAATCAATAAGATAGTGATGATTTGTTTGAGGATTTTGGTGCCCAGGAGAGGACTCGAACCTCCACGTCCATACGGACACTAGCACCTGAAGCTAGCGCGTCTACCAATTCCGCCACCTGGGCAGGTGTCGTGGAGCGGCGTTTAAGCCTACTGACGGAGGGCGTCAACCAGATTCGGGAAGATTTTCACAAGTTTTTTGACCCACCTCCGAAACGCTTGGGAAATTGCCGGGGTTTTCGCGGACGCGCGGCGTTATTGCGCCTTGTTTGCCGGTGCTTTGGGCGGTAGATCGGATCAAGACCAATCAGCAGGAGCCCTCGCATGTCCAAACTGGTCACGATTTATGGCGGATCGGGATTTGTCGGTCGGTATATCGCCCGGCGTATGGCAAATGAAGGATGGCGTGTGCGGGTCGCAGTGCGGCGCCCGAATGAGGCGATGTTCGTCAAACCTTATGGCGTGGTTGGTCAGGTTGAACCCATTTTGTGCAACATCCGCGATGATGCGTCGGTTGCTGCCGTGATGCATGGGGCCGATGCGGTGGTGAACTGCGTGGGTGTGCTGAACGAGCTGGGTAAGAACGAATTTGACGCGGTACAGGCCGAAGGGGCTGAGCGGATCGCGCGCATCGCTGCCGAACAGGGTGTTGCGCGGATGGTGCATATCTCGGCCATCGGCGCGGATGCCACGGCCAAAAGCGAGTATTCCCGCACCAAAGCACAGGGCGAGGCCGGTGTGCTGGCGCATATGCCGAACGCTGTGATCTTGCGCCCGTCGGTTATTTTCGGAACCGAGGACCAGTTCTTTAACCGCTTTGCCGGGATGACCCGGATGGGGCCGTTCCTGCCCTTGGTCGGCGCAGAGACCAAGTTCCAGCCGGTCTATGTGGATGATGTCGCCAAAGCCGCCGTGCAGGGCGTTCTGGGGCAGGCCGAGGGTGGCACTTATGAGCTGGGCGGCCCCGAGGTGAAATCCTTCCGCGCGCTGATGCAGCAGATGCTGGGGGTGATTCACCGCCGCCGGGTGATTGTTGGTGTGCCGTTTTGGGCCGCCCGGATCATGGCGGGTGTGCTGGATATAGCCAAATTTGTCAGTTTTCAGCTGTTTCCCAACCACATTCTGACGCGCGATCAGCTGACGAATCTGCGCCGGGACAATGTGGTGTCGGGCGATGCCAAAGGCTTTGGCGACTTGGGGATCGAACCGGCTACTTTGGAATCCATCTTGCCGGACTACCTGTGGAAGTTCCGTCCCTCGGGCCAGTATGATGAGATCCAGAAATCGGCAGACAACCTGCGTACCTGATCAGCTATAGGCAATCACCAGCAGGATTGCCCCAAGAATCACGCGATATATTACATAAGGCGTAAAGCTGACGCTGCGCAGCAGGCGCATCATCAGGGACAGCGCCAATAAGGCCGAGATAAAGGCAAAAAAAGCGGCTATGGCACCGTCCTTAGCCAGTTGGGCATCAGCCTCGCGGATCACCTGTGTCGACAGTAATACGCCCGAGGCCAGAATCGTCGGGATCGACATCAGCATCGCGATCCGCGCGCCGTCTTCGCGGCTATAGCCCAGCTGCCGCGCGCCGGTGATGGTGATGCCTGACCGCGAGGTGCCGGGGATCAACGCCAGAACCTGCCACAAACCCATGATGACCGCATCGCGCGGGCCCCAATCGTTGGTTTTCTTGGTTTGGGGCCCCTTTTGGTCCATCCAATACAGCAACAATCCGAAACCCAGCATGGTCCAGCCAATCACCGCCATCGAGCGGAGGGACTGGCTGAGCCCGGTTGTGAACAAAATGGCACCGACAATGACCGTGGGAATCGTTGCGATGATCAGGCTCATCGCCAGCCGTGCTTGCGGGGTGTCGATCTGCCCGGTCAGGGCGCGTGGCAGGCCGGCAGCGGCCTGTTTCACATCGGACCAGAAATACAGGATAACCGCGCCCAACGTGCCGACATGCACGGCGACGTCGATGGCCAGCCCCTGATCTTCCATACCGGTCAAGCTGGGCAGCAGGATCAGGTGACCCGAGGAAGAGATCGGCAAGAACTCGGTTATTCCCTGAATAATCGCCGCGAGAATCAACTGAAATAGACTCATTTAACCTGCCGTGCTGCCGCCGCGTATTGTTAGGGGAAATGGGTATAAGTGCGGTGCCGAAAAGGAAAGCACGTAAAAAGGTCCGAAGCGGAACTAAAAATGATGACATTTTCCAATTACTTTTCCTGACGCCGTGTATTTTTTCAATTTAGGTCAGCACAATTGACTTTTAATCCGGTAAGGTATCTCTTAAACAGGCGCGACCAAGCCAATTCATGGAGTCTGACCCGTGGCCAAGCAACCGATGCTGAAATTTGTGCAGATCGACCGCGTCATGCCTGAAAAGCGTGCCGCCAATGACCGCAAAGAAGACTTTGACGAAATCTATGCTGAATACGCCGCAGCTAAGGCGGAAGAACAGGCTAGTCGCTGCAGCCAATGCGGTGTTCCCTATTGTCAGTCGCATTGCCCGCTGCACAACAACATCCCCGATTGGCTGCGCCTGACCGCCACGGGCCGTCTGGAGGAGGCGTATCAGACCAGCCAGGCCACCAATACCTTCCCGGAAATCTGCGGCCGCATTTGCCCGCAGGATCGTCTTTGTGAAGGCAATTGTGTGATCGAACAATCAGGTCACGGCACGGTTACCATCGGAACGATTGAGAAGTACATCACGGACACCGCTTGGGACAAAGGCTGGGTGACCCCCGTGGCACCTGGAGCCGAACGCAGCGAAAGCGTCGGTATCATAGGTGGTGGGCCCGGAGGGTTGGCGGCTGCGGACATGCTGCGCCGGGCTGGCATTCAGGTCACTGTCTATGATCGTCACGACCGTGCCGGGGGCCTGTTGATGTACGGTATTCCAGGCTTCAAGCTGGAAAAGGACATTGTTCAGCGTCGCAACGACTTGCTGGCTGATGGCGGGGTCAAGTTCGAGCTGAACTGCGACGTGGACGCCGCCAAATTCGACGACATTCGCGCCAAGCATGATGCCGTGATCATCGCAACCGGGGTCTATAAATCCCGTGATCTGTCTATGCCAGGCAGTGGCCTGAATGGTATCGAAATTGCCATTGATTTCCTGACCGCTTCGAATCGCAAAAGCTTTGGTGACGCGGTCGAGGATTTCGACAATGGCCGACTGAATGCCAACGGTAAAAAAGTTGTTGTGATTGGTGGCGGCGATACCGCGATGGACTGCGTACGCACCTCGGTCCGGCAAGGGGCGACATCGGTCAAATGCCTGTACCGCCGTGACCGGGCAAACATGCCGGGATCGCAGCGTGAAACGCAGAATGCCGAGGAAGAAGGCGTGATCTTTGAATGGCTGAGCGCCCCCAAAGGGTTCACCGGCGATGACAAGGTTTCCGGCGTGATGGTGCAAAAGATGCGTCTGGGTCAGCCAGATGCCACTGGCCGCCAAGCCCCCGAGGTCATCGAAGGCGCGGACTATGTCGAAGAGGCCGATCTGGTCATCAAGGCGCTGGGCTTTGAGCCCGAAGACCTGCCTACGCTGTTTGGTCAGCCCGACCTGCCCTTGACCCGATGGGGCACCGTTAAGGCCGCGTTCCAAACCGGCGAAACCGAGATGGACGGTGTCTATGCCATTGGTGACATCGTGCGTGGCGCCTCGCTGGTGGTCTGGGCGATCCGTGACGGCCGCGACTGTGCCGATGCGATCATCGACAGGTTTAACAGCAAGGCTGCCGTCGCAGCCGAGTAACACCCAGCCCAGCGACAGGAGGGTCAGGAATGCCTGAACTGCAAGGCCAATGCATGTGCGGTGCGGTCACCGTCACCGCCACCCCGGCGAAGGATGCGCTGGGTGCCTGTCATTGCGACCAGTGCCGCCGCTGGACCAGTTCAATGCTGGTGAGTTTTCAAGCCGAAGAGGGGTATGCCGCCTTGGGACCGGTTAAGACCTTCGCCTCGTCCGATTGGGCCGAACGCGCCTTTTGCGCCGAATGCGGCTCGGCCTTGTGGTACCGGGTCACCGCGCCCGGCGACATGCACGGACACACAGAAATAGCAGCGGGCCTGTTCGAAGACACGGGCCACGGACTGCAACTGGAACTTTTTATCGACAAAAAGCCCAAAGGGTATGCGTTCGCAGGTGAGCGCAAGCAAATGACCAAAGCCGAGGTCGAGGCGATGTTTGCCCCCTCGGAAGAAGGAGACAGCCAATGACCAAATATGATGCCGATTGGGTACGGGCCGAAGAAGCCAAACGTGAATGGATGGCAAAAAACGGTCTCTATTCCGAGGAAGAAGAGCATTCTTCCTGTGGCGTGGGTCTTGTTGTATCCGTTGACGGCAAAGCATCACGCAAGGTTGTCGACGCCGGTATTGATGCGCTGAAAGCGATCTGGCACCGCGGCGCCGTGGATGCTGATGGCAAGACCGGCGATGGTGCGGGCATCCACGTGCAGATCCCGGTTCGTTTTTTCTATGACCAGATCCGCCGCACAGGTCATGAGCCCAATCTGGACCAGTTGATCGCTGTCGGTCAGGTGTTTCTGCCTCGTACCGATTTCGGCGCGCAGGAACAGTGCCGGACCATCGTAGAAACCGAAGTTCTGCGCATGGGATATTACATCTACGGCTGGCGTCACGTGCCGGTCGATGTGACCTGCTTGGGTGAAAAGGCCAACGCGACCCGGCCCGAGATCGAACAGATCCTGATCTCGAACTCGAAAGGTGTAGATGAAGAGACGTTCGAGCGTGAGCTGTACGTCATCCGTCGCCGTATTGAAAAAGCTGCCGCCGCTTCCGGGATTTCGGACCTGTATCTGGCGTCGCTGAGCTGCCGCTCGATCATCTATAAAGGCATGATGCTGGCTGAACAGGTCGCGGTTTTCTACCCCGACCTGATGGATGAGCGGTTCGAATCCGCCTTTGCGATCTATCACCAGCGCTATTCGACCAACACCTTCCCGCAATGGTGGTTGGCGCAACCGTTCCGGATGCTGGCCCATAATGGTGAAATCAACACCCTGAAGGGCAACGTCAACTGGATGAAAAGTCATGAGATCCGCATGGCCAGTGGCACCTTTGGCGACTATGCCGAAGACATCAAGCCGATCATCGCGGGTGGATCGTCGGATTCGGCCGCATTAGACTCGGTTTTCGAGGTTCTGGTGCGCGCGGGCCGCTCGGCCCCGATGGCGAAAACCATGCTGGTGCCGGAAAGTTGGTCCAAGCAGGCGGTGGAACTGCCGCAGGCCTGGCGTGACATGTATTCCTACTGCAACTCGGTGATGGAGCCGTGGGACGGTCCCGCCGCGCTGGCGATGACCGATGGCCGCTGGGTCTGTGCCGGTCTGGACCGGAACGGGTTGCGCCCGATGCGCTATGTGGTGACGGGCGATGGTCTGGTGATTGCGGGCTCTGAGGCTGGTATGGTGCCGATTGATGAGGCCACTGTGACCGAAAAAGGCGCGCTGGGTCCGGGGCAGATGCTGGCTGTGGATATGAAGAAGGGCAAGCTGTTCCGTGACAAGCAAATCAAGGACAAGCTGGCGCGCGCCCTGCCGTTCGGCGACTGGGTCGGCAAAATCAACGATCTGGACACTACGCTGGGCAGTGTAACCGAACAGCCCTTGTTTAGGGGTGAGGAACTGCGCAAGCGTCAGATCGCGGCTGGATATTCGATCGAAGAACTTGAGCAGATCCTTGCACCCATGGCCGAGGACGGCAAAGAGGCTTTGGCCTCGATGGGGGATGACACGCCTTCGGCTGTGCTGTCAAAGCAGTACCGTCCGCTGAGCCATTTCTTCCGGCAGAATTTCAGCCAGGTGACCAACCCGCCCATCGACAGCTTGCGCGAATACCGCGTGATGTCGTTGAAGACGCGGTTCGGGAACCTCAAGAACGTGCTGGACGAGGACAGTAGCCAGACCGAGATCATCGTTCTGGAAAGCCCTTTTGTCGGCAACGCTCAGTGGGAAATTCTGGCCGAAAACTTCAACGCGCCGCTGGCTGAGATCGATTGCAGCTTTGAACCCGGTGAGGGCGCGCTGGACCGCGCTTTGATCCGTATTAGAGCCGAAGCGGAAGAGGCCGTGCGTTCTGGTGCAGGGCATCTGGTGCTGACCGATCAGTATTCCGGGCCGGACAAAGTGGCGATGCCGATGATCCTGGCAACAAGCGCGGTACACAGCCATCTGACACGTCAGGGTCTGCGGACCTTCAGCTCGCTCAACGTGCGGTCGGCGGAATGTATCGACCCGCACTATTTTGCCGTGTTGATTGGCTGTGGCGCGACGGTTGTGAACGCCTACCTGGCCGAGGATTCGCTGGCCGACCGCATTGAACGTGGCCTGCTGGATGGCTCGCTGACGGAAAATGTAGCCCGCTATCGCGAGGCAATTGATCAGGGTCTTCTCAAGATCATGGCCAAGATGGGTATCTCGGTTGTCTCCTCTTACCGCGGCGGACTGAATTTCGAAGCCGTGGGTCTGAGCCGCGCCATGGTGGCCGAGTATTTCCCAGGCATGATCAGCCGTATCTCGGGCATCGGGATTCACGGCATCCGCGTCAAAGCCGAAGAAATTCACGCCAAGGGCTGGGACAGCGGTCTGGATGTGCTGCCCATCGGCGGTTTCTACAAAGCACGCAAGTCGGGTGAGACTCACGCGTGGGAAGCAACCTCGATGCATATGATGCAGATGGCCTGTAATAGGGCCTCATATGAATTGTGGAAGCAGTATTCGGCCAAGATGCAGTCGAACCCGCCGATCCATCTGCGCGACCTGATGGATTTCAAACCCATGGGCAAACCGGTGCCGATCGAAGAGGTGGAATCGATCACCTCGATTCGCAAACGCTTTGTCACGCCGGGCATGTCGCTGGGTGCACTCAGCCCCGAGGCGCACAAGACGCTAAACGTGGCGATGAACCGGATCGGTGCGAAATCCGACTCGGGCGAGGGTGGTGAAGATCCGGCCCATTTCGTACCGGAACCCAATGGCGACAATCCGTCAGCCAAGATCAAACAGGTGGCGTCGGGCCGGTTCGGTGTAACCGCCGAGTACCTAAATCAATGTGAAGAGCTGGAGATCAAGGTCGCCCAAGGTGCGAAACCGG
Organism: Ruegeria sp. BB1; assembly: GCF_056539465.1. Taxonomy (NCBI): domain Bacteria; kingdom Pseudomonadati; phylum Pseudomonadota; class Alphaproteobacteria; order Rhodobacterales; family Roseobacteraceae; genus Ruegeria; species Ruegeria sp. BB1. The sequence goes on from NZ_JBQFVB010000014.1 coordinate 52,015, forward strand.
GTGAGGGTGGTCAGCTGCCGGGCATGAAGGTCACCGACCTGATCGCGCGTCTGCGCCATTCGACCAAGGGCGTGACGCTGATCTCGCCGCCGCCGCACCACGATATCTACTCGATCGAGGATCTGGCGCAGCTGATCTATGATCTGAAACAGATCAACCCGCGCTGCAAGGTGACGGTGAAACTGGTGGCGTCTTCGGGCGTTGGCACGATTGCCGCCGGTGTGGCCAAGGCCAAGGCGGATGTGATCCTGATCTCGGGCCACAACGGTGGTACAGGTGCGTCGCCCGCGACGTCGATCAAATATGCCGGTTTGCCGTGGGAGATGGGCCTGACCGAGGCGCATCAAGTTCTGGCAATGAATAACCTGCGTGACCGTGTCACCCTGCGGACCGATGGTGGTCTGCGGACCGGTCGCGATATCGTCATGGCTGCGATGATGGGGGCCGAAGAATACGGCATCGGCACTGCCGCCCTGATCGCGATGGGCTGTATCATGGTGCGTCAGTGCCAGTCGAACACCTGCCCCGTCGGTGTCTGTACGCAGGACGAGGACCTGCGCGCCAAATTCACCGGCAACGCAGACAAGGTGGTGAACCTGATCACCTTCTATGCGCAGGAAGTACGCGAGCTTCTGGCCAGCCTCGGCGCGCGTTCGATTGATGAAATCATCGGCCGGGCCGACCTGTTGGCGCAGGTCAGCCGTGGATCGGCGCATCTGGACGATCTCGACCTCAACCCGCTGCTGATCACCGTCGATGGCGCGCATGATATCGTCTACAACCGCGACAAGGACCGTAACGCGGTGCCGGATACGCTGGACGCTGAAATCGTGCGGGATGCCGCGCGGTTCCTGAAAGACGGCGAGAAAATGCAGCTGTCCTATGCGGTGCAGAACACGCACCGGACTGTGGGCACCCGCGTCTCGAGCCATATCGTGCAGAACTTTGGCATGCGGAACACGTTCCAGTCCGATCACCTGCACGTCAAACTGCAGGGCTCGGCTGGTCAGTCGCTGGGGGCTTTTGCAGCACCCGGTCTGAAGCTGGAAGTGTCGGGTGACGCCAATGACTATGTCGGCAAGGGTTTGTCGGGTGGTACCATCGTCGTGCGTCCGCCACAGGTCAGCCCGCTGAAGGCGGATGACAACACCATCATCGGCAACACCGTCCTGTACGGCGCCACCGATGGCCACCTGTTTGCCGCAGGTCGCGCGGGCGAGCGATTCGCGGTGCGCAACTCGGGCGCGAAGGTTGTGATCGAGGGCTGCGGTTCGAACGGGTGTGAATACATGACCGGCGGAATCGCGGTGATCCTGGGTGATATTGGTGCCAACTTTGGCGCGGGCATGACCGGCGGTATGGCCTATCTGTACGACCCGGAAGGCAAGGCGCAGGCGCTGATGAACATGGAAACGCTGGTGACCTGCCCGGTGACCGTCGACCATTGGGAAGATCAGCTGAAATCGCTGATCGAATCCCATCAGGCCGAAACCTTCAGCCGCAAGGCCGCCGACATTCTGCAGCATTGGGATGTTGAAAAGGCCAACTTCTTGCAGGTTTGCCCAAAAGAGATGCTGAACAAGCTCAGCCACCCTCTGACCACCGAAGCAACGGCTGTTCCGGCTGAATAACAGGTTGCAACAGACCAGACCCAAACCCGCGCGCCAATTGGCAGCGCGGGTTTTCTTATACCTCTATTCCGACAACACCCGTTTCAAACGCGCGCCCAACGTCGTATAGCTGTGACATGGCAAAAGCAGCAGTCCGCAAAAAAAGCGGTAAGAAAAAAAAGGCATCCAAAGCCAAAACCCCACTGATGCAACGGCTTCGCCGATGGGTCAGTCGTGGCTTGTTGGCGGCCGTTGTGTTCGTCGTTGCATTGGTCGTTTTGTATTCGGTGGTGAACCCGCCCGTGACCCACACGATCTGGTCTGAATGGCGCCGGCTGGGCAAGGTCGAGCGTGACTGGGTCCCGATAGAAGAGATCTCGCCCGTCATGGCCCGCGCGGTTGTCGCGGCCGAGGATGCGAATTTCTGCCAACACTGGGGCTTTGACGTGGAGGCAATTCGCGATGCGCTGGAAGATGGCGGATCACGCGGGGCGTCGACCATTACCCAGCAGGTGGTGAAAAACGTATTCCTGTGGCAGGGCCGCAGCTGGGTGCGTAAAGCGCTGGAAACTTCGATCACGCCGGTTGTCGAGATCTTCTGGAGCAAACAGCGTATTCTCGAGGTCTATCTGAACGTCGCTGAAACCGGACAGGGCGTATTTGGGGTCGAAGCGGCGGCTCAAAGCAATTTCAACGTATCCGCTGCCCGGCTGAGTCCGGTTCAGGCGGCCCGGATCGCGGCGATTTTGCCCTCACCCCGCAATCGCTCGGTCACTGATCCGTCAGTGCGGACGCGCAGACGGGCCGCGTCGATCCTGGATGGAGCGGCCACCATCCGCGCAGATGGTCGCGCGGATTGTTTCGAGGATTGAAACTCAACACCCCTCAAGGCTAAAGCTGGGGGGTATACACTGGTTCGATTGGAAGCTCATGGCGCGTTTGTTTCACGTTCCCCTGTCCCCTTATTGCCGCAAGGTTCGTCTGTCTTTGGCGGAAAAGAAGATCGAGGTTGAGCTGGTCGAAGAGAAATACTGGGAGAAAGACCCGGATTTCCTGCGCCGCAACCCTGCCGGAAAGGTGCCGGTGTTGCGACTGGACGGGCAGGTGATGGCGGAAAGCGCGGCGATTTGTGAATATATCGAGGAAACGCGTCCGGAGCCTGCGTTGATGCCGAAAACACCCGAAAGCCGGTACGAAGTGCGGCGTCTGGTGGGATGGTTCGATGATAAGTTCCACCACGAGGTGACTTCGAAACTGCTGTATGAACGGGTGAACAAGAAAGTCACCGGTGAAGGCTATCCGGACAGCAAGAACGTCAAGGAAGGCGCGCGGGCAATCAAATATCATCTGGACTACATGGCCTGGCTTTTGGATCACCGCCGTTGGCTTGCGGGGGATCAGATGACATTGGCCGATTTTGCCGCTGCAGCACATTTGTCAGCGCTGGATTATATCTCGGACGTGGACTGGAATAGATCGCAAGCGGTGAAAGACTGGTATGCCAAGATCAAGTCACGCCCCGCGTTTCGGTCGATTCTTGCGGATCAGGTGCCTGGATTCCGACCCCCTGCGCATTACGCCGATCTGGATTTCTGATAGGGTAGAACAAGGGCTGTCTGCCCCTTTTTGGCCCTATAGGCCAATTCACCCCCAAGGATATTTTTAGCCAGATGAAGAGCGGATCGGATCTAAAGGAAAAGTTGGTGGCGCAGGCACTGAGCGAGGGCTTTGTGTCTTGCCGGATCTGTCGACCCTGGGATGTACCGCAGGTGCCGTCACGGCTGGAGGCATTTCTTCAGGCTGAATATCATGGGCAAATGGGATGGATGGCTGAGCGTACCCATTGGCGGGGTGATCCGGCGGCCCTGTGGCCCGAGGCGCGGTCGGTGATCATGCTGGCCGAAAGCTATGCGCCCGAGCATGATCCGACTGATATACTGGATCATCCAGACAGGGCGGCGATCTCTGTCTATGCGCAGAACAAGGATTATCATGATCTGGTCAAGAAACGGTTGAAGCGGCTGGCGCGCTGGCTGATTGCCGAATGCGGCGGAGAAGTTAAGGTCTTTGTTGATACCGCGCCTGTTCCAGAGAAGGCGTTAGGCCATGCCGCAGGGCTGGGTTGGCAGGGGAAACATACCAACCTTGTCAGCCGAGATTGGGGAAATTGGGCCTTTATAGGCTCTGTTTTCACGACATTGGACTTGCCGGTCGACGTGGCCGAAACCGATCATTGTGGAAAATGCCGGGCTTGTTTGGATTCATGCCCAACGGATGCGTTTCCGGCCCCGTATCAGTTGGATGCGCGGCGCTGCATTTCGTATCTGACAATCGAACATAAAGGTCCGATTGAGGAAGACCTGCGCGGCAAGCTGGGCAATCGGATTTACGGTTGCGACGATTGTCTGGCAGCCTGTCCGTGGAACAAATTCGCCGTTGCGGCCAGCGATGTCCGGTACGCCGCACGGGACGATCTGAAAGCGCCACCCCTGGCGGAGCTGGCGGTATTGGACGATGCCGCGTTTCGGGCGAAGTTTTCCGGGTCGCCCATCAAACGGATCGGGCGCGATCGGTTCGTGCGTAATGTTCTGTATGCCATCGGCAATTCGGGAATGGCTTCGTTGCGACCGGTGGCGCAAGGATTGGTGGAAGATCCAGACCCAACGGTGGCAGATGCCGCGCGCTGGGCGGTCGAACAACTGGCGTAAGTGCCGCAAACAGGCTGGACGTGTCGGTCCAAACCGCTACACCCATCAGCAGCGAACAGGAAGGAGAACCCGATGGCGCTGGCTTTGGGGGTGGATACGGGTGGAACATACACCGACGCGGTGCTGATCCGGGATGAGCGTGAGGTGATCGCCTCGGCCAAGTCCCTGACCACGCGAGCTGATCTGGCGATCGGTGTGGGTAAGGCTATTCAGGCGGTTCTGGATGCGGCGCAGGTGGCACCGGGGCAGATTTCCATGGCGTCCTTGTCGACCACACTGGCCACGAATGCGCTCGTTGAAGGGCAGGGTGGACGGGTTGCGTTAATCTACATCGGGTTCAAGGATGGCGATCTGGATAAGCACGGATTGCGGGATGCGCTGAAGGGCGATCCGGCGCTGGTAATTTCCGGGGGTCACACCCATGCCGGGGGAGAGACCACGCCGTTGGATGTGACCGCGTTGGACGCATTTTTAGACTCTCATAAAGGCATATCTGGCTTTGCGGTGGCCTCGCAATTTGCCACCCGCAACCCCGCACATGAGCTGGAGGCCGCACGGATCATCACCGACAGGACCGGCGCACCGGTGACATGCTCACATCATCTGTCAGCCAAATTGAACGGCCCGAAACGGGCGGTGACGGCGGTATTGAACGCCCGTTTGATCGGGATGATCGACCGGTTAATCGGGCGCGCACAGGATCGGTTGCTGGAATTGGGCATCACCGCGCCGATGATGGTTGTGCGTGGAGATGGTGCGTTGATGAGTGCCGAACAGGCAAGGGAACGCCCGATTGAGACCATCCTCAGCGGACCTGCTGCGTCTATCGTCGGAGCCAGTTGGCTGACCGGGGCAGAGAATGCGCTGGTGTCGGATATCGGTGGAACGACCACGGATGTGGCCCTGATCCGCGATGGCAAACCTGCAATTGACCCAGCGGGCGCTCAGGTCGGCGGTTTCCGCACCATGGTTGAAGCCGTGGCGATGCGTACCCATGGTCTGGGTGGTGACAGTCAGATGCATGTGGTGACCGAAGGTTTGGGTGGCGGTGTGTTTTTGGGGCCGCGACGGGTTTTGCCGGTTTCCCTGATTGCATCTGAGGCACCAGATGTTGTCCACGCGGTTTTGGATATGCAATTGCGGTCCACAACGGTGGGCGAACATGATACCCGGTTTGCCCGCCAAGTCCCAGGCATCCACGCCGAAGGCCTGGGCGCGCGGGAAGAGGCGTTGATGGAGCGGTTGGGCAATAATGTCATGCCGCTCAGCGATCTATTGCGCACCCGGATGGAAAACGGTGCCCTGACGCGCCTGGTGGATCGCGGGATCGTTCAGGTCTCTGGCGTGACGCCTTCGGATGCCAGCCATATGTTGGGCCGGCTGGATGCGTGGGATGCGGATGCGGCGCGTAAAGCGTTGGAGATTGTCGCGCGCAAGCGTGTAGGAACCGGCGACATGTTGGCCGCATCACCGGAAAAGCTGGCGCAGATGATCGTGGACCAGTTGACCGAACAGACCGCATTGACCTTGCTAGAGAGTGCTTTTGCTGAAGAGGCCGATGACTTTGGCGTGCCCTCTGCCGATCTTGCCCGTCACGTTCTGACGCAAAAAGGGCTGGCGCGCCATCGTGGACTTTTGGCGCTGGATACAGCGTTGAATGTGGGTGTGGTGGGTCTTGGGGCCTCGGCCCCCAGCTACTACCCAGCGGTTGGGGAACGACTGCACGCCCGCATGATCCTGCCTGAACACGCGGGCGTGGCCAACGCCATCGGTGCTGTGGTCGGACGGCTGACCCTGCGCCGGTCCGGCACGGTGACATCCCCGTCCGAGGGGCGGTTCAGGGTACATCTTGAGGACGGTCCACAGGATTTCACCGAATCCGACAAGGCGCTGGACATGCTTGAATCGGTGCTGCGGGACGAGGCAGAGGGCGCTGTGCGTCAGGCCGGGGCTGCGGATATACGGGTCGTGGTTGACCGGGACATCCGCACTGCCCGTATCGAAGCGCAGGAGGTATTCGTCGAGGCTATGGTCACCGTTGAGGCCAGTGGCAGGCCCCGCGTTGCGTCGGAATAGCCCCGCAGGGGGCTACCCGTATTATTCAGCCGCGTCGCGTTTGGGCAGAACCCACCCCGCGCGCGGGAAGTGGCAAGTGTAACCGTTTGGGATACGTTCCAGGTAATCCTGATGTTCGGGCTCGGCGTCCCAGAAATCACTGACGGGCTCGACCTCGGTCACCACTTTGCCGGGCCACAGACCGCTGGCATTCACATCGGCGATCGTATCCAGCGCCACTTGTTTTTGCTCGTCATCGACAAAATAGATGGCCGAGCGATAGCTCATCCCGCGGTCATTGCCCTGACGGTTCGGCGTGGTCGGGTCGTGGATCTGAAAGAAAAACTCCAGCAATTCGCGATAGGTTATCTTGGCTGGATCGAAAAAGATCTCAATCCCTTCGGCATGGGTGCCGTGATTGCGATAGGTGGCATTGGGCACGTCACCGCCAGTATAGCCAACGCGCGTGCGCGACACGCCCGGCAATTTGCGGATCAGGTCTTGCATGCCCCAGAAACAGCCCCCGGCAAGAACGGCGCGTTGTTCGGTCATTTGATGTCCTCCACATGGATCAGGTACTCGCCATAACCTTCGGCCTCCATCTCATCGCGATGAATGAATCGCAAGGCGGCAGAGTTGATGCAGTAGCGCAGCCCGCCATGTTCACGCGGGCCGTCCGGGAACACATGTCCCAGATGGCTGTCGCCGTGTTTCGAGCGGACTTCGGTGCGGATCATACCATGGGTGGCGTCGTGAAACTCCTCCACATGCTCATGGATGATGGGCTTTGTGAAACTGGGCCAGCCGCAACCGGATTCGTATTTGTGGGTCGAGGCGAACAACGGCTCGCCCGAGACGATGTCCACGTAAATACCCGGTTCCTTGTTGCTCAGGTATTTGCCGGTGCCCGGGCGCTCAGTTCCGCTGCGCTGCGTGACGTGAAACTCTTCGGGCGACAATGCCGCGATGGCTTCGGGGGATTTAGTGAATTGGGTCATGGGTCCTCCGGTCATTAAACTTGTGGCATAATCTGGGGGCAGGGGTGCAGAATTCAAAGCCCTATTTCAGTGTCCTCGCGCAGTCGTGCAGGTGATCTGCAATCGGTTTCCGTACGTAATGAGAGCAAAGGGAGGCCATGTAATGATCAGAATGCTTCTACTAACGGCTTTGATAATGCTTGGTCGCGCCGTTCAGGCCGCGCCGCTGAGCGGAGAATTCGCGTCAATCGATGGTGGCACCATTTCGATCGCAGATTGGAGAGGACAACCGGTTCTTGTCGTCAACACTGCGTCACACTGCGGATTTACCGGACAATATGAATCTCTGCAAAAGGTGCATGAGGTTTATTCTAACCGCGGACTTGTGGTTTTGGCCGTGCCGTCAGACTCGTTCAATCAGGAGTTAGGGTCTGCTGAAGAAGTCCGGCAATTCTGCGAGTTGAATTATGGACTAACATTGCCAATGACGGATATTACGCCGGTCAGGGGTGCCGATGCCCATCTATTTTACAAGGAGGTAAAGGCGCAAACCGGGTTTGAGCCTAGTTGGAATTTTAACAAAATATTGCTCGACCCCAACGGGGAAGTCGTCGTTACATATGGTGCAAATGTGAAACCGGACTCACCAAAGCTGCTGCGTCAGGTCGAGGCTTTATTGCCCTGAGCAGGTTGGCGGGAAAGCTGCACTGCTAAAATGCCCAGTGTCGTGATCCCAACCCCGACAGCATCCAGCGGGCCTAGCTTTTCGCCCAATAGAATAGCGGCGATGGTAACGCCGAAGACCGGGTTGAGGAAATGGAAGGTCGCCGCGCGGGTGGCTCCGATCCGGTCCAGCAGCAGAACCCAGATTAGCGTGGCCAACAGGCCCGGGAACAAAGTGGTATAGGTGAAAGCCAGCGCCAGAGGCACGGTTGGGTGGATAAAGATCGTCTCGAATATGGGGGCGGCAACAAACAGAACGGCTGAGCCCACAAGCATCTGCAATCCGACTACCATCATGAAATTGCCGCCCGATGTGGCGCCGCGAATGGTCAGTGTGGCAAAAGTCAGCGCCAGCGCCCCGATACAACACAAAGCCACACCAAACAGGTCGAGGCCACCGCCGATGCGGGTGCTCATGATCAGGGCGACGCCAGCAAATCCGGCGATCAGACCCAGCACCGCAACCGGGCGCAGCTTTTCACCCAAAAACAACCATCCGGCCAAAGCGACCAGTAACGGCATGGTGGACGCGATTATAGCCGCCACCGAGGCTTCGACTGTTTGCATCGCATAGAAATTCAGACCCAAATAAAGGGCATTCTGGCAAATTCCGAACAGAATTGTAGCGCGCCACTGGGATCGGGTCAGGTGCCAGCTTTGCCCCATGGCCCGTGCGATAGCCACGCCTATCAATCCCGATATGAAGAACCGCAGTGCCAGCGAGAACAGAGGCGACGCATCGGCAACGATGATCCGGGCTGAGGTGAAAGCCGAGGACCAGATAAAAGCAAAAACCAGCCCCATGGCGATGGCGCGCAGATCCATTGAGCATCCCCCAGTCAGAACGCGGCGACTGTTTCCGAATTTCCATCAGGCCGCAAGCGCCCCTTGCCAAAAAACCACACCTTTGGGGCAAGCGTGAAAACTGCGACGTTTTTATTGATTGACCGGCCAATTAAAGATAAATGCGAAAAATCTGGCTGATTATGGGAGGTTTGTCAGTGCTTCTGGAATACATTCTGTCTTTTGGCGTCCTATTGGCTTTGGGCCTGGTCGCTTTCTTCGTAGTGAAATGGTGGAATCTGCGCTGCGTCGGTGTGACGCCTGTTCATCTGTTCACCTTCATCGCGATCCTGTTCACATCCGGTCTGGATGTCGGCCTGATCATGTTCCCGCTGACCGAGTTCGGCGGCTATGCCGAAGATCCAGCCTATGCCTTTGCCAATCCGCTGGCGATCGAGTTCGGCTTCTGGGGCTTTCTGATCTGGGCCTTCTATTTCCTAACCGCGTTCTACTTCTGCGTGATCGAACCGCGGGTCAAGTTCTTTGAGATCCCGCTGGTCAAGCTGATCAACAACGTGGTGATCATCGGCACCTGCGCCTTTACCGCCAGCCTGTTCCTGATCTACCTGCCCGGCTACCTGCCCGAGGTCGGAGACGGCGAATCCGTGGTCACCACCTTCTATGTCATCGTATTTGTGGTCATTCTGGCGGCGGCCTATTCGTCGACCGACCTGAAATACGTGCGTATCCTTTCGGTGGGCTCGACCTTTCTGTTTCTGGCGCTGATCCTTGGCATGTGGGTTGCAGCTGGCATGGGCTTTACCGGTTTTGCGGAAACCAGCAGCAATATCGGGGCCTATTTCGCCAACCTGCACAAATTCGTCCTGCCGCTGACAGACTATCACGCCTTCTACCTGTTCTGGTGGTTTGCGTGGTCGATCATGATTGGCCAGTTCACCTCGCGCTTTGTGGGTGGGTTGAAGACCTGGCAATTGCTGGCGGCACTGCTGATCTTCCCGTCGATCCCGTTGGCGATCTGGTTCACCGTTCTCTACTACTACCACCTGAACGGCATCAGCACCGCAGGCATCACCAACATCGCGATGGTGATTGTGGGCGTGACCTTTGTGATCAACTCGCTGGACTCTCTTATTAGGCTCTACACCGACAACCTGAACATGACGGTCGAGCGGTTCGGCAAGGCGATTTATGTCGCAGGCAATGTCGTGCTGCTGTTCGTGCTGACCCTGTTGTTCCAGAGCCAGTGGTTGCAGATCCAATGGATCGGAGCGGTGGTCGTCGGCCTGTACCTGGCCTGCGTGGTCTATATCCTGATCGCCAAGCGCAAAGAGGTGCTGAGCATCGACTCGATGCCCGAAGACCGCGATCTGGACTTCCACAAGGTTGAAACGGTTCACTGATCAACTTTGGCGATTAACCAAAAAACGGGCGCCAAGGCGCCCGTTGTTTCCATCGGAAAAGCAGGCAGTTTTCGCAGCTTTGCAGAGTAAGATTATTGCTTTGCGTCGGCTTGTGAAATCAAATGTGTATGCATAGCTTAAGACTATGAAAAGAATAATTCTTTTACTGCTATTCTCATTGCTTGCCTTTGCTTTTGCTTATCAGTCCTATCGATTGGCGGCTCTTGAGAGCCTGAGCGGTCGACAAACTTCCTACATTCGTTTGATTGATGAAACCGCGAAAGTTGGCTGTTTGAAGAAGCACGCTTTCGTCGAGTTTTTAACATCAAAAAACTTGCACCACTGGGTTATTGACGCCGAAAGTTCTTTAGTAAGTAGTGAAAAGCTTCCAGATGAAACAGCTTTGATAGAAGTCTTATTGAGGCCAAATCCCTTCCTTGCGCCTCCAGTTTTCACGAGGTTTTATTTTGACGAGGCGGATTGCTGGTTGCCAATTTAAGTTTTAAACAGGGTTTTGATCTTTGGGTCGAAAGAACTCATCGCAATCGAAATTGCTTCTAGTCGCTAGGTGCAAAAAAAAGCGCCCAAAATACCGGAAAGAAACAACGCATAAGAGTTGTTGAAGAGCTATGAAGCCCTACCTCGTCTGTAAGGGTGATAGGAAACTTCATGCTGGAAGAAAAACGCAAAGATCTGGACTCGGAAAAACAGAAGAAACTGCTGTTTAGGCTTGTGGATGAACTCAGCCGGTCTTCGCCGGATTTGTACTATCGCTCGACCAGTGAAATTGCCGCGTATCTCGAGGCATACATTCGTAACGGGGCAAAACTGTCTGCTGATGACAGGGCTTTGATGACCCGCCTCAACCGCCGCGATTTGGAAGTGCTGCTAAGCCTGCACTGAGAGGCAAAGAAAAAGGGCCCCCAATCGGCGGCCCTCAATCGCTTGTCCGTTTAGACTGGGATCAGCCGTTCACGCTGTCTTTCAGAGCCTTCGCGATGGTCATCTTGACCACCTTGTCGGCCTCTTTCTTGAACTGCTCGCCGGTGGCGGGGTTGCGCACCATGCGCTCGGGGCGCTCGCGGCAGTAGATTTTGCCAACACCGGGCAGGGTTACCGCACCACCAGCCGACACTTCGCGGGTGATCAGGCCGGTCACGGCCTCAAGCGCAGCGTTTGCAGCTTTCTTGTCGGTTCCCATTTCCTCAGCGAGAGCAGCAACCAGCTGAGTCTTTGTCATAGGCTTTGCCATTTCTTGGTCTCCTTAACGTGCCCGATAAATAGGGCCTCACCGCGTAACTGTAACGGGATATTGTGGGCGAACACAACGAATAGTAGCGTCGAAAACCCTAAAAATAGGGGGATTTCGTTGCTTTTTTGCTTCAGAGAAAGGCCGTTTCGTCAAATGAACGCAATTTCCGGCTGTGCAGACGCTCTAACGGCATGCCGCGCAGGTGTTCCATCGCACGGATTCCGATCGCCAGATGGCGGCTGACCTGAGTGGTATAGAACGCCGACGCCATCCCGGGAAGCTTTAATTCACCATGCAGCGGTTTGTCGGACACACACAGCAATGTGCCGTATGGAACCCGGAACCGATAGCCATTGGCGGCGATGGTGGCGCTTTCCATATCCAGCGCAATCGCGCGGGATTGGCTGAGGCGTTGGACTGGGCCGGACTGATCGCGCAGTTCCCAGTTGCGGTTGTCGACCGAGGCGACGGTACCTGTCCGCATGATCCGCTTGAGTTCATAGCCTTCCAGTTCGGTGACTTCGGCCACGGCGCGTTCCAACGCGACCTGAACCTCGGCCAGGGGCGGGATCGGCACCCAGACGGGCAGGTCGTCGTCCAGTACCTTGTCTTCGCGTAGATAGGCATGGGCCAGCACGAAATCCCCCAATGCCTGGGTGTTCCGCAATCCGGCGCAATGGCCCACCATCAACCAGGCATGCGGGCGCAGGACGGCAATATGGTCGGTGGCTGTTTTGGCGTTCGACGGCCCCACCCCGATATTGACCAGAGTAATCCCGGACCCATCCTCGCGTTTGAGGTGATAGGTCGGCATTTGCGGCAGTTTCAGGGGTTGGTCCAATGTGCCATCTGGCGAGGTGATCTCGACATTTCCGGTTGAAACAAAGCTGGTATAGCCGCTTTCCGGATCGGCCAGCTGTGATCGGGCGTAGTTTTCGAATTCGGACACATAGAACTGGTAGTTGGTGAACAACACGTGGTTCTGGAAATGGCTGGGATCGGTCGCCGTATAATGCGCCAGCCGTGCCAGCGAATAATCCACCCGTTGCGCGGTGAACAAGGCCAGCGGGCCGTGATCCCCTTCGTGATCATGAACCCCGTTAACGATGTCATCATTGGTTGTTGTCAGATCCGGCACGTCGAACACATCGCGCAGCGTAAACCCGGCTGCTCCCTGATGCGGAACCACCAGGTCGGGATTGTTAGCGACGGCAAAATGCACCGGGATCGGCGTGTCCGACGCGCCGATGGACACAGGTTGGCCGTGGTTGCGGATCAAAAGGGCGATCTGCTGCGTCAGGTAGGACCGGAACAAATCGGGCCGTGTCACCGTGGTGGCATGGGTGCCGGGTTCAGAGACGTGACCAAAGCTAAGCCGGCTGTCGACCTGAGCATAGGTCGCCGTTTTGATGCGAATTTCCGGGTAATAGGCTCTGAATCGTTCGGGCGGTGCCTCCCCTTCTATTGCCTTTGCAAAGCTGTCGCAGAGGAACTGGGTCGCCTGATCGTAAATCTCTTCCAGACGAGCCACCGCCGCCGCGGGGTCGGTGAACTTCTCGGGTGTAGGAACGTCGGGTGTTCTGATTATTGTCATGCAAGGGGTTCCAAAAGGTCGATCTTTTCAAAGGTCCGCACATCCACCAGCCCAAGGTCTGAAATCCTCAATTCGGGAATCACGACTAAGGCCAGCAGCGAGTGCTGCATATACGCGTTGTTCAACTGGCAGCCGCAGGCCTGCATCGCCGCGACCATCTGTTCTGCTTTCGCCGCCACTTCAGTCGCTGGGCTATCCGACATCAGGCCTGCAATGGGCAGTTCCACCAGTGCCAGTTCCGCGCCATCGCGGAATATAGTGATGCCGCCCCCCACCTCGGCCAAACGGTTTGCTGCCAGTGCCATCTGGTCACGGTCGGTGCCGACAACGATCATGTGGTGACTGTCATGCGCCACAGTCGAAGCCATCGCCATTTTGCCTTGATATCCAAAGCCCGAGACAAAGGCGTTTGTCACCCCCCCGGTGGCACGGTGGCGCTCGACCAGCGCGATCTGGCAGACCTCGCCTTCGCCTTCGACCAACCCGCCGATGATTGGCAGCTCGCATTTCAGCGCCTTTGTGGGGGCCTGATTTTCCACAACGCCAATCACATTGGCCTGCACACGATTGGCGCCTGCGGGGGCATTGATTTCGAAATCCGCACCGGTCAGTGCGTGCCCCAAATGTACGGTGTCGCGCGCAGTACCCGGCCAGTTCAGATGCGGGCAATCTACTGAAATTGCGCCCTTTTCGGCGGCAATCTGACCGCGGGCAATGACCATCTCGATGGGCAGCTCGGTCAGGTCCGAGCTGAGAATAATATCCGCTCGCCGTCCCGGAGTGATCGAACCGATCTCACGCTCCAACCCGAAATGGGTGGCCGTGTTGATCGTTGCCATCTGCAAGGCCACCAGCGGATCGCAACCACAAGCAATTGCATGGCGCACAACCCGATTCATGTGTCCGTCATTGACCAGGGTGCCGGAATGACAATCATCGGTACACAGGATGAAATTGCGCGGGTCCAATCCTTTATTGGTGACCGCTGTGATCTGGCTTTCCACATCAAACCAAGCCGAGCCCAGCCGCATCATCGACCGCATGCCCTGCCGCACGCGGGCAATGGCATCGGCCTCGCAAGTGCCTTCGTGATCATCCGCTGGTCCGCCGGCCACATATGCTGCAAAATCAGGCCCTAAATCAGGCGAAGCGTAATGCCCACCGACTGTTTTCCCGGCTCGCTGGGTCGCAGCGATTTCAGCAAGCATCTTCGGATCGCCGTGAATAACGCCGGGGAAATTCATCATCTCGCCCAGCCCGATGATGCCCGGCCAGTTCATGGCCTCTGCCACATCCTCAGCAGTAATTTCATAACCTGTGGTCTCAAGCCCCGGTGCCGACGGCGCACATGACGGCATCTGCGTGAAGATGTTCACCGGCTGCATCAGCGCCTCATCATGCATCATGCGCACGCCGTCTAGCCCCAGCACATTCGCAATCTCATGCGGGTCGGTGAACATCGAGGTGGTGCCATGCGGAATCACCGCACGGGCAAACTCAGCCGGGGTCAACATCCCCGATTCGATATGCATATGGGCGTCGCACAGTCCCGGCAGCATATAGCGACCATGTGCTTCGATGATCTGCGTGTCGGGGCCAATGCAATGGGACGCGTCGGACCCAACATACGCGATGCGCCCGGCGGCAATGGCAATGTCGTGATCGGGTAGGGTTTCGCGGCTATGTACATTCACCCAAGTGCCGCCGCGAATGACCAAATCCGCGGCCTCCCGTCCCGCGGCAACGGCAATCAATTTAGGGGCGACATCGGGCCAGCTTGGGAAAGGTGTGTATTCCATGGCTCAACTTTCCTGAATGCAGAGAAAGGTTCAACCCCCACCGTACAGCTGTCATGAAACCGTCACGCAGCGCGTCAGCGCTGCCGGACCCAACCAGAGGAAGTGCCGCACAGCGGCAGTGACGATGGGCGGGAGTACCCCTTATCAAGACTGCGCGTCTGCCTCCATCTCGCGGCGCAACCAATCTGCAAAAGCCAGCGCCCCCGGGGTTTCTTCGGCTTGGGGTGACAATAACAGATAATAGGCTTCGGGCATTGGAGCGCGATGGGCAAAGGGGGCCACAAGCCGCCCCTGTTCGATTAAGCCGCGTGCAATAGTGTCGTGGGTCAGGCATAGCCCCCCGCCTGCCATCGCGACGGACAGGCTGACCAAATAGGTTGTCGAGTAAGTGATAGGCGGATTTCCCCAAATTAGAGCCTGTTCTTCGGCCCAATTTGCCCAGTTTGACAGCAGATTCGAACAATCGAACAACGGCTTTAGTTGCAGCGTGTCCAGCATCACTTCATAGCCCGGCGCACAGACTGGGTAATAATAATCGGTCCGCAACAATTCCGTTCGCACCATATCGGATGGGCGCAGAGAAAATCGGATTTCCACGGCGGCCCCTTCGGCCATCTCCCGCGGCTCCCATAATTCGGTAAAAATGTTCAGTTGGACTTCTGGGTGTGCCTCGCGGAATTGCGGCAGGCGCGGGGCCAGCCAATTGACGGCAAACGTGATGTTGCTTTGCACCTGAACGGCGTTTTGCTGCGCGCCTGTGACGGCTTGCGTGCCGCGGACCAGCGTTCGAAACGCCTCGCGCACCACCGGCAGATAGGTGATGCCGGCCTCGGTCAGTTCCAGCGCGCGCGGGCGGCGCAGGAACAGGGGCTGGCCCAGATATCCCTCCAACGATTTGATCTGCTGGCTGACCGCGCTTTGGGTCATGTTCAGGTCGCGGGCAGCGCCGGTGAAGGACAAGTGGCGCGCAGCGGCTTCAAACGTGCGTAACCACCCCAGCGGAGGAAGCTGTTTCTGCATTCGCATAATCCTGCCATTAGCTCAACTTATGAATTAGGACTGTTTTTTTCGTTGGTCAATTTTTTAAAGCGCAGGCAGGCTTTTCCGCAGCCCTAACTACCCTATCGGAGCCCGCAATGGCCATCACAAACCTGCGCCCCAATATCGACCACTGGGAGGACCGCGTAGATCTTGCCGCCACCTTTCGTTGGACAGAACGTCTGAACATGCATGAAGGCGTCGCCAATCATTTCAGTCTGGCAGTGAATGATGATGGCACGCAGTTTCTGATGAATGCCAATCAGATGCATTTTGCCCGTATCAAGGCCTCGAATCTGTTGCTGCTGGATGCCAATGACCCGAACGTCATGTCTCAGCCCGGTGCGCCTGACCCAACCGCGTGGGGATTGCATGGCTCGATCCACCGCCATTGCCCGCATGCGCGCTGTGTGATGCATGTGCATTCGATCTTTGCCACCGTTCTGGCCTCGCTGGCCGACAGTCGCCTGCCGCCGATCGATCAGAATACGGCCACCTTCTACAATCGCTATGTGGTGGATAACGAATTTGGTGGTCTGGCCTTTGAAAGCGAAGGTGAGCGCTGCGCGTCAATGCTGTCGGATCCGCAGAAGAAGGTCATGATCATGGGCAACCATGGCGTGTTGGTGATCGGAAGCGATCCCGCGGATGCGTTCAACCGGTTGTACTATTTCGAACGCGCGGCCGAAACGTATATCCGTGCGCTGCAAACCGGCCAGCCGTTGCGCGTGTTGTCGGATGAGATTGCCGAAAAGACGGCACAGGAACTGGACGAGTATCCCCACCAGGCCGATGCGCATCTGCGTGAAATCAAGGCTCTGCTGGATGCCGATGGCTCAGACTACGCCTCATAAAGGGTAATGCTATGACTGATTCCACTCAGGACCCCGAAGCCGCCCGCTGGAATTACCACCCCGAGGGGCCAGTGGGATTGAACCCGTTGTTCAACTGGCCCCCGCGCCCCGCTGCCGTGCTGAAATGGTATAGCGGTGCCTGGTTGCAGATCACGTCGCTGACTCTGTGCTTGGTGGTGGCGGTGACAGCCTATGTACTCTTTTTCCCAGCGTTAGAGACGATGAAAAGCTTTGCACCCGGCTGGATGTTCCGCATTTGGCTGCTGAACATGGTGCCTCAGATTCTAATCGCGGGTGGTCTGCACTGGTGGCTGTACATGCGCAAAGGGCAGGGCATGTACAAAAAGTTCGACCGCCGCGACCTGACCCGCAGCAACGGCACGTTCACCTTTCGCAATCAGGTTTGGGACAATATCTGGTGGACGCTGGGCAGCGCGATGACAGTCGCGACAGTGTATCAGTGGATCATCTACTGGGCGATGGCGAACGGCTATGTGCCCACCGTAACTTGGGCCAGCGCACCGGTCTGGTGCGTGGTTTGGCTGGCATTCATACCGATGTGGTCGGGATTGCATTTTTACTGGGTGCATCGGCTGGAACATCACCCCAAGCTGTATAAACACGTGCATGCCGTGCATCACCGCAACGTAAATACGGGGCCGTGGTCAGGCATTTCAAACCATTGGTTCGAAAACATCCTGTACTTCACCACCTACTTCATCCACTTGATCGTGCCCTCGCATCCGCTGCACCTGCTGTTCCATGCCTATTTCCAACAGGTCAGCCCGGTCCTGTCGCATTCCGGATTTGAAAAGCTGCGTGCCCGGGAAACCGATGCCGCCCGCGCAGGGGACTTCTTCCACCAGCTGCATCATCGGTATTTCGAGTGCAACTACGGCACCTCTGAGATTCCGTTCGACAAGTGGTTTGGCACCTATCACGACGGCTCGGCCGAGGCGACGACGCGGACGCGCGCTTTCAAAAAGCAGATGTATACCTGAAAGGTCAGCTCCGCTCGAACAAGGCGATCAGAGCGGTATCATCCTTGTTGGGGCCTGCGGCGAGGTCCCCATAGATGCGCACCTCGGGCAGGGTCAGGTTTCGAATCTGGCCCTGCGCCATTTTATGCAAGGTTTCGGCAAAGCCCATTTTTTCATAGTGTTTTGCGTTGATCGACAGGGCGAACTGTGCGCCGGGGCGGGCGATGCGCAGCAGGGCGGGCAGGGCCTCAGGGCCCAGATGGCCATGGGTGAAAGTGCCCGAGGATACGATGCCCGCATAGCTGTCGCGCGGGACCGGGATACCCTGGTTCAGGTCTGCCTCAATCGCATCGCGGTAGATATCCTTGCGCATGGCCTGATCCAGCATTTCGGCGCTGATATCCGTGGCGTCAATTGGCCCGACGCCCAGACCGGCCAGAACCGCACCGCACAGTCCTGTGCCTGCGCCCACATCCAGAACCGGGCCTTGCCCACCCGCGCTCACAAAGGCACGGGCCGTATGGATGTGCAGTTGATAGTCTTCAAGTGCTGCAAAGGAATCGTCATAGTCCCCGGCCCACTCGGCATAGAGCCGTTTGTGTTCTTCCGGTGAGTCCAGGGCATAGGCAGCGTGCAGATTGGGTGTTTTGTCACTCATACTCAAAAGAAAGGCGCATTGAGGGATTCGAATCAAGTATTCCGGCGCAATTGCTTGCATCCGCCGGGATTGCGGATCATCTAAGGCGCCATGACAGGAACTCTTTTTTCGTTCGGCCACGGATATTCGGCGCAAGCCTTGTCCCAGCTACTTGAACCACAAGGTTGGCGTATCTGCGGCACCACACGCGACCCGGCCCAATCCCCCGCTATTCGCGCATCCGGAGCAGACCCGCTGGTCTGGCCAGGGCAGGTGCCGAATCTGGACGGGGTGACGCATTTGCTGATTTCGACGGCGCCGAAAGCGGACGGAGACCCGGTGCTGGCTGCCCTGCAAGATGAGATTTCTGCGCGGGCTGCGCAGTTTGAATGGGTGGGATACCTGTCGACGACCGCAGTCTATGGCGATCATCAAGGCGCATGGGTGGATGAAACTACCCCGCCTGCGCCCACGGCTGAGCGTGGCAGATGGCGGGTGAAGGCTGAACAGCAGTGGATGAGCATCCCTGATCTGCCCACACATATTTTCCGGCTGGCGGGCATCTATGGTCCCGGTCGCGGTCCGTTTTCCAAGCTCAAGCGGGCGGGGATGCGGCGTATTATCAAGCCCGGTCAGGTGTTTTCGCGCATTCACGTCGCGGATATCGCACAGGTTCTGGCCGCCTCGATGGCCGCGCCCAACCCTGGTGCCATATATAACGTCTGCGATGATGAGCCGGTGCCACCGCAGGACGTGATCGCCTATGCCGCTGAGTTGCAGGGCCTGCCCTTACCGCCAGAGGTGCCGTTCGACGAGGCTGATCTGACCCCAATGGCCCGCAGTTTCTATAACGAAAACAAGCGGGTCAGGAATGATCGGATCAAGGACGAACTGGGCGTACGTCTGCTTTATCCTGATTACCGCACCGGGCTTGAGGCCCTGATGAAAGACACCTGACGCTCAGCCAGCAGCCTTGATCAGTTCAGCGGCCTTTTCGGCAATCATGATGGTGGGAGCATTGGTGTTGCCGGACACCAGCGTCGGCATAACCGAAGCGTCGATCACGCGCAGCGCATCGATACCACGTACGCGCAATTCCGGGTCGACCACGGCCATGTCATCCAAACCCATTTTGCAGGTCCCGACCGGGTGATAGATCGTGTCGGCGCGATCGCGGATGTGGTTTTCCCAATCGGCATCGGTTTGCGCGGTTTCGGTTCCGAACATTTCCTTGTGCCGATACTTCTCCAGCGCCGGGGCCTGAATGATGTCACGCGTCATCCGCGCGCCCTTGATCAGCGTTTCCAGATCACGGTCGTCAGACAGGAACGCTGGATCAATGGCAGGGGCGGCGAATGGGTCGGCGCTGTGCAGCCCCACCGTGCCCCGGCTTTCGGGGCGCAATTTGCAGACGTGGCAAGTAAATCCGTGACCGTAATGCAGTTTGCGGGCGTGATCGTCGACCAAGGCAATAGTGAAATGCAGCTGAATATCAGGCCGATCCAGATCAGGCGATGTTTTCAGAAAAGCCGCCCCTTCGGCAAACGGCGTGGCCGCCATTGAAACGCCGGTCTTACGCCAACGCAGCAGGTGCCGCAGCAGGTTCACCGATGCGGTCGCCCCGATCCCGAAATTGTCAGTGTCTTTTGTTTTGTAGGACAGAATAAAATCTAGGTGATCCTGCAGGTTCTGGCCAACGCCGGGCAGGTTATGGCGCACGGTGATGCCGTGTCGGGCAAGGTCCGCGCCATCCCCAATTCCTGACAGTTGCAGCAATTGTGGAGATTTGAGTGCACCGGCACAAATCAGCACTTCTCGTCTGGCCGTAACCACGATGTCGGGCCCTTTGCCTTTTTTCTTGTAGATCACGCCGCTCGCGCGCTTGCCGTCGAATGTCAGTTCTTTTGCCACTGCATGAGTGATGACTTTCAGGTTCGGGCGGTCCATCACCGGAAAGACATAGGCCGCAGCTGCTGAACAACGCTCTCCATTTCGGGCCGGGTCGTGAAATTGGGTCACTTGGTACAGGCCGACCCCTTCATTGTTGCCACGGTTAAAGTCATGCGTGCGGCGGTGCTGCAATTGTTCGGCTGCGCGGATGAAATCATGAGTGATCGGGCGCGGCTCTTTTTGGTGTGAAACCTGAACCGGACCGCTGTCACCATGCAGATCATCGGCTCCGTCCTCATTATTCTCGGATCGTTTGAAAAAGGGTAGCACGCTCTCCCAATCCCAGCCGGTGCAGCCCAGATCGGACCAGCCGTCATAGTCCTGACGCTGTCCCCGTATGTAAAGCATCGCATTGATGGCACTGGACCCACCCAGTGCCTTGCCGCGCGGCTGATACCCCCGGCGTCCGTTCAGGCCCGGCTGTGGCACGGTCTCGAACGCCCAGTTGTTGATCTTTGGCCGCCCGGGCAGGGCAGCGACCACGGCCGAGGGCATACGGACCAGAATACTGTCGCCACGACCGCCAGCCTCAAGCAGGCAAACGCGGGTGTTTGGGTCGGCGCTGAGGCGATTGGCCAGTACCGAACCCGCGGACCCGCCGCCAACGATGACGTAGTCGAATTCCATTTTGACTCCCTCAGTGCCGGATCGGGTATGGCTATGCCTGTAACCTTCCGTGGGTCTGACTGTGGCGCAGCGGTCGAAAAAAACAATTGGCGCTATTGGGATGTGACCCAAGGTTATTTTGTGGTGCTGCCGGTGAACGGGTCGTAACGCTGTGGATTATGAAAATACCATAATCATTTCCTATCGCATTCATCATTAAACAAAACTTTTATGCATGATTTTGATTTGCTACTTCTGGTGGTGACAAGACCAAAGAGTCGCCGATCCCCCCGAGCGAAAAACGCGTGCCCCTGGGCGCGCGTTAAGGGCGGGTAAAGGTGTCATCTGCATGAGTTCTTGATCGACCAAGTTTGAACCGTGCGAACCTGCCGGAAATTAGCCAGGAATGGAGATCGATATGGATGGAAGTGATAACCCCAAAACGGGCGGATGCCCGGTGATGCATGGCGCCGGAACCCGGTCAAACCGGGATTGGTGGCCCAACCAACTGAACCTGTCGATCCTACACCAGCATGCGCCCGCGTCGAACCCGCTTGGGGGCGATTTTAATTACGCGGAAGAGTTCAAGAAGCTGGACATGAAAGCGCTGAAGGAAGACCTGTACGCGCTGATGACGGATTCTCAGGATTGGTGGCCGGCGGATTACGGTCATTACGGTGGACTGTTCATCCGGATGGCCTGGCACAGCGCCGGAACGTACCGGACCGCAGATGGCCGTGGTGGCGCGTCGACCGGTAACCAACGCTTTGCGCCGCTGAACAGCTGGCCGGACAACGGCAACCTAGACAAGGCGCGCCGTCTGTTGTGGCCAATCAAACAGAAATACGGCAATCAGATTTCCTGGGCAGATCTGATTATTTTGGCCGGTAACTGCGCCATCGAATCCATGGGTGGCAACACCTTTGGCTTTGCCGGTGGCCGCGAAGACATCTGGGCACCCGAAGAAGACATCTATTGGGGTACGGAAACGGAATGGCTCGCTCCGACAGACAATCCTCACAGCCGCTATTCAGGCGAGCGTGATCTGGAAAACCCGCTGGCCGCCGTGCAGATGGGCCTGATCTATGTGAACCCCGAGGGCCCCGACGGGCAGCCTGATGCGTTGGCCTCTGGTCGTGACATCCGCGACACGTTTGGTCGGATGGCAATGAATGACGAAGAGACAGTCGCATTGGTCGCGGGTGGTCACACCTTTGGCAAGGCACACGGCGCAGGTGATCCCGATCTGGTTGGTCCGGAACCCGAGGCTGCGCCGATCGAGGAAATGGGCCTTGGCTGGATAAACAAGTTCGGTTCGGGCAAGGGTGACGACACCACCACCAGCGGGATCGAAGGGGCGTGGACCGCGAACCCGATCCAATGGGACAATGGCTATTTCGACCT
Organism: Ruegeria sp. BB1; assembly: GCF_056539465.1. Lineage (NCBI taxonomy): Bacteria > Pseudomonadati > Pseudomonadota > Alphaproteobacteria > Rhodobacterales > Roseobacteraceae > Ruegeria > Ruegeria sp. BB1. The sequence continues at coordinate 74,406 of NZ_JBQFVB010000014.1, forward strand.
GCTGTTCGGCTATGACTGGAACCTGACCAAAAGCCCCTCGGGCGCCTGGATCTGGGAACCGGTCGGCGTGAAAGAAGAAGATATGGCCCCTGCGGCGCATGATCCGTCGAAAAAGGTCAAGACAATGATGACAACGGCGGACATGGCGATGCGCATGGACCCGATCTATGGCCCGATCTCAAAGCGGTTCCACGAGAACCCGGAAGAGTTCGCGGACGCCTTTGCCCGTGCCTGGTTCAAGCTGACCCACCGCGATATGGGCCCGCGCTCGAACTATGTCGGTGATGAGGCCCCGACCGAAGAGTTGCTGTGGCAGGACAATGTACCGGCCGTGGATCACGACCTGATCGACGACACGGATGCGGCTGACCTGAAGAGCAAGATTCTGGCAGCCGGCCTGTCGGTCTCTGAACTGGTGTCGACCGCCTGGGCTTCGGCCTCGACATTCCGCGGGTCGGACAAGCGCGGCGGAGCCAATGGCGCCCGCATCCGTCTTGCGCCGCAGAAAGACTGGGACGTGAACGAACCGATGAAGCTGTCCAAAGCGCTGGATGCGTTGGAAGGCGTTCAGAAAGCGTTTAACGATGCGCAGTCGGGCAACAAACGGGTCTCTTTGGCCGATGTGATCGTTCTGGGCGGTGCAGCCGGTATTGAACAGGCCGCCAAAGCGGCGGGTCATGAGGTTCAGGTACCGTTCGCCCCGGGCCGCACAGATGCGACGCAGGATCAGACGGATGTCGAGTCGTTCTCGGTGATGGAGCCATTTGCAGACGGCTTCCGGAACTATCAAAAGTCCGACTACAGCGTTTCGCCCGAAGAACTGTTGATCGATCGGGCGCAGCTGCTGGCTCTGTCAGCCCCGGAAATGACGGCGTTGGTTGGCGGGCTTCGGGTAATGGGCGCGACGTTCGGCGACACAACACATGGTGTGTTCACTAACAACGTCGGCACGCTCAGCACCGATTTCTTTACCAACCTGCTGGACATGGGTACCGAGTGGAAAGCTGCGGGCAACGGCGTCTATGAAGGCCGCGACCGCACCAGCGGGGCGGTCAAGTGGACCGGAACACGTGTTGATCTGGTCTTTGGGTCAAACTCGCAACTGCGAGCGCTGGCCGAGGTCTACGGTCAGGCCGATGCCGGGGGCAAATTCGTCTGCGACTTTGTCTCGGCCTGGAACAAGGTGATGAACGCGGATCGCTTCGATCTGTCGTAAACACGCGACTAACGTAATGATTGCGCCGTCCGAAGAGACTCGGGCGGCGTTTTCTTTGGCCCAGCCCCGGGGCGCATACCAAGCATTGGGTACGATTCCGCCCATAGATCAACCCTTCCCCCAATTTCAGTGGCCTGTAAGCGGGTTTTTCCCACGAATTGTTAAGTTAACTTATTGATTTCATTAAGGTGGGTAAGTTTCTGAGGGGAAAAGCGAAGTTTTTTCAAAATGGGGGTTGCAGGTCCCAGACCTAATCCGTAAATACCCCTTCACCGGCGCTGCTGAGGCGGTGTTGGGACGCTGGAGACGGCGGAGACGCTCAGGAGAGACTGGGGGCATCTTGAGGGATTTGTTA
>NZ_JBQFVB010000015.1:0-41043 GCF_056539465.1 Ruegeria sp. BB1
CTCAAGTCGACTTGAAGTAGCAGGATAGCTCCTCACTGGCACATGAGACAAGAGAGTTTACGATGACTGATACGGTGCAGGCGCAATCTTCTATTCCCATCCTGATCACTCTCGCTGCAACGACATTGCGCGACAACCATAATGTGCAGATAGCCTGAAATGAGGTTATTTACTTGGAATTGGCACTTGAAAAGAGCTTGTAGGAGCGATCAAGTGCCGAGAACAAAAGCGAATTCCGAGACTTCACCATGGCGTTCGCCAATGTTCTGATGAGATCAATCCGGCTCGGCCGCGCGCCTATAGACCTCTTTTCTAGTGTCGCCTACCCGGCACAACCAAACCCTCGCAGCATCACCTCAATGGAACGGCCTTACCGCGCTTCTTCGATCGCCGTACGCCGAAAAACTCACGGTTTGATCGCAACCATTCTAAAACGCCGAACAAACCTGTTTTCTATCAAAGGCGTATACGAGAAGCGTTGGGGCAGGGCACCTTTGATGCAAGAACTAAGATCCGAGCTCGAGCCGGAGCAGAACAATGAACTTGATCGGCTATTACTGCGGTTCCCGGCAAAGTGGTTTTGAAAACACAGGGCGGAAAACGGACTTTCGCAGCGAGTGCGAACCAATGAGGGTGCTTTAAAGAAAGCCGACATTCAAATGGTGAACATTTCGGAATCTATGCTGCACCATCGTAAGTCGGCACTTAACCCAAATGCGCACTAAAACTAGCGAATAACTGACTTGCTGGTTGTTTGCAGAAGAGATCATCAACACTAAACCTTTTAGGTTTGCAGCATGGAATTGGCTCTCGAAAACAAACGAAATGACTCTTTGATTGCTAGGCATTCGATTAGCTTGCAATGTTGCGTGGCAGCTCTTTAATCGGAAAAGGACCTCTCATGTCTCGACTTTCAAAACGCAGAGATTTTGCCATCGAAGTTTGTGAGGAGGCTGGGGCAATTGCCGAAGAGTATTTCGCGGATCGGGGTAATCTTGTCGTTGATCAAAAAGGCGCTCAGGACTGGGTTAGCGAGGCGGATAAGAATGTTGAAACCTTTATTCGTCAGAGGATTGCAGAGGTGTTGCCCAATGATGGAATTTTCGGTGAAGAGCACGGCGCTACTGTTGGTAAGAGCGGTTTTGACTGGGTGATTGACCCAATTGATGGGACAACGAATTTCGTCAACGGCATACCTGCATGGACTATTGTTCTGGCTGGCGTCACGGAAGGGCATACTGAGATCGGTGTGATACGTGATCCAAATGTGGATGAGACCTTTGTAGCGATTCGCGGAGAAGGTGCGACGCTTAACGGATCACCAATGCGCGTCGCGTCAGGGGTGGCGCTGCGGGACGGAACAGTCGCCGTGGGATATTCGAACCGGATTGAGACCCGGCATATTTTACCTATTGTCGAGAACCTAATCGAGTACGGGGCTATGTTTCACAGAAACGCCAGCGGAGCGCTATCATTGGCCTATGTCGCTGCTGGGCGACTCTTGGGATACATGGAAGAACACATGAATGCCTGGGATTGTCTGGCTGGGCAATTGCTGGTCTCGGAAGCGGGTGGCATTGTTGAGGATCAGAACGCCGATGTGATGATCCGCGAAGGTGGGCGCGTAATCGTGGGTACACCAGATGTGTTCGAGACCTTGGTTGAAATCGCAGAGAACGCTTGGAACGACTAGGGTCTATGCCAACGAAACCCAGCCCGAATAGGGTTTGAGTGTCAATAGATCTGCCTGCCAGAAATGGCCTTGTGAGGGCTGATCGTACTTGCGGTCTATCGAACAATCCGAGAGTGCGCACCACAGCAATGTGCCGACCGCGCCGTGTGTCACGATTGCAATATCTCCGGCGCCATGCATCCGGACAATCTCGGTGACTGTCCGATAAATACGAATCTGCGCCTCGACAGCTGTTTCCCAACCGCGATAGCGCGTTTCCGGTTGAGCAAAGAAAGCATTAGCTGCTGCCTCAAATTCGTCCCGAGGCAAATAACCGGTGCCGCTGCGGTCGTTCTCACCAAGACCCAAGTGGTAATTTACAGGTAGCGTTCGGGATGCGGCAAGAATCTCGCCTGTTTCGCGGGCCTTTCGCTCGCCACTGGTCCAAATTTGCGTGACTTTCGATAAGACTTCATTGGATGCAAATTCAGCAGCGCGTTTGCGGCCCGTCGCACTCAAGCACCACTCTGTTATCGGAATGACCGGATCGATAGAGACCTCGGGGTGTGTGATGATCGTAAGATTCGGCATTTAGTCAGGCAAAAGCACGGGCCCTTTGTCAGCAAAACCCATCATGATTTCAGTGCCGGGTTCTAGCGGTGCATCGACATCATCTTGAACGGCAAAAACCTGGCCGAATGCACCTTTCAATGTGTATTCCATCCGAACGCCAACATAGGTCGCCTTGGCCACTGAGGCTGGAATACCTTGATCTGAACCGATCACCAAACGTGAGGGTCGCACGGCGATGGTTGCCGGTCCTTCGGACAGACCGCGGCGTGGCAGCGTGTGGCGGTAGCCTTCGACTTCGATGGTTGCCATATCGCCATCAATACTTACGATTTGGCAGCTCAGAAGGTTTGCCTCACCTATGAAATCGGCGACAAACCGGTCATTCGGCGCATCGTAAAGCTGGCGCGGAGTGCCTATTTGAGCGATCGCTGCGTTACGCATAACAACTATCTCATCCGAGACTGCCAGTGCCTCTTCCTGATCATGGGTAACGTAAACAACTGTTAAGCCAAGGTCTTGCTGAATTGCCCGAATATCTTCACGAACTTGACGGCGAAGCTTGGCGTCGAGGTTGGATAGCGGCTCGTCGAACAACAGCACTTGCGGCTCAAGAACCAGTGCGCGCGCCACGGCGACACGCTGCTGCTGGCCGCCCGATAACTCTGAGGGAAGGCGGTTGTCGAACCCCTGAAGGCCAACCAGCTCCAAACCATACAAGGCGCGACTGCGGGCCTCGTCCTTCGCAAAGCCCGAGAATGTGAGGCCATACTTCACATTCTCCAATACGCTCATATGAGGGAACAACGCGTATGACTGAAACACCATAGATACATCACGGTCGGTGGCTGGCAGTTTGGTCACGTCCCGATCACCGATCAGGATCTTGCCCGAACTTGCCATCTCCAACCCTGCAATCATGCGCAGTGTCGTTGTTTTTCCGCAGCCTGACGGGCCAAGCAGCGTAACGAGTTTTCCTGCGTCTACGTGAAGGTTGATGTTATCGACGGCGACCACATCCTTGCCGAACACTTTCGACACGTTCTCAAACCGTACCGGGGCGGCCTTGGAACCGATTTTGGTGTCGGTCATGGCGATGTCTCCGTTCCGTGCTGGGTGCGTCGACCAATCTGAACCCGGCCAACGAGAAGTTGCAATAAGCCGACCGTCGCGAGCATCACGAAGATCAGCGTCGTCGAATAGGCGATAGCAAGGCCATAGTCGTTATTCTCGACCCGACCGATGATATAGCTGGTTGCCATGTCATACTCTGCGCTGACCAGAAAGATGACGGCTGAGATTGCCGTCATGGCACGAACAAAACTGTAGACAAGTGCAGCAAGTATCGCAGGGCGCAACAGCGGCAGGATGACATTCCGGAACGTCTGCCACGAGTTTGCGCCAAGGGTCAGCGAGGATTCATCAAGGCTGCGGTCAAGCTGTGACATGCTCGCAATGCCAGCGCGAACACCAACTGGCATATTGCGGAAGATGAAGCTGACAACGAGGATGACACCTGTGCCGGTGATTTCGATTGGCGGAACGTTGAAGGCAAGGATGTAGCTAACGCCAATTACCGTGCCGGGGATGGCGAAGGACAACATTGTTCCAAACTCAAAGGCGTTCTTGCCTGCAAAGCTTTGCCTGGTCAGCAGATAGGCAGTTACTAGCCCAACAGCGGCAGTCAATGGCGCTGCTATGGCCGCGATGGTTATTGTGGTCCAGAAACTGTCCCAAGCGGCTCCGGTCCAGCGTATACCCTCTTCTTCGAAGCGGACTGAGAATGCAGTGATGTAGTGCTTGATCGTCAGCGAATTATCGACTCCCCACAGCTCAACCACACTGCCGTAGATGATCATTGCATAGACAATAATTGTGAATAGTGCCCAGCCCAGGGCGATGAGCAGTACAGGCACCGAAAGGCCGGTTGGCATTAGAGGATGCACCCCCGCATCACCCTTGCCGGTGACGGTAGTGTAGCTCTTCTTTCCCAGCCAGACACGCTGCGCGTAAAAGGCGGAAAGGGTAAAGAACAGCAGCACCATTGCCAGAACCGCAGCACGGCCTTGATCGTATTGAGCGCCGACAATTGCGAAGAAAATCTCAGTCGACAGCACGTCGAAATTTCCACCCAATACAAGCGGGTTCCCAAAGTCGGCCATGCTTTCGATGAAGCCCAGAAGAAATGCATTTGCAAGACCGGGCCGCATCAGGGGCAAGGAAACCGTCTTGAACGTCTGCCATCTGCTGGCCCGGAGGGTCTGGGCCGCTTCCTCCATCGAAGGTGAAACACCTTCCACCACGCCTATTAGTACGAGAAATGCAATGGGAGTGAACGCGAGTGTCTGCGCGATCAGAATGCCTGGCATTCCGTAAAGCCAGCGTGTCGGTTGTGTGCCAAATAGCTCGGCAAAGAACCGGGTTACAGAACCGGACAAGCCAAAAAGTAGGATAAGCGCCAAGCCGATCACGAATGGCGGGGTGATTATTGGAAGAACAGTCAATGCTCGCAGCGCCCGCTTATAGCGAAAGCCTGAGCGCGTCACGACCAACGCGAAGCACAGACCCAGACCCGTGGTGATGACGCCTACAAGGATGGCTAGGAACAGTGAATTCCACGCAGCACCGCATCGCGCACCTTGTAAACACCCCAATCCCCACAACCGGTCGTCGAAGAACTTCGAGAAGAAAACCGCAATGGAATAAGCGCCGTCTTCGGTGATGAAAGCAGCAAAAAGCATCTTGGCGATGGGGAAAAAGACAAAAGCGGTAACGATGGTAATCACACCGCCAATAGCGCTTACGACGAAGACATCACCATTAATAGCACCCCTCGCCGCGATACCTTGAGTGAGCAGGAACAGAAAGCTTGATGCGCAGATCATCGCGCCATAGCCCATTCCGAACTGACGGTCGCCAAGCTCACCAAACAACGCATCCAACCAATCGAAGTTGAAGCCTCTGATACCGATGCTGAACCCCTGAGCGATCAGCCAGCTGAACCCCAACGCGCCGGACAGTATCAGCATACGGGCGTAAAGCGGATCAGATTTGGTACGCTTCAACACCAAAAGCGGCAGGGCGAGGGCGATAAGGAGCGGAGCAAGCCACAGCTTCTCACCTTGTCCAATCAAAAACGCAGCGGGGGCATAATCCTCATCGAACGGGTAGCCGTCCACGAGCCACCCGAACGACCACAGGCCGCCGTCGACCATGTACCAGGGCAGCAGGCAGAATCCGACCCACCCGGCGATGATCCAGAAGATCAGGACCGGATGGGTCGTTTTTGATGTAGTGTCAGCCATTTACTGCGGCAGAACCGAAACCTCTTCATCCCATTTCTGCAACAGACGCTTCCGTTCGTCTGAGGAGCCATATTTTTTGAAGTCATAGTCGATCAGCTTGATCTGACTCATGTCAGGCGCGCTATCCGAAGTTTCCGCGCCCTTGTTCGATGGCACCTGAAACGCGTTAACCTGAAGAGCAAGGTTTTGAGCTTCGGGCGACAGGGCCCAGTCATAGAACTTCTTCGCTTCTTCTTCGTTACGAGCCCCGTCTATAATCGACATTGAGCCAATTTCGTAACCGGTGCCTTCGCATGGCGCGACGACTTTGATCGGGAACCCCGAAACGGCCTGCTTTACGGCGTCATGCATGAAGACGATACCAATCGTGTTCTCGCCACGACCGGCGGCCTTGATCGGCGCCGAGCCGGACTTGGTGTACTGGTTGATATTCGAGTGCAGGCCCTTCATGAACTCAAAGCCTTCATCCTCGCCGAAGATCTGCACCATTGAGGCCAGCGTCGTATAGGCCGTACCCGACGAGTTCGGGTTCGCCATCTGAACGTGTCCTTTGTATTCGGGCTTCAAAAGATCCTTCCAGCAGGCAGGTTCGGGCAGGTTGTTTGCAGCGACAAGGTCGGCATTGTAGCCATACCCAAGCGCGCCTGAATAGATGCCGATCGTCTTGTTGCCAGCACTTTCAGCCTGAGATATCGCCCAATCATGAAGCTGGTCGCGCATTGGGGACATGTACTCCATCGTCAGGCCTTCTTCAGCGGCCTGCAGATGCGGGTCGCCCGTACCACCCCACCAAACGTCACCTTTCGGGTTCGAGCTTTCGGCACGGATTTGCGCAAATGTCTCGCCCGAGGACTTTCGGGTCATGTTAACGTCGATGCCAGTTGCATCTTCGAAGCTACGTGCCATCAGTTGACACCAATCCTCTTGAGCTGAGCAATAGAAAGTCAGCTTATCGGCATGCGCTGCGGACAATGACGCGGTCAAGGCAATCAGTGATCCCACGGCAGTGGATGTCAATTTCTTCATTATTTTTCCTCCCTTAGGGTTTAATTCGTCCGGGTTTCCCGGATCTATTTTGCCCTTCCTCATGCAGCCTTACGAAATTTTTCTTAGAGTGTTTAGGCTTCCTAATTATCTGTCAAAACCTTTGGAAAATGCGTCCGGATACTTTTACAACCACCAACTTCACCAAGAGAAAACCAACGATGCGCCCAGCCTTTCTTTTTGAAATTGATCAGCCTGCGTATATTGCTCTGTCCCTTGAAATCTTTGATGTCATGTGAATTTTCACAACGGAATGAGGATTATGCAACAAAAAATATTGCAAAATGCCCGAAACCCCACAAAATTAAATTCTGAAAATATTCGAGTCGTTGAATGTCCAAAACCAAAACGCGCGGCAAGAAATCTGAAAAGAGTCCGGGTCGGGTAAAAAAATCCGACAGACGCCAGCAAATCCTGCTGGAATTGAAACTGCGCCCGCACGTTCGCATCAACGAGTTGGCACAGCGTTTCAACGTTTCGAATGAGACCGTGCGCCGGGATTTCGAAGCCCTGTCCAATGAAGGCCTGATCGCGCGTGCGCACGGTGGGGCATCAGCCCCAGTGCAAGGGCATTACCCAAGTCTGGAAGAACGGACCGGCGCACAGATCGAAGAGCGCGAGCGGATAGGTATCAGCGCGGCGGGGCTTGTTCAGGACGGCGAAACGGTCATGGTCGATTCCGGCTCGACGACTGTCGAGATGGCACGCGCGCTGGCATTTCTCGATATCCATTGCACAGTGATCACGAATTCAATACCCGTAGCGATGACCCTTGGCCATGGTACTGCCCAGGTCTTGCTGTGCCCCGGAGAATACCTGGCAGCTGAATCTGCAACGATCGGAACCGAGACACTGGAATTCCTGTCTCGTTTCAACGTTGACAGGTGCATGATCGGTTCTTCGGGTTTCTCAGTAGAAGGCCCGTCAGAGACGGTAAGGGGCTTTGCGGCGATCAAGAGGATGATGCTGACGCGTGCTGCAAAACGCCACCTTCTTATCGATTCCGGGAAATTTGGCCGCAAGGGTCTGGCTCAGGTAGGCGATCTTGCCGAGTTGGATTCCATAGTCACCGACACAAAACCAACCGGGGAACTGCTCAATGTAATAGATGGTGCCGAGGTCGATATTCTCGTCGCCGGTTAAGAACGAAAAGGAATGACTAACAGCGGCTGATAAATGCCGCACATAACTGGGAGGAAAACATGAAGATTGACATCAAATTATTGGTTGGGGCTTCCGCAATTGCGCTATTGTCGCTATCGGGGACAGCCTCGGCGCAGGATTGTCCACGCGGTGACCTAGACGAGCGCTTTTGTGACGCCGATGGGGATTTGATCGCGGATATTCCAACAGATGCCTCCGAGCAAATTGATCCAGACACCTTGATTTTTGCATATACACCAGTCGAAGACCCCGCCGTTTACAAAACCGCATGGTCAGACTTTCTTGAGCATTTGAAGGCGGAAACCGGCAAGGACGTCGTCTTTTTTCCGGTTCAGAACAACGCAGCTCAGATCGAAGCGATGCGTTCGGGGCGTCTGCATATTGCGGGCTTCAACACCGGTTCCAACCCACTGGCTGTAAACTGCGCCGGGTTCCGGCCATTCACGATCATGGCTTCGAAAGACGGTAATTTTGGCTATGAGATGGAGATTATTACCTTTCCTGGTTCGGGCATCGAAAAGGTTGAGGACATCAAAGGCAAGCAACTGGCCTTTACGTCCCCCACATCCAACTCGGGCTTCAAAGCGCCATCAGCAATTTTGAAGAGCGACTTTGATCTTCTGCCGGAACGCGATTTCGAACCTGTCTATTCGGGCAAGCATGACAACTCGATCTTGGGCGTGGCCAACAAGGATTACCTAGCGGCTTCGATTGCCAATTCGGTAAAATCACGGATGATCTTGCGTGATGTCATCAACGAAGACGACGTTGTTACGATCTATAAATCGCAGACTTTCCCGACCACAGGATTTGGCACCGTTTACAACCTGAAGCCCGAGCTGCAGGAGAAAATCCGCAATGCTTTCTTCAATTTTGACTGGGAGGGCACGACACTTGAAGCTGAATTCTCGAAGTCGAACGAAGGCCAGTTTCTTGAAATGACCTATCAGGAATTCTGGGATGTCATTCGTAAAATTGACGCAGCAAATGGCGTCTCCTACGCCTGCCAGTGACCCTTGGCCAATACTGCGGGCCCGAAAGGGCCCGTTATTCAACCTAATCTGGGGCATTTTATGCTGCGTCTTCAAAAGCTGACGAAAACATACAAGACCGGAGATCAGGCGCTAAAGGCCATCGATCTTGAGGTGCCCAAAGGACAGGTGCTTGCGTTGATCGGACCCTCGGGTGCAGGCAAGTCGACCATGATCCGCTGTATTAACCGCTTGGTCGAACCCACAAGCGGCGGCGTCCTTCTGGATGATGTGGACCTGACAAAACTCGGCTCGGGCGCTTTGCGGAAAGCGCGCCGCGAAATGGGTATGATCTTTCAGGAATATGCCCTGGTCGAACGCCTCACGGTGATGGAAAATGTTTTGTCCGGCAGGCTGGGATATGTGGGATTCTGGCGCAGTTTCCTACGGCGATATCCGCAGTCGGACGTTGACGAGGCTTTCCGCCTGCTTGATCGGGTGGGGTTGTTACACATGGCTGACAAACGCGCCGACGAGTTGTCAGGGGGGCAACGCCAAAGGGTTGGCATCTGCCGCGCCTTAATTCAAAACCCAAAATTGCTGCTGGTCGACGAGCCAACAGCATCGCTCGACCCGAAAACCAGCCGTCAGATCATGCGACTTATAACCGAGCTGTGTCAGGAGCGCGGATTGGCGGCGATCATCAATATCCATGACGTGGCACTTGCCCAGATGTTCGTTCCTCGCGTCGTGGGCCTCCGCTTTGGCGAAATCGTCTATGATGGTCTTCCAACAGGCCTTACCCCCGAAAAGCTGACCGAGATTTATGGGGAGGAAGACTGGGAAGCGACCATCGAAAAAGTGGACGAAGATGAAGATGTCGAGGCTGCAGAATGAGCCATCGAGAGTTAGACGACATGCTGGGAAAAGGCTGGCGTAAACCGGCCTTTGTAAAACACCCTTTGCTCCGCTGGGTATTGATCCTGGGCTTTTTCGCCTACCTGATCGCGGCTTTCATGACCATCGATGTTGATTGGGGCCGTGTCTATGAAGGGTTGGATCGGGGGTGGGCATTTGTACTTGCGTTTACCAGCCCGGACTTCGTTTCGCGGTGGTCAGACATTTGGAGCGGTCTTCTGGAGAGTATCATTATGACCGTGGCTGCGTCGGTCGTGGGTATCTTGATCTCGATCCCAATAGGGTTGGGCGCAGCACGCAATATCGCCCCTTTACCAGTCTACATGATTTGCCGGGGCATTGTTGCCATCAGTCGAGCCTTGCAAGAAATCATCGTGGCCATTTTGCTGGTGGCTATCTTCGGTTTTGGTCCGCTGGCCGGATTTCTGACCCTTTCCTTCGCCACTATCGGATTTCTCTCAAAACTTTTGGCCGAAGACATCGAAGCGATGGACAAGGTTCAGGCCGAGGCGATCAAGGCCTCTGGTGCGCGTTGGCCGCAATGGATCAACTATGGCGTTCAGCCACAGGTTATGCCGCGACTTGTGGGCCTTTCCATGTACAGGATCGACATCAATTTCCGAGAAAGTGCAATTCTTGGTCTGGTCGGTGCCGGCGGGATTGGCGCGACGTTGAACACTGCGTTCGATCGATATGAGTACGACACAGCGGCGGCCATTCTCATCCTGATCATCGGGATCGTCATGGCACTGGAATACCTTTCGGGAATTATCCGCGCGAGGGTTCAGTAGTGCCGGTTCTTGAACAAAATGATACGCAGATCTGGCGCAGACGGACGACGGGTCAAAGTCTTGTTCGCTGGTTTGGCTGGCTTTTGGGTGTGGCTGTCTTTGTTTATTGCTGGCAGTTCATCTCGGAATCGACGACCTGGTTTTTCGTTTGGGATGCCCCCCGCATTGCCAACGATATCTGGACCCGCGCAACTCCTCCCAAATGGGACTACATCACACAGCTGGGCCGCCCGATTTGGGATACGCTGAACATCGCCACCCTGGGTACAATCATCGCCTTGTGCATGGCCGTGCCGGTTGCCTTCTTGGCCGCGCGCAACACCACACCGTCGACATTGTTCATTCGACCCATAGCTTTGTTGATCATTGTCTCGACCCGCTCTATCAACTCGCTGATCTGGGCGCTTCTATTGATCGCAATTATTGGCCCAGGCGTCTTTGCAGGTGTTATTGCAATTGCCATCCGTTCAATCGGGTTCTGCGCAAAGCTTCTGTATGAAGCCATAGAGGAAATTGATCACACTCAGGTCGAAGCGATCACGGCGACCGGTGCGTCGCGCTGGCAGGTCATGGCTTACGGGATTGTTCCACAGATCCTGCCCGCTTTTGCAGGCATTGCCGTTTTTCGTTGGGACATAAATATCCGCGAGTCCACGGTTCTGGGCCTGGTTGGCGCCGGAGGTATTGGATTGCAACTGTCAGCTTCGCTCAACGTTCTGGCTTGGCCACAGGTCAGCCTGATCCTGATTGTAATTCTCGTCGCGGTTTTGATCAGCGAATGGGTCTCGGCAAAAGTTCGAGGGGCGATCATTTGACCGGGTTCTCTGTGCAGGAGGCTTTCGATGCCTATGAAGGTGTACGACATCGCCTTCCGGAAGCTAGACCTACTGAAGTGACATATCGTCAGGTTGAAACGCTTGGTGACATAGCTCATGAGTTCGATGTATTCCTCCTCGACGCCTTCGGGGTTCTTAATATAGGTGACACGGCAATCCCGGATACACCGGATCGGGTCAGGTCGCTGAAAGCCGCCGGCAAACGTGTTTTGGTCGTTTCAAATGCTGCTGGGTTTCCTCACACAACTCTGTTGGAAAAATATTCTAGGCTTGGTTATGATTTCGCGCCCCGAGACGTGATCACCAGCCGGGCCACGTTGCTATCAGAAATAAACGGTCAAAGTGGGTTGCATTGGGGCTTGATGGCGACCCCCAGCGCCGGTCTTCGCGATTTGGAAGGGCTGAAACTATCCTACCTCGAGGATGACCCGAAGCCCTACGAAACCGTTGACGGGTTTCTAATGATAGGATCAGCGGTTTGGACTGAATCGCGTCAAGCTATGCTAGAGACTGCCTTGCTTGAACGGCCTCGCCCGGTAATGGTCGGCAACCCTGATATCGTCGCGCCCCGCGAGTACGGGTTTTCAAAAGAGCCCGGTCTTTTCGCGCACCGGCTGGCAGACCGGACAGGTGTTGTTCCTCAGTTCTTTGGGAAGCCTTTCGCCAACATCTATGATCTTGCTTTCCAACGTCTCGGGCACATCGACAGGTCCCGGGTTCTGATGGTTGGCGACAGCCTGCACACCGACATTCTGGGCGCATCCAGCGCTGGCATAGATTCGGCACTCATTTCAGGATATGGATTCTTCGCAGGGCATGATGTTGAAGCAGCGATCAAGAAGGCGGGGATAGTGCCAAACTTTATAATAGGCCGGCCTTGAGTTTAGAGCATTCGTTTTCGATAAGTATCCCGTTCAAATCGAATGTCCTGCAAGCCCGCATTTCGAACATGCTGACCATGGAAATACTGCGCTGTGCACCAACGGCAGCTTTGCCCCCTCGCGGAAAAGCGACCCCCGGTCTAAAGTCTGGATTGGGCTGGATGCGACGTGTCGGGCTCAGCCGTTGAACCAAATCGGAGAATCGCCTTCTGACCAAGTTACGTATTTTCGCATCACCAGCAAAAATACTTCACTGTCCAGGAATTGATCCAGCCACGCCACTAAATTCGGCCACTCCTGTGCGTCAAACCACGCCCGGTCTATATGCGCAAACTGGCGAACAAATGGTAGAAGCGCCAAATCGGCGAGAGTGGGGCGATCTCCAAAAAGCCAGGCCCTCCCGACTAACCGCTCGTCGAGGTTGAGCAAGTAGCTCGCCGCTTTCCTGCGCTCCTTTTGGACGTCTAAATCCGGATACCGCACGACGTATTTTGTGTGATCTAATGCATCCTTGAATGGACCATCATTTGCCGCGATTAGGCCCCAACCTTCTTGAGGCATATCCAAAAGTCGCTGCGGATCATTTTGTTGAAGCGCCCAAATCATGATTTCCAGGCTTTCATCTATTACTTTGTCTGGAAGTCGAAGCGCGGGCACTGTTCCGGACGGGGATGTTTGTAAGAAAGCCTCTGGTTTGTCCTGCAAAAGAATCTCGCGCAGCTCGACTGTGACTCGTGAACTCGCCAATGCGAGACGGGCCCTTATGGCGTATGGGCAGCGACGGAACGACCATAAGATAGGGTATTGAGCCATACGAAGATATATCTCCAATCTACCAGCGTGGTTAAACCTCCCGTCGTTTTCCAACTGGTACTTCTGCTTGAACGCTGTCTGATACTATCGGAAGGGCCATTGCTTCACAAACATCGGCCTCAGTAGCCGTCTGGTTTGGAGATTCGGAACGAGAATATGCGGAATTGAGTTCAAGTGACTTGTCTTGTGAAGTTGTAACGCGAAAGTCCCCGAGATCTTAGAAATTGGCCCTGGGCCGGTCGCGGTGGTTATGGATTGATCGAAGAATTAGTCTGTCATAGCTTGCAGCATATGCCCAAGTTTCTCCATCTTGTCGTCTTAGAGCGCCACAGCGCTCATCGCCGAAAACGTTTTGCCGGATAGCTGGTCTTCCATTTGTGACCTAGCCAATAATACAATTTTGGAGACCTCAGATGACTGAATTCACTGAAATCCCGGTGCTTGATCTTGCACCGCTGATCAATGGAGAGGATACGTCCAACCTCGCTTTGGAATTCGCCGAAGCCTATGGAAAAACCGGATTTGGCTATGTTGTTAATCACGGCGTTGATCCTGACTTGCGCGCTGCCGTGTTTGCCGCCTCGACGGAATTTCATGCACTGCCGGAGATCGAAAAACAGGCAATTGCATTAAATAAATGTCATCGTGGCTACATCGCGATCAACACCTCCACGGACGTGAACTCTGACCTGGCCAAGGTGACTAAACCCAATCAGTCCGCATCGTTCATGATGATGCGCGAGGATGCCGAGGTCGACCCTGCCGTCTATCTGTCCGGACCAAATCAATGGCCCGCCCTGGAAGGTTTCCGAGAGGCCTGCGAGGCTTATGCCGACGCGATGACAAAACTGGGTTACAAACTCATGGGTCTTGCCCTTGACGCTGTTGGCGCCGCGGATCGTTCGATCCTCAGTGCATTCCAGACGCCAACGATTTGGCTGCGCCTACTCCACTATCCACCACAACCGCCACAGGCTTTGGGTGATCTTTACGGATCTGCACCCCACAAGGACTTTGGATGTCTTACATTGCTTGCACAGGACAATGTTGGTGGTTTGCAAGTCCAGACGCCTGAGGGTCATTGGGTGGATGCACCGCCTATCGACAATGCCTTCGTGGTCAATGTAGGCGATATGCTGCACAGACTCTCTAACGGAAAGTTGTTGTCCACCCCGCACCGGGTTATCAATGCGACCGGACAACAGCGCTATTCCGTACCGTTCTTCTTCGACCCACATGTCTCCGCTGAAATCGCGCCGCTCCCTGGGACAGGGACTGCGAGATTCGATCCCCTGAAGTTTGGACAGTTTTTGAGAGGAGAACTGGAAGCAAGCTACGACGCACATCAGGTTGGCCATTCGGATACCTAAAAGCACGCTGCGTTGGCAGTGACATTTCACTGACCGATATGAAACGAACGTCCGCATTGCAGTTGGTGCGACGCAGCTATGCGGCTTCAGATCAAAACCCTCAATGGGTCGTTTCGGTACATGTGAGTAACGTCTGCCGTCCGGATGCTGCGTTCGGTCCGATGTCCGTATTGAGCCCATACTCACCGATGCTGCGTTTTGAACAAATGACCGCTCCGTAGTCACCAGTGAAATCTGGATCCGCATGTGCAACCAATGTCTGGACTATGATTTCGGCGGTCCGGCTCAATCCAAAAACATCAAAATTCTGACCAATTATGCATATCTCAGATTCGTAAATGGAATACTCTATGCCAACCTTGGAGGAACCACATGACAGATTATGATACGATTTCTCTTGGCTATGATCCCGATCCATCGCGTTCCAGTTCACTGCGAGCGGAGGCCTACACGGAAGAAAAGTGGTTTGACGCTGATCTCAAGGCCATCATCTCCAAGACCTGGCAGTGGGTCTGTCATGTGGAAAAAACCCGCGAGCCAGGGTCCTACGTTACAATCGAGATTGCAGGGAAGCCTATTGCCGTTGTGCGCGACAAGGAGGGCACGTTGCGCGCTTTCTACAACGTCTGCAAGCACCGCGCCCACGAACTGCTTTCTGGCGAAGGAAACACAACTCGGATCATGTGCCCTTACCATGCTTGGGTTTACAAGTTGGACGGGCAGTTGGCCCGCGCGCCCCACACCGAGAACCTTGAAGATTTTCGCACCGATGAGATTTGCCTCGACGCGGTGCAAGTCGAAGAGTTTTGCGGATTTGTATTCGTCAATCTGGACCCAAAGGCACCCTCTTTGGCGCAGCAGTCAGGCAATCTGGAAACTGAAGTGCGCCACTGGGCACCGGACGTGGATCAACTGACCTTCGGGCACCGATTGACCTATGACATCAAATCAAACTGGAAGAACGTCGTTGATAACTTTCTTGAGTGTTATCACTGCCCGACGGCGCATAAGGATTTCTGTGATCTTGTTGACATGGATACTTACAAGGTCACAACCTATGGCTTTTATTCCAGTCACATGGCCGATGCGGGAAACAGTCCCAATGCCGCATATGACGTGTCGAACGCTACGGTCAAAACCCATGCGGTTTGGTGGCTTTATCCGACAACTTGTCTGATGCGGTATCCGGGTCGGTCCAGCATGATCGTGCTCAACATCATCCCTGTCGGGCCGGACCGGACGTTGGAGACCTATGACTTTTTCCTCGAAACGCCTGAGCCCGACGCGATGGAGCTGGATGCCATTCGCTATTTGGATGAGGTGCTGCAGGTTGAAGACATCAGTCTTGTCGAATCTGTGCAGCGCGGTATGAGCACACCTGCTTTCACCCAAGGCAGGATCGTCAATGACCCGGATGGGTCGGGCAAATCTGAGCATGCGGTGCATCACTTTCATGGGCTGGTTCTGGATGCCTACGCCAAGGGTGCAGCGTGACGCGGGCAAATATCCTTGTGATCATGGCGGATCAGTTGGCCCCACATTTCACGGGGGCTTACGGACATAAGGTTGCCAAGACCCCGCATCTTGATGCGCTCGCTGCGCGTGGGATGCGCTTTGATGCGGCCTATTGCAATTCGCCGCTTTGCGCGCCGTCGCGGTTCGCCTTTATGTCGGGCCAACACATCTCCCGTATCGCGGCCTATGACAATGCATCAGAATTCAAGGCGTCTGTTCCGACCTTCGCGCATTACCTAAAGTCGCTGGGCTATCGCACGTGCCTGTCAGGTAAGATGCACTTTGTCGGCCCTGATCAGATGCACGGGTTCGACGACCGCGTGACCACCGATATTTACCCGTCGGATTTTGCATGGACGCCCGACTGGGAAGCCCCCGATGAGCGGATCGATAAGTGGTATCATAACATGCAGACCGTCAAGGAAAGCGGCCTGGCGCATGCGACGTTCCAGATTGATTACGATGATGAGGTTGGCTTTGCCGCCAAACGGTGGCTTTTCGATGCGGCACGTGACAAAGCGCTAGGGCATGATGCGCCCTTTGCGATGGTTGCCAGCTTCATTCATCCGCATGATCCATATGTCACCCGTCCCGAATGGTGGAACCTCTATTCAGACGACGACATCGACATGCCGGCCTTTACGCCTGCTTTGGATGATCAGGACCCGTTCTCGCGCCGCCTGATGGATGGGATCGAAGCGTCCTATGTGCCGCTGACAGAGGAAGAGGTGCGCCGCGCGCGCCGCGCATATCTGGCGAATGTCAGCTACTTTGACAGCAAGATCGGCGAACTGGTTCAAACGCTCGAAGAGATTGGGGAGCTGGACAACACAATCGTGATCGTCACGGCAGATCACGGCGACATGCTGGGCGAACGTGGGCTGTGGTACAAGATGAATTTCTTTGAACATTCGGCCCGCGTGCCGTTGGTCATGGCGGGACCTGGCGTGGCGGTTGGGACAGCGCGAAACGCTGTGTCGCTCGTGGATATGTTGCCGACGTTTATTGAGATCGCTGGCGGTAGTGAAAGCATGATCGGCGAACCTATAGATGGCCGAAGCCTTATGCCCTTGGCGCGGGGCGAGGACGACCCCGTTGATGAGGCAATCGGCGAGTATTGCGCTGAAATGACGGGCTTTCCCGTCATCATGATCCGGCGTGGTTCATTGAAATACATCCACTGCGATAGCGATCCACCACAGCTGTATGATCTGAGCGTTGATCCGTTGGAGACAAGAAATCTGGCCTCCGACCTCAGTTACAATGAGGCCGCTCAAGCCTTTGCTGATGAAGTTGCCGCGCGGTGGGATGGCAAGGCATTGCGTACAAAGATTATTGCAACCCAAAAATCCCGCCGCGCGCTGCATGCCGCGATGGAAGCAGGCGCAAGTGTGCCTTGGGACTACAACCCACCATCCGACGCGAGCAAGCAATATGTGCGTAACGATATGGATTGGACCATTGCAGCCAAGCGTTACCGTTATCCCCCATTGAAGGACCAATACCAATGATGCTGAATGGAAAAATTGCCCTCGTTACAGGGGCAAGGGGTGGAATCGGACGTGCGATTGTGGCGCGTTTCGTCAAAGAAGGTGCGACAGTTTTCGCCGCAGACCTGACGCTCGAAGGGTCACTGGACAGGCATGACGATGACGGCAGCCACTTTGTAAAGCTCGACGTAACACAGGAGGCGGACGCAATCGCCGCGATGGATCAGGTCCGCAACGCTCATGGCAAGCTTGACGTCTTGGTGAACGCGGCAGGGATCGAGATTGAAAAGACGGTCGAAGACACCACGCTGGAGGAATGGAACCAAAGCTTTGCGGTGAATTCCACGGGTACTTTTCTAACCTCAAAATACGCCATTCCATTGATGCGCGAAGCCGCGAAATCTGGCAACAGCGCTAGCTTGATCAACTTTGGGTCTTACGATGGGTTCATCGCTGACCCCGGCCTTGCCGCTTATTGTGCAACCAAGGGGGCGGTGCATGCGCTAACCCGGGCAATGGCCTGCGACCATGGCCCTGAGGGTATCCGCGTCAATGCGATCTGCCCCGGCTATATTGATACTCCGATGCTGCAGAGTTTCTTCAACGGTGACGGATCTGGCGGCGGGGGGGGCAACATCGAAACACTTCAAAAAGCTGTCCGAGACGTGCACCCGATGCGTACCTACGGAACGCCAACGGACATTGCCAATCTGGTCAATTGGCTGGCCAGCGACGAGGCGCGCTATGCCTCTGGTCAGCTTTGGGTTTTGGACGGGGGGCTGTCTGCGCAAGTGCAACAGATGAAATTGTAATGCCCAAGTCAGTCATCATCACCTGTGCGCCAACGGGCGGCATTCACACGCCGTCAATGTCGCCCCACCTGCCGATCACACCTGCCGAAATTGCAACAGCAAGCATTGAAGCGGCAGAGGCTGGCGCGTCTATCATCCATCTGCACGCGCGACATCCCGAGACCGGCAAGCCAGATCCCAGACCTGAATTGTTTCAGCAATTTCTGCCTGTGATCAAACAATCCACTGACGCGGTGGTGAATGTCTCAACCGGCGGCGGATTGGGCATGTCGATGGACGAACGTCTGTTGGCCGCGACTTCGACGAGCCCGGAAATGGCCTCGCTCAATATGGGCAGCATGAACTTTGGCATCTTCCCGATGCTTCAGAAATACACGGAATTTCAGCACGATTGGGAACGTCCATTCCTTGAGATGACGGAAGACTTCATTTTTCCCAACACGTTCAAGACCATTCGATATGCGATTGAGAAACTGGGGGGTGATCATGGCACCAAGTTTGAGTTTGAATGCTATGATCTGGGCCATCTCTACAACGTCAAATGGTTCGTGGATCAAGGGCTTATCAAACCGCCGTTCTTCATCCAGATGGTCTTTGGCATTTTAGGAGGCGTTGGCGCTGACCCCGATCATCTGACCCATATGCACAATACGGCGGACAAACTTTTTGGCGCTGAAAACTATGAATGGTCTGTACTGGCAGCAGGGCGGCACCAAATGCCTTTCGCTACACAAAGCGCAATGCGCGGTGGCAACCTGCGTGTCGGGCTCGAAGACAGTCTCTTTATCGGCAAGGGAGAGCTTGCCACATCGAATGCCGAGCAAGTGAGCCGCATTCGCACAATCATCGAAAATCTGGGCCTTTCAGTTGCGACACCGGCAGAAGCACGCGAACGCCTCGCACTAAAAGGCGGCGATCGGGTTGGGTTTTAGAGAGGATTACATGCAGACAAAGATGTTAATCAATGGCGAAATGGTTGAAGGGGGCGGAGCGCCGATCTTTGTCGTGAACCCAGCCACGGGCGAAGAGATTTGCAAGATCAATTCCGCGACGTCCGAACAGGCAAGCGCTGCGGCCGCAGGGGCCCACGAAGCCTTTGAGACATTTGGCCAGACCAGCCCTGCAGAACGTTCTGAGCTTTTGACCAATATCGCAACTGTCTTGGAAGAGCATGTCGAGGAACTGGCAGAGCTGGAAAGCTTGGATGCCGGTAAGCCCTGGCCCTCGGCTTTGGATGACGAAATGCCGTTGACGCTGGACACATTCAAGTTCTTTGCCGGTGCGGCGCGCACGATGTCTGCCGTTGCTGCGGGCGAATATGTGGCCGGTCATACCAGCATGATCCGCAAAGATCCGGTTGGCCCCGTAGCCGCGATTGCGCCATGGAACTATCCGCTGATGATGGCGGCCTGGAAACTGGCAGCGCCATTGGCAGCTGGCTGCCCGGTCACGCTGAAGCCCTCGCAGCTGACGCCGCTTTCCACGCTGAAAGCCGCCGAGCTGATCGCAGGTGTTGCGCCCAAAGGGGTGGTAAACGTGCTGCACGGCCCCGGTCGTGAGATTGGCGAGCAGATGATCAACGATCCACGGACCGAGGCGATCTCGATCACGGGTTCCAACGCGACGGGTTCTGCCGCGATGGCTGCAGCCTCTCGTCAAATCCGCCATGTGCATCTGGAACTGGGCGGGAAAGCCCCGGTCATTGTTTTTGACGATGCTGATATCGATGCGGTTGCCGAAACTGTGCGCTATGGTTCGTTCTTCAACGCCGGTCAGGATTGTGCACAGCCCTGCCGTTTGCTTGTCGCTGATGAGGTTTATGACAAGGTCGTTGCCGCCGTTGTTGATCAGGTCAGCCAGATCAAAGTTGGGGCTCAAAAGGCCGAAGGCACCGAAATGGGGCCGATCATCTCGGCCGCGCAACGCAACGCTGTAGCGGGGTTTGTCGACCGAGCGCGCGATAACTGCGACGTTGTATTGGGAGGCAACATGATCGACGGACCAGGTTTCTTTTATGAACCCACCGTGCTGATCAATGTGGCGCATGATGCCGAGGTATTCTGCAAAGAGATCTTCGGTCCTGTCGTGACCATCTCGCGGTTTGGCGACGAAGAAGAGGCGCTCAAGGTGGCAAATGCAGGCCCGTTTGGTTTGGCCTCATCCGTCTGGACCAACAATACCGGTCGCGCGATGCGGATGTCTTCGAAGTTGCGCTATGGCTTTACGTGGGTGAACACGCATGGTGTTGCCACGCCTGAAATGCCTTGGGCCGCGATGAAGAGCTCTGGCACTGGTTGTGATATGTCGGTCTACGCCTTGGACGCTTATACCGCCGTGCGCCATGTGATGGTCGCGCACTGATGCGGTTGGCTGGCAAACTCGCTTTCGTTACAGGCGGCAGGCAGGGCATTGGGCGCGCTATCGTAGAGGCCTTCATGGCCGAGGGTGCGGACGTTATCACCTGTGGTCGGGGACCAAAGCCGGATGGTTTGAGTACTGATTGGATATCTTTGGATGTGTCAGATGCCGCCGCCGTTGGCGAAGCTGCGCAAAAGCTGGGTGTATTGGACGTCATCGTAAACAACGCTGGCGTCCAGGTTGAAAAGACTGTTGTGGACAGCACTGATGCCGATTGGGATTTGGTTATGGGAGCGAATGCAAAGGGCGTTTTCAATGTCTGCCGGGCACTCATTCCGCAAATGCAGGAGGGTGGCTCCATTATCAACATCGGGTCGATCTCGGGCAATGTCGCGGACCCGTCGATGGCACTCTATAATGCGTCAAAGTCTTTTGTGCACGGGCTCACCAGGTCCATCGCGGTGGATCACGGACCGGCAATTCGCTGCAATGCGATCTGTCCGGGCTGGATTGAAACCGGCATGCTAGATGCAGGGTTTGACCTTGCCCAAGACCCTCAGAAAGCGAAGACCGACGCATTGGCACGGCACGCGGTCAAACGCTTTGGCAAACCTGCTGACATAGCAGCAATGGCTTTGTGGTTGGCCTCTGACGATGCATCGTTTGCAACGGGCCAATTGTTTACTGTTGACGGTGGCATGACAGCGGCCTCTCCTCTCAATCCGGGGTTGTTCTGATGTCTCAGATTGAAAGAACCGCCATTCTTGGAGCCGGTGTGATCGGGGCAAGCTGGGCCGCATTGTTCCTCGCCTCGGGCCGGAATGTAACTGTCTTTGATCCTGACGAAAACGCTGAGAACGCCGTGCGATCCTACGTTGAAAACGCATGGCCTGCGCTGGAAGACCTAGGCCTAACTGAGCGAGCGACACCTGACGCCATCACCTTTGTGGCGACCGCTGCCGAGGCCGTCACAGAGGCGCAATTCGTTCAGGAAAACGCGCCTGAGCGGTTGCCCATCAAACATGCAATCTATGCGGAGATTGAGCCCGCGCTGGCTGCTGACGCAATTGTCTCCAGCTCGACATCGGGTCTGACGCTCGAAGCGCTCCAAGAAGGGTGGCGCGATCCCGCGCCGCTTATTCTTGGCCACCCCTTCAACCCGCCGCATCTGATCCCGCTGGTGGAACTGACAGCGAATAAGGCCACCGGATCAGACATTCTGGACCGCACAGAAGCGTTCTACAATGATATCGGGAAAGTCACGATCCGCATCAAGAAAGGCATGCCGGGGCATGTAGCCAACCGGTTGCAGGCCGCAGTTTGGCGAGAGGCCGTTCATATGGCCGTTGAAGGTGTTGCCAGCGTCAAAGACATAGACAAAGCGATGTGGGCCGGACCGGGATTGCGTTGGGCCGCAATGGGGCCAACCACTCTTTTTCACTTGGGCGCGGGCGCAGGCGGTTTGCAGGCTTTTTGTGACCACTTCAAAGACACGTTCAACAGCTGGTGGGACGATCTGGGTGATCCACGCTTAGACGATGATGTGATCAGAAAACTGGTCGATGAAATGACAGCGCATACACACGGGCAAAGCACCGATGAACTCTCAGCGCAGCGTGATGAGATGCTCACAGCTATGCAGAAGGCTACGAGACACCTTCGGACCTAATGTCAGGCTTGAACATTGGCCAGGCGCGAAACTCGAACGGCACACGACCTTCGATGCGATCAGCAGTGGGCGTCAGGCCGAAGCGGTTGCGGTAAGCGCGGCTGAAATGCACTTGACCGTTGAACCCCGACGCCTCTGCAATCTCGCTGAATTTCAGCTCGGTTTGCGTGACGAGGCCACGCGCTCGATCAAGGCGGATATCTCGGTAGTATTCGACGGGTGACTTTTGGACATACTGTCGGAACAATCGGCCCAGTTGCCGCTGCGAAACGCCTAGCTGTTGAGATATAGCGGGAATTGACAACGTGGTCTCCAAATGCGCTTCCATAAGGTCGATCGCATCCCGGACAACGCCAGATGTGACATACCCAAGCGGTTCCACATCCTTGGGGTTTTGTGACCGACCTTCCCCACGCACATCATGGTGAAACAGATACCGCGCTGAGGCGTTCGCGATGCTTTCGCCAGCTACGGAATGGACAAATCTCAAGCCAAGGTCGGTTGCCGCTGATCCTCCACAACATGTGAAGATCTTGCCATCTGTTACAAACATGTTCTCAGATACCGTCGTGTCCGGTGCAATTTCGGCGAAGGCATCGATGTGCTCATAATGGACCGTCGCAGTTTTGCCCTTTAGCAATCCAGCCTGCGCGAGCACAATTGCACCCGTATCCAACCCACCAACTATTGCACCGCCTGCATCCCATTTTTGAAGAGCCGCCTTGAACTGGCGTGTCCCGTGGCGTTCAGGCGTCCAGCTTGTGCTTACGAGAACGAGCCAAGGCTTGCCCCTGACCACGGTTGCCAAAGGGGCAGTATCAACCACCAGGCCGCTGCTGGATTCGATGTGACCACCAACCTCCGAAACATAGGTCCAGGAAAACCGCACCAATCCTGACAGGTAATTCGCAGTTCTAAAAGGATCGATGAAAGATGTCGTTGCCGAAACGTTGAAATGCGGGCTCACCAAAACTACGATGCCTAACGTTTGATCAATTGATTTCGCCATGGCTGATTTTGTAAAGTATGGTCCAAAAATATCAAATCGATTTCTTTTCTTTCATTTGTTTGGTGTCTTTTGGAGCTCCAAAACCAACAGCTTGCCGGGGACAGAAAGCAGTCCTGCGGTAGTTTAGAAGCACCACAAGCAGACCTTGGCGCAAATTTGACGAAGGCCCGCTTCGTCCGCAAACTGTAAATTCACCCATCTTTTGATTGCGCACTTGCAGCGAATGTCCGTAATGTCGAGCCGCACTGCAGAATGCTGAACGACCGACTAAAGTCCGGTAAGGGCCGGAAGTGATCAGGGCAGGGCACTTAGTCGCTCAACATTGTTCAGCACAAAACCTTACGCTGTGAAGCTTTCGGTCTGCGAGTTGTGTCCGCTCTCGGAAGTTCCCAATGCGCGTCGCAGTCGACGATCGTATTGCTGCAGTCTGAGACAAGCTTGATAAGTCCAAGTCAGCGAAATCCACCAAAATGCATGAAAATCTTAAGTCGTTGAATTATGGGGAAGACAAGTCTCATTAATTACGTACTCCGACAATTCTCCCTCAACGGAGGCAATATTTCTATAATACGTCTTATGTTAAATAACAGCGTTTAACTTACCGTCGATGTGCGGAGTATCTGTCGAATAGGTCGGCCCGCACATCAGATAGCGACCGTATTTCTGGTGACGTGCTGCACCGAACGGAAGGTCCCGGCCGTTCGAGAAAATCTGAAACAAATGAATTTTGGTGCTTGTTTAAGCCGTGAACCTCAAGCTAAACCACCTGTACGCAGGGGAGTCCCACCAAGGGGACTGAGAGGCTGACGGGGCAATGCCCGGCGACGCGACCCTTTGAACCTGACCCAGTTGATACTGGCGTAGGAAGCTAGGGCGCGCAGGCCACAATACCGGGCAAGCGCACTCCGAACAGGGGCTGTCTGCCTTCTCGTTTCCCCAAGCCAAAACTCATCTGGTGTCTTTTTAAGTTGAACTGCTTGAGGAGCACCAACATGAACGTCCCTAACCTCAAAATCACCGCCGGTGAACTGCCCGCATCGCGCAAGATCTATGTAAACGGCACAGTGCACCCGGATGTGCGCGTGCCAATGCGTGAAATTTCGGTCCACCCCACGGCGGGGGAGCCACCCTTGCCCGTGTATGACAGTTCAGGGCCGTATACCGATCCGCAGGTGATGACGGACATTCGGCAAGGTCTGGCGCCGCTGCGTCGCAAGTGGATTGAGGCTCGAGCAGATGTCGAAGAATATGATGGACGTGAGATCAAACCGGAAGACAACGGTTTTGTCGAAGGTGATCGGCTAACGCCCGAGTTCCCTGTGCGCCCGCGCCCTCTGCGCGCCAAGGATGGAAAGGCTGTGACGCAACTGGCCTATGCTCGCGCCGGCATCGTCACCCCGGAAATGGAATTCATCGCCATCCGTGAAAACCAACTGCGCGAGGCTGTCGTTGAACAGCGCGACGGCAATGATTGGGGTGCAAACATCCCTGATTATGTGACCCCGGAATTCGTGCGGGACGAGGTCGCCGCTGGTCGCGCCATTATCCCTGCGAATATCAACCACCCTGAAAGCGAACCGATGATCATCGGGCGTAATTTCCTGGTCAAGATCAACGCCAATATGGGTACCTCGGCTGTGACCTCTTCGATGGAAGAAGAGGTCGATAAAATGGTCTGGTCGATCCGTTGGGGTGCTGATACCGTCATGGACCTGTCGACCGGCCGCAACATCCACAACACCCGTGAATGGATCATCCGCAACAGCCCGGTGCCGATTGGCACCGTGCCGTTGTATCAAGCGCTGGAAAAGGTCAACGGCATTGCCGAGGACCTGACATGGGAAGTGTTCCGTGACACGCTGATCGAACAGGCCGAACAAGGCGTCGACTATTTCACCATCCATGCAGGCGTGCGCCTGCATATGGTACCGATGACGGTAAAACGGGTTACCGGTATTGTGTCGCGCGGTGGGTCGATCATGGCCAAGTGGTGCTTGCATCACCACAAGGAAAGCTTCCTCTATGAGCATTTCGACGAAATCTGCGACATCTGCCGGGCCTATGATGTGTCGTTCAGCCTAGGCGACGGTCTGCGTCCCGGCTCTATCGCCGACGCTAATGACGAGGCACAATTTGCCGAGCTTGAGACGCTGGGTGAGCTGACCAAAATCGCGTGGGCCAAGGATTGTCAGGTGATGATCGAAGGCCCCGGACACGTAGCCATGCACAAGATCAAAGAAAACATGGACAAGCAATTGGAGTGTTGCCACGAGGCGCCCTTTTACACGCTTGGCCCCCTGACCACCGATATCGCGCCGGGCTATGACCACATCACCAGCGGCATTGGTGCTGCGATGATTGGCTGGTTTGGTTGTGCGATGCTCTGCTATGTCACGCCTAAAGAACATCTGGGGCTGCCGGACCGGGATGATGTGAAAACTGGGGTTATTACTTATAAGATCGCCGCTCACGCCGCTGATTTGGCCAAAGGTCTGCCGGGCGCGCAACGTCGTGACGATGCGCTGTCCCGCGCCAGGTTCGAGTTCCGCTGGGAAGATCAGTTCAACCTGTCGCTGGACCCGGAAACGGCGCGGGAATTCCACGACCAAACCTTGCCCAAACAAGCGCATAAGGTGGCGCATTTCTGTTCCATGTGCGGGCCGAAATTCTGCTCGATGCGGATCAGCCACGACATTCGAACTGAAGCGCAGAAAGAGGGGATGGAGGCGATGGCCGCCAAATTCCGTGAAGGCGGCGACCTTTACATGCCCGTGAAAGACTAAACACCGCGGCGGAGCCGATCCTTTCGGCTCCGCACGCTCTTGCATTGAAGGGAAACTACTCTCAGGGCAATAGATCGGATACTTTGCTGAACCCAGTCAAATCGAAGCCAAATGAAATTGGCTCTCCGACCCTGTTTTTAGCGTCGATCTGCAATTGATTACCTGCCCGCATCGCAGACATCCATTCCTGGGAAACTGGCGAACGGGCAAAACAACCTTGTGCCTCGCATGTCAGGAACTCCAGACGGGCGACCTCGGCATCATCCACCTTTGCAACCAGCCCTTCCGAGAACAAAAGACCGAATGGCAGGGTCAGCACGGTCTCAGTCTCGTCCTTACCTGCAGCCTTTATAAATGCGATGGACGTAAGCCTTTGGTTGTTTTCGGTCAAAACGATGCTTTGGGTCATTTCGCAGATCAACTCGGACCCAACGGCCCGATTGCTGCAATTGACCGACCATGGCGGCGCTGCGCCTTCCTGCGCAGCAAGGGGAGTTGCCAATCCCAATGTGACCCCCAAAGCGCTTATCCAAGTTTTCATCCTGCTGTCCCTCATCGATTAGAATTGTAGTCCAAGGCCAAGACCTACCTGCAGAGCCCTGGTTGAGTCTCCGAACAAATGATCGAGGCTCAGATTGACAAAGCTGCTGTCATCCAGCGCAAACAGCCCCAACCGGGCCGAGACCAAGCCATGCGCGTCGCCGACAAAGCTGGTGTTGGAAAACCCACCGTCAGCGGTGCTCGCACCGTTGAACCCGGCGGTGACCGATACGGTATCATCTGACGAGAGAATGGCACCAACCTGAAAACTTGCGCGGAGCTTCTGCGAGGCACTCAGGGTTTGCTCGGTTCCGATCTCCAGCGAAGGCGTGAACGAATAGATCATCTCGCTATCGTCTTGCAGAACGACCCCCGCCAGGGTTGCATCGCCATTGCTTTCGGTTGCCAGACGTGTGGCATCAACGGCTACCTCAGGGCGCAGATAGGAACTGCCGCCCGCGAACCTGTGGTCATAAGCAAGGCTGAAACGCAGGTTCTGATGGTTCATCTTGTGCTTGATCTCGCTGACACCAACGGTGCTTACAATTTGACCGTTGGGCAACACACCACTGATCCCGCCCGCGCTGAGCGTATCATAGTCTGACCAACCGGCCGACAGCTGGGCTGCAAATTCCCACGCGCCGGTGTATTTGGTCAGCGAGGCACCCAGATTGAACCGATCACCCGTTGCATTGTAATTCGACCCGTTCCGTAGGCTCATTTCGTCATAGCCTATCGCGAACCCGGCGAATAGCTCATCCCCAACCGGCAGACGGACACCAGCCGACAGGTTGGTGTCGTTGATGTCCAGCTCTTCGTACATGCCGGTCTGATCAAGGTCATAGAAAGACCGCCCGCCTGAGAACCAGACACAATTGCGCGGGTCATCCCCGAACTGGTAATCGGTAAACCGTTCGCAATTGTGCAGCGTGTCCGCAAATACCCGGGTGCCATAAAGCGCATCAACGGCATCGGCGGCATAGTCGGCAGTCGACAGGCTTTCGATTGCGGCGATGACATCGGCCTCGGACTGCATGTTGCCGATCAAGGCGAACAGTTGGCCTTGGGCAGCCGATCCCTGCCCGTTCAGAACTTGGTTGATGTAATCCCCGATGGCCGCCTGATTGGCGTTCATGCCGGGGGTCGAATAATCCGGCGTGATCACCAGGTCGACCGAACTGCCGTCAGAGGTGGAGCCGTTCAGGCCGATGGAATAATCCAGCACCACAGTGTCCTCGATCAGCGTGCCCGCGTCTGCGGCGGTTCCATCAGGATTGATGATGACAAGCGGCAAGGCCCTTTCCAGAGTATTCAGCATTGGCACCAGCGTACCGCCCATGGTGGCATTACCGGTGGCATTAACCAGGTCGCTGTTGCCACCCGATGCCCCAGAGGTCAGGAAATACACGTCGAAGGTTGACGTTGCCGTTGCACCAAAGGCCAGGCTTCCGGTCAGGTTCAATGTCTGGCTGACATTGCCGCTGAAGGTAAAGTCACTGGCCGCAACCGTCGCCGTCAAATCTCCGTCCAGACCCAGATTGGCCCCCAGTACAAAATCACCGTTCACCTGCATGAAGCCGTCAGCACCCAGATTGACCGTATCCAACGCATAGAAGTCCGCGCCATCTTCGACGGTAAAGCCGTTGGTGCCTGCGCCAAGATCCATGTTGCCAAGGGCCGTACCCGCAAGCGAGATTTGTTCGTTGCCGTCGCCTCCATTCACCAATTGATCGTTGCCGGCGATCAACAGGGTATCTTTAGACAGGGTCAGCACATTGTCGGTGCCGCCGTCCACAACGATTGATGCGACTGACCCCGCGTCGCCAGTGCCGCCCATGACGACGCCGTCAAAGCCAAGTGTGATCGCGTCTGCGCCATCGCGCCCCTCGGATTGTGCCAAGACGCCGATGCCGCCCTCGCCCACCGACAGGATGTTACCATCAAGCGTCATGTCGATGGCGCCACCAGAGCCCGCACCACCGGCAGCCCCGCGATAAACCGAGTCCACCATGCCACCGCCGCCGCCAAGCGACTGCGCCACAACACCAATCGCATTTTCGCCCGTCGTGACGATGTTGCCGGATTGCGAGAATCCGATATCGCCGCCATCACCACCATTTGCAGCAGACAGGTTTACCGTGATCCGGCTGGCCTCCATATCGGTTGAAACGAGACCGCCGCCGCCACCGATACTTTGGATGACGAACCCGTGCGATCCAGTTCCACTGGTAGTCATGTCCCCGATATTTGCAAAGCCGACATTACCACCGTCACCGGTTGAATCGTCTTGCGCGCCCAGCGTTACATCCGCACGCCCCAGACCCGAGATGACAACTTCGCCCCCACCGGCACCGATACTCTGAACGCTTTGGCCAAAGGATCGGTCACCACTTGTGAACACGTTGCCGTCCAGCAAAAGGTCGATATCGCCGCCATCGTTGTTGAAGCTGGGATCAGAACCCAGGATCACAGACGCGGCCTTTTGGGTCCCGGCTTCGCCATCCGTATTGCTGTTCAGCACAAGCTTACCGCCGCCGCCGCCGATGGATTGCGCCGCTCCGGCGGACGAGAACGCGCCATCGGTGCCAACATCACCAGTCCGGCTTCCGTCCACGTCTCCGCCACCAGCGTCGTCCGTGTTAATCGCGCCCAGACGTGCGGTGATGTCGATAGCGTCACCGTCTTGGACATCCACCGTAGTCGCGGATGTACCGCCGCCGCCGCCAACACTCTGCAGCATCAGGCCGGTCGAGCGATCGCTTGTGGTGGCAATGTTACCGTTATGGGCCTGCGTGATCTGGTTGCCCGCCATACCCGACACGTCGTCGCCACCAAGGGCGATATCGCTGCTGACGACCGAGCCGGTCGCGCCAGCGGTGGTGGTGGTGAAATCTACAGAGGCATCAGTATTGCCGCCGCCGCCATTCACCGATTGGACAAAGACCGCTTCGCTGCCCACGCCATTGACCAGAATATCTCCGGTCGAATTGACAGTTACAGTGCCCACCGAACCGGTGGATCCCTCCCGAGCCCCCAGCGCCTGCGAGATTGTGTAATCCAGCACCGAGACCAGCGGGGATGACACCGAATAACCCGCGTTGCCGCCTCCGCCGCCAACGGATTGGGCATAGATGCCAAACCCGTTTTCGGCATTCACAACAATTGTGCCAGTGTGGTTGACCGTGACGTCTCCTCCATCAGAACCCGATCCGCCTGATCCGCCAATGGCGATCTTCGAATAGGATTTGCCCGTCATTGTGTTTTTAAGGTCGTTCACGTCCATCGCAACGGCCAGACCGCCATTGCCGCCGCCGCCACCGACAGATTGTGCAAAGATGCCGTAGGCGCCTGTGCCATCCACTTGAACGTCTCCGGTGTTGGTGACGACCACGTTGCCGGCAACATTGCCGCTGCCGCCCGATCCGCCGATATTCAGCTGCGCGGTCGGAGAGCTGCTGTCCCCGGTCTTTAACCGCAATGTCCCCGTGATTGAGCTGCCGCCATTGCCACCGCCGCCGCCGACGGATTGGGCAAAGATACCATGCGCACCCGCACCCGTTGTCACGATCGTACCGGCATTGGTCACCGCGACATTGCCGCCCGTGCCACCCGTACCGCCTGATCCGCCCAGACCAAATTGCAGCGCCCGCCGCGTAGTGGCCTCGGCCCCGCCATAGCGCCCGTCAACCGAGATGGTCGAGCCGCCATTACCGCCACCTCCACCGATGGACTGGGCAAAGATCCCGTGACTTTCCGTACCATCGGTCAGGATCGTGGCATCGGTTTCGTTTACTACGGTTACCGTGCTGCCCGCGCCGCCAGTGCCACCAGTTCCGCCGATCAGAATGGCGTTTGTCGTTGATCCTTCCGAGGATCGGCCCAAGATGATGTTGCGCACCTGTTGCGCGTCGCCTCCGCCACCGCCAACGGATTGCGCATAAATACCGATCGACTTGTCACCTGTTGTTGCGATGACATCGCGGTTAGTAACCGACACTGCCGCAGACATCGCACCGGTGCCGCCATTGCCGCCAATCGAAATGGTCGCCGTGTTGCCGATCTCTTTGCGCAGGTTGATGATGCGGTTTTCCACCAGGCCACCCATACCGCCACCGCCGCCGACGGATTGCGCATAGATGCCGTGCGCCATCGTGCCCGCCGTGGTGATCATGCCGTCATTCACAACGGTCACAATGTCCGACGTCATGCCGTCCCCGCCAGTGCCTCCGATGTTGATCGAGGCTGCCGTCCCCACGGTTGATGGGTTAACGAAGGATTTGATCGTATCAAGGTTTCCCTGACCTGCCTGCACCATGCCGCCGGTGCCACCTGCACCGCCGACCGATTGCGCCAGCAACCCGATTGAGCGTTCCCCCAACGTTGCGATCCGTGCGGTACTGGTGACATCGACCGTGCCACCTACGCCGCCAGAGCCACCGGTGCCACCGATGGACAGTGATGCCGAAATGCCGCCGCCGGCCGAGTTGCTGGCCTTGCCGCCATTACCGCCACCGCCGCCCACGGATTGCGCGAAAACCGCATGGGCATCGTCGCCCTGGGTGACCACGATACCCGCGACCACAGAGGTCACGTTACCTGCCGCACCACCAGTGCCGCCCGCCAAACCGACCGACACGCTGGCCTTGTTACCCTTGCTGTCGCCGGTCTTTGGCGTGCCAATGCTGACCGAGGTTGACGAAGAATTGCCGCCGCCGTTGCCAATAGATTGGGCAAAGAACCCGTAAGATCGGTCGCCCGAAGTGCTGATGATACCGTCCGAGCTGGCATAAACATCACCGCCACTGCCGCCGGTACCGCCGGTCCGGCCGATCTGAATGTTGACGTTGCCGCCATCCACCGAGGTCGAGGCCGAGTTATAGCCCGCGTTGCCGCCACCGCCACCAACGGATTGAGCGAACAGCCCATGGGAATCCTCACCGAGCGTTGTGATGTCGCCGGTATTGCGCACGTCGACTGTCCCCCCGGTGCCGCCCTGACCTGTCCCGCCGCCAACGGCCAGGCCAAAACCCTTGTTGGTTTGGTCCGAGGCAAGTTCATAGGCAAAGGCCAGGTTCAGGGCTGCGTTACCGCCGCCGCCGCCAATCGATTGGCCGAATACCCCATGGCTACTGTCTTGTTTCGTGAGAATATCGCCGTAATGGTCAATATCGACCGTCCCACCATCCCCAGCGGTTCCGGCATCACCGCCAATGGCAACCACAGCTGACATGCCGGTTTTGTTGCCAGAAGAATCCGCTGGATTAACTTTGCCTTCAAGCTCATCCAGCACGTTGTTGTAATTGGCAATTACCGAGTCATCCACACCCGTGTTGGTTGGTGTCTTGCGGTCGGTTGAATCGCCCGTGCCGCCGTTGCTCTGACTGCCGTTGGTCTTGCTGATACCCACAACCGCGTTGACCCCGGCGTCACCGCCACCGCCGCCAATGCTGGACGCCTCGATCCCGTGCGCGCCGACACCGTCTGTCGTGATGGTGCCTGCTGCCGCTAGGGCGGTTCCACTCATGACGGTCACGTCCCCAGCGTCACCACCGCCGCCACCAAAGCCGCCGATGCCCATGGCAATGGGTGAACTGTCCTTGGTGCCGACAAAGGTCGCGTTGATCCCGCCAGTACCGCCACCGCCGCCGATGCTTTGGGCAAAGATGCCACGCGCGTGATAGCCATTGGTCGATATACTGCCGGTTTGCGTAACAACGACGTTGCCCGCATCTGCGCCGGTGCCGCCATGACCGCCCAGACCACCAACGATGCTCAGGTCGGTTTTGCCGTCGGAATTGTTGGAATCGCCATAGTTCAGCTGCCCGGTCACATTCAGCGCGCCGTTACCGCCGCCGCCCGCGATGGACTGGGCCAGAACGCCGTGCTTCCAATTGCCCGCAACGGCAACCGATCCGGCATGATCCACGGTCACATCGCCCGAGACATTGCCATTGCCGCCGAAACCACCGACACCAAATGTGACCGAGGGGATCTTGCCATCCTTGCTCAGCGCAATCCCGCCCGACACGTTCAGGCCGCCATTTCCACCGCCGCCGCCGATGGATTGCGCCATCAAACCGGCCGAGCCATCGGTATCCGGCTTTTCTTCGTTGAAGACCCCCATGTCGATGAACAGACGCTCCAACCCATAGGTCGAGGCCAGCTCTTCGGTCTGATCCACGATGGTATCGCCCAGGAAATCGCGCAACTTGTCTTCAAAAGTTGTGGTGTCAGGGATCGAAATATCGTCCGGGTCCGTCGTGACCGTGATATCCGCCTGCGACGTGACTGTGACATCGCCCGCCTGACCACCGTTTCCTGCGAACCCCCCAACACCCACGATCAGCGAGCTGTCGGACACGATCCCGCCCGACACGTTCAAACCGCCATTGCCACCGCCACCGCCAACGGATTGCGCCAGCAGACCGGATTGGCCGGTGCCATGCGCCATGATCGTGCTGCCGGAGCCAATGTTTACGTCGACGTTCCCGGCATTGCCGCCACCCCCGCCAAAGCCGCCGACCCCGACAACGACTGCATAGGATTTGCTGCTATCCGTTTGCCCCGCCCCTGGTTTGCCGCTGATCGCGATTCCGCCAGAGACATTGGTGCCGCCATGACCACCGCCGCCGCCCAGCGATTGCGCGATAATTCCGCTGGCGCCTTTGCTTTCATCTACGGCGAAAGTGCCGTCGGATTGCAGCACCATCGGCACCGCCTGCACGTTGCCGGTGTAATCCAGGTCGACATCACTTGCGTCGCCGCCTGATCCACCAAATCCACCCACGCCCGCTGCAACGGAAAAGATCGTGTCAGACCCCGACGGTTTGGTCAGCGCCAATGAGCCCGAGATATTCACACCGCCGGTGCCGCCACCGCCGCCAAGGCTTTGGGCGAAGATACCATGCGCCCCGTCGCCTGCGGTCACTACGTCGCTTTGAACGTCCAGCGTTACCGTACCGGCATCACCGCCACCGCCACCAAAGCCACCAAGGCCCAATGCGACCGCTGCACCGGATTTGCCCGTCAGGTTCACCACGCCCGAAACATTCAGACCGCCATTACCGCCGCCGCCACCAACGGATTGCGCCATCACACCGATGCTGTCGACGCCCGTCGTGACCACCGAAGTTGTGCCACTACTGTCCGTACTGGAACGCAGGGTGCTGATAACGTCGCCAGCATTGCCAGCCCCGCCGCCAAAGCCGCCCACGCCCAGGCTGACGGAACCGCCGTTTTGCTGGGTGATACCCAGCGTGGCCGAGATGTTCGTGCCGCCATTGCCACCACCGCCGCCAAGGCTTTGTGTCAGAATGGCCGTGCTGCGATCGCCAGCGGTCAGAACCCCGCCTGTAACAGTCGATTGAACCAGCGCACCGGCATCCGCGCCGCCACCGCCGAACCCGCCGACGCCAATGCCTACGGCCGCATTGGTCGAGCGGGACAAGGACAAGGCCGCCGAGATGTTGGTGCCGCCGTTACCACCGCCCCCGCCAAGGCTTTGTGTCAGAATACCGACTGAGTCATCGCCAGCCGTGGTGACATTGCCGGTGACTTGCTGGGTGACGTTGTCCGCTGTGCCGCCGTCTCCGCCGAAACCGCCAACGCCGATCCCAAGACCGCCCGAGAAATTGCTGGCTAGAGAAATCGCGCCGGAAATATTCGTGGCCCCATTACCACCGCCACCGCCCAAACTTTGCGCCATGACGCCAGCCGAGCGCGCGCCCGAGGTGCTGACATTGCCAACAAAGGTGTTGTCGACCACGCCGCTGGTGCCTCCGCTGCCGCCGAAACCACCAACACCGATCCCCGCCGCGCCGGAACCTGTCCGCGCAATGCTAAGCGCGCCCGAGATGTTGACACCGCCATTGCCACCGCCGCCACCGACGGATTGCACCAGAACACCAGTTGCGTTTTCGCCGCCCGTGGTGACATCACCGGTGACCGAGCCGGTGGCTGAACTTGCATTGCCGCCATCCCCGCCAGATCCGCCAATGCCAACGCCAACAGCACCGCCGCCAGTACCCGAAAGGTTCACGGCAGCCGAAACATTCAGTCCTCCGTTACCGCCGCCGCCTGCTGCGGATTGCACCAGAACGCCGCCTGAATTGTCACCAGCCGTGGTGACGTTTCCAACAACCGTCCCGCTCGCCGTGTTGGCGTTGCCACCATCGCCACCGCTGCCGCCAAGCCCGACCGAGGCACCACCGCTGCCGGTTCCGGCAACCGTGACTGTGGCGGAGACATTCATACCGCCATTGCCACCGCCACCGCCAAGGCTTTGGACGATGACGCCGCCGGACTCGCTCCCTTGGGTCGATACATCGCCGGTTAGCGAGGCTTCGGCGGTGCCGCCGTCACCGCCCGTACCGGACGCGCCGCCGAGACCCACCGAGGCACCGCCCGATCCCGTGCCTGCCGCAGCAACCGCAACCGAGACGTTCAGGCCCCCATTACCGCCGCCGCCGCCGACGGACTGCGCTAGCAATCCTGTCGAAGTGTCACCCAACGTAACCAGATTGCCCGTGACATTTGCCGTAACAGCCGAGGCATCGCCGCCACCTGTCCCGCGGCCACCCAGACCTACAGCCGCCGCGCCGGAGCCTGTACCTGCACCGCCCACGGATGCCGAGACATTGAACCCGCCATTGCCGCCGCCGCCGCCAATGGATTGCGCAACAACTGCGCTGGACTGCGCGCCTTCGGTCTGAACATTATTTGCGACGATCAGACCCACGATGCCACCCGTGCCACCGCTGCCACCCGAGCCGCCCAGACCAACGCTGATCGCTCCTGACCCGGTGCCTGCGCCCGCCAAAGCTGGCGATACGTTAAAACCACCATTGCCACCGCCGCCGCCGACAGATTGTGCCAGAATACCAACCGAGGCGTCGCCCTTGGTGACCACATTTGCCGTTGTGCTGGCGGTAACCTGGCTACCGTCACCCCCACCCGCACCCGAACCGCCCAGCCCAACCGAGACTGAGCCCGCGCCCGTACCTGCACCCGAGACTGTGGGGGACACATTGAACCCACCATTGCCGCCGCCACCACCGATGGACTGCGCGACGAATCCGCTTGAGGCAAACCCGTCTGTCAGAATGGTTCCGTTCGAGGTCAAGGTGACGTTGCCACCCTGCCCGCCGGTATCACCCGACCCGCCAAGCCCGACGCTGACCGCGCCGCTGGCCGTGCCCGCGCCCGACAGGACCGGAGCAACATTGAACCCGCCATTGCCGCCGCCACCGCCAATCGATTGCGCCACAACGCCCGAGGACTGGTCACCGCGTGTTTCAACTGCATTGTTGGATGTGGCGATGACGGTGTTGCCATCTCCGCCACCTGCGCCGTCGCCGCCCAGGCCAACGGATACTCCGCCCCCCGCTGTGCCCGATCCCTGAACCGCCGCACTGACGTTAAAGCCGCCGTTGCCGCCGCCGCCGCCAATCGATTGCGCCAGAAAGGCTGTGGCTGAATCGCCCTGCGTCAGGATCGTTCCGTTTGAGGTCAACGTGACTGCTCCACCATCACCGCCACCATCGCCCGAGCCACCCAGCCCAACGCTAACCGCGCCAGAGCCGACACCCGCGCCCGCGCCAGTACCAGAGATATTGAAGCCCCCATTGCCGCCACCGCCGCCGATGGATTGTGCAACAACGCCAGACGACCGGTCTCCGGCGGTCACAATAGAATTCGTCGTGGTCAGGTTGACCGTTCCACCCACTGCACCACTGCCGCCATCGCCGCCCAGGCC
The DNA here is from genome assembly GCF_056539465.1 of Ruegeria sp. BB1. Classification (NCBI taxonomy): domain Bacteria; kingdom Pseudomonadati; phylum Pseudomonadota; class Alphaproteobacteria; order Rhodobacterales; family Roseobacteraceae; genus Ruegeria; species Ruegeria sp. BB1. Next base: position 36,266 of record NZ_JBQFVB010000015.1, read on the forward strand.
GACGCTGACAGCGCCGCTGCCAACCCCTGCACCTGCGAGCGAAGCGCTGACGTTGAACCCGCCGTTGCCACCGCCGCCGCCGACGGACTGTGCCAGAACAGCAGTCGAATCCGCTCCGCCTGTGCTGACGGTGCCGGAGACTGTGCCAGCGACCGATTTTCCAATCCCGCCGCCCGAGCCACCGCCGCCAAGGCCAACTGTGACAGCACCGCCACCCGCGCCAGCCCCCGCGACCCCGGCCGTTACGTTGAACCCGCCATTACCACCGCCGCCGCCAATGGATTGGAACACAACACCACTTGAATTGTCGGACAGAGTTGTGACGTTCCCAGCAACCTGAGCCTCGACCACGCCGCCGTCGCCGCCGGTCGCTCCGTTTCCGCCCAGCCCGACGCCGATTGACCCGGCACCAGCACCCGCAGCGGCGACTCCTGCGGTGACGTTAAAGCCACCATTGCCACCGCCACCACCAATGGATTGAACCACTACACCTGTGGACCGCAAGCCTTCGGTTCTAACATCCCCATTGACGCGAACGCCCGTGACAGTTCCGCCAACGCCACCACTGCCGCCGTCACCGCCAAGGCCCACACCGATGGTTCCGGCACCAGCACCCCCGGCGGCAAGACCCGCCGCAACACTGAAACCACCATTGCCACCGCCGCCACCGATGGATTGCACGACCACAGCACCGGAATCGTCTCCGCGTGTGGTGACATTGGCGTCGACAGTGGCCGTTACGGTTCCCCCTGCCCCGCCACCGCCGGATTTACCGCCAAGACCAACGCTGACCGACCCCGCCGCAGCACCGCCGATATCGGCACTGGCACCGATGGCATAACCGCCATTGCCGCCACCGCCACCGACGGATTGCGCCACAACGCCGCTGGAAAACGCGCCGCTGGTCTCAATCGACGTGCCGCCCGCAACCAGAGTCACATCGCCTCCGGTTCCGGCACCGCCACCGTTACCGCCGACGCCGACATTGATGCCAATCGCAGCAACACCACTGGCACTGACCCCGGCGGCGATGCTGCCGCCGCCATTGCCACCGCCGCCGCCGACGGATTGCGCGATGATCGCGCTGGAGTTCGTGCCCGTCGTGGTAACGTCCGCATTGGTATAGACTTGAACGGTCCCACCATTGCCGGCGCTGCCCGCCTGCCCGCCGATCCCGACGGAAACATTGCCGGAAAACAGTGCCGAAGCACCGCCGGTTGCTGCAACCGCCAGACCGCCATTGCCGCCACCGCCACCAACGGATTGGAAAAGCATCCCTGTTGAGCGATTTCCAGTGGTGACAACAGTGCCCTCGAACCCTGCGACCGTCGCAACCCCGCTGCCATTGAACTGGCCGACCGTTACGTCTCCGCCTTTGCCACCCGTGCCGCCATCACCGCCGACACCAACTGCCAAAGATCCAGAAACCGGGCCGCCGGACACCGCAACCGAGACAGCATAGCCACCGTTGCCGCCGCCACCGCCAACCGATTGCAGCATGACACCGACGGAATCCTCTCCTCCGGTTTGCACCGAAGCTGAGCCGCTGCCGCTTAGCGTGACGTCGCCACCGTCACCACCATTACCTGCCGATCCGCCGACCGAAACTGATGCCGCACCAAAGGCCCCGACGGCCACCGAAACAGCACCGCCGCCATTACCGCCACCGCCACCTACGGATTGGGCAAACACACCTGCCGAGCGGTCGCCAGAGGTTTGGATCGCCGAAGGCTGGCTACCGTCGGTGTTGGACAGGGTCACATCAACGTCTCCGCCGGTGCCACCTGCCCCGCCATCACCACCGATGGCCACGCCGACAAATGCACCAACAGACCCGGACGAGCCACCGTTGCCGCCACCGCCGCCGATGGATTGGGCCAGAACGCCCATCGCGTCGTCTCCGGTCGTGGTAATGATGCCGTCGTTCACGATCGTCACGGTCGAACCGCTGCCACCGCCATTACCATTGCCGCCGACCGAAACCATGCCGCCAGACGATCCGCCGTCCCCGCCGCCACCGCCGATGGATTGCGCGATGATGCCGCGCGCGCCGTCGCCGCCCGTTACGATGCTCCCGTAATTGCTGACGCTGACTGCTGCGCCCGTGCCACCCCGCGACCCGGTGCCACCAATGGCTACCAAACCATAGGAATTCGCGCCCGTGCCACCGCTGCCACCGATGGACTGAGCCATAACCCCGTCAGAGCCTTCGCCTGACGTCAGAATGCTGCCGCTGCCCTGGACTGTGACGGTCACAGTGTCTCCGCTACCGCCGTTTGATCCGACCCCGCCCAGAGACAATGCAACCAGCCCCCCTGCAGTGCCCCCCGAACCGCCACCGCCGCCAATGGATTGGGCGACGATTCCGCGCGCGAAATCCCCTTGCGTCTCAATCGCCCCGCCATGCGAGACCGAAACCGCGCCGCCATTGCCGCCATTATCTGCGCCACCGATCAATGAAACCAGCAAGTTGCCACTGGTACCGGCCGAGCCACCGGACCCGCCGATGGACTGGGCATAAATCCCGTTGGCGTAATCTCCTGTCGTCAAAATGCTGCCGCTTGATGTTGTGTTGACTGTGACCGTACCACCACTGCCACCATAGCCGCCGTCACCTGATGCGCCGACCAACCCCCATTGCGAGCCACCATTGCCACCATTGTTCGATACACTCAGAGCATAGATGCCATCGGCCGAGTCTCCGGTCGTTGAAATCGACCCGCTCTGGTTGACTGTGACATTGCCCCCATCGGCTGAATGCCCACCGGTACCACCGCCCGGTGCCGCGAAACCGCTGCCGCCATTACCCGCTTCACCGCTACGGCTAAATGCAAATATGCCGTCGTTATCGGAGCCTGATGTTTGGATTGTGCTGCTGGAGTTTTGCGTTGCGGTGACTGTGCCACCTTTGCCACCATCACCGCCGTCGCGCCCATCCCAGAAACTCAGATACGAGTCGCCCCCGTTGCCGCCGTCGCCCCCGACGCTGCCGATCTCCCAGCCGACGTTGCTGGTGGCGTTGACATCGCTGGACAGAGATTTTGTCTGCGTTGGGCCATCATCACCATCACCGCCCGATCTTGGCGGAACGACCAAGGCGCCGTCCCGTCCGTTGCTGCCATTCTGTCCGTATACAACTTGATTTACTCCGTTGGGCCCAGAGACATTCACTGGCGGTGTGACGGTACCCGGAGTGTCCGAGCTGTTGAAGTTGCTGTTGTACTGGGACAGCGTCAATTGCGTCGACAGGCTGGATGTACCGGTCGCCCCGGAATTGCTGATCTGCGCCGTTGTTCCGCTAATGGAGACAATATCAAATGCAAGCGGTGGATTGTCCGAATTATAGATTGTGTCGCCCGCACTTTTAACGAGAAAAACATATCCGTCAGCCGTTTCCACAAAAGCGGTTGTACCCGCTGTTGGCGTCGAGGCCGGATCCACAATTAGCGCGCTTACGGTCGTATCCAGACCAGTCACAGGGTTGGTGACTGTGTCGCCAACTTTGGAAGCGGCTGTTGGCGCAGCAAGCAATGGGTTTGAAATCAAAACAAAAAATGAAATCGCGAGCAGCAGATTTGATTTCATTGTCACCCTCGAACCTCGCAACCGACATAGTCAGAACACATGGCAATCGGGTAAAGTCCCGAAAAACAGTTACCTGCAATTCGGCATTTCCCCATCACCATTTCGGGCAGAATACGCGCAAGCTAAAGGAGATTAATTTCCTAAAATTCACCTATTAACAGTTTCGTGAACCGTATTGCCTAAATGCAACATTTTTAATGCGCCAATAGGCTGTCACACGGTTTGAACAGGTAAACCACCTAAGGTGAGACAGCAGCCCTATTAAAACGTGAAATGTGCCAAGGCGACATGACGGGCGCCTTCCGGACGAAGAGTGGATTCGTATAGGGTAAAGCCGGTCACAAGCATCTCTGGCAACGTATTCACCGTCCAATCGTGGGGAATGTGAGCCGCCTGATGACGTTCGTGCTTAAGCCGCGCGATCGTTACATGTGGGCGAAAACGTCGGCGGGGCAACACAATTCCGGCACGCCGTGTTGCGATCTGTATCTTGCGATGCAGCGCAACAAGTGGCGCGCTGTCCTTAACCCCAATTGCCAATGCACGCCCGAAACACTCGATGCCAAAAAACGTGATGTGAAAAGGTGCAGAGGAAAGCGCCAAAAGCTCGTCATGCAAAGCCTCCAATACCTGTTCGGGCTGATCATCCAGAAATGCCAGCGTCAGATGCAGGTTCTCAGGTGGCACCGGCCTGCCCGCGGGTAACGCGCGTTGTAGCGGCGCAAGAGCCACCTTCGCCTCATGGTTGAGTGATATGGCGACGAAGGAACGCAATTGACCCTCTTGCTGTGTCTATTGTTGAACGCACGTAAAGTTAACCGTTCATGCCCGCGATGTCAGGTCTTTGCGCGATCTGCATGAAAGCCCGAAATTGATGAATGACTGGCCCGAGCCGACTTATTCTCGGGCGATCCGGGATAAATAGAACTGGGTAATGGCTTGTGTTCTGTTTTTCACCCCAAGTTTTTCATAGATATTCGACAGGTGAAACTTGATGGTGTTGGTCGAAATCTGCAGCTCTTTTGGCAAATCCTACTGCGACATTCCTTGTGCCAACGCTTCAAGGATGACGCGCTCTTTACGAGACAGGCTTTGAATCGGGTCCTGCTGCATTTTTCGTACGTCGATAAACGGAAATACCATCTTGCCTCGGGCAACATCCGAACAAGTTTCCAGCAAAACATCGACCTCAC
>NZ_JBQFVB010000016.1:0-16339 GCF_056539465.1 Ruegeria sp. BB1
TGTCTCTGGATGGCCGTCTGATCGACTATGCCTCAATCCGTCAGGCCGAAGTGCTGGTCGAAAAAGCAGGCCAGATCGCAGCGGCTTGATCGCATCATGACTGCGCAATCGTCCATATCGCTGCGCGATAGAGCCGCCGCCATCTTTGCCGAAGCCGTCGCTGCGGCTGACCCGGCGAAGTGCCTGCGCCAGCGGTTGCAATCAACCCCATTGCCATCACCAGAACATGGCGGGCGAAGCATCCTGATTGCAATTGGGAAGGCTGCCCCTGCCATGATGGAGGAGGCATTGCAGCATGTTCAGGGCGATCACGTCGCCCTGATCGTAACCCATAGCGACAACCGGAGCGAAGTCCCCGGTGCGACGGTTTTGACCAGCGGGCACCCCATCCCGGATGAACGCGGTTTGAAAGCCGGGCGACAGATCATCGCATTGCTCAGCGCAGCACGTAAGCAGGATCAAATCATTGCACTGATCTCCGGCGGGGGGTCGGCCTTGGTTCCCGCGCCTGTTGATGGTTTGACCCTTTTGGACAAAATTGCGGTCAATCAGGTTTTGTTGTCTTCCGGGCTGGACATCGCTCAGATGAACCTTGTGCGCCAGCACCTGAGCCAGCTCAAAGGCGGCGGGTTTTTGCTGCACGGCGCACCTGCCCCGATCACGGCGTATATCCTGTCGGATGTCATCGGTGATGATCTTCGGGCCGTAGCCAGCGGACCAACCGCCTTACCAATCGGCAGCCACGCGGACGCCCGCAGAACCTGCATCGAGGCCGGGATCTGGCACCGGCTACCAAAAGCCGTCCGTGCCCATCTGGAGAAGAGTATTCCTGAACATTCCATAGCAGTTGAGGCAACAAATAGCCTGATTGGGTCGAACACAATTAGTTTGGAAGCCGCGTTTCGCTATGCGGCGCAGAACTACCGTACTGAAATTGTGTCCGACGCGTTGATTGGAGATGTGTCCGACGCGGCTGAACGGATTTTCCAAGCAGCTTTGTCCGCCACTTTGAACCGCCCAACCGCCCTGCTGTTTGGTGGTGAAACGACTGTACGTCTGCAAGGAACGGGTTGCGGCGGGCGCAACCAGGAATTGGCACTGCGCGTCGCCCAACTGACGCAAGACCGCACGATACCCGGAAATTGGATTTTTCTTAGCGGTGGTACGGATGGCCGCGATGGCCCAACCTCGGCAGCTGGCGCGATAGTGGATGCAGGGACGCTCACCCGAATCCGCGCGTCGGGACATGACCCTACCGCTCTGTTGGCGAGCAACGACAGTCATAAGGCTTTGACGCTGTCTGGTGATCTTCTGATGACCGGAGCGACCGGGACCAATGTAGCCGACATTCAGATAATGCTGCTTGGGTCTAACGTTTGAAAGCCCGCGAATAGATGGGCAGATACTTAGATCCGTATTAAGCGATCTTCAGGTTTCAAACTCATCAAAGAGACACACACCGACCACAATTGCTGGATGCTGGCGAGGAACGATTTCGAACTTAAGCCGAACTATGACAAAGTGATCAAGGGTGTCGGAGAGTTGTCACACCAACTTATAGTCGACAAAGAAATTCTGATGTTCGAATTTCGAGCGGCCCCTGTTTGTCTCACTCTCGGAGTTAGAGATGGTTGTTTTCAATGCGAACATTCAGGCCTTAGTGCAACCAATTATCCAGATTCGGTATATTCTCGATTGCTACCCACGGCGGTTCTATCACAGAGGTCAGGCATGCTATCGGGAATACCGTCTAGTCATAGGAATTTGAGTTCTAGAATTTTTCTGTCAGCATCATTATTTTACTAGCAGGAAAAAATGGTGCTATGGTAGACCGAGTTGGATTGGGTAATGCACGTCGTCTTGTTGCAGAACCCGTTCGGACAAGTGTAGCAAGACATTGAAAGAATGAAATTGAAAAAAAACGACAAAGAAATGGCGACAAATCTGACACAGGATCCGCATTCTGTTCGCTCGGGTGACAGAGAAAAAGTTCTTGAAGTTGCCATTGGTCGCGAGGTTCGCGCTTTTCGCAAAAAGCAGGATACTACGGTCGCGGAATTGGCTCAGCTGACCGGATTGTCGATTGGTATGCTGTCCAAGATCGAAAACGGGAACACATCGCCTTCCCTGACGACTTTGCAATCGCTTGCTGATGCGCTTTCAGTTCCTCTGACAAGCTTTTTCAGACAATTTGAAGAGCGCCGCGAGGCGGTTCATACCAAAGCGGGTGAGGGCGTCGAGTTAGAGCGCGAAGGAACACGCGCCAATCATCAATATAATTTGTTGGGGCATATTGGTGCCAACGGTTCTGGGGTAATCGTAGAGCCCTACCTGATCACCCTGACCGTTGAATCCGACGTGTTCCCAACATTTCAACATGATGGAATCGAGACGATCTACATGCTGGAAGGCGAGGTAGATTACCGCCACGGAGACAAGATTTACCCTCTGAAACCGGGTGACACCTTGTTCTTTGACGCCGACGCACCGCACGGTCCGGAACGGTTGGTGAATCTGCCGGCACGCTACATTTCAGTGATCAGCTATCCGCAGACAAATTGACCGGCTTGCGCAACAAGAAATCCGTGGGTCTGTCATAGCCGACGTGGCTGCCGGTACTTACGATTGTAAATCCAAGCCTTGAAAACACACGGTGGTTTTCAGTGAGTTCCACGCGCGTTTCCAGTTCCAACGCTGATAGACCAAGGTCTGCTGCACGACTTGCAGCGTGATCTACCAAAGTGCGGCAGATACCCCGCCCCCGCATTCCTTCCTTCACCGCCAGCTTTCCTAGGTACAAGTTGTTGGCTTTGGGCGTCAAAAACATGCACGCGAATAGCGGTTGGCCCATGGCCCAGATTTCACCACCACCCCTGCAATGCGCCTGCATTCCTTCCACCGTTAGATTATGGATAGACGAAGGAGGATTAATTCGGGCATCCATATACCGAAATGACGCGCGAAGCAGTGCAAGCGCGTCATACAATGCGAAGTCATCGGGCTGAATGAGCCAAGGTGTTTTGCCTGCATCAGTCATATGAGCCAAAACACGTCAAGGTGATCGCTTACTTTGACAAAGGCGGCTCTGTTTCCAGATCCGGCCATATACCGGGAGAGGTCGGTAATCCGTCGTCAAACTGACTAAGGTAGTCCAACATCATTGGGCGGTTGTCGATAAACCCCTTGTAGGTGGCGAGTTCAACCGGAAGGTCGCGAACAACACGGTGCAGCCGGCGACCCCATTTCGGAACCGTCATCAGATCTTGAAAACTGCAAAGATAGCAACGGATTGGGAATACTAGCGCGTTTGATCGCGGCAATCGGAAGAATGTTTGCAATTCGACCCGAAGATGCTGCTTATGGGCTATGTTTTCGGGCGTCAGTGTGGTCTTTTGGATGCCCCATTTGTGATAGTTTTCCGGGCTGGTATCCAACAGCGGGTTCACCGTCATGGTCCAGTTCAGCCGCCGTGCTGGAGCGCCCTGTTGAATGTTCAGCAGAAACTTCAGCGCGCGCTTGAAAATCCCCATTTCATGGGCTTTTGGAACCGGCGCGTGCCATTCGAAAAAATTCATGCCGATGTCGAAATCCAGGCTCCAATCGGCCTGGGTCGTGACCATACCAGCGTCCATCCACAACATCTCGTCCCGCTGGTCCAGCACTGCGAAATCGCCTTGCGCCTGACGGGTAATGTACTCCATCGGCCCGTAAGGCAGCGTGGTTTCATCCATGAAGGTAAAGCTGTGATCGATCCCCAGTGGCTTGTTGATCCAGCGCCACTGGTTGCCGTTACGGTGCAGTTCGAACAGGTCCGGGTAGTCCTCGGATTTGCTGACCATGATCAGTTCCAGCAGGTCCCAGCCCGCCAAGGTCATATGCGGCAGAGACTGACAGCGCAGCGGGTCCTGATCAAGAACGATCGCACGGTCTTTCATCTCGGACACGTAATGTTCGTCTACGTCGAACCGCATCTCATAGACCGAACCCTTGGGGCCACCCCTATGCTGCTCCATGTTGACCGAATACATGTAGCTGTCTTCGTGGAACGGAAACGGAAAGCGTTTGATCGCCCATTCCGAGTTGTGGAACGTATAGTCGTCGCGGAAGGACTCGTCGTTGAATTGAATGGTCATGGTGGGCCTCCTCTCAGCGGTCCAGCACGAGGGACTTGCCCTCGAAACGCGATACGCAGGGCATGATTTTTTTGCCTGCTGCCTTTTCTTCGTCGGTCAGCCAGTGATCGCGGTGAACAAAGTTGCCGTCGTGATCCAACACAACGGTTTCGCATTGGCCACAGGCCCCGCCACGGCACAGATACGGGGCGTCGACACCTTCGCGCTCGATAGCCTCCAGAAGGCTTTCGTTTTCACCCACATGAATGACCTTGTCGGAAGACGCCAGACGCACTTCAAATGGTTTGCCGGGCTGAGGCGCCAAGAACTCTTCGTAATGCACGCAATCTTCGGGCCAGCCTTCAGCGGCGGCAGTATTGCGCACCCAATCGATCATGCCCTTTGGTCCGCAGACATAGACATGGGTGCCCAGTGGTTGCCCGCTGAGAAGGTTTTCCAGATCAATCGCCTGATTCTGATCGTCGTAATACAGATGCGTTTCGTTTGGATGCCTGTCTGTCAGTTGATCCGCATAAGATGCCAGCGCCTGATTGCGACAGGCATAGTGCAGCTCCCAATGACCGTGCAGCAGTTCGAGCTGTTTGATCTGCGCCAGAAACGGGGTGATCCCGATACCACCGGCTAGAAACAGGTGTTTGCGGGCCCGCAAATCAAGCGAGAACAGGTTGACCGGGTAGCTGATGGTCATCTCGTCGCCCAGCTTGACCTGACGGTGCATGAACAACGACCCTCCCCTGCCCTGATCATCGCGGCGAACCGAGATCGTATAGGATGATTGATCGAACGGATCGGACATTAGGGAATAAGGGTTGAGCCGCGTGATGCCGCCATCCTGCATTTCGACCACGGTATGTGCACCGCCCGAAAAGGTTGGCAACTGACTGCCGTCAACGCGTTCGAACCGGAACCGTGTTACCAATTCGTTCAGCGGTGTAATTTCTGTAACTTTGACCTGAATTTTCTCTGCGCCACTCATTCGTAGATTCCCTTCGGCTCGGGCACGTTCCCATGATCCTCGGCGTCAACGCGGACGCCCTGATAGGCGGCAAGGCGGCGGGAATAGTGGTCGCGCACAAAAAGGTTTAAACCACAGTGCGAGCAGACAAACGGATCGACCTCGACATCATCGGTAATGCCCTTGCAGTGCACACATTGCATACGGCGCGCAGTCGTGCCGCGATGCTCGGTCTGGATCGCGGTATGTGGCAAGCCAACGGCCATCACCTCATTCATAGCCTGACCCATCATGCCCTCTGTGCCGGTCAGATAGACCTGCAACCCCATATGCGCGTCCTCCAGCACACGGCGAATGCGCTGTAGCGCGGCCTCATAGGACGGGCCTTCGTAGAATTGCGCGGGATTCAGCGCTTGCAGTTTTGTCGTGAAATCCGTCCCTTTGGGAATATAGATCAAGTGGGTTTTGGCCATCAGGTCAGGTGTCGCGATGTCAAGAACGGCTTCGGCCCCTTCGGCCTCGGCGATCATGAGATGATGTTCACCTGAGCGAACCTCTAGCGTACCCCAGACCGGGCGGCTTGCGATTGACTTGGGAAATTCGAACTTTGACATTTTGCCCTCAAATAGAAAAAGGGCGCCTCGGTGTGTCCGTTGCGCCCCCTTAAACTCAGCCCTTTGCGGTTCTGATAGATTTGTCCTGGTCGTAGAACGGCATCTCTTCCGCAGTCGCTGCTATTTCTGTCCCGTCGCCGTTTCGTACCGTCAGCTGGGTGCCGGGTGAGGCACAGGCGACTGGCATCCGCGCGATACCTACGTTGTGGCCATTGATCTCGGAATACATGCCGAAGGTGACAACGCCGACCTTTTCGCCGTTTTGCAGCAGATCCGCACCCTCATCCGCCGGAATTGTACCGTCCAGTTTGACACCGTAGATCTTGAACCGCTCTTTACCTTTCGAGGCGTAGTGGTTCTCGGCACCGATAAAACCAGTTTTGCCCGGTGAGACTGTAAATTCCAGGCCCAACTCCCAAAGCGTATCTCCGCATGTTTCATCGTCGAACGGATAGGTTTCCGAATTGTCGCCTGGATAGAACAGAAGGTAGCTTTCGGTTCGCAGCAGATCGAGTGTCGAGAACTGGACCGGAACGATGCCCATATCCTTGCCCTCGGCCAGGATGTTGTCCCAAAGGTGCACGGCATGCTTGGCCTGACAGAAAATCTCGTACCCGCGTTCACCGGTGTAGCCGGTCCGCGAAATCATCACCGGGCAGCCATAGAGCTTGGTTTGCATGATACCGAAGTAGGCCAGATCACGAATTCCGGGAACATGCTTGGCCAGGAAGTCCACCGCAACCGGTCCCTGCAAAGACATGTCGTGCATGTCGTCGTCAAAGATGACCGAACAATTCTTGCCAGCCGCCACTGATGTCAGCTGCTCCATACCCGTTCCTGTGCCGTGCACGACAAGCCACGTGTTCACTGACAGGCGGTAGATGATGCAATCGTCAACGAACTTGCCTTCGGGATTCAGGATCGACGCATAAGTCGACCGACCCGGCATGATCTTTTCCACGTTCCGCGTGGTAACGCGGTCAATAACATAAGCCGCATCTTCGCCGACCACGTGAACCTTTTTCAGACCCGACACATCCATCAGACCGGCCTTAGTACGGATGGCTTCGTAATCCGCCTTGGCGCGTTCCGGGCTATGGTCATAGAACCATGCGGTTCCCATACCGTTCCAGTCTTCTAACTCGCCGCCGATCTCGGCATGGCGCTGCGCAAGGGCGGACGTCCTCCAAAGAATGGCCATTGTTCAGCTCTCCCGTTGATTGCTTTTTTGTTGACCATATTGAGGCCGATGTCAGATTGAAAATCAACACCCATGTGCAGATTTTTTTCCTGTTGGGAATATTAGGCTGCAATTTGTGCACCCTAATACAAATTACCGAGAATGACATAAGTGGTTATTTATCAATGCCATGGGTTGAATTTCGATGGGCCTAAAAGTGCATGAACCAAATGCCTAAAAGATGTTTGCCCCACATATCTATTGACAGGTCGCCAATGAAATTGTCCCCTGAGTAGATAAATATTCCCAGCAGGAAATTCTTCGCAGAAAGACCTCCTGCTGCAACAACAGGGAGACTACGAAGTGGATGGTAATCTAAATGCACTAACGACGGTCTTTACCGAGTTCTACTACTGGGTAACGGTCGTTTTCATGTTCCTGATCCATGTGGGCTTTTGCATGTACGAGGTCGGTGCCAGTCGTGCCCGCAACCATATGCACACATTGATGAAAAACATCATGATCATCCCGCTGGTAACGGTCACATTCTTCTTCTTTGGATGGTGGATTTACTGGGCCTTTCCGAACTTTCCGTTCTGGGGCGGTCTGGACACCGAAGCGGGCGCTGCCAATCTGCCCTGGGCTGATACGATGGCGACCAATTTAGGTGACAGAATCACCGGCGTCTTCTGGGCCGCGTTCTTGCTGTTCTCATGGACTGCCGCCTCGATCGTTTCAGGTTCTGTAATCGAGCGGATCAGATCTTCTGCCCTGTGGGTCCATGCTGTGATGATTGGTTCTGTCTGGTGGATCATAGACGCTGCGTGGGGCTGGCACTATGGCGGCTGGATGGTACGCCTTCTTGGATACCACGACGCCTATGCTTCAGGCGTTATCCACGCGATTGCAGGTGGTTACGCGCTTGGCGTGATTATGGTTCTGGGCCCACGCCTGGGTAAATTTGCCAAGGACGGTACGCCGCGGGATATTCCGCCGCACAACCCCTGGATGCTAACCATCGGGATATTCCTTATCTACACTGGTTTCTGGGGCTTCTACGCCGCGTGTAACGTTCCAGCGATCTCGCCTGAGGCAATCGACGGCCAAATCACAGGTGTGACTTGGACCGCAACCAACATCTATCTGGCCCCAACTACGCTCTCCGCGATTACCTTCAACTTCCTGATGTCGCTGTCTGGCGGATTGATGGCAGCGTATGTGGTTTCCAAAGGCGACGCCTTCTGGACATTCTCGGGCGGTCTGGCCGGAATTATCACCGCCTCGGCAGGTAACGATCTGTATCACCCGATCCAGGCAATGATCATTGCCGCCATCGGTGTCGTGATCGTTTACAAACTGCACTATTGGGTTGAGCGTCGGTTCAAGCTGGATGATGCCGTTGGGGCTGTCGCCGTGCATGGCTACGCAGGGTTCGTTGGCTTGGTGATTTCGGGCTTTGTCCTCTGGGGTGTGCCTTCTTCTCCATATGAAGGCTACGCGACGATTAACCCGGTCGGTCAAATCACTGGTGCTGTCATCATGTTCTTTGTTCTTGGCTTCTTGCCAGGTTGGATTCTGGCAAAAATCCAATCGGCCGCTGGTGTTCTGCGCATCCCGGAAGAAGTTGAACTTCAGGGTCTCGATTACGCTGAACACCATGCCTACGAAGACGCCAAAGCCGCGATTATTGCAGCCGACAAGGAAGAACTGGCTGCCCGTGGCGTAGCAGCTAAGTAAGGGAGAATAATATGTCTACCAATGGATATACAAATTGGGCCGTGGATCTGGCCGAAGTCGGACCAATCTATCCCTTCCAAGGTTACGAAGTTCTGATGGTCATTGTGGGCGTCATATTCTGGATCGGATGGCATCGCATCCAATTTGTCCGGGAAGGCGAGCACCTTGAGAAAGCCCGTCACACCGGCGACGAAGAAAAAGTGAAAGCACAGCTGGAACGATACTGATCCGGCTTTGAAAGCTGGCAATGGGCATAAATCTAAATTCTTGCCCATTGCCTCTCAGGAAAATTTATTTCCTATGATTATTGATGTCCGTTTGAATTGTTGGTACCGTAGAATCATAACGAAACACACAAGGAGATCTGCCAGCCATGTGCGGAATTGTTGGATTATTCCTCAAAGACCAGTCTCTTGCGCCCCAACTGGGCAATATGCTGACAGACATGCTGATCACGATGACGGATCGGGGCCCCGACAGCGCGGGGATTGCGATTTATGGTGAGGAATCAGGTGGCAAGACTAAGATGACGCTGCAGTCGCCCAATCCCAAGGACGACTTTGCCGGTCTAGCCGAAGAGCTGGGGCAGCACTTAGGCCTGGTGGTAAGCCAGACTGATAATGACACGCACACTGTGCTTGAAGTTCCGGCCGGGCAGTTTGAAGCGGCGCGGGCCGCGTTGGCAGAGATCCGGCCTTCGGTCCGGATCATGAGCCGGGGCGAGATGCTGGAGATTTACAAGGAAGTTGGCCTACCCAAAGACGTGGCCGCGCGCTTTGACATCAGCAGCATGAGCGGCACGCATGGCATTGGTCATACACGCATGGCGACGGAATCTGCGGTCACGACGATGGGTGCGCACCCGTTCAACACCGGACCCGATCAGTGTCTGGTTCACAACGGCTCGCTGTCAAACCACAACTCGCTGCGCCGCAAGCTGCGTCGCGAAGGAGTGGTAATCCAAACCGAAAACGATACCGAGGTCGGTGCCGCCTATCTGACCTGGAAGATGATGAACGGGGCCACCTTGGGTGAGGCGCTGGAAAGCAGCCTTGAGGATCTGGATGGCTTCTTCACCTTTGTTGTCGGCACCAAGGATGGGTTCGGCGTGGTCCGCGATCCGATCGCCTGCAAACCGGCAGTAATGGCCGAGACCGATCAATACGTGGCCTTTGGCAGCGAATATCGGGCGCTTGTGAACCTGCCCGGCATTGAAGACGCCCGCGTCTGGGAGCCGGAACCGGCAACGGTTTACTTCTGGTCCCACAACGACAGCCCGACAACGACGGAAAAGGCCGCCTGACATGCAGACCTATGATCTTGAAGCAAACGGCCTGCGCGGGCTGAACGCAACGCTGCAATCGCAATCCACCGAGACGAACCAAACCAGCTGGGAGGTTGTGAACCCCAAGGGCAGCCACGCGATTGCCGTCGGGCTGGACGCGCCCATCGAAGTGACAGTCAAGGGGTCCACCGGCTACTACTGCGCTGGCATGAACCAGCAGGCGACGGTCAAGGTTGAAGGCTCGGTCGGGCCTGGCGTGGCCGAGAACATGATGTCCGGTCAGGTGATCGTCGATGGCGATGCCAGCCAGTATGCCGGGGCCACGGGTCATGGCGGGTTGCTTGTGATCAAGGGCAATGCAAGCTCGCGTTGCGGAATTTCGATGAAAGGCATCGACATCGTTGTGCATGGCAGTATCGGCCACATGTCGGCCTTTATGGCACAGGCCGGTAACCTTGTGGTCTGTGGCGATGCAGGCGACGCGCTTGGCGACTCGCTGTATGAAGCGCGACTGTTCGTGCGCGGCTCGGTCAAAAGTCTCGGCGCTGACTGCATCGAGAAAGAGATGCGCCCCGAGCACCTGGAGATTCTGAAGGACCTGCTGGATCGCGCAGGCGCGGACGCCAGTCCGGAAGAGTTCAAACGCTACGGCTCAGCTCGCGAACTGTACAACTTCGACATCGACAATTCCGCCGCTTACTGAGGAAGAAGGGTATGAAAGATATGGACGATCAGATCCCCCGCACCCTGCCGATCCAGTCGGCGACATTTTCCAACCCGATCAATGCCGAGATCCGTCGCGCCGCCGCGACTGGCATCTATGACATTCGCGGCGGTGGCGCCAAACGCAAGGTGCCGCATTTCGACGATTTGCTGTTTCTGGGCGCGTCGGTGTCACGCTATCCGTTGGAGGGCTATCGGGAACGCTGCGACACCTCGGTAACGCTGGGCACGCGCTTTGCCAAGAAACCGATCGAACTGGACATTCCGATCACCATTGCGGGCATGAGCTTTGGCGCGCTCTCTGGTCCGGCGAAAGAAGCCTTGGGCCGGGGCGCATCGGCAGCTGGCACGTCAACCACCACCGGTGACGGCGGTATGACACCCGAGGAACGCGGTCACTCCAGCAAGCTGGTCTACCAGTATCTGCCCTCGCGCTATGGCATGAACCCAAACGACCTGAGGAAGGCCGACGCGATCGAGATCGTGGTCGGTCAGGGTGCCAAACCCGGTGGCGGCGGTATGCTGCTGGGACAGAAGATTAGCGACCGTGTGGCCGAAATGCGCACCTTGCCCAAGGGTATCGACCAGCGGTCGGCCTGTCGCCATCCTGACTGGACCGGCCCGGATGATCTGGAAATCAAGATCCTCGAACTGCGTGAGATTACAGACTGGCAAGTGCCGATTTATGTCAAGGTTGGCGCGACCCGCCCCTATTATGATACGGCATTGGCGGTAAAGGCCGGTGCCGATGTGGTGGTGATGGACGGGATGCAGGGCGGTACGGCCGCGACGCAGGACGTCTTTATCGAACATGTGGGCCTACCGACGCTTTCGTGCATTCGACCTGCCGTGCAGGCGCTGCAGGATCTGGGTGTGCATCGCGAGGTTCAGCTGGTGATCTCGGGCGGAATCCGCACCGGAGCCGACGTTGCCAAAGCCTTGGCGCTTGGCGCGGATGCGGTGGCCATTGGCACCGCCGCGCTGGTGGCGCTTGGCGACAACGATCCGAAATGGGAAGCCGAGTATCAGAAGCTGGGCACTACCACCGGAGCCTATGACGACTGGCACGAAGGTCAGGATCCAGCAGGCATTACTACACAGGATCCCGATCTTGCCGCCCGTCTAAACCCGGTCGAGGCCGGACGCCGTCTGCGCAACTATCTCAAGGTGATGACGCTTGAGGCACAGACCATCGCGCGGGCCTGTGGTCACAACCACTTGCACAACCTCGAACCCGAAGACCTATGCGCCCTGACCATGGAGGCAGCCGCGATGGCCCGAGTGCCATTGGCCGGTACCAGCTGGTACCCGGGCAAAGAAGGGTTCTGAAAAATAATTGCGCGGCTCTCTGACAAGGGCCGCGTTTTGCATTTGAACAACGAAAAACAACAGGGAAAGGAAAGCCATCGTGACGACAGATCTCGCAGCTTTCGCAAAAGAAAAAGGCGTCAAATACTTCATGATCTCTTTCACCGACCTGTTCGGTGGGCAGCGGGCTAAGCTAGTGCCCGCGCAGGCGATAGCCGACATGCAAGAAGATGGCGCGGGTTTTGCCGGGTTTGCTACCTGGTTGGACATGACCCCGGCGCATCCTGACATGTTGGCAGTGCCGGACCCCTCCTCAGTCATTCAATTGCCGTGGAAGCCCGAGGTGGCTTGGGTTGCTGGCAACTGTGTGATGGAAGGCAAGGACGTCGCTCAGGCTCCACGCAACGTGTTGAGACGCCTGATCGGCGAGGCCGCCGAAATGGGCATGCATGTCAAGACCGGCATCGAGGCCGAGTTCTTCCTGTTGACCCCTGATGGCGAGCAAATCAGCGACCCGTTCGATACCGCCGAAAAACCTTGCTATGATCAGCAGGCGGTGATGCGCCGCTATGACGTGGTGCGCGAGATCTGCGACTACATGCTGGAATTGGGTTGGGGACCCTATCAGAACGACCACGAAGACGCCAATGGCCAGTTCGAAATGAACTGGGAGTTCGACGATGTCCTGCGCACCGCGGACAAGCACTCCTTCTTCAAGTTCATGACAAAGTCGGTGGCCGAAAAACACGGCTTCCGCGCTACTTTCATGCCCAAGCCCGTTGAAGGGCTGACTGGTAATGGTTGCCACGCCCATATCTCGGTCTGGGATGCGCCTGGGGCAGAGTCCAAAACGAACGTCTTTGCCGGTGAAGGCGAAGGCCCGACTGGCGAGGTTGGGCTGGGTGAACAGGGTAAGTACTTCCTGGGCGGGATCATGAAACATGCAAGTGCTCTGGCCGCGATCACCAACCCGACCGTGAACAGCTACAAGCGCATCAACGCGCCGCGCACCATGTCGGGCGCGACCTGGGCTCCCAATACCGTAACCTGGACTGGCAACAACCGCACTCACATGGTCCGAGTCCCCGGCCCGGGCCGTTTCGAGTTGCGTCTGGCCGACGGGGCCACCAACCCCTATCTGCTGCAGGCGGTCATCATCGCCGCGGGCCTGTCTGGCATCCGATCCAAGGCTGATCCGGGGCGGCGTTGGGACATCGACATGTATGCCGAAGGACACACCGTCACCGACGCCCCTAAACTGCCGCTGAACATGCTCGACGGATTACGCGAATACGACAACGATACTGAGCTGAAAGCCATGATGGGTCAGGAATTCTCAAGCGCATTCCTCAAAATGAAACACCAGGAGTGGAACTCCTTCGTCAGTCATTTCTCACGCTGGGAAAAAGACCACACACTCGACATCTAGACAAATCAGGGGCTGCAGACATTCTGCTGCCCCACCCCTTCGGTCAGACGGAGACCCGCACCTCGTGAACATTCTGATTTTCCAGCATACGCCGGGCGAAAACCCCGGAGCGTTTCTGGAACACATTTCGTCATGCGGTGATACGGCCAGCATTGTGCATCTCTATGATGGTCAACCGATCCCGCAGCTCGACGAATTTGATTTGCTTCTTGTTCTGGGCGGTCCGATGGACGTCTGGGAAATCGAAGCTAACCCATGGCTTGTGCGTGAGAAGCAAGCAATCAGGACTTGGGTTCAAGACTTCAAACGTCCTTATTTTGGTATTTGTCTGGGCCACCAACTTTTGGTTGACGCGCTAGGTGGGAAATGCGCACGCATGCAAAAGCCCGAGATCGGTGTGCATTCCATCAATCTGACCGATAACACGCGGGGTGATCCGCTGTTCGAGCTCTTGCCTCATCAATTCCGGGTGCTTCAATGGCATGGAGTTGAAGCTGTTGATCTGCCAGCCGACACATCAATTCTGGCACAATCTGATGCCTCTGCTGTTCAGGCATTGCGGGTTTCGGACTGTGCGTGGAGCGTACAATTTCACCCCGAACTTGTTCAGGGCACGATCCAATCGTGGATGGGCGACCCCGCCAACCATCAATGCGCCGTTGATTGGCTTGGCTCTGCAGATGCAGCGTGGGAAATGGTTTCTGACAGCGACAAAATAGTTGAAGAACAATTCAAGATAACATCCAGTATCTATAACAGATTACGACAGATCTGATCACACGCGATCAACCCGGAACCTCAAGGTTCTTTTCGCTGTCTGCTTCAACCCTCCAATCGGGGACATCGTTGACAAGCATCAGCGCAGCGCGGCGCAATGTTGTGCGCATTTTGTCCACCACTGGACCGTCCATTTCGCAATCTGCCAACGCGGCGTCAAAAGTTTCCAGCCAAAGCTCGGCATCCGCTTCACGTATCGGCACATGCGCGTGGATTTCTCGCAAGTCCATATGACCAAATCGCTCACGATAATATGCACGACCGCCCAAAAACCCGCTCAGGAATTCGAACTGCGCCTGTCTTGTATGAGACAACCCATGACCGCGAAAATGTAGCCTGTGCAGCGAATGCACCGCCGGGTCGGTCTCCATTCGGTCGTAGAACCGCTCGACAAGAGTCCGCAGCTTTTCTTCGCCACCGAGTTGATCCAAAGCCGATGACATAGGTCTCTTCTCCGAGCTGCCGTTTTCAATAAATATTGCATATCAGGAAAATAAGTTTATCACCAGTGACATGTTGGCGCGATTGATATCAAGAGAAGGATACGAAATTTCCGGGCATTCCAAGTTGCGCGAGGTGACCGGATGAGTGCCCTTGCACTGGGTCTGCTGGCAGCATTGTGCTGGGGTTTTCACGATCTTGCCGTGCGATATGTCAGCCAGACCGTCAGTGTCATTGCCGCATTGATGGCCGTGCTGGTTGCAGGGGCACTGTTACAGTTCGGTCTTGTGGCAATTTGGGCTGGGTTCGCCCCTATGTCCGCCAAGGCAGTGTCCTACGCAGTTGTAGCGGGCGGCTTTTACTTGCTGGCTGGCCTCAGCATGTATGCTGCGTTTCAGCGCGGGCCTGTACGTCTGGTTGCCCCGCTTGTCGCCAGCTATCCGGTCCTGTCTGTCACACTTGCGATTTGGCGCGGTTCCGAGGTCAGCATCTGGCATTGGCTGGCAATCATTGCCATTGGTGCCGGCGTGTCCATTGTATCGACTCGATCCGACGACAGTACAGAGTACCCTGCCGCCGGGCCGACGATTGCCTTTTCCATACTCGCTGCAGTCGGGTTCGCTGCAACGTTCGCTTTGGGTCAGTATGCAGCCGAACTGGGCGACGAATTCACTGTTTCATTGATTGGCCGTCTGACCGCTATCCCTGTGCTGGCAGCAATCGCTATTGCATCTCGCAAGTCGCTTTGGCCGGGCACACGAGCCCTGCCCCTGTTGTGCCTGATGGGTGCGCTCGATGCGGTGGCAATTCTGTGCGTCGTGTCTGCCGGGGGGTTGCCCAATGCCCAATACGCGTCCGTTACAGCGTCGATCTTCGGGTTGTTTACCGTTGTATTGGCCTGGGCAATTTTGCGAGAGGAAATGGCTTTCTTTCAATGGCTTGGATGCATCATTGCTTTTGTCGGAATTGGCTATCTCGCGACCTGAGCATCTCTCTTATCCAGCGCAATCCTATGGGCCTGATGGGCTGCAATCGCACTGTTCAGTATGCAATCAACTTCGCCCGGACGAACGGGTCCGGGATAGTGCCATGCCCCGGGGCGAATGAGGTCTTTGTGTCTCTGTAATTCACTTCGCAGGTTGCGTACGTCAATATGCGCAGGCACGTCAGGTAAAAGCAGCACAGCATAGACGTCCACCGCCCCGTTCAGTTGTTTGATCTGAGTTTGACATTCGTCCTGCGACATATCTTTGCCCCAGAATTGCTGATCCAGCGCCATGTCTGTTTGTGCCGCGCGGGTTATTAAAGCGCGGACGCGTGCAACATTCGTCGAAGAGTGGCCAATTGATACAATCACCATACGCGTGGCGCGGCCCGCCAAACGCCAATATTGTAGCACTTTGGAACTGGCCGACTTGCTACCGCCTGAACGAAGAACGGCAGCAAATCTCAAGCTGTCAGGCCTTCGGGCTCTGGCAAGGCATTGGCGCGGCAGCAGGCGGTCAGTGTGTTGGCCAGCAGGCAGGCGATGGTCATCGGTCCGACGCCACCGGGCACGGGTGTGATCGCTCCGGCGCGTTCGGCCGCGCTGGCGTAATCTACGTCACCAACCAGCTTGTTCTTGCCGTCCCGTTCAATTCGGTTGATGCCCACGTCAATCACTGTTGCACCTTCCTTGATCCAATCGCCCGGGATCATCTCGGGGCGGCCAACGGCAGCAACGACGATATCTGCGCGGCGCACAACATCAGGCAGGT
>NZ_JBQFVB010000017.1:0-6884 GCF_056539465.1 Ruegeria sp. BB1
AAAACAATAGGGTGAGAGGCAATAACCTCATCCAAAACAAAGCTTCAATGCCGGAAAACCAAATAGACCTCAGCGATGCGAGGCCAATAAACTAAAACTCCAGATAACTGGGACACAACCAAGACAGCAAGCTGACCTGACAAGGGCGTCAAAACAATGATTCCGGCGTATCACCGCTCATCTAGGTTGAAATCTTGGAGGCTTGCTTCAAAGATACCGTCTTTGGTGATTGACACGCCTGAACAAACAGGTACTCGGTGCTCAAGTTGTTTGAACGCAATCCCAGGTGGAATGTATTGAACGACCAAAATATTAAGATACCGAAGGCATTGGCATACCAAGGGTTCAAACTGAGAAAATGCAATCTTCTAAAGATATAGTTGCAAGCCTCTGCGATGCGAACGCATCTGATGACATCGTCACAACAGTTGAGGCCAGGGACACATTTCGCAGTTTGATTCGAGCACAGCTTTCGGTGCGGAACGCTAAATCACCAACTTCGGTTTCTGCCCTCTACAATGAGATACGAACGCAACCTGACGTTTGGCGCCACCTTCCAAAATTTGAAGAAGCTGGCGCAGAATATGACCCCGATGCAGCCATGGAACCCGGTTTTGCTGCTGTCACATGCTGCATGAACCGAAATGACCACCTGGCGCAGACATTGCCAACGTGGCTTGTGCATCAGGAAATTGGCGAAGTTATCATCGTGGACTGGAGTTCGGAAATTCCGGTTGAGATCACTCTTCGGAAAGCGGGGATAACTGATCCACGTATACGCATTCTTCGGGTCGAGGATGAAGGATCCTGGATTTTGTCCCACGCGTATAATCTGGGATTCCGCGCTGCGACCAAAGACAAGATTATCAAAGTCGACAGTGACATTATCCTCGATTCAGAGTTCTTTAGCCGCAACACAACAGGTGTTGACCAACTGACTGCAGGGAACTGGCGCCAGGCGAAATCCGGGCAAAGCCACGTGAACGGCTTTTTCGTCGTTGGGCGTGAAAATCTTTTGGCTGTTAACGGCTTCAACGAACGGATTGTCACCTATGGCTGGGATGACGATGACCTGTACGGACGCCTGACCAACGCAGGCGTGCAAAGAGAAGATGTCGATCCCGACACCATCAGCCATATTGATCATTCCGACGTAAGACGCGTTGAGCGCCCCAAAAGCACACCGGTCACCGGATGGGATGAAGTGCAATCTTATCCGCAGTTCTGGATCGCGCTGAACCGGCAAACTGCGTCGTCCTGCGCCCCATGGGATGTGAGTTGCCCAATGACGGGTTTCCAGGTGCTTAGTGAAACCGGGAACATAGTGCGGTTAAGACGCAGCCACCCCTACGGCGTAGATACAAACCTTATTGGCACGCGGATGGAACGCGCCGAAGCAGCGGTTAGTGCAATACATGATGTGTTCAAAGGTGTTGCGGTCTCTGTTTCCTGCGAAGCTGTGGATTATGCGTTGATGACCCGCTCGTTGGAAGACGCCATAGTAGCCATCAGCAACACGTCGCTGCAACCGGAAGAGAATACAGGCGAAGTTACCGTTCCGCTGGGGCATAGCCTGCAAAAGCCGAAACTAGTCGTCGATGCGCAGCATGGTTTGGGCAACCGATTGCGTGCAATTGCTTCGGGGTTTTCATTTTCACAAATCCACGATCGCGAACTGATCATTCGCTGGGTGCCTGACGAACATTGCGATTGCACCTTTGCGTCATTGTTCGACTTTGACGGGGCAGTCGAGGATACCAAAGAGAACGACCCGGAGAACGCGTTAACGGTCGACCTGATGAGCAAGGCATTCCGGGAGGCCTTTGACACCGCCTCATTGGTTAAGGCGCAGCGGGATATCGTTATCCAATCGGCTTACAGGTTTACATTCGGCAAACCCTACGACCCCATTGAACGGAAATTCCTGCGTGAGCTGAAACCGAGTGCGGATGTGCAAGAGATGATCGAGTCCGTCCGCAGCCAAAACGACATCGCCGTACACGTGCGTATGAATGGCGGCGCGGCTACGGACCCTCATGGGGACGTTCCCGGAGACTGGTCGCGGTCAGAAGACGAGATTTCCAGACGTGCCCGCAGCAGATCCCACTATGCGTTCTTCTTCAAACGTCTGGATCAACTGCTGGAGGCCAAGGCCGATTCCACGATTTTTCTGGCGTCGGATAACTCGGAATCTTATGGTGCTTTCGCTGCGAAGTACCAAGATCGCGTGACCAGCCTGCCAAGAACGGTATATGACCGATCTGAAGTGCAGCTTAAATATGCGCTGGCAGATGTAATCCTGCTGTCGCGTGCGCCGCTTTTGCTGGGAAGCAACTGGAGTTCGTTTACGGAAATCGCCCATTCAATGTCTCAAAATCAGAGGTTAGAGATATCTGGGCAGCATTTTTAATGTGGCTCGAAATTCCGGACAGCGGTCCAAATCTTTATGAATACCTACTAAACCCGCCAGAGTGTAAATCTGAATGAATGACAGTGAAACAAGGAGCTTAGCCGTTGAGAAGGTTGTTTTAGCGTGCAAGCAACATGTAAGTGAAATTATCGTTCTGGAAGGCCGAAAGCACACGGAATGGTGCACGGCCTATGAGCAGAACGGTGTTCCACGTGTCACTCAATCTTCCTTTAGTGCGCTGTCTAAGACCGTTTCTCCTCAGAAGGTCACTGATGGTGGCATTCGTATCATTCACGTCACTAAGGGCGTTCCTGCGGCAAGCCTGAGTGAAGCGGAACACAGTGTAAACCTGCTAACGAGTTACGCTGATATTGTAGTATTCTCACCGGTTCCCGTAGCTGAACAACAGGTTCAGGACCTGCTGATTTCATGGCCCAGCTTTTGGGCATTGCTGTTTCTTGCCGAAGGGTTTGTTTTGCAGGACATCGTGCGCCCGGCGGTATGGGACAGTTTCTACAGCGATTGGGACGACCTGCAAAGCACGGTTGTGTTTACCAATACGGCGCTGGGTGACAGTTGGGCAGATAGCGATGGTGACGGCGCCAACATGGTTGTGGATTATGTGCATCCCTCGAGTTTTGAAGTCGGGCTTAGACGTCAGCTGGCATTGCAAACCAGTGCGATGCTGAACGCACCCGATACGTCTGCGACGTCTCAGGAATTCAGTTCTAAGATTCACATCGCGCTGCCCAAACGATATTCCAAAAAGGAATATGAACAAAAGCTTTTTCAGGAAAGTCGGAAGTGGTGGAAGGTCGCCCTTTGCTCACCTTGGCGGATTTCTTACTGGTGTGATCTTTGGCGTCTCCAGCGGCGTACCAAGCGCTGGTCGAATTAGAACTTGCCCGCTTTAGTCCAAAGCTGCTGAACAAACATGCGGGTGAAAAGCCCTGTTTGGCTTCAAGTCTCTGGTAAACAACAAAAAACATCCGCGCCCGCACGCTTGGTTGCGTCCAAAACTTGTGGGCAGTTTGGTAAAGGGTGTTTGATCTGATATACTGCGTTTTGTTTACAAGTGACTGAGAGTATTGATCTCTGTGCGCTTGTTCTATCGGGCAGACTCATCTGTCGCTGTATCGCCCGGCGGCACCAAATTTAAGACCGTCCCATGACCCTAAGCGTCATTCGCGCAACGCTGCGTGCGTTTTGAACATGGAAAGTTTACGTAAAAAACCTATTAAAACATTGATTTAAGGCCAAGTTTCGCCACAGGCAACGCACAGCTGAGGCATCGCGGTTCTCTAGCCCTGATCCAGATCATTACTGGAATCGGAGATAGAACCATGCCGAGTTTCCTCGACTGTTGTTTCAAAGCGTCAGCGCAAACAGGACAGCGCTCTGCTTGTAGCATTGTCCGGTTTTTTACCGTCTTGCTGAGTGTCGCGACATTGATACCGGTGACCCTTGCGCCAACACGCGCCCAGGCACAGCAGTTGCTGGTCGTGGGAAGCGATCGCGGCGGCTATCTGCATGACCGTTTGATCGAGTTGGAAAACCTCAAGCGCAACGGAGTTCTGGTCGAGATCAGGGGCCGTATCTGCTATTCGACATGCACGATGTTTCTGGGGTTGCCCGGAACTTGCGTTGATCCTGATACCACCTTTGGGTTTCACGGTCCGTCCCAAAGCGGTCGTCGGCTTGCGCAAGAAGATTTCGACTATTTCAGTCAGATCATGGCTGCTTATTATCCGGAGCCGTTGAAATCTTGGTTCATGACCAAAGCCCGGAACCGGATCAACGGGCTCTATAAGGTCAAAGGCCGCGAGATCATACAGATGGGCGTGCCCGCCTGCCGAACCGCCTGAACCCGGTCTTGCCCGCAGTCAGGTCGCCGGGTATCACGTTTGGATCAAACGCCGGTGCCGGATTTCCTGTATCGGCTCCTTTTACGGCTAACCGGGCAGGAGAAAAGTTCATCGTGCTGTCATCGCTTTTCGGACGATTCAGGCGGCGTGCCCCGTTTCTGCCACCAACCCCAGATACTCCAATTTGCGTTATCGGTGACGTGCATGGCTGTGTCGTGCAGTTGGAAAAGCTACTGAACAAGGTGCCGCAGGACCATCGGATCATTCTGGTGGGCGATTATGTCGACCGCGGAGAATGCAGCGCCGAGGTCTTGCGCCTGATCAGTGCGCGCCCCGATATAACCTGCCTGAAAGGCAATCATGAAGAGATGATGCTGCGGTTCCTGAAAGACCCCTTGGAACAGGGTCCGCGGTGGCTGCGTTATGGCGGGTTGCAGACCTTGGCCTCGTTCGATGTGCGCGGGGTCCGGGCTGAGATGACCGGTGATGAGCTGACAGAGTGCCGGGACAGGTTTCAAGAGGCGATGGGCGACACGTTGTATCAATGGGTGACCGGGCTGAAGACCTGGGAAATGTCGGGCAACGTCCTTGTGGTGCATGCCGGTGCTGACCCCAATGTTCCGCCCACCGACCAGTCGGAAAAGACCCTTATCTGGGGTCATCCGTCATTTCTAAAAACAATCAGGCGCGACGGTGTTTGGGTTGTACACGGGCATACGATTGTCGGTGAGGCTGGCGCGCAAAAGGGACGAATTTCCATTGATACCGGCGCTTTTGCAACTGGTGTGTTAAGTGCAGTTTGCCTGGATGGTGGGGAGCCCAGATTTTTGACGTCACAAGGCTGAAAACTGAGCCCGTACAGGCGCAAATCCGCGGTTGCACTTGCTTTTTCCTGTTGAAGCTGAGCAAAATCTTGTCACGCTAATTCACATCTAATAGGACCTGTTTAAATTAAATCAGGTTTCGAGCTTATCATGTTGATCACCCCTATTCTTCTTTGCGGCGGGTCCGGGACGCGTCTTTGGCCGTTGTCGCGGCAGAGTTACCCCAAACAATTTGTGCCGCTTGTTGGGGATGAGACACTTTTCCAGGCCTCAGCTCGGCGTTTGTCCGGCGCGGCGGCGGGGTTGGAATTCGCTGCTCCGGTGGTTCTGACCAATTCGGATTTCCGCTTTATTGTGGCCGAGCAATTGCAGGCCGTCGGCATTGATCCCGGTGCCATTTTGATTGAGCCCGAAGGGCGGAATACGGCCCCAGCGGTCCTCGCTGCCGCGCTGCGCGCCCATGCCGAGGATCCGGACGCGGTGCTGTTGGTTGCGCCGTCCGACCACGTAGTGCCTGATGTGGCGGCGTTCCAGAATGCGGTTGCCCGCGGGTTGGAGGCTGTCGAGCAAGGGCAACTGGTAACATTCGGGATCACCCCAACGCATCCGGAAACGGCTTATGGTTATCTCGAATTGGCGAGCGCATCGAACAGCGGCGGATCACCCGTTCCGCTGAAAAAGTTCGTGGAAAAACCAAATCTGGCTCGCGCAACTGAAATGCTCGAAGCGGGCAATTTCAAATGGAATGCCGGGATCTTTCTTTTCCGTGCATCGGATATGATTGCGGCCTTCCGGGCTCATGCGCCCGAACTGATATCGCCCGTCGAGGCAGCCGTCGATACGGCAACGCCGGATCTGGGCTTTCTGCGCCTGAACCCTGAACCCTGGGGCAAGGCCGAAGATATCTCAATCGATTACGCGGTGATGGAGAAGGCGACGAACCTGTCGGTTGTCCCGTTTGACGCGGCTTGGTCCGATCTGGGTGGATGGGATGCAGTCTGGCGAGAAAGCGGGCCGGATTCTGACGGCGTGGTGACCAGCGGCGGAGCCACAGCCATTGATTGCCACAACGCGCTGTTGCGCTCGGACAGTGACCAGTTGGAGTTGGTGGGCATCGGGCTTGAAAACATCATCGCCGTGGCGATGAATGATGCGGTTCTGGTTGCGGATGCCTCGCGGGCGCAGGACGTTAAGAAAGCAGTGAGCGCGCTAAAGGAAAAAGGCGCTGCACAGGCTACAACCTTCCCCAAGGATCACCGCCCTTGGGGCTGGTTCGAAAGCCTTGTGGTTGGCGACCGGTTCCAGGTTAAGCGTATTCACGTCCACCCCGGCGCGTCGCTGAGCCTGCAAAGCCATGTCCACCGCTCGGAACACTGGATCGTTGTCGAAGGCACGGCCCTTGTGACGATCGACGACAAGGAACAGTTGGTGACCGAGAACCAATCGGTCTACATCCCGTTGGGGGCGGTGCATCGGATGCAGAACCCTGGCAAGGTGCCGATGGTTCTGATTGAAGTTCAAACCGGAACCTATCTCGGTGAGGATGATATCGTCCGGTACGAGGATGTTTATGCGCGCGGTCAGGGCGCAAAGGGCTGACGATCCAGCCCCATCTGACGCCACGCAGCCAGGTATGGCGCATTGATCAGGCCCCCGGACGGGGGCCATTTTTGTTGCCCGGAAAGCTTGGTGCAGCCGTTCCGTTCGGTGTGTTTTGGTTGTGTTAGTTGTGTTTTGTTTATGGTGCTTCTGATTGAGATGACTGAGTGAGGTTGGGTTGATGAG
>NZ_JBQFVB010000018.1:0-6056 GCF_056539465.1 Ruegeria sp. BB1
CCCCTTCACCGGCGCTGCTGAGGCGGTGTTGGGACGCTGGAGACGGCGGAGACGCTCAGGAGAGACTGGGGGCATCTTGAGGGATTTGTTAGGCGGGCGCGCTGAGGTTATTGGCGCAACGGTCTGGTTTTTGGCTCTGGGTGTTATGTTCTTTGACATTGATGGATAACTGAAGAGATATGTGGGCGGTTTGGTTCGTTTCGACGGATTGAATGTCTGTATATCGCGCTAGTAGGTTTCTCGAGCAATCGGGGCCGATGATCTAGTGTCAGCTTCACTGTTTGAGTGGTTCACTGATTTCTTAGGAAGTCTGTGTACATCAAACAGAAGACTTCATCAGGATTAGCCTCCTGATGAGATGTGCAGAGGTTCGAACGTCAAGGATAGCGCAGCAATGTGCTTTCAACTTGAGAGTTTGATCCTGGCTCAGAACGAACGCTGGCGGCAGGCCTAACACATGCAAGTCGAGCGCGCCCTTCGGGGTGAGCGGCGGACGGGTTAGTAACGCGTGGGAATATACCCTTTGGTACGGAATAGCCTCTGGAAACGGAGAGTAATACCGTATGAGCCCTTCGGGGGAAAGATTTATCGCCAAAGGATTAGCCCGCGTTAGATTAGGTAGTTGGTGGGGTAATGGCCTACCAAGCCTACGATCTATAGCTGGTTTTAGAGGATGATCAGCAACACTGGGACTGAGACACGGCCCAGACTCCTACGGGAGGCAGCAGTGGGGAATCTTGGACAATGGGGGCAACCCTGATCCAGCCATGCCGCGTGAGTGATGAAGGCCTTAGGGTCGTAAAGCTCTTTCGCCTGTGAAGATAATGACGGTAGCAGGTAAAGAAACCCCGGCTAACTCCGTGCCAGCAGCCGCGGTAATACGGAGGGGGTTAGCGTTGTTCGGAATTACTGGGCGTAAAGCGCACGTAGGCGGACTGGAAAGTTGGGGGTGAAATCCCAGGGCTCAACCCTGGAACTGCCTCCAAAACTATCAGTCTAGAGTTCGAGAGAGGTGAGTGGAATTCCAAGTGTAGAGGTGAAATTCGTAGATATTTGGAGGAACACCAGTGGCGAAGGCGGCTCACTGGCTCGATACTGACGCTGAGGTGCGAAAGTGTGGGGAGCAAACAGGATTAGATACCCTGGTAGTCCACACCGTAAACGATGAATGCCAGTCGTCGGGTAGCATGCTATTCGGTGACACACCTAACGGATTAAGCATTCCGCCTGGGGAGTACGGTCGCAAGATTAAAACTCAAAGGAATTGACGGGGGCCCGCACAAGCGGTGGAGCATGTGGTTTAATTCGAAGCAACGCGCAGAACCTTACCAACCCTTGACATCCTAGGACCGGCCCAGAGATGGGTCTTTCACTTCGGTGACCTAGTGACAGGTGCTGCATGGCTGTCGTCAGCTCGTGTCGTGAGATGTTCGGTTAAGTCCGGCAACGAGCGCAACCCACATCCTTAGTTGCCAGCAGTTCGGCTGGGCACTCTAGGGAAACTGCCCGTGATAAGCGGGAGGAAGGTGTGGATGACGTCAAGTCCTCATGGCCCTTACGGGTTGGGCTACACACGTGCTACAATGGCAGTGACAATGGGTTAATCCCAAAAAACTGTCTCAGTTCGGATTGGGGTCTGCAACTCGACCCCATGAAGTCGGAATCGCTAGTAATCGCGTAACAGCATGACGCGGTGAATACGTTCCCGGGCCTTGTACACACCGCCCGTCACACCATGGGAGTTGGTTCTACCCGACGGCCGTGCGCTAACCTTTTGGGGGCAGCGGACCACGGTAGGATCAGCGACTGGGGTGAAGTCGTAACAAGGTAGCCGTAGGGGAACCTGCGGCTGGATCACCTCCTTTCTAAGGATGTATCTAGTTAGATTTGTTCGCAAATCTCGTGATACACTTAGCAGAAGATCAACAAACAAAGTTGATCAAACTCATGGACCGAGCCGTCCTCATATCTCTTCAGAACACATCAGGCCGACCGGCCTGTCTGGGTCGGTAGCTCAGGTGGTTAGAGCGCACGCCTGATAAGCGTGAGGTCGGAGGTTCAAGTCCTCCTCGACCCACCAAGACATTTTTTGCCTCAGGCAAAAAAGTCGTTGTCGCGGCAGTGCCTTTGCGTAGCGAAGGTCACGAAAGCGACTATTTTGGGGCCTTAGCTCAGCTGGGAGAGCGCCTGATTTGCATTCAGGAGGTCAGGAGTTCGATCCTCCTAGGCTCCACCATTTACCCGATCAGATCGTTAAGCACCTTTGGGTTTTTAACCGTCCGATTGGACGCAGCTTCTTCGGAGGCTTTGACATCGTATAGAGAGAAATCAATCAACACTGTTTGATCGCGCCGAGTGTGGCGTTGATCTCAGTTGGTCCTCTTCGGAGGAGGTTCGATTTGGGATGTTTCCTCGTCCCTCTTTGAATATCCCGGCTGAAACGAACAGAGTTGTCCAAGTCAAGTACACTAACCCGCATGATCTGACGATCATGCATTGTCTTCCATTCTCCATGTGGGGCCGACCGACATCGGCAGCATGGGTTCCAGGATGGAAGGCGGGAAAGTATGCTTTTGGTTCAGAAACAGAGGCGGCCTTTAGTTACCAGCTGGGTCTGCCGTGAAGGACGTCTGTCTTTCTCTTTCTGGATCAAATCAAGCGCGAGAAGGGCGTTTGGTGAATGCCTTGGCAGCAAGAGGCGATGAAAGACGTGATACTCTGCGATAAGCCATGGGGAGCTGAGAATAAGCTTTGATCCATGGATTTCTGAATGGGGCAACCCACCTGAAAGCTTCATATTGTTATCTCTGATAATCAATATGTTGCTTAAACAGGTACTTAAGACCTGAATACATAGGGTTTTAAGAGCAAACCCGGGGAACTGAAACATCTAAGTACCCGGAGGAAAGGAAATCAATTGATACTCCCCTAGTAGCGGCGAGCGAACGGGGACCAGCCGAGCCAGATAAGTGACTAGAACATGTTGGGAAGCATGGCCATAGCGGGTGACAGCCCCGTATAGGAAGCTTTGATGGACGTATTAAGTAGGGCGGAACACGTGAAATTCTGTCTGAAGATCGGAGGACCACCTTCGAAGGCTAAGTACTCCTTGCTGACCGATAGCGAACCAGTACCGTGAGGGAAAGGTGAAAAGCACCCCGACGAGGGGAGTGAAACAGTACCTGAAACCGAACGCCTACAATCAGTCGGAGGCTCCTTGCGAGCTGACGGCGTACCTTTTGTATAATGGGTCATCGACTTGGTCTCACGAGCAAGCTTAAGCCGTTAGGTGTAGGCGTAGCGAAAGCGAGTCTTAATAGGGCGCATGAGTTCGTGGGATCAGACCCGAAACCGAGTGATCTAGGCATGGCCAGGTTGAAGGTAAGGTAACACTTACTGGAGGACCGAACCCACATCCGTTGAAAAGGATCGGGATGAGCTGTGCCTAGGGGTGAAAGGCCAATCAAACTCGGAGATAGCTGGTTCTCTGCGAAATCTATTTAGGTAGAGCGTCATCCGAATACCCCGGGGGGTAGAGCACTGGATGGGTAATGGGGCCCCACAGGCTTACTGATCCTAACCAAACTCCGAATACCCGGGAGTACTAGATGGCAGACACACTGCGGATGCTAACGTCCGTAGTGGAGAGGGAAACAACCCTGACCTACAGCTAAGGCCCCCAATTCATGGCTAAGTGGGAAAGCAGGTGGGACGACCAAAACAACCAGGAGGTTGGCTTAGAAGCAGCCATCCTTTAAAGATAGCGTAACAGCTCACTGGTCTAAATAAGTTGTCCTGCGGCGAAGATGTAACGGGGCTCAAGCCATGAGCCGAAGCTTAGGATGCCGTAAGGCATGGTAGCAGAGCGTAGTGTGACATAGTCTCATTCCTCCTTCACGTCTTCGGGCGGATTGGAGGAGAGAGGCTTTCGATGAAGCCGGCCTGTGAGGGATCCGGTGGAGAGATCACTAGTGAGAATGATGACATGAGTAGCGACAAAGAGTGTGAGAGACACTCTCGCCGAAAGTCCAAGGGTTCCTGCTTAAAGCTAATCTGAGCAGGGTAAGCCGGCCCCTAAGCCGAGGCCGAAAGGCGTAGGCGATGGGAACCAGGTTAATATTCCTGGGCCGTGGAGTGGTGACGGATCTCAGGTGTAGTTCAATCTTATCGGATTGATTGGGCTGCTGAGAGGTTCCTGGAAATAGCCCTCCTATCAGACCGTACCCTAAACCGACACAGGTGGACTGGTAGAGAATACCAAGGCGCTTGAGAGAACGATGTTGAAGGAACTCGGCAAAATACCTCCGTAAGTTCGCGAGAAGGAGGCCCGGTTCCTAGGCAACTAGGGGCTGGGGGCACAAACCAGGGGGTGGCGACTGTTTATTAAAAACACAGGGCTCTGCGAAGTCGCAAGACGACGTATAGGGTCTGACGCCTGCCCGGTGCCTGAAGGTTAAAAGGAGAGGTGAGAGCCTTGAATTGAAGCCCAGGTAAACGGCGGCCGTAACTATAACGGTCCTAAGGTAGCGAAATTCCTTGTCGGGTAAGTTCCGACCTGCACGAATGGCGTAACGACTTCCCCGCTGTCTCCAACATCGACTCAGCGAAATTGAATTGCCTGTCAAGATGCAGGCTTCCCGCGGTTAGACGGAAAGACCCCGTGCACCTTTACTACAGCTTCGCACTGGCATCAGGATTGTGATGTGCAGGATAGGTGGTAGGCTTTGAAGCGGAAACGCAAGTATCCGTGGAGCCTCCCTTGAGATACCACCCTTCGCACTCTTGATGTCTAACCGCGGTCCGTTATCCGGATCCGGGACCCTGCGTGGCGGGTAGTTTGACTGGGGCGGTCGCCTCCTAAAGCGTAACGGAGGCGCGCGAAGGTTGGCTCAGAGCGGTCGGAAATCGCTCGTTGAGTGCAATGGCAGAAGCCAGCCTGACTGCGAGACTGACAAGTCGAGCAGAGTCGAAAGACGGCCATAGTGATCCGGTGGTCCCGAGTGGAAGGGCCATCGCTCAACGGATAAAAGGTACGCCGGGGATAACAGGCTGATACTGCCCAAGAGTCCATATCGACGGCAGTGTTTGGCACCTCGATGTCGGCTCATCTCATCCTGGGGCTGGAGCAGGTCCCAAGGGTACGGCTGTTCGCCGTTTAAAGAGGTACGTGAGCTGGGTTTAGAACGTCGTGAGACAGTTCGGTCCCTATCTGCCGTGGGTGTAGGAGACTTGAGAGGAGTTGCCCCTAGTACGAGAGGACCGGGGTGAACGATCCACTGGTGGACCAGTTGTCGTGCCAACGGCAGTGCTGGGTAGCTATGATCGGACAGGATAACCGCTGAAGGCATCTAAGCGGGAAGCCCCCCTCAAAACAAGGTCTCCCTGAGGGCCGTGGAAGACCACCACGTCAATAGGCCGGAGATGTAAGCGCAGTAATGCGTTCAGTTGACCGGTACTAATCGCCCGATAGGCTTGATTTGATCCAGTAACAGAAAGACAAAGCTCACCGCCTCAAGTAGCGAAGCGGTAGGCGATCAAACAAAACCAAAAGCATACACCGACCTTGAGTTGGACAACGTTGATTGATGTGAAACCCCGTAAAGGGGTGACATAACAACCGAGTGGCAACGCGCCTTTGCACGCAAAGACGCTGCCTGCCACCCGTCGCTTTCTTGCTCAGCAAGAATGCAGACATGGGCTTTTCCTCGGTTTGGTGGTCATAGCGCAAGTGAAACACCCGGTCCCATCCCGAACCCGGAAGTTAAGCACTGCCGCGCCAATGGTACTTGGGCTTAAGCCCCGGGAGAGTAGGTCACCGCCAAACCTAGTAAAAGCCCAAAACATCTCTCTAACGATGATACAAATCTGACACTGACGCGGGATGGAGCAGCCCGGTAGCTCGTCAGGCTCATAACCTGAAGGTCGTAGGTTCAAATCCTACTCCCGCAACCAGCGTCAGAAAATCTCAGAACAGCCCGGTCACACTACAATTGATCCCCAAGATCAATCGCTTAACACCCTCAACCCGTCAGAACCACAAAACAATAGGGTGAGAG
>NZ_JBQFVB010000019.1:0-6036 GCF_056539465.1 Ruegeria sp. BB1
GCCGTTCCGTTCGGTGTGTTTTGGTTGTGTTAGTTGTGTTTTGTTTATGGTGCTTCTGATTGAGATGACTGAGTGAGGTTGGGTTGATGAGCATGAACCCTTTTATCAATCGCGTTTCCAGCCTTTCGGGGCCTGCGCGTGATG
This sequence comes from Ruegeria sp. BB1, assembly GCF_056539465.1. NCBI lineage: Bacteria > Pseudomonadati > Pseudomonadota > Alphaproteobacteria > Rhodobacterales > Roseobacteraceae > Ruegeria > Ruegeria sp. BB1. The sequence continues at coordinate 145 of NZ_JBQFVB010000019.1, forward strand.
TTTTGCCTGTTGCGCCGTCGGATGTGGCGGATTTGTCGGATGTGGCGATTGGTCTTTATGTTGAGGCGGGCGGGGCCGTGGTGATGACCACGGTTCGAGGGGAGACGCGCACCGTTCAGGTGGCGGATTTTTCGATCCTGCCGGTGGGGGTTACGCGTGTGCATGCGACCGGCACAACGGCGTCGGGCATTCATGCGCTTGTGCTGACGTAAGGTATCCGCCGTTCACGGCGCACAGCCCTACCACCGGACTTCCGGCGGCGGGGCTTTTTTGTATTCTCAAAACCCCTCTGTCGGGATCAGTCCGCGCCAAACAGATCGCGTGTGAAGACCTTGTCGCTGACATCGCGGATCTCGTCCGAGATGCGGTTGGCGAGGATCAGGTCGGCCTGCTGCTTGAAGGCGTCAAGATCGCGGATCACCGGTGAGTGGAAGAAATGATCCTCGCTCAAAACCGGTTCATAGACGATGACCTGGATGCCCTTGGCCTTGATCCGCTTCATGATGCCCTGAACCGAGCTTTGGCGGAAATTGTCGCTGCCTTCTTTCATCACCAGCCGGTAGATGCCGACGGTTTTGGGCCCTTTCATCAGAATCTGATCGCTGAGGAAATCCTTGCGGGTGCGGTTGGCATCGACGATGGCGCGGATCAGGTTCTGCGGCACATGGTTGTAATTGGCCAACAGCTGTTTGGTATCTTTGGGCAGGCAATAGCCGCCATATCCGAACGAGGGGTTATTGTAATGCGCGCCGATGCGCGGGTCGAGGCTGACGCCTTCGATGATCTGGCGCGGGTCCATGCCGCCGGCCAGGGAATAGCTGTCGAGCTCGTTGAAAAAGGCCACGCGCATGGCAAGGTAGGTATTGGCGAACAGCTTGATCGCCTCGGCCTCGTCGGGGTCGGTGAACAACACCGGCGCATCTTTTGAGACTGCTCCTTCCAGCAGCAGCTCGGCAAAGGTCTTGGCCCGGTCCGAGCGTTCGCCGACGATGATCCGGCTGGGATGCAGGTTGTCGTGCAGCGCCTGCCCCTCGCGCAGAAACTCTGGCGAGAAGATCACATTGTCGGTGCCAAACCGCGCGCGGGCATCGGTGACAAAGCCCACGGGGATGGTGGATTTGATCACGATGACAGCATCGGGGTTCACTCTGGTGACCTGGTCGATCACCGTATCGACCGAGCTGGTGTCGAAATAGTTGCTGCGCGGATCATAATTGGTCGGGGTGGCCACAACGACAAAATCTGCCCCGCCAAACGCGGCTTCGGGATCGGTGGTGGCGGTCAGGTTCAGCGTTCGGTTGGTCAGGAAGTCGGTGATATCGGCATCCTGGATCGGGCTTTCGCGCTGGTTGAGCATGTCCACGCGCGCGGCGGACACATCCAGGGCAACAACGTCGTGGTTTTGCGCCAGCAGCACGGCGTTGGACAAGCCAACATAGCCAATCCCGGCAATCGCGATCTTCATATCTTGGTTCCTTGTGTACCCAGGGTCGGCACGCCCGGTGCGATCATAATCGTGTTTTTGGTGTGTGATAAGCTTTTGAAAGACGTGAAGGCAATGATCCGGCCCGGGCGGCCAGCGCGCTTGTGCTGATTGGGCGCGATGGCGGTGCCCGGGTGGGTGTCTTAATTTACCGCGGCATTGATTGGCGTCGTGACAAGGGATGGGGTGATCTGGCTGATGGTGCGGCCCCATTTTGTGACAGGGTTTTCCGCGATGAAAATGATGTCGTTTGAGCGCAGCTGGAATTGCGCGGCCAGGGTCAGCTGTGCGGCGTTGCGGATATCAAGGTGCCAGGCGGTGACGGCGCCGAACTCGCGGGCGTCGGTTGCGGCGCGCAGCACATAAACCTCCGATGCGTCGCCGGTTTCCTTGGCGATGCCGCCGCCGGTGTCGAACAGCGCATCGGCCAGGGTGGCCGCGTGGTTGAACGGCAGGGCATAGCGGCCCTGGGTGCGGACCTCGCCGGACAGGTAGACGTAATCGCGATCGACCGCGTCCAGTTCGATGGACTGAACAAAGTTGTTGCGGCGCTCATCCAGATCGGCACGGCGCAGATTGACGGCCACGTTCAGCTCTTGCAGGGCGGTCTGGCGGCCTTCCAGCACGGTCTCGCGCAGGGCGATCTGCTGGGCAAAGAAGCGCTCGGCCCGGTCCAGATCATAGTCGGTATCGACAAAGACCGAGTCATCGGCGATCAGGTTGAGGTTCTGCAAGGCGGTGCGCGCATACAGATCTTCCAGCGGGATCTGATACATCTGCCCGTCGCGGTAGATGCGCACCGAGGAATTGTCGATATCGCTGACCGAGACCGACCCGGCGGCCGACAGCGCCTCGCCCAGGGTCAGCTGGGTCAGGGTGATGGGCTGGATGCCGGGCTGGCCGACGGCGCCGCCGACCGAGACGCGGCGGGAATTGAACTCGGCAATTTCCAGGCTGAAGGTGGGGTCGATCTGGTTTTCCACCAGACGCTGGAACAGCAGCGCCTCGGCCTCATCCACGGTCAGGCCGACCAGCCGCACGCGGCCGACATCGGGGATGTTGATCGAGCCGTCATCCTGCACGGTATAGCCGTTGCGGCTGTTCTGCGCGGCCAGCAGGCCCGACAGCTCTCCGGCGGTGCCTTGGGTGGATGGCGTGGACAGCACCAGCACGTCGCCGATGCCAATGGTGTAGGGGCCGGGGTTCACTTGCGGTGGCGGGTCCAGCTGCAGCCCGGCGCGTGATCCGTCCTGGGTCGAGGGCGCCTCGGGCAGGGGGCCGGTGCCGCGCAAGCTGGTGGAGGAGCCCGATCCGGCCGACAGACCAAACACCGAAGGCAGGGTTTTGGGCGCATAAGGCGAGCGGTTGGCCACCAGCACGGTCTCGGGCGTGACCGGCACGACACGGACCTTGCCGGCATCCGACACGCCTGCGGTCACCGAGGGGCTGCGGTAGATGGTTGAACATCCGGCGATCAGGCCGCTCAGGGCCAGCGCACTGAGAAGAAGGGGGAAATGGCGCACGCGCTGTCCTTTGCTGTTCAAAATCTCAACTCTCATCGGGCACCACCTTTATGACCATGTTGCCCAGGAAATCGCCGGTCCATTGCGAGGACTGGACGATGCGGCCGGTGCTGTCCTGCACCCAGTAAATGTTGCTGAAGGTCTCGGCCACCCCATAGCAATCCTCTTGCCGCTTTTGCGCGGCAACGGGCGTGCCCTGCAACACCACCGGGTCAGACCCCAACGGGGTGATCCGGCAGCGATAGGCGTGCAGCTCGATCTCGTCATTGCCGTTGAGAAAGCTGTGGAACCGCTCGGCTCGGCCCGAACCGCCGCTCAGGATCAGCGCCGCGCTCTGGCTGACATCCGATCCGGCCAGACCGCCGCCGAACCCCTTGGCCGAGGTCAGCAACCCCTGATCCAGCGTGATGGTGGCGCCATCCGCACTCAGCCAGGTCTGTACCCCGGCGCGCTCGGTCTCAAGCAACATGACCCCGGCCAGATCGCGGGCGGGAAAGCCGACTTCAAGCCGCGGCGGGATCGGGCGGCGCGCGGCCAGCGCCTGCGCGCGCGGATGGAACCGGGGCGCATTGGGAAACAGCGCCCCCTTCAGCAGATCGACATCTTCCTGCGCGTCGCCGCAGGAGATCAGCATCAGGGCCAGCAGGGCCAACAGGGCAGGGCGGCGCAGGGCTGTCATCGCCAGAACCTCCCCCAGCCGCGCGACAGGTCCTGCGCGCGGGCCTCGCGGGTGACGCCATAGAGCCGGTTGCGCACATGCAGTCGCGCGCCGCCATCGCGCAGAACGGGACGGATGGTCTGAGCGATCTTGTTGCGCGACGGACGCCCGGTCAGCCATGAGACCGGGATTTCCAGCCGGATACCCTTGTCGAACGAGCCTTCGCCGAACTCTTCCGAGCTGACATTGGTCAGGGTAAAGAAGGCACCAACCTTGAAGCCGTTGTTGAACTCGCGATCCAGCGTGAAGGTGGCGCCATAATCGCCCGCCAGGTAGCGCCCGACATCGACCTGCGCGTGATACTCGCCCGGCAGATCGTAATAGGCCGAGACATGCCCGGTGGCGACGGAATAATCCTGAAAGCCGAACAGCACGTCGAAATCGCGTTGCACCGCATAATTGGCCTCGGCCCCCAACGCCAGGCGGCTGTTGGTGGGATACCACAGCAGTTCCGCCGACAGCCCGCCGAACATGGTCTCGAGATAGCCCAGCGTGGTGCGGGCATAAAGGTTCGTGCCCGGCCGCCACAGGTACTCGCCGGTCATATGTTCGATCCGCAGGTTGGATTCGCGGGCATAGATCGCCCAGTCTGAGCGCACATGCGGCAGCGGCGAATCCGAGACCCGGGTGCTGTCATCCAGCGTGCTGAGGATCGGCAACCGCAGCCCGGTCGACAGGGTGAAGCCCGGCGAAAGCGTGTAATCCAGCCCCAGCGCGGCGCCCACCTCGTATCGCAGCGGGTCGTCGGGGTCGAAGAAGGAAAAGTTCAGATACGGCCCGAACCGATAGGAAAAATGCGGGTAAGCATCGCTGAGGATACCGCCCTGCACCAGCGGCAGCGTGTCCGACACCTCGGCCCGGGCAAAGCTGCGCCAGGCATTGTCGGGGTCGTGTTCCAGCTCATACAGGTCGTCGCGATTGACCCGCACCGCGCTCAGCGGCACGCCGTTCGACATCAGCGCGATGTCGAAATGCTCGGTCTGGGCGGGTTCTTCATTGGCCAGCACGCGGGCGGTGCGCCCCAACGCCTGGGCGGCCTGACCATAGGTGGTGTTCTCGACCCCGACCTGAACCGTATCGCCGGTCTCCGACAGATAGACCAGCCGCAACCCTTCCTGCGCCAGCGCGGCTTGCATCCGGGACCGGATGTCGCCGGTCGCGCGGTCCGCTGTTGCGGCAGCGGTCTGGGATCTGGGCTGCAACGGCGGTGGCGCGGCACCTTGTCCGCCCGGCGCCACCGATTTGCGTGGGTCGACGAAATAGCTCAGCGTCAGCCCCAGCGTGGAGCCATAAAGAAAAGATGTGGTCAGCTGCGTGCCATTGTCGAACCGGTACTGGACCCCGACATTGATCGGGGATCTGACCCGGAAACTGTCGTTGACCGCTTCCTGGCTGTACAGATCGGGGGAATACTCGGCCAGAAAGGTCAGCCGGTCATTATATTGCCAGCTGGCGCCCCCAAACAGCGCCGCATCGCCACGGAACCAGTTGCCGAATTCCAGCTCACCGCCCTGACCGTTTGAATTTGGCGGCGGCCGGGTGTCGAACCGGCTGCCAAACACACCCAGCGGGTTCGAAAACGCGCCCCGCCCTGCCATGCGGCCCCAGCCGATGCCACCGGTCAGCTTGAGCCGGTCCTGAAAGGTCTTGGTGGCCACAAAGTACTCGGCGGCATAGACGCCGGTACCGCCAAAATCGCGCAGCCCCATCACGATGGCCGGGCTGTGCCGGCTTTCCTCGCGCAACCGGAAATGGATGTCAAAGCTGCGGTCATACCGGGTGGTGTCGGGCCCATCCAGCCTGTCGATCACCGCATAACGGAAGCTGCCATGCACCCAGGGCAGCATCTGGAACGTCATCGTCCCCCGCCCGCTATTGCGCAACCCCGCAGCGGTGAACACCAGCGCCCCGTCATCGAACATCTCGGCGGTCGGAATCTCAAGCAGGCCGGGTGTGCCATAGGTCGAAACAGACTGCGCCTGACCCATGCCCGCCGCACCCGCACATACCAACGCCAACAGGCCTTTCAACCTCACAGAAACCGCTCGAATCTTCACGTCAATCTATCGCTTTTTCGATCGGCGCCTCACTAACAACTTTCAAAACAAACGTCCCGAAACAATCCGCCAAAAAAAATATCCACAAAACACCTTGTGGCAATTCTGCAA
>NZ_JBQFVB010000020.1:0-5025 GCF_056539465.1 Ruegeria sp. BB1
CATCAGCATAGCTTGAACGGTTCAGGGGGGACTGAATATTTTGGGCCAGCGCTTGCATCAGATCACCCGGTCACGTGGTTCACGGCCTTGGAAAAAGTCACTCAGATTATCGAGAACGCGGAAGCCCATCGCTTCGCGGGCCTCGCGCGTTGCGCTGCCCAGATGCGGCAGCATCACGAGGTTGTCACATTGCAGCAGATCCGGGCTGATGCGGGGCTCGCCGTCGAAGACGTCCAAGGCCGCACCACCGATCATGTCGAACATCAGCGCCTGAATCAGAGCCCATTCATCAATCACCTCGCCGCGCGCAGTGTTGATCAGGAATGCGTCAGGCTTCATCAGGCTCAGTCGGCGCGAGTTGATCAGGTGCCGGTTCGCGGAGCCGCCGGGGCAGTGCAGTGACACAAAATCGCACTGGGGCAAGAGATCATCGATCGTGTCCACCTGTGTTGCGTCGCACTGGCCCAATACGTCCGCGGCCACCTCGCTGCGGTTATAGACGAGGACGTTCATACCGAACCCGTGATGGGCACGGCGAGCCATTTCCTGGCCGATCCGGCCATAACCGATGATGCCCAGCGTCTTGCCGCTGACCTTTGTGCCCACAAGATGCGTCGGCCGCCAGCCGGTCCACTTGCCGGAGCGCAATTCGCGTTCGCCCTCACCTGCCCGGCGCGCAACCATCAGTAGCAACGTCATGGCCAGATCGGCCGTACACTCGGACAGGACATCCGGTGTATTTGTTACCGTCATGCCTAGCTCACGCGCCGAAGGTTCGCAGATATGGCTATAGCCGACCCCATAATTGGCAATGATCTTAGTCTGCGCGCCAGGCACATCCAATGCCTCGGCGCTGAGCGTGTCGGTGACCGTGGGTAGGACAGCATCATAGGTTTTCAACGCCCGCCGGATGTCTGCCGGGGACATTGGCTTGTCCCCGGTATTCAGCACGGCGTTGTAGTTTTCGGCCAGCTGCGCCTCGACGGCGGCAGGCCAGCGACGGGTGACTAAGACCGAAGGTTTAACCATCACGCAGCCTCCATCACTCGTGCGATTGTCTCACCAATCACGGCGGGGTTTTCGGCCACGGTCACACCAGCAGCGGACAGGATTTCAACCTTTTCGCTGGCGCTTTCGCCAAAAGCCGAGATGATCGCACCGGCGTGCCCCATGGTTCGACCTTTGGGGGCGGTCAATCCGGCAACATAAGCAATGACCGGTTTTGTAATGTGATTGCGGATGTATTCCGCGGCTTCAGCTTCCTGCGGACCGCCGATTTCGCCGATCATCGCAATGATGTGGGTATCCTCGTCCTCTTCAAACCGTTGCAGGATATCTTTGAACGAGGACCCGTTGATTGGATCGCCACCGATACCAACACTGGTCGAAACGCCAATGCCACGTTCTTTGAGCTGTGCTGCCGCCTCGTACCCCAGTGTGCCCGAGCGACCAATGATGCCGACATTGCCAGGCAGGTAGATATGGCCCGGCATGATACCCAGCAGAGCCTTACCGGGGCTGATTGTACCGGCGCAGTTCGGTCCGGTCAGCACCATGCGCCTGTCCTTGGGATAACGGTACATGTAACGCTTTACGCGGATCATGTCCTGCGCCGGGATACCGTCGGTGATGCAGACACAGTAGCGAATGCCCGCATCAGCAGCTTCCATGATGGAGTCTGCAGCAAACGGAGGCGGAACAAAGACCAGACTGGCATCCGCTCCGGTTGCCTCAACGGCCTGTTTCACGGTGTCAAACACCGGTACACCTTCAACGGTTTCACCACCCTTGCCGGGAACAACTCCGCCGACAACATTGGTGCCGTAGGCCAGCATATCTTTTGTGTGAAAGCGCGCCATGCGTCCAGTGATGCCCTGAACGATTACGCGGGTGTCGCGGTCGAGAAGAATGCTCATTACACGGCCCTCATCTTGGTGTTTTGGGACAGATCATTCTGCCATGCGCCCACCGCCCGTTCAGCGGCTTCCATCAAAGTGGTGGCGCGGATGATCGGTAGGCCGGATTTGGCGAGAATCTTTTGGCCTTCTTCGACATTCGTACCGGCAAGTCGCACGATGACCGGGATGTCGATATCCAACTCACGCAGCGCCTGCACAACGCCCTCGGCGACCCAGTCGCAGCGGTTAATACCAGCAAAGATATTGACCAAAACCGCCTGAACGTTCTTGTCGGACAGAACCAGTCGAAAGGCCTTGGCCACGCGCTCGGGTGAGGCACCTCCACCGATATCGAGGAAGTTCGCGGGCTCGCCCCCGGCCAGTTTGATCGTGTCCATCGTGGCCATGGCCAGACCAGCGCCGTTGACGATGCAGCCGATATTGCCGTCCAGCCCGACATAAGACAGGCCACGGTCCGCCGCGCGGCTTTCACGGGGATCTTCCTGGCTTTTATCCCGAAGTTCAGCGATCTGCGGATGACGGAACAGGGCATTGTCGTCAAAGCTCATCTTCGCGTCCAATGCCAGCACACGGTCGTCGCCAGTGATAACCAGTGGATTGATTTCAACCATCGTGGCGTCCAGATCGCTGAAGGCGGCATAGCAGCCCTGCAACGTCCGTACCATTTGCTGAACCAGACGAGCCTCAAGGCCCAGATTGAAGGCTATCTCGCGGGCCTGGAACTCCTGCAGTCCAACTGCGGGTTCCACGATTGAGCGCACGATGCTGTCCGGGCGTTCCGCCGAGATCTCCTCGATCTCCATCCCGCCTTCGGAGGAGGCTACGATCATGACCCGCTGGCTGGAGCGGTCCAGAACAAAACCAAGATAGATCTCGCGATCAATCGGCACAGCGGACTCGACATAGACACGATAGATGCCTTTGCCTTCCGGTCCGGTCTGATGGGTCACCAACTTGCGGCCGAACATCTCGTCACAGGCCTCGTGGATCTCGTTTTCACTGTTACACAGTTTGACGCCACCCGCTTTGCCGCGGCCACCCGCATGGACCTGGGCTTTGACAATCCACTTGTCTCCGCCCAGTTCGCGGGCGCGATAGGCCGCCTGTTCCGGGCTATAGGCCAAGGCACCTGACGGTACGGCGACGCCAAAATTCGAAAGAACTTCTTTCGCCTGGTATTCATGGATATCCATCTGCATTCCTCCCGTTCATGCAGTGCGTTCAAGCAGCGATCGATGTGCCGTAACGGCTTTCGAGCAATGCCTCGATCTCTTCGTAATCGACATTGCCGCCCAGTTCCCTCATGGCTTCGGCAAACAGGCGGACGATCCGGCTGACGGCCTGGCGGTTGAGCTGATTGAGGATGCCGATGCGTACCTGAACCGGCGCACTGAGCGTCGGCCAGATCCCAAAACCCCTTGCCCGACAGTTCTGCACCAGCTCCATCTCTCGCCCGGCCAGTTCCGGCGGCAGGTTCAGCACGACCAGGCTGGGCATGTCCGAAGTCACCTCGCACCCCATGGCCGTAACAGCATCGCGCAGCACGCGTTCATGGGTCTTGTAGGATGCCGACCGTCTGGTCAGACCTTCCTGAAGTGTCAGACGCAGGGACTCATGGAACGCTGCAACGGCATACCCGGAATGGGTTCTGTGATAGGTCCCCTTTTCGACGTCCTGACCGTCGACAATACCCCAGTGACGCGCCTCGAATAGGGGATTGTGGACATAACTGTAGGCACCCGTCGCTCTGAGGGATTCAATAAAGGCATCTGTAAAACTGACCGGCGCATAGGTCAGTGGCAGGCAGCACAGGCCCTTCTGCGGACAGGATGCCCAACCGGCGATCCCCGGATAGTCATCAATCGAAAAATCGTCGACGCCCAACGACGAGACCGCATCAACCAGACCCATCACCCCATGACGCTCGCATGCGTCCGAGAACCCGCGCAGATCATTGATGCGGCCCGATCCGGTTTCCCAATGCGCCATGAAGGCCCATTTTGGTTTGTGCTGTTCCAGCGCGGCTTCAACCAGTTCACCAGTGACCGGCTGTCCGTGCGGAACATCAACGACCGTTACGCTGGCGGCCTGTGGATCAAGCGGGCTGGCGGCATGCTCCTCGGGCGTGGCCGCCTTGATGCGTAGGGTCAGCGCATCAATGCCGGAAAAGGTGCCGTTGGCAAAGGCCACGACTTTATCACCGGGCATCACAGCGGAGAACATTGTGTCCAATGCGCTCCAACCAGTGCCCGCGACCGCGAATGTATATGTGTTCGAAGTGCCCCAGATATTGCGCAGCATGTGCTTGCATTCGACCATCCCGCGCAAAACGTCGCCCTGCATGTGATCCGCAACCCCGGCATTGGCGAAGGCCTGCAAAACACGAGCATCGGTATTGCCCGGCCCCGGACCAGCAGCCAGTGTCTCGGGGATCTCAAGCGTGGGATAAATCTGAAAAGTCATTCGATCCTCCTTGATCGTCGGCGTGATCAATCACGCCCAAATATCGCGTTGTGGATCAGAAAAGCCTTGCTTGCATCATTGCGCAACGTAACTTACTACTGCTTTGGGACTTCTAATGGGATTAGAAAAAAACTACCCGTTTTGGCAGAAATACCGCAGTATACCAAATTATTTCCTATACTTACGGGTAGTTTTTTGGGTTTTTGGGTGTAAAATCAATGGCAGAGCCTTCACAGCAACCGATTAACGTTATGCTTGCCGACAACAATCCACTGGTATTGTCGGCCATGTCCGAGATTTTCGAGCGTGATCCACGATTCTCTCTGGTGGCAACATCAGCAACCGCCGAAGGCTTCTTGGGCGCGGTTATGAGAGTTCCGGTCAAGGTTTGCGTGATCGCCTGGAATTTGCCGGTCTTGGGCGCCGCCAAATTGATCGAGGTTCTGCGTGAACAGGAGAACGCGCCCCGTTTCGTCGTATATGGAGACGATGCCGGAGACGTGCCGCGCCTTGCTATGCAGGCAGGAGCTGCGGGGTTCGCATCCCGGTCAGGTGAGGTCGATGTTTTGCTGGAAACTTGTTCGGATGTTGCCCGAGGCAAGATGGTATTTCCGTTTATCGACGTACGAAAAATGCAGCAGGA
>NZ_JBQFVB010000021.1:0-4448 GCF_056539465.1 Ruegeria sp. BB1
GTATGCGTCCATTGGTGGGCATGTGCAGACGAGGTTTCGGTCGCCATATGCGTTGTCGACGCGGTTGACGGGGGACCAGTATTTGTCGACGCCCATGGAGCCCGGCGGGAAGCAGGCCTGTTCTCGGGTGTAGGGGCGATCCCAGTCGCCGACCAGATCGCGCACCGTGTGGGGGGCGTTTTTCAGCGGGTTGTTGTCCGCGTCGATCTTGCCGTCGATGATGTCCTGCGCTTCGGCCCGGATGGACAGCATGGCGTCGCAGAAGCGGTCGAGTTCCGCCATGGGTTCCGATTCCGTGGGCTCGACCATCAGGGTGCCGGCCACCGGCCAGGACATGGTGGGCGCGTGGAAGCCTGAATCGACCAGACGCTTGGCGATGTCGTCGACGCTGACATGGGCGGCCTCGTCCAAGGGACGGGTGTCGAGGATGCATTCATGCGCCACCCGGCCCGTTTCCGAAGTGTAGAGGATCGGATAGGCCTCGCTCAGACGCGCGGCGATGTAGTTGGCGTTCAGGATCGCCACTTTCGTGGCCTGGGTCAGACCCGCGCCACCCATCAGCAGCACATAGGCCCAGCTGACCGGCAGAATGGACGGCGAGCCGAAGGGCGCGGCCGAGACCGGGCCGATGGCACTGCCGTATTCCGGGTGGCCGGGCAGATGCTCTTCCAGATGCGCCTTGACGCCGATCGGGCCCATGCCGGGGCCGCCGCCGCCATGCGGGATGCAGAAGGTCTTGTGCAGGTTCAGGTGGCTGACGTCGCCGCCAATGTCACCGGGACGCGACAGGCCGACCATGGCGTTCATGTTGGCACCGTCGATATAGACCTGACCGCCGTGATCATGGGTGATCTGGCAGACCTCCTGCACGGTGGTCTCGAACACGCCATGGGTGGACGGATAGGTGATCATGCAGGCAGCCAGATGATCGCTGTGCTTTTCCGCCTTGGCGCGGAAATCGGCGACATCGATGTTGCCGTTCTCATCCGCCTGCACCGGCACAACCTGATAGCCCACCATCTGCGCCGAGGCCGGGTTGGTGCCATGCGCCGAGGTCGGGATCAGGCAGACATTGCGGTGCGCCTCACCCCGCGATGCATGATAGTTGCGGATGGTCAGCAAGCCCGCATATTCGCCCTGCGCGCCCGAGTTGGGCTGCTGGGAGATCGCGTCATAGCCGGTGATCTGGCACAGCTTGTCGTTCAGATCCGCAATCATCTCGTGATAGCCCTGCGCCTGATCTTCGGGGCAGAACGGGTGCAGGTTACCGAACTCGGGCCAGGTGACCGGGATCATCTCGATCGTGGCGTTCAGCTTCATGGTGCAGGACCCCAGCGGGATCATCGCCCGGTCCAGCGCCAGGTCGCGGTCAGCCAGACGGCGCATATAGCGCGTGATCTCGGCCTCGGCCCGGTTCTGGTGGAAGATCGGGTGGGTCAGATAGGCGCTTTCGCGCAGCGCGTAATCCGGCAGGCGGTAGGCCACGTTCGAGCTGTCATCCTTGCGGTCGATGCCGAAGGCGCCCCAGACGGCCTCGATGGTCTCGGGGCGGGTCTGTTCGTCCAGGCTGATGCCTACTTTGCTGTCGCCCACCTTGCGCAGGTTGACGCCACGGGCCACGGCGGCCTCCATCACGACGTTCTGCAGGTGGCCGACCTCGACCGTGATGGTGTCGAAGAACACTTCCGGTTCCACGGCAAAGCCCGCCTCTTCCAGACCGGCGGCCATGCGCGAGGTCTTGCGATGCACCGATTGCGCGATGGCCTTGATGCCGTCGGGGCCGTGGTACACGGCATACATCGAGGCGATGACCGCCAGCAGCGCCTGCGCTGTGCAGACGTTCGAGTTGGCTTTCTCGCGGCGAATGTGTTGCTCGCGGGTTTGCAGCGACAGGCGGTAGGCCTTGTTGCCGCGGCTGTCGATGCTGACACCGATGATCCGGCCGGGCATCGACCGCTTCAGCTTGTCGGTGGTCGCCATATAAGCGGCGTGCGGGCCACCATAGCCCATTGGCACGCCAAAGCGCTGGGTCGAGCCAATGGCGATATCCGCGCCCATCTCGCCCGGTGACTTCAGCAGCGCCAGCGACAGGATGTCGGCGGCGACGATGGCAATCGCCTTGTGTTCGTGCAGCGCCGCAATCTCGGCGGTGAAGTCGCGCACATGGCCGTGGGTGCCGGGATACTGGAAGATCGCGCCAAAGACGGCACCTGCATCCAGCGCATCGGGGTCGCCGACCTGCACGTCGATGCCCAGCGGCTCAGCCCGGGTTTTGATCACCGCGATGGTCTGCGGGTGGCAGTTGCGGTCGACAAAGAAGGCCGCGTTGTTGGCCTTGGAGCGACCGCCGCGCTTGGCCATCGCCATCGCTTCGGCAGCGGCTGTGGCTTCGTCCAGCAGCGAGGCGTTGGCCACGTCCAGCCCGGTCAGATCGCTGACCATGGTCTGGAAGTTCAACAGCGCCTCAAGCCGGCCCTGGCTGATCTCGGGCTGATACGGCGTATAGGCGGTATACCAGGCAGGGTTTTCCAGGATGTTGCGCAGGATCGGTGCTGGCGTGGTGGTGCCGTAATAGCCCTGACCGATCAGCGAAGTCAGAACCTTGTTCTTGCTCGCCACCTCTTTCATGTGGAAAAGCGCATCGCGTTCCGTCATCGCCGGACCCCAGTCCAGCGGCTCTTTCTGCCGGATCGCAGGCGGCACCGTGGCGTCGATCAGCTGGTCCAGCGTCTTGAAGCCGATCACCTTGAGCATGTCGCGCATCTCGGTGGGCGACGGGCCGATGTGGCGGCGGTTGGCGAAGTCATAGGCTTCGTAATCGGTCAGTTTGAAGGCCATTGCAGCGCTCCTGTCGAAAAGGTCAGGTCCGGCGGAGACTGCGGGAGCCTCCGGCGGAGAGTGAGGGCCGTCCCGGAATCTGTCCGGTGGACAGATTCAGGCCCGAACGGGCGGAGCCCCAGGGACAGGGCTCCGACATAGATTTACCCGATGAAGGACTTGTAGCCGGCTTCGTCCATCAGATCCTCAAGCTGCGCGGCATCCGCGATCTTGATCTTGTAGATCCAGGCCTCGCCCTCGGGGTCTTCGTTCAGCGCGCCGGGGTTGTCGGCCAGCGCCTCGTTGACCTCGGTGATCTCGCCATCGACCGGCGCATAAAGCTCGGACGCGGCCTTGACGGATTCGATCACGCCGATCTCGCCGCCTTTTTCGAACTCGTCGCCCGCTTCCTGCTGCTCGACGAAGACCACTTCGCCCAGCTGCTCAGCCGCGTGTTTGGTGATGCCCAGCGTGGCCGTGTCCCCTTCGACGGTCAGCCATTCATGCTCTTCGGAATAATAGGTTGCCATGTTGTCTCTCTCCTGACTTCAACGCTTGTAATTCTGTTTGACGAAGGGCAGCGCCACGATCTGCGCCGGTTGCGCCTTGCCCCGGATGATCAGATTGACCTTCTCGCCCGGCTCACCATGACCCTTGCTCACATAGCCCATCGCAACGGGACCGCCGACCGTGGGGCCAAAGCTGCCCGAGGTGATCTGGCCGATGGTATTGCCCTCGGCACATTGGACTTCGACGCCCTGACGCGCGGGGGCGCGACCGTCGGGCTTGATGCCCACCAGCTTGCGCGCAGGACCCTCGGCCAGTTCCTTTTGTACGCGGTCCGCACCCGGAAAACCGCCTTCTTCCTTACGGCGCTTTTGAATGGCCCAGCCAAGGGACGCCTCAATCGGCGAGGTCGTCTGGTCGATGTCATTGCCATAGAGGCACAGACCCGCCTCCAGCCGCAGGCTGTCGCGCGCGCCCAGACCCGCAGGTTCGCAATCCTCATGCGCCAGAAAGGCCTTGGTGACCTCGATTGCCTTGTCTTCGGGGATCGAGATCTCATACCCGTCCTCGCCGGTATAGCCCAGCCGCGAGATGCGGCATTCGACACCGTTGATATCGGCGACGGTGGTTTCCATGAACTTCAGGTCCCGCGCCGCCGGGCACAGTTCGCCCACGACATCTTCGGCCTTGGGGCCCTGAACCGCCACCAGCGCGCGGTCGAAGATCTCGGTCACTTCAACGCCTTCAAGGTTCGCTTTCATATGCGGAATGTCCTGATGCCGCAGCGCCGCGTTCACCACCACAAAGAAATGATCCCCCGCATTCGACACGATCAGATCATCCATGATCCCGCCGTCTTCGTTCGTGAAGAACCCGTAGCGGGCTTTGCCTTCCTTCAGCGTCGCATAAGCCTGCGGACAGATCGCCTCAAGCTTCGCGCCTACATCCTCACCGCGCAGGATCACCTGACCCATATGCGACACATCAAACACCGCCGCCTTCTCACGACACTGCTTATGCTCACCCATGATCCCCAGCGGATACTGAACAGGCATCTCCCAACCCGCAAAATCAACCAGCTTGCCTCCCAACTCAACATGGAGATCGTAGAGAGGAGTGCGTTT
>NZ_JBQFVB010000022.1:0-2993 GCF_056539465.1 Ruegeria sp. BB1
TCGGCTGCACGTTGGCGAAGTCGCAGCCGAACAGCTGCTTGGCGCGGTCGATGGCCAGGTTTTCAGCGATATCAACGAATTGGCAGCCGCCGTAATACCGCCGACCAGGATAGCCTTCGGCGTATTTGTTGGTCATCACCGAGCCCTGCGCTTCCATCACGGCGGCAGAGACGATGTTCTCGGACGCGATCAGCTCGATCTCGTCGCGCTGGCGGCCCAGCTCAGATGTGATCGAACCAAAAAGCTCAGGGTCACGATCAGATAGGGATTGGGTGAAAAAACCGTCTAGACGATGCGGGACATTCACGGGGCATATCTCCTGAAATTGGTTAGCCGGTCCAGCCAAGGCCAGCGGAAATAGCGTTCATGGATTGCAGTAGCGGCACAGGGACTGATCCTGCTTGCGATTTGTTTCGGGCTTGTTGCAGCAGTTCGACTTGCAATGCGTGAATGCGAGCCAGCTCCGCCCGTTTGCGATCAAATCGTTCGCACAGCCGGGGAAAACGGTGACCTATTGTCTGACCGCCAGTCAGAAACTGCACAGCGCTGCAAGCGTTATCGAATTCTGTTTTGATCGCCTGAGAGATGCTTTGGCGGATATACTTATCGCGCACCAGTTCGCCGTATTGCGTGGCGATGCCCATATCAGCCTGATAGAGCGATTTCTCCATCTCATCGACAGCGAGGCGGAACAGGCGAGATTTCTGAAACATTTCTTGCAAAACTTCGTCACCGCGCGAACCTCGGAATTTGCGAAAGCTGGCCATGGCTGCACCAAACCCGTACCAACCGGTAATCAGGTGGCGGTTCTGCGACCACGCAAAAACCCATGGAATAGCCCGCAGATCATCGAGACTAGCTGCGCCGAACCGACGGGTCGGGCGGGAGCCGATTTTTAGGCGAGCAAGTTCCTCGACGGGGCTGGCCTGCTGGAAGTAGTCCAGAAAACCCGGCATCTGCAGAAGCGATACATAGGCTGTTTGCGACAGTTCCGATAGGGCATCCAGCGCATCGTCAAATTCGGGCCGGGGCGGGGTTTCGCTGGGGTTAGCCGTATGTCGAAGCGTGCTTGAGAGCAGTAATTCCAGATGCGCTGCAGCTGTGCCGCGGTTAGCATACTTGGTCGAAACAACCTCACCCTGTTCCGTAACACGCAAGCGTCCGGCAATGGTTCCGCTGGGTTGTGCGGCGATGGCGCGCCCGGTAGGTGCTCCGCCCCGGCTGACGGAGCCGCCGCGCCCATGAAAAAATGTAGCCTTGAAACCTTGCGAGGCCAGTGCTGTGACGATCCTTCGTTGCGCGCGCTCCAATTCCCAGGTTGAACAGAAATAGCCGCCATCCTTGCCACTATCTGAGTAACCCAGCATCACCTCGATCACGTTACCTTCGGTTTTAAGGCTGCGGCGGGAAAGCGGAACATCAAGAACGTCCAGCAATATCGCTGGGGCATTGCGCAGGTCGGCAATCGTCTCGAACAGTGGGACCACTGATAAATCCAGAGTTTCGGACCCGAATCCTGCGTACCGGGCCAGAAGATAGACACCGAGAATGTCGTCGGCGGAACGGGTCATTGACAGGATGAATGGTCCGATAGCCTTGGGGTCTGGTCCCGATCGAACGCTGTAGACAAGTGTCAGGAGGGCAAGGAGCTCTTGGGCCTGATCACTCAGCGCTTCCCGATTTTGATAGGGCAAGTTCTGATCGGCCAATTCGGCCCGCAAACGGGCAGACCATTCGGGCGTACCATATTCCAATGCCTGCCCGGATTGTGACCAAATTTCGGCCAGAACATCGGTTGTGACGGTGGAATTCTGGCGTATGTCCAGCGTTGCGGTACGGAACCCAAAAACCGCTGCGGCCCGGCGCAGTGGGCGGATATGTCTTCGCGCCAGATTTTCGGCTTTGACCGCGCATAAAGCGGCATCAAGCGCGTTTAGATCGTTCACGAATTGCGAAATGTGGTTATAGCCGTCTTTTATCAGCCGAAGGCGTAAGGCATCCAGAGCCTTCCGGAACGGTTCGTTCTGATTGCGGCCAGTGTCCGGAGCCCGGTCGACAATTTCTTGTACACGTGTCCTGTGTGGTTCGGGCAGCGGCAATATGAGCGCACTGATACTCAGCTTGCTTGCGGCTTGTTTAAGGGCTTGACCGTAGAGGTCCAGAACCGTTTCGCGCCCACGTTGCAAGGCCAGCGCGGTCATCTCTGTCGTGACATTCGGATTGCCGTCCCGGTCGCCTCCGATCCAGCTGTGAAAGCGAATACTGGGCGTTTTGCTCAAGGTCTTTCCCAGCATGTGCAGGCAGGCTTGATCGAACCGATCCATGACTTGCGGGACAGCGTCAAAGATTGCGTCCCTGAAGAATTGCAAACCCCACTCGATCTCATCGTGCAGGCTTGGCCGCGTCAGGCGAAGTTCACCGGTCAGCCACAGGAGGTCAATTTCACCTTCCAGGTTTTTCAGCAAGTCGGCGCGCTCAGTTGGGGTCCATCGTTGCGTTTCAAGACTGACAAGGTTGCGATAAATCCGCCGGTGGATTTCCAGTACGGTGACCCGTTTGGCCTCGGTTGGATGCGCGGTTAGGGTGGGTCCGGCACACAGATTAGCGGTCAGTTTTTCCATTGGACTGACTGCCAGGGACAGGTCAGACAACACCTCGGCAAACCCGCCTTCGACCGCTTCGGGCCCGCTATTGGTCTCGGTCAGTCGACGATCTCTGACTTCGGCGTTTTCATCGATGATACGCAACAATTGGAACCAGATAGACAGGGCCTGCAAATAGGGCGTCGCCTCGGGCCCGGTGGGGATGGATTGCAGCGGTGAGGCCCCGGCCCATGTCGCTACATGCGGCGCCCGTTTCATCAAAATGTTCCGCCACAACGCCCGCAGTTCCGAGCGCAACCCATCAGCATAGCTTGAACGGTTCAGGGGGGACTGAATATTTTGGGCCAGCGCTTGCATCAGATCACCCGGTCACGTGGTTCACGGCCTTGG
>NZ_JBQFVB010000023.1:0-2771 GCF_056539465.1 Ruegeria sp. BB1
GCACCTTCCTTGATCCAATCGCCCGGGATCATCTCGGGGCGGCCAACGGCAGCAACGACGATATCTGCGCGGCGCACAACATCAGGCAGGTCCTTGGTGCGACTGTGTGCGATGGTCACGGTGCAGCTGTCACCCAGCAACAACTGCGCCATCGGCTTACCCACGATATTCGATCGGCCCACAACAACCGCATCCATACCCGAGAGCGAGCCATGGTAGTCGCGCAGCATCATCAAACACCCCAGCGGCGTGCAGGGCACCATCGACTTCTGCCCGGTACCCAGCAGTCCCACGTTCGAGATGTGGAAACCATCAACGTCCTTGGCCGGGTCAATCGAGTTGATCACCAGATCTTCGTTCAGATGTTTGGGCAGGGGCAACTGCACCAGAATACCATGCACGGCTGGGTCGTTGTTCAGCTTGTCGATCAACGCCAGCAGATCTTCTTCGGACGTGTCGATGTCCAGCTTGTGCTCGTACGAGTTCATGCCGACCTCGACGGTCATCTTTCCCTTGGACCGCACATAAACCTGGCTTGCTGGGTCTTCGCCTACCAGAACCACGGCCAGGCCGGGGGTGATGCCGTTTTCTTCTTTCAGCTTTGCGACCTGGTCGGCCACCTGGCCGCGTACTTTTGCGGCAAAGGCCTTACCGTCGATAACCTGCGCTACCATCCTTTGATCCCTTCTTTTCAAAAACGGATCGGGCGCACAAAGCGCCCGGTTCTTCATTCGGGGCCGAGCACGCGTTCTTCGCGGGCAATCGACCAGTCAATCAAGATGCGCCAAAGCTTCTCGGCAAGATCGGGGTCCATGCCCAACTCGTCGGAACTTGTGCGCACGCGCTGCACCACATCTTCGACACGATCCGGGATGCGGGCGGGTAGCCCCTCGCCGGGTTTCAACTGAGACGCACGATCTATGTAAGTTGCGCGCGCCACCAACATTTCAATCAATTGGCGATCCAGCTTGTCGATCTGAACCCGCAATTCCCGCATCGAATGACAGTCCTGCGGCGGTATCAGAGTGGGCATTTCAATCTCCTGCGGTCCGGGGATACCCCCGGACCACGAGATGTATCATTCGAGCGCTTAGAACAAGCCCTCGATCTCACCTGCGTCATTGAGGCAGATGGATTCCGCAGCCGGTTTGCGTGGCAGGCCGGGCATGGTCATGATCTCGCCGCAGACAACCACGATGAACCCGGCACCTGCCGACAGGCGAACCTCACGCACCGGAACCGAGTGGCCGGTGGGCGCGCCGCGCAGGGTCGGATCAGTCGAGAAGCTGTATTGCGTCTTGGCCATGCAGACCGGTAGATTACCGTATCCGGCCTCTTCCCATTCGCGCAACTGGTTGCGGATTTTGTTGTCGGCCAGAACCTCGTCAGCGCGGTAGATACGCTTGGCGATGGTTTCGATCTTTTCGAACAACGGCATTTCGTCGGGGTAGATCGGTGCAAAGTTCGCAGCACCATTTTCGACGATTTCCACAACTTTCTCAGCCAGAGGCGCAGAACCGTCTGAACCGAGCTCCCAGTGACGCGACAGAACTGCTTCGACACCATGTTCGGCGCAGTAATCCTTGACGGCCTGCACTTCGTCATCGGTGTCGGTGACAAAGTGGTTGATGGCGACAACAACGGGCACGCCGAAGGATTTCACGTTCTCGATGTGACGGCCCAGGTTGGCACAGCCCGACTGAACCGCGTCGACGTTTTCGGCACCCAGATCGGCTTTGGCAACACCGCCGTTCATCTTCATCGCGCGCACGGTGGCGACCAGAACAACTGCCGACGGAGCAATACCCGCCTTACGGCACTTGATATTCATGAACTTCTCGGCACCCAGATCAGCACCAAAACCCGCTTCGGTGACAACATAGTCGGCCACTTTCAGAGCGGTTTTGGTCGCGATGACCGAGTTACAGCCGTGTGCGATGTTCGCGAAAGGACCACCATGGACAAAGGCCGGGTTGTTTTCCAGCGTTTGCACCAGATTCGGCTGCATCGCGTCTTTCAGCAGAACGGTCATTGCGCCTTCGGCCTTGATGTCGCGGCAGTAAACCGGGGTCTTATCGCGGCGATAGGCCACAATGATGTCACCCAGACGCTTTTCCAGGTCTTTTAGGTCGGTGGCAAGGCAGAGGATCGCCATGACCTCGGACGCCACGGTGATGTCAAAGCCGGTTTCACGCGGGAAACCGTTCGACACGCCACCCAAGCTGGCGGTGATCTGACGCAGCGCACGGTCGTTCATGTCGACCACACGACGCCACGCAACGCGACGAATGTCGATCTCGCACTCATTGCCCCAGTAGATGTGGTTGTCGATCATCGCCGACAGCAGCGAGTGGGCCGAGGTGATGGCGTGGAAGTCACCTGTGAAGTGCAGGTTCATTTCCTCCATCGGAACAACCTGCGCGTAACCGCCACCCGCAGCACCACCCTTCATCCCGAAGTTCGGGCCAAGCGAGGCTTCGCGGATACAGATCATCGCGTTTTTGCCGATGCGGTTCAGGCCATCGCCCAGACCGACGGTGGTGGTGGTCTTACCCTCACCCGCAGGGGTCGGGTTGATCGCGGTCACCAGAATCAGTTTGCCGTCTTCACGACCTTGAACCGAGTTGATGAAGTCCTGGCTGACCTTCGCCTTGTCGTGGCCGTAAGGCAGCAGATCGTCACTGGAGATGCCAATTTTCGCACCGATTTCCTGAATCGGCTTCTTGTTCGCCTCACGGGCGATTTCGATGTCGGATTTGTAGCTCATTGGG
>NZ_JBQFVB010000024.1:0-1130 GCF_056539465.1 Ruegeria sp. BB1
CCTTCGCGGATGGCGAAACGCAGGCCGTCTTCCATCGCGATCGGGGCGATCAGCTCGACGGTGAAGCCGACGTTGTCGCCGGGCATGACCATCTCGGTGCCTTCGGCCAGGGTCACGGTGCCGGTCACGTCAGTCGTACGGAAGTAGAACTGCGGACGATAGTTCGCGAAGAACGGAGTGTGACGACCGCCTTCTTCCTTGGTCAGGATATAGGCTTCGGCTTCGAACTTGGTGTGCGGTGTAACCGAACCCGGCTTACACAGAACCTGGCCACGCTCAACGCCGTCACGGTCGATACCGCGCAGCAGGGCGCCGATGTTGTCGCCCGCTTCACCGCGGTCCAGCAGCTTGCGGAACATTTCAACGCCGGTGCAGGTGGTTTTCTGAGTGTCGCGGATGCCGACGATTTCGATCTCGTCGCCAACATTGATCACGCCACGCTCAACACGACCGGTCACAACGGTACCGCGGCCCGAGATCGAGAACACGTCTTCGACCGGCATCAGGAACGGCTTGTCAACTTCACGCTCAGGGGTGTCGATGTAGTCATCAACAGCCGCCATCAGTTCCTTGATTTTCTCTTCGCCGATTTCCGGGTTGTTGCCTTCCATCGCGGCCAGAGCCGAACCTGCGATGATCGGAATATCGTCGCCAGGGTATTCGTAGCTGGACAGCAGTTCGCGAACTTCCATCTCAACCAGTTCCAGCAGCTCTTCGTCGTCAACCTGGTCAACTTTGTTCATGAACACGACCATCTTCGGGATGCCAACCTGGCGGCCCAGCAAGATGTGCTCGCGGGTCTGCGGCATCGGGCCGTCAGCAGCGTTCACAACCAGGATCGCGCCATCCATCTGAGCGGCACCGGTGATCATGTTCTTGACGTAGTCGGCGTGACCGGGGCAATCAACGTGCGCATAGTGGCGGTTGTCGGTCTCGTATTCCACGTGGGCGGTCGAGATGGTGATGCCACGAGCCTTCTCTTCAGGCGCGCCGTCGATTTGGTCATACGCTTTGAAGTCACCGAAATACTTGGTGATTGCTGCGGTCAGCGTGGTTTTACCGTGGTCAACGTGCCCAATCGTGCCGATGTTGACGTGCGGTTTTGTACGCTCAAACTTTTCCTTTGCCAT
>NZ_JBQFVB010000025.1:0-1040 GCF_056539465.1 Ruegeria sp. BB1
GCGACCTCGGCTTTGACCTTGGCTTCGACGGCGCTGTTGCCGTCTTCGCCATTGGCGGCCAGCCCGTCGACCACTTCGATGATCCAGTCGGCGATCTGGCGGAATTCGACCTCGCCAAAGCCGCGGGTGGTGCCGGCGGGCGAGCCCAGGCGGATGCCGCTGGTGACGGTCGGTTTTTCCGGGTCAAACGGCACGCCGTTCTTGTTGCAGGTGATATGCGCGCGGCCCAGGGCCTTTTCAGTCGCGTTGCCCTTCACGCCTTTGGGGCGCAGGTCGACCAGCACCACATGGGTGTCGGTGCCGTGGGTCACCGTGTCCAGACCGCCCTTGATCAGTTGATCCGACAATGCCTGCGAATTGACGACGACCTGCTTGATATAGTCCTTGAACGCAGGCTGCAGAGCCTCGCCGAAGGCCACGGCCTTGGCCGCGATCACATGCATCAGCGGGCCGCCCTGAATGCCGGGGAAGATCGCCGAATTCACTTTCTTAGCGATATCTTCATCATTGGTCAGGATCATGCCACCACGCGGACCGCGCAGGGTCTTGTGCGTGGTCGTCGTCGCCACATGCGCGTGCGGGAAGGGGCTGGGGTGTTCGCCAGCCGCAACCAGACCGGCGAAATGCGCCATGTCCACGTGCAGATAGGCACCGACCATGTCGGCGATCTCGCGCATGCGGGCAAAGTCGATCACGCGCGGGATGGCCGAGCCTCCGGCGATGATCAGCTTGGGCTGGTGCTCTTTCGCCAGCGCCTCGACCTGATCATAATCCAGCATGTTGTCTTCCTTGCGGACGCCGTACTGCACCGCGTTGAACCACTTGCCCGACTGGTTGGGGCGCGCGCCGTGGGTCAGGTGACCGCCGGCATCTAGGCTCATGCCCAGAATGGTGTCGCCGGGTTGGATCAGCGCCTGGAACACGCCCTGGTTGGCCTGGCTGCCCGAGTTCGGCTGCACGTTGGCGAAGTCGCAGCCGAACAGCTGCTTGGCGCGGTCGATGGCCAGGTTTTCAGCGATATCAACGAATTGGCAGCCGCC
>NZ_JBQFVB010000026.1:0-883 GCF_056539465.1 Ruegeria sp. BB1
GTGAGGTCGATGTTTTGCTGGAAACTTGTTCGGATGTTGCCCGAGGCAAGATGGTATTTCCGTTTATCGACGTACGAAAAATGCAGCAGGATCCAATTCACAGCCTGTCTCGTAAAGAGCGCGTCATCCTTGAAGCGTTGGCCAAGGGCCTATCCAATCGTGAACTTTCGAAGGACCTGCAAATCTCGACAAATACAGTCAAATTTCACCTGAGCAACATCTATGAAAAGCTCTCGGTTAAAAACAGGGCGCAAGCGATTGCATTCTACTATTCTTCTGGCGCTGCCTCAGATTAACAGATTTGCACCTATGGCCGAGCATTTACTAGCTATCACGCAATATGTGGAAGCCCAAGCAGGCCAAAACGCTCGAATTCAAGCTTTCAGAACGTCGCAGCAAACAGGTCGCCACAAAGTTCTTCGCCAAGATGCTGGAGGTCAACGGCCTCCCACGAAAGATTGTCATCGGCAAAAGCAGCACAAACACTGCGGGTATCAAAGCAATCAACAGAATGCTCAAGGGTTTTGGTTGCCCGATACCAATAGAGATGGTCAGGCGGAAGTACCTGAACAATATCGTCGAACAGGACCACCTGTTCATTAAGAGGCGAACAAGACCGATGCTTGGAGTTAAGGCCTTCGCATCAGCCGAGGCAAGCTTGGACGAGATCGAAATTGTGCACATGATTACTCCGAGCCCGTATTTTCAATTCGTCGAATTGCATTAAAAGACCTGCCTGCTGTCAGGCTACGCAGACGCTTTCATCGCTTTTGAGTGGCGACGGAACGCGATGCAAACTCCATGAGGCGCCTGAACTTTGGGCAATCCATATGGGTCTCTGCCGGACAATCCGCCACGTGACGCAACGCATCGCGTAGCCGGG